>NZ_AUMM01000023.1 GCF_000430685.1 Tuberibacillus calidus DSM 17572 | reverse complement strand
GTGACTTGACATATTCTTTTTCAGCTTTTGACCAGGGGATGAGGTTAGACAAGACCACCCAACGGTTATTGGGATTTAATTGTCCACCAAACGGCAGGAAAAATTCATGTGGCAGGATGAGTTGATCGGCATGATGTTCGTACAAAGTTAGTCCCTCCAAGTGCAAGGTTTTTGATGAGTTTCCGAATCATACCCTTGCATATAAATTCGACAAAAAAGTGAAAAACCCTTGTTAAATCAACATTTTTTTGTTATTCAGTAGACCCTAAGTAATGACCGAAACCGATGGAAGAAGTGAAAGTCCATTATATTTTTTCTCGGCATGTCTTATCTGACAGCATTTTCGCCAACCGTAAGCTAAAATGTTCGATCGGCTTGGCATTAATGACTTTTTGGTGTTATTTCCCAATATGAAACAGGCGATTGAAAGCCGGCCGTTTTCAACAAAAGCATATCATTTTGACGCTTTTGGACCAGCGTTTTAATATGCAATCGGCTGAATTGGCATTTTTTAGTCGGTGTTTTGGGCCGTTTTCGCCAAAAGCATATCACTTTGATCCTTTCGATCGGCCGTTTTGATACGCAATCGGAAAAAGCATATTATTTCTACACACAAACCGTCTTGAAATGATACGCAATCCAGTGAATTGGAAGTTTTTAGGCGGCAATTTTGGCCGTTTTCAACAAAAGCATATCATTTCGACGCTTTTGCACCAGCGTTTTAATATGCAAACGGTAAAAGCATATTATTTCCGCACACGAATCGCCTTGAAATGATACGCAATCCGGTGAATTGGCATTTTTTAGTCGGCGTTTTGGGCCGTTTTCGCCAAAAGCATATCGTTTTGACACTTTCGCACTGACGTTTTGATACGCAATCAGTAAAAGCATATTATTTCCACACATGAATTGCTTTGTAGTTAGTCCCTTTCCTGCCGAAGCAACCCTTTTGGCTGTCTCCTATTGACGTTTTGTCAGCCTGAAAACTGATAAACTTCTTACCAATAAGAAAAACCGGACCATCATCAATGATGGGTCCGGTCTTTTTTAGTAATTTATGATATGTTTTTATGACGCCGTTCTTTTTCTTCTTGCATTCTACGGATAAAAACCTGGCCTTGTTCCTCAATCCATTTTTCGTCTTCTTTTTCCTCGTCATCGGAATGCCTCATGAATTGCCAGAAGCTAATCAGTATGCCCGCCATCACCAAAACCACCCAGAACGGCAAACCGCCGATATAAGAAAGCATAGCGCCTAAAACACCGGCCTGCTGAAGAATATACAGCACAAAGAGAAATCCGATCAAATATAACGAGCGCTTGGTTTTTTTATTCATCGTTCTCCTCCTTCACATCTTGTCCTTCTTTATTAGTACGATATGAAGGAGATTTGTAAAATATGACGCAATTCTATCAAACAGCCCCTACTTTATCGCCAACAGATTGTAGCTTAGGTTTATAGAAAGAACGATTGTCCATCGCATAGAGCCGTTCGGTGAACTCACCCGGTTTGGTTTGTTCGAGCGCGCGGTGCATCATGTTCAGCTTAGCATCCAAATTATCGATCATATGCAAAACCTCTGCCTCCATTAATAGCGGCGGTTTTGGAGAGCCCCATTCGCCTTTTGAATGGTGGCTTAAGATCATATGCTGAAGGAGAATGACCTCTTCCCCTTCGATCTCAAGGGTTTTTGCCATATCAGCAATTTCATTTACCATAATGGAGATATGCCCGAGCAATTTACCTTCCAGTGTATAGGTCGTTGCACCCGCTCCCGAAAGTTCGATGACCTTTCCCATATCATGTAGGATAATCCCCGCATAAAGGAGGTCAGTGTTTAATTCCGGCCGCAATGACGCAATGGCTTTAGCCAAATCGAGCATCGATACGACGTGATACGCGAGGCCAGACACATACTCATGATGGTTTTTCATCGCCGCCGGGTATTCAAAAAACGCTTTTTGGTGTTTTTTCACAAGCGCGCGCGTGATGCGTTGCATGGCCGCATTTTTTATTTCAAAAATGTATTGCGTGATTTTTTCCGTCAACTCGGCGGCAGAAATCGGCGCAGTCGGTACGAGATCACTCAACTGATAAGGATCTCGCTCGGTTGCTAGTCGAATGTCGCGAATGCGCAACTGTTTTTTGCCGCGAAAGGAAGTGATTTCCCCCTCTACTTTGACGACAGCTTCTCCCACATATGTTGCTTCATCCTCGGGGGTTGCGTCCCAAAGTTTTGCTTCAATATCCCCTGAGATATCTTGTAGAATCAGCGTCATAAACGGTTTGCCAGTACTCGCTACAGACCGAGTGGCCGATTTGATCATCAGAAAATGGTTGACCGGGTCACCCTCGGTTAAATAGGCAATGCCCTTCATGGGTTCTCCTCCTTAAACTTTTTATAAAAAAACATGGCTCAACCAAGGCTTTTAGGCGATGACAGGGCTTTCATTGCCCTTAGGGTAGTCTGAAAATGACAAACAAGTATAAAAAACGTTAACGGGAGCGGCCTATTTATCCAACGTTTGGAACGGTAATGGTAAAGCGGACGCCGCCGGCCACATTCTCGGCTTTGATTTGCCCTTTATGGCGCTCCACAATGCGTTTAACAATCGCAAGCCCCAAGCCGAATTGCCCTTTTTTCCCTTTGTTAAATGGTTCAAACAGGCGGATCGCTTCCGCTTCCGAAATGGGTTCTCCGTCATTTTCAATCGTCATGACTTGCGAATCGCCTTCTGTTCTTGCTGAAAGGGTAATCCGAGATTTGGCGTAACGGAGTGCATTCTCGACGAGATTTTCGAGAACAACGAGCCACTGTTCCGGGTCCACCTTTAATTCGACCTCTTCACCTGATACCGCGATCGTAACATCCGTCCGATTCGTCGCAAACCGCTCCTTTATCACTTCGGCCAATTGACCGAACGAAACCGCTTCCCGATTCGGCTTTTCATCGCGCAGAGAGTCGACTTTCGTATAATAAAGCAGCTTCTTCACCCGTTTTTCCATGAGCTCCGCTTCTTCTAAGATGATATCCATCGTATCGTCGAGCCGCTCTTCTGGATAGACGCCATCTTTTACAGATTGGGCATAGCTTTGGATAATCATGATGGGTGTTTTCAGTTCATGGGAAGCCCGTTGTAAAAAATCTTTTTGCGCTTCATCGTAACGGATAAGGTTGATGCGCATGTCCTCGAATTGCTTCGACAGCTTGCCAAATTCATCATCGCTTTTCCATTCGAACGGTTTTTTCCAATTGAGATTGGCAATTTCCTCAAAACGGTTGCCGAGCTCTTTCAACGGAGCCTTCAAATAGCGAATCAACAGCGTACCTAGGATCAAGGCGGCCAATCCTGCACAGAGCAGGACAAAAATCAACTCGCGCCAGAGTCCTTGCATCATCTGTTTCGTGCTCGTATCCCACATATAAGAGATAAGATACGCGGCCGCCGGCTCTTGTCTAAGATTGCGCACGACATAATAGAGGGTTGCCCCTTGATAGGTTAAATGGTACTCGCCAACCTTACTTTTTTGTTCGGCCGCCTGATCAAGCATTTGCTTGACGACGGAAGCGGGCACCGGGTCACCTTTCATTCCTTCCAGTCCCTGATAAATCAAAATATGACCGACGGCTCTTTCCGCTTGACGTTTCTGAATGAAGTCAAGATGGGAATCAGGAATATCGAAAGTATCGATATTTTGTATGAGTTCGAGCTGGACTTGTTCAATGGTGTGGTAGGCATCCCGCTCTAAAGCCCTTTGTAAAGAAATCGGATAAATCAACCCGACAATCAAGCCGATGATTAAAACGAGAAAGATAAATGACAGCCAAATGCGTTTAGACAATGATCCATGCATTTTAAGTCACGATCCTGTAACCGGCACCGTACAGAGTTTCCAAAGGAAGGCGCGGCATTTTTTTTCGGATTCGGCGTATAACATCATCAACGGCGCGGTTTGAGCCCACATAATCCTCACCCCAAACCGTCCGAAGAATTTCTTCCCGGGTCTTCGCCAAATTGACGTTTTCGAGCAAATAAAGAAGGACATCAAACTCCTTCATCGTCAATAGGATTTCTTCATGATCTTTGGAAAAAACTCTCCTGCGGTTGACATCGATGCGGTAATCGGACAGTTCGATAAAATGGCTTTTTAGACCTTGTCCGTACACTCGGTGTAACAGTTTTTTTGCGCGGATCACGAGCTCTTTCGGAAGAAATGGCTTTGTCAGGTAATCGTCACTGCCCATCTCAAGGCCGAAAATTTTATCCAAATCGCGGTCGCGGGCGGAAATAAAAATGACGGGCTGTTCGGAATGGATTTCTTTGATTTTTTTGATCAAATCATAGCCGGACATTCCCGGCAACATGATGTCAATAATCCATAAATGCGCGCCGCTGTGCAAGTAATCGAGCGCTTCTTCGGCCGAATGAAAGACTTGCACGTTCCATCCTTCATTTTCAAGATAAGTTTTTAATATTGAGGCCAGCTTTTCTTCATCTTCAACGAGCAGTATCCGAAATGATAGATCCGACATTTGATCTGTCCCCTTCGCGCCTTTGATTTGTTAATTCCAAGATAGCCGATGAACCGTGCCGATGACAAGTAAAGAATAAAATTTGTCGACGATTCCCGATTTGTCTAAATATCTCCATCACCTGTTTGAGCCTTTTCGCATCAAAATTGACAAATCCGTCATCAACGATGAGGGGCCATGCTTCATCCGTTTCCATTAAATCCATAAGAGAAAGCCTTAAAGATAAATAAAGTTGTTCACGCGTGCCGCGACTCAGTGATGCTGCGGAAAAAATCACCCCATCCGATCGTTCGACAAGGAATCCGTCCCCTTCGTTATAATAGAGCTTGACATATTTGCCAGCTGTAATATTAGAAAAATGAAGAGACGCCCGCTTAAGTAAAGCTGGGAGCCGCGTTGCTTGATAACGCTCTTTGGCTTCATTTAATACAGCCTGGGCGGTCCGGATGGTTCCCCATTTTTTGGCGAGGTCGTTTAACACGTATTGTTTTTCCTTATAGTCATGGAGAAGCTCGGGATAGGTTTCATCCTTTTCCATATGTTTGATCTGAGACTCCGCATCGGCCAATTTTTGCTGCAGATGCTTGATATGCGACTCTAGCTCATCCAGCTGCTTGAGAAAATCTTCATCCGAAACACCTTCCCAATAACCGTCTGAAAGCCAAGCAAAATATTGCTTCCTGTCTTCGGCTCGCGGTGCGAGATGGCGAAGCTGGGTCACGAGCGACTGAAGTTGCTTTTCTTTTTCTTTCTTTTGAACATAGAGTGAACAAAAGCGGTAAAACGCCTCTTCGGTTTCGGCTCCCGAAAGCTCCAAAAGCTTTTGACATTCCATTTTGGCCCGCTCGCACTTCGCCCGAACGGTGTCGTAATGGTCTTGAAAATGTTCGAGAGCTTCTATAAGTTTTTGCTTTTTCTCGCGTGAAGCTTTTGCGTGTTCAAGCCGAGCGAAAGCCTCCTCCAATGTTAAATCGGGCGCATCTAGGAGAGAAACAGCCTGTTGATATCTCTCGCGAAAATCGGCCAAAAGGCCTTTAAAATGGGCGGCTTCGGCTTCAAGTTCCTCGATTTGTTGGATTTGACTTCGAATTTTTTCAGCCAGTTGAATAGCTTCGGGAAGCAAGGCAATGGCCATCTCCGGCAGCCCAATGGCTTCGCGCCATTCACGGAGGCCCGCTTCAATTTCAAGGAGCTTAAGTTGAATCCGTTCGTTTTTTTGGATATAGTTGCGACACGTTTTTTCTTCCTCGGCAATTTGCGCTTCTACAAGAGCGAGTTCCCGACGGCGGTCTTTTTCTTGCTGATAGACGCTTTGCAGCTCATGAATGTCCACCGCGTCCTGATCTTCCAACGCTGAGAGCTGTGCGCGCAAAGCCTTTTCGTCCATTTGCGGCATCAAGCGCTCACGAAGTGCCCCGAAAAGCCGCCATACCAAAAACGAAAAGCTCCCGCCCAAAATGATGGAAAGCCCAGCCCATAACGGATGGTCGTGAAGGGTTAAAAGCGCGAACCCTATAAAAAAAAGCGCAGGTATGAGCACGGCGGCTATTCTAAAACCGGAGAGCCATTTGGCGTTTTCTTTTGCTTTTTTTAGTGTCATCCACTTTTCTTCTAGATGTGCTTTTTCTGCGGCGAGTTGTTCCGGTTGATGTTTTCGCCACGTATTTTCTAACTCTTGAAACGCAGCTTCCGACAATATACTGTTCTGGAGTTCAGCCCGCCTTTCCTTCAGAGCGCGGAGCTTTTCCTCTGCCGTATCGCATGCAGCTTCAATGGCTCGGCTTCGCTCCGCTTCCGTCTGCCAGCGATTCATCTCATCTCTTAGCCACTGTTTTGAGTCGAGGTCAAGCGGCATGTTTTTCAGCGTTTCGAGGTCGTCCTCGGTCATTCCTAGCTGCTCCAAATCGGCATGCAAAACCACTTTTTCACGGCGGAGTCGTTCACGCCTCAGCTCCCATTCACGTTCCCATAGCGAGCGCTCGGAAGCTTGTCTTTGAAGGGCTGTCAACTGCTTTTCAACCTGTAAGATGTCGTCTTCCGCTCCGAATTGCGAAAGGGCTGTCTTAATCGGCGCCATTTTCGTTTCCAGTTCATCAAGTTCACCTTGATAACTTGCGACTTGTGTGCGCCAGTGGTCATAACGGGTTTTTGCGTCCTCCGGAAAACGCGATAAGTCAGGAAACTGGTTAAGCGCTTCTTTTACGCTAATGATATCGATCACTAGAGGTTCAGCGGCTTTATACCGTTGAAAAACATGTCTCTGTTTTTCCAAATCCCGTTTGGAAGATACGGCGCTTTCTATGTCTTTTTTCAGTTGCTCCGATTGGTTTTTGAGTGTCAAATAGTCATCCATCTGTTTTTTCCACTCGGTGAGCTTAGCCTGGAGCGCATCTAACTCCAGTAAAGTCTGATTGATAAGAGGTAACCTTCCCCCCGGCTTAAACAGCGCCCCGGCTTGTTTTTCTAATGATTTTTCTAGATCAGACAATTGCCGCTCCCCGACCATTCCTGTGTTGAACAGAAAGCGGTTGAATTCTTCCGCTTTAAGCCTTTCAATGCCTTTTAAGCCTTCCAAGTCAAAACAAAAGACCGCCTCAAACACATCCCGGTCGATCCCATGAAGAAAGCTATACCACGCTTCTTCGGACAAAACGTCCCCATTTTCATTAAAAAACGTTGCTTTTCCGCCATTTCTTTGATAATAGCGAACGATTTTTAGCTTTCCCCATTGCTTCGTCTGTAACGTGATGCTGCCACCGACATCGTGAGGATTGCCACCATCATTTAAATACGGAAGTAAATCAGCTTTTCTCGGGAAACCGAAAAAAATGCATTTGATAAAGTTAACGAGGGTGGATTTCCCCGCTTCATTAGGGCCGTATACGGTTAAAAAAGCTGCTTCATCAAAGGAGACTTGCCAATGGTGAAAAAGGCCGAACCGATCAATCTGGATTTCTAATATTTTCATAAACGACACCTCTAGCGATGGGGGGAATTTTGTTGGGTTAAACCCATTAAAATCAATTTTTCCGCTTCCTCTAACAATTGGCGTTGATCCACATCCGTCAGTGGGGTGAGGTATTTTTTGGCACGATGGTGACCATACAACATAGCTACATCTTCAACAACCGTTTGCTTCTGGTCAATCAAACGGATGATATCCCCGATAAAATGTGAAGAACTCGCAAGCTTACTTCGGTCTAAAGGCAGAGAAACAGCTTGTCTTATCTCTGTCACCCACACAAAATTTTCCCGTTCATCTTCCAGCACTCGCAGCACTTCGAGTAAATCACTGTCAGTTTGCGGTATGAACGAGGCTTCTCCTGTTAAAACCAAACGCAGCAAGACCGCATCTTGCTTTTTTCGATGCTCTTCCTTCTTTTGCTCAGCGCGCTTTACCAATTCATCAAACGTCTCGACACCGGTCACATCCAGTTCAGCGGTCTCCCAGATAATGCCGCTCGTTTTGATAAACTCGGTTTTGGTATGACCGTGATGGAGCGTTACAATATAAAAGCCTTTTTCTCCCGTTTCTTTCGCGGATAATCCTTGTAAAGACCCCGGATAGATGATGGGTGGGTTGTCGTTCAGCACAGCCCTTTTGTGAATATGACCGAGCGCCCAGTAATCCATGTCTTTAGCTAACAAATCAGACAGTGTAAAAGGCGCGTAGACGTCATGATCGCTATTACCTTTCAGACTGCCGTGGAGCATGGCAATATGGTAATCCGCCCCAGGTTCTTTTTTATAAAGGGCAATCATATTGTCTGGAATATGCCGGGAGCCGTAGCTGAATCCATAAATATTCACTGTTTGTCCATTTTTCAAGCGGTGCGTCTTCCGTTCCGGGCTCGGCCCAAAAATCTGTACATGCTCCCCATATGTGAGACCCGACCAGTGACGATCCAACGGGTCGTGGTTCCCATGAAGCATATAAACGGCTATGTCATAATCGGCGAGTGGACGGATAAGCGCCTTAAATTGCGTTTCAGCCCGCAAGCCGCGTGTTTCCCCGTCAAAAATATCCCCAGCCAACAAAATAAAATCGACTTTTCGGGCTATGGCGGTTTGGATTAAACGGGAAAAGGCCGAAAACGTGCTTTCGCGTACGCGTTTTTTCATTGTCTCACCACAGCCGTCGATCCCTAGAAAAGGCCTGTCCAAATGTAAGTCAGCCGCATGTATAAAAGTGACGGACATGAACAACCCCTCCGTTTCTCTAGCTTCATTTTATCACAACCCCATAGAGACGACCATATGTTCCCTGTTGAAACCTGGATGAATTGGTGTGAAGTAACTTTTGACCTTAGTTTTGATTCATAACAAACCAGTTGCCGCTATATGTAAGTTCGTGTCTATCCTTTTCTCTTTCGCTCATTGGCAAAAAATTGACTCGCTCTCCCATTTCAGGCTTTATCGCCTGTCGAAAAAGTCTTATAATATAAAAAAAGACAAGAAACAACCGACAATGGGGAGGGCCGTCTATGCCAAACTACATTATCACGGTTTACGAAAAAGACGGAACAAAACTGGTCGATGAAACGATTGAAGCTGATAACGACCGGGAAGGAAGAAAAAAGGGCGAAGCGTGGCTTTTAGAACATGGGTATGAGAATCATACGAGCCGCGTCACATCCACTTCCGGAAAACTCATACATTTTCACCGATAAAAAAACGGCTCTGCTATACCTTTTAGGTGATGGCAGAGCTTTATTTGCCTTTATGGCGGACCGATATCGTTTTTACTAATATCATTAACGAAAAAAGAGGCTGGCAGACACTTCCATTCGAAGTGTCTGCTTTAGTGCCGGTATCAATTTTTTCACCCTTATGAAAAACACGGCCTCCCGCCTTAAAATCGGAAGCTAACTCGACGCGGAGATTGCTTGTCCCTTCTCCGTGCAAGGCGATAATGGCTTTCATGAGATTTCCGAATGTTAACGGGCCATCGAGAATCCCCATGATATCCGTAAGGAAGATTTCATTGCCAAAGGTTTCTTTATAAAAAGCCGTTTTACCCATTTTTAGCAAGCGGTCATCGACTTTCACCGTTGTTCGTTTTTCACTTGTGTTTAATAAGTGGCCCGCTTGATCTTGTCCCATAATATTTCCGTTCTGATCAAAACCTGATAAAGGTTTGTGACGGTTTTTGATGATTGAACGGTCCGGGACATAGGTATACCGGAAATCGGACTGCCAAGCTAAAAGTATGACAACCGCCACCAAAACAATGATGGTACCGATGATCCAAATGCGCTTCTTCATAACGGGTATCCTTTCAATCGATGTCAGGAATATTTTGCACAGCTAGCCTCTCGATCTATTCTAAAAAACACCATAAAGCGACACTTTCAGTGGGGTTGGCCAAACGTTCAAACCCGAAAACGGGCGCTTTCGTTACTTTTTTTCGTGCATAAAACGTTCGCGCTCATACAAAAAGCGCCAGGTTTTTCGGCTTCATTCGCCGCAACACCATGGCGCAAAAATATATAAGACTTTTTCCAAAAATCCGATGATCTAACCCACAGTTGAACTGAAAAACGCTGCCATTCCACTTTTTTCGCAACGTTTACCTGTTTTGGAAACCTAAAAACGTCGCGCAAACACTCCGATAATATGGATGCAAGTTTTAATTAAAAATCGACAGTTTCATTTGCTTGCGGAATACCTCTTTCACCATATAAGCGACGCCGTTCATATCATTGGAACGCGTCACCCATTGTGCCGCATCGCGTACCTTTTTCGGGGCGTTTTTCATCGCCACACCGAGCCCGCATTTTTCAATCATCTCTAAATCTGCAAGGGAATCGCCCACAGCCACAATTTTCGAAAGCGGAATGTCAAGCCTTGCCGCCAGAAATTCCAAGCCATCAAACTTTGACGTTCCTTTTTTCGTTAGAACGATTTGGTCTTCACTTTTCTTTTCAATCTGGACGGATGGGAAATAGTCCACAAGCGACTCATAAATTTCTTCGGCATGTTCCGGTTGAAGCGTAACAAGCACATCGGTGGCCTCATCGTCATTTTCTCTTAAGTAATCACTCAGCCGTTGGACATAGGTCACGGGATAAAATAGCGGTTCGCTGACGCCGATCGTCATCTTTGCGAGCAAGTTTTGCTGACGGGGGCGATTGGCGACAGACATTTTCTCATGTGAAAAGCGAATCTGGCATTGATAGGTCTCCAAAAATTCCACGAGCTGCAACAGCACGGCATGCTCAATCTTGCTGGTGTAAATCGGCGCATCGATGGTGGCAGAAACAAAGGCGCCATTATGTGTAATAATGGGGTGCTTTAATTTCAAGGCTTTTGCCACTTTGGCGGCGGAATAAAAATGGCGTTCCGTCACCAGTGTGACAACCACTCCTTTTTCTTGTGCATAGTGGATGGCTTCTTTTGTTTCCCGATCCAGCCGATTATTGCTTTTTAAAAGGGTGCCATCGATGTCCAATGCTAGTAAGCGGTATGCCAAGGTAATCCCCCTTTTCAATGGAATCGCTGCTTATTCATTCTGTTTTTATCCATATGTTGTTTTTTCTGAGATTAGAACGGCTTGGGCTTTGTAAACCATAAAAATAAAACAGGTAAACGCTTGGCCATCCACTCACCGTTTACGCTACTGTGGACATCGATTTTTATCCTATACTTGGCATACAAAAAGCGCGGTATTCCGCCGCGCTTTCCGGTTATCGGAGCCTCATTTTCCGTAAAGCTCCTCCAACGGTTTGGACATGATTTTATTGACATCGTTTAACAACGCGCCAAGTCGTTGCTCAGCCATCATAAGTTGTGCGATCAATGGGTTCGTTTGAGCGATTTGCATTTGCTGTTGGATTTGCTGCGTTTCATCACGGGAAATGGGCTCGCCTCGCATGCTTTTTTCCTGCAAGCGAATTTGCAGGCGTTTGAACCCGTCAAATAAGCGGCTCGCATTAGGATCGCTTTTCACTTGCTGAACAGCCTGTTTGAGGCGCTTATATTCCGCCGTCTCGCGAATCGATCTTTCCAGTTCATACGCATAGTCGTAAATATTGCTCAAGAAAATTTCCTCCTTGCATTAAAGATCCGGCTTTCTCTTTCCATCATAGTCCCGAAGGAGGAAAATGTGTTTTATTTTCAGGAAGTCATGGTGAAAAAAATCATGTCCTCACAAAACATCAGGATTAAACCGCAAAACTCTACCCCAGCATGAGGACCACCCCGGCTTGAATAAACCCAATGGCCCCTCCAAGGAGCGCGCCGAGATAAGTAATCATTTTGAATTCCTTTTTGGAGATCATTAACACGACATCTTCCAATTCTTGAATGGAAAACTGGCGGACTTGATCCGTAACCAGTGCTTCAAGATTGAGCATCTCCAGTATCTCCGGGACGCGCTCAGCTAGAAGGTTCAGGAGACTGTGAACAACTTTCGGAATAACTTTCAGCCAGTCCTCTTTAAATTCACCCAATAGTTTTTGCGGAGGAAGTTGCCCCCATTTTTCGATTGGTAATCGTTCAACGATCAATGTGGCCCAATCTGCCGGTTGAAAAGCGGTCAATACCTCACCTAAACTCCGGTTTTTCAATTTGTGCCATTCCTCATTCAGTATCGCTTCGATCATAGCGGCAAAATCCGGCCGCTTTAATAATGCTAACAGTTCCGAATAAATTTTCTCGACAAGGCTTTGATTTCCTAAAAATAATCCTAAAATATTGCCGAAAAACCCTTTACCCGCAAAAACCGCATTCAATTGTTCCAGAACCTTATTTCTTCCTTCTGGTGAATCTAAATATGCAATCAAACTTCGAGCCACCCATTGAGCAACTTTCGGCAAACGGGACTCAATGGCAATGGCCCAGCTCCCCATCACTTCGTTCATCGTTAGGCTTTTGCTGGATTGCAAATGGTTGCGCAATGCTTCTTCCAACTTTTTCCTAATATTTTCGGTCAAGACATCAGCATCCACCCATCTGGATAGAGGCGCTTCCCAGAAGCCGCTCTGGTCGAGCCATTCTCTGATACGTTTTTCCGCTATATGATTCATTTGTTCAGCAAAAGCCGGGTCTTGGATCTTCATTCTCAAGCGATCTTCCGTAATCAAATGTTTCATGACTAAGCGCCCCAACTGTACGGCAATTTCTTCGCGGCGCCTCGGGATCAATCCTGGGGTAAACGGCAGGCGAAAGCGCCCGATCATGATCGCCCGAGTCGGTTTAAAAAGCATTTTTATCGCAATGTAATTCGTCACGCCGCCAATCACAGCACCGACAATTGTTAGAAGAGAGATTGTTATAAAAACATGACTGAAACTCATCAGTATCATCCTTTTGCCTCAATTTCTGCCGCACATATCTGGGCATTTAACCATATGTTAAAGCAGAATGTTATATGGAGGGACCTTTGTGAACAGTGTAAAACTTGACAAGCGGGCGGATTCGGAAGGAACCGTGTATCTGCCGCGACATTTATACCGTGACGGGATTAAAAACGTTTGGTTTTCAAACAAAAATATGATGTGTCGCCCGGCTGTAAGCGAGGATGAGGAGACGGTTTATCTCTCCGATGATTTATGGCGGGCCTTATCTGTTCCTCATCCTATGCGGATCCAGGCTACCGTGATTGGAGAAGCCCTTTATTTCTTGCCCATCATCGGTTTATTGACCACAGGGTATACATCCGGGTCTTTGTACCCTTTCGGCCAAAGAACAGATGAATACCAACGGCTCATTACCTTCGTCAAAAAAAACAGCGGATGTGCTTTTATTTTAACACCTGACCATTTTGATTGGGAAAATGAAACGGTAAATGGCATATTTTATCACAATGGAAAATGGGTGGAGAAGCTCGCACCCTTTCCGCAAGTCGTCTATGATCGCATTCCCAATCGAAAGGATGAGCGCTTAACGAAAGTGCAAGAAGTGAAAAACAAACTCCAATACAAATACGGCATTCCTTGGTTTAATCCCGGATTTTTCGACAAGGCGGAGATTTTTGAAGCGCTGAAACATCATCCCATTTCCGCACAGTACTTACCACAAACGTATGAACTGAATTTGGAAAACCTGAGAAAGGCGCTCGATCTTTACCCGTCTGTCTATGTCAAACCGAAAAAAGCAAGCCACGGAATTGGCATAAAACTATTCAGTAAAGAAGGGGAAAAAATCCGCTGCCTAGCCTATCATCAAGGGGAACCGATCGAAAAAACATATCATCATGTCCTTGAACTTTTATCGGCTGAATTCCGACACTATTCTCCTAACCAATATCTTATACAACAAGGGGTGACACTGCCCGAGTATAATGGCCGCCCATACGATTTCCGCGTGCATACCAACAAAGATGGGACGGGAAAATGGCAGCTCAGTGCCGTAGCCGCCAAAACAGCTGGGGCTAACAATATGACAACACATGTTTTATATGGTGGAGATGTCAAAACGCTTGGAGAAATATATGGCCGTAAGAAGGCGCTATCCGTCTTATCGCAAATTAAAGATGCCTGTATTGCCCTCAGCGAAATCATTGATCAAGAGATCGACGGACTAATCGGCGAGCTCGGTTTCGATGTCGCCGTGGACCGTGAAGATCGCCTATGGCTTTTCGAAGCCAATGCAAAGCCCGGACGCATCATTTTTACCAAACCAGCCATCCGCAAACAAGCCCGCTTCGTCGACAAATACTGGTTCGACTATTGCACCTATTTAGCAGAGCTGGGCATTCGGAAACCACAATGGTATTTATCGCTCGTTTAAAATTCCCGCTGTTTTAAGGGATTTTGACGTCCGAATTGCCCGTAACACCATTCAAGCGATATCGGTCATCACCGTAAGCCTTTTCATTTCCTTCGCGAAATGGTATGGTTATGTTGAGGTGACAAGTTGTGTTAACCCATTTCACCTATAAACCGTTTATCGCCAAAGATACCCATCGCCGCGAGTACCTTTTTTCGTTTTATTACAAAGGGACTTATTACAGTGGCGTTTACCATTATAACGGGGCCATTGATTGGCAACCCGAGCCAAATGAAGAAGATCGGGCCATGCTCACATCCCGTATCCACGAACTGATGCTCTTTCACGTCTACGACACTTGAAGCTGGCTTGCCTGATGTGACTTTTTCATGAAAACTTTACTCTGCAAGCCTTTTGGACGAAGCTAGAGCTGGCCTAAAAAATGAAATGCTTTTTACAAATACAGCAAAAATCGCTCGGAAGCCTCAACAGGTTTTCCGATAACTACCGGTTATGTTCCCCTTTGTTTCGGCCAACCTATACTTTAAGGAGGCGAAACAATGAAGAAGGAACAGCGGATAAAAAAAGATTTGGAATACGAAGGTCGCAAAGAGTATGAACTTGACGTCGACCGCATGATTAATGAAGGTATGGCTGGCGGAACCGTCAACCCGGATTATGAGCACCCTTCTGTCGGATATACCCACGATATCGTATCCGAATCCAAAAACACCCATCAGTGATTCAACCCCGCCCCGTCCTCTAGGGACCGGGGTTTTTTAAGGAGATCGTTATGTTAGATGCCATTAAAGCGCTTTATGGTCCAGCAGTTGCCGAGGACCTCAATAGCATTAATGATCCTGAAAGCTATTATTGGTTTAAAACGGAAAGCGGCATGCCTTTTGGCATAAAAAAAGCCGCCGTCTCCGAAAAAGAGTACCGGCTTTTGACCCTAACCTTTCAACCGTTGACAACCCTTCCGAAAAGTTTGACGGATGAAGAACGAATCTGGCATGAATGTCTATTTCTTGGGAAGAAAAATCATGAGGTTTTCTCGGATGGCACCTCGCGCTATCTGTTACATATACAACTCAAATCAACATTGAGCGACCCAGATGCCTTCCGCGAGGCGATTCAAGCTTTATTTGATCAAACACCGGTTATCTTATGGAAAAATGAAGAAACCGTGATCCTCGTTCTCCTAAATCGGCCCGATGCCATTCTGGCAGAAGAATTCATCCAAATTTTAGCCACCGATTTTTACGCCGATGTCCGGTTGTTCATAGGGACAGCGCTCAACGGGGCGGATTCGGCGCATGCCCTGTACACACTTGAAGAAAAGGCATTTGCCCTCGCCAGAAAAGTGCTACCCGAAAAACGCATTTACATTTTTGAGAAGGTGCTGCCGCTTGTCATGTTGACTGAAGTTCCGAAAGAAATCATGGAGACGGCTTATGGATCCCTTTTTCAAGTATTAAAAGACGGCGACCCCGAGTGGGTAAAGAGTCTTTCTACCTTTTTTGAACATGGGATGAACATGAAACAAGCAGCCAAAGCGCTTTTTATCCATCGGAACAGCTTGCAGTACCGACTGGATAAGTTTACCGAAAGAACTGGCCTTGACCCTCGGCAGTTTGATGAGGCGCTCTTCATTTATTTGGGCCTTCTTGCGGAAAAGCTTTTGTAAACTCTTACAAGAAACGCCGTTTTTTTTGTTAAAGCTGCCCATTTCTCCCCTTCTTTAAAGCGTTTACAATGAAGTTAAAGTAATAACGCTTGAGAAATGAAGGAGGCAGAATCGAGCATGGCAGGCATTAAACTAAAACACGTATCCAAACGGTATGATAACAGCGACAAATATGCCGTAAAAGATTTCAACCTTGACATTCAAGATAAGGAGTTCATCGTTTTCGTCGGCCCTTCCGGCTGCGGAAAATCAACGACATTGCGGATGATTGCCGGGCTTGAGGAAATTTCCGAAGGTGAGCTTTACATCGGGGATAAGCTGGTCAATGATGTGGCACCGAAAGACCGGGATATCGCGATGGTTTTCCAAAACTACGCGCTTTATCCGCATATGAATGTCTATGATAATATGGCATTCGGCTTGAAACTGCGCAAATTTAAGAAAGCAGAAATCGACAAACGCGTTAGGGAAGCAGCAAAAATCCTCGGGTTGGAAGAATATTTAAACCGCAAACCGAAAGCGCTCTCCGGCGGTCAACGGCAACGGGTGGCACTTGGCCGGGCGATCGTGCGCGACCCGCAAGTCTTCTTGATGGACGAGCCGTTGTCTAACTTGGACGCCAAGCTGCGCGTCCAAATGCGCGCCGAAATCTCTAAGCTGCACCAACGTCTGCAAACGACAACCATTTACGTCACGCACGACCAAACCGAAGCGATGACGATGGCCACGCGCATCGTTGTCATGAAAGACGGTGTCATTCAACAAATTGGCACGCCAAAAGAAGTGTACGATCAGCCGGAAAACGTATTTGTCGGTGGGTTCATTGGGTCGCCAGCGATGAATTTCCTCCGAGCCCGATTGGAAGATGGCTTGGTCGTCATCGGGGATATCAAAATTAAGGTTCCTGAAGGAAGAATGAAGACACTCCGTGAGAAAAATTACGTTGGTAAAGACATTACGCTCGGCATTCGTCCAGAAGATATCCACGATGAACCGCTTTTCATCGATTCATCCAAGGACACGGCTTTTGATGCCGTTATCGACGTCGCCGAACTCATGGGTGCCGAAACGTATCTTTATTCCACGATCAGCGGGCAAGAATTCATCGCCCGTATTGATGCGCGCAACTTCGTCACGAACGGTCAAAAACTGCGCCTTGCCTTTGACATGAATAAAGCTCACTTCTTTGATGTCGAAACCGAACAACGCATTCACTAAATTCCAAGAGGGAAGCGGTCACACGCTTCCCTCAGCCATTATTTATGAAGTTTTTGGTTATTGAAATTGTTGTTGAGCTTGAGCGACAAGACGTTTCGTAATTTCGCCGCCGACAGAACCGTTTGCTCGGGAAGTGGTGTCAGCGCCAAGATTTACGCCGAATTCGCGAGCAATTTCAGCTTTCATTTGTTCAAGTGCTTGTTCCACGCCCGGGACAAGCAGTTGATTGCTGTTGTTGTTGGCCATCAAGTCTCACCTCCCATTACCTATTGTGCCGCACCATTCTTTTTTGACTCACTTAATATTTTCCAGTATAAAAAAAACATTTTACCCAGATTTCAAGAAAATATCCATTTAAAAACAGTTTGTCTGCGGGCTTACATGGGATTTTCAGTGCATGTTTCTTATTGTAAGATGAAATTAAAAAAGGAGAGGAGAGAAGGCATGGCTCAAAAGCAAATTATTTTGGATGTCCCGTTAATCGCTCAATTACCCGAACTTCCGCGGGGATGTGAGGTCACATCGCTTGCGATGCTTCTCCATTTTGCCGGGCACCACGTCGATAAAATGGAACTGGCCGAGCGCATTCGCAAAGTGCCGTTTGAGAAAGACGGCTTGCGCGGCAATTTGTACGATGGCTTTGTCGGTGATATGTATTCCTTTGAAACAGACGGACTCGGGGTGTATGACGCACCGATTGCGGACTTGGCGCGGGAATTCCTCGGCGAGCGCGTCATCGTCCTGACCGGTTCCGACTGGAGCGCTGTTGAAAAGCAATTGGATAACGGTTTTCCCGTCTGGGTGATCGTCAATGAGGAATTTCGGCCGCTCCCGGATTCAGATTGGCAAACATGGCCAACCGCTCGCGGGCCGTTAAAAGTGACCTACAAGGAACACGCCGTTGTCATCACCGGGTATGATGACGATTTTGTTTACTTCAATGATCCACTCGCGCCGAAAAAAAACCGCAAAGAACCAAAAAGCGACTTTTTAGCTGCGTGGAAGCAATTTGGCAACCAAGCGATTTCTTATACTTGAACCCAAATTTTTTGATCCAAGCGCATTTGCACGACATTTTCAGGTTTCCACTACTCAAAAACGTCGCGCAAAATACGAAAGCGCAACGTTTTCCGGTCCACCGATGTCCAAAACATCACTTTTCATCCAGATATCAGGAGATAATGTGATCTTTATACGATCGCCAATCGGGCTCGTTTTATCTTTTAAAATGCGATCGCGAGCGATACTGTTGCGGCGCTCGAAACGGGTAACGAATCGGAAATGAAAACATATGGATCAGCCTCGTAAAAGGTATAGATGCAAAGAGAAGAAAAGAGGCAATGACATGCACTTTAAAAATAGTCGGGACGGATTCCATCAAATGATACTTTGGCTGAAAGGTAAAGAGGCTGCGGAACCACGGGCCGATGGTTGTCCGATATTCATACTCCCTTGTGAACACATCGTAAATCGCGGTGATGTACGTTCCCAAAGCGGCAACAACAAGGACCAAAATAACGGTAAAAAAGTCGGCGAAAGTCGAGTGAAGACGCACCCTTGTATGGATGATTTTGCGAATCAACAAAATGACGAGCCCAATGACGACCAAAAGGCCCGCAAAGGCACCGCCGATAATGGCAAAGGCATGGTACACTTCATCAGTAATGCCTAAGGCTAAATAAAAACCTCTTGGAATCAAAATGCCCATCACATGACCGATAAAGGCAAAAAGGATCCCGTAATGGAAACAGACCGATCCGATGCGCAGCCACTTTTTTTCGTGAATTTCCGTTGACGGGGCTGCCCAAGACATCTGCCGATAGGCAAAACGGTATAACGTGCCCAGGACCAAAATGGTACCGACGATGTATGGGAGTATGACCCACCAAAAGATTGATGACAACTTGGACCCTCCTTACTAAATTTTATGCATCATACATCAGTGGATAAGGGAGTTCTTCCAAATCGGCTGTTTCCCTTTCCTTTTTTAGGTTTTCCAATTCTTCTACAGACGGGGCCAAAAAGACGTCCGTCATGAGGCGCTTGAACACAAGGGCGTACGGGTTCTTCTCTTCGATATTTTCACTGATCCGAAAAGTTGCCGCAGCTAGACGACGTTTGAGCCGTTCGACTGCAGGATTTTCCTGAGCCACCGCTAAAAATTCATATAACATTGGGATGTAGTCGGCCAATTCTCCGTCTAATCGGTCAAAGCCAGCTTCGTTAATCAATTTTTGCAGTTTTATGAGTGCCGCACCCCTTTTCCGGCTATCCCCAAGTTCTTGTGCGGTCAGATACAACCCCGTTTTTTCTTTCCAGTCAAACGTTTCCACATAGATCTTCTTTAACTCCTCCAACGGCATGCTTTGGAAAAGTTGCACGATCGAGGTCCAAGCTTCCTTCGTCTCCCCTTGCGTTTCGTTTTCTAGCTCGTTCATCATCCACTCAAGATCCCGATCAAAATCATCGCCTGGATAATGGATGAGGCGTGAAGCAATCAGCAATAACATGTCGACAGGCACCGAAAAAACCGACACTCAGTCCACCTTCCTTTCTAACGGATCATTCCTTCGGGTGGTGCCAAATCTTCAATACTACAGGCCCCTTGTTGATAAAACAAATCGTCCTTCATTTCCCTGCGGCCGGTCGGAATGACAAACCGCTCATTATATTTTGCTACCGCTAAAAGCCGGGCCATTTCTTCCAATTCTTCCACACTGGTATCGGCTTCTTTTAACAATTGACTGTGTTTATAGTCATCAACGCCACCGACGGTTTTGGCTCTCATGTGCACGCGCATCGCCGTCAGTTTTAAAAGCACGTGGCGGATGATGCCGGTGTCACCTGCGGTCAGTAAAGAGGCCAAATATTCCATAGGTATACGCATTTGGTCAACAGCCGGAATATAGCCATCCGTTGCCAATTCCTCCTCGTTTTCAATATGATTCATGATCGGGTTAAGCGGCGGCACATACCAAACCATTGGAAGCGTCCGGTATTCCGGATGTAGCGGCAAGGCGATCTTCCATTTCATCGCCATTTTATAGATGGGAGAATTTTGCGCTCCTTCAATCCACTGGTCATTGATCCCAGCTTTTCGCGCTTCCTTGATTACTTCGGGATCAAACGGATCAAGAAAGACGGAAAGTTGAGCTTCATATAATTTTTTCGGGTCCTCAACAGAGGCAGCCGCCTTGACTTTATCCGCGTCATATAAAACGACACCGATGTAGCGAATCCGACCGACGCATGTTTCCGAGCAGATTGTCGGAAGACCGGCCTCCGTTCTTGGGTAACAGAAATGGCATTTTTCCGCCTTATGCGTGTTCCAGTTATAATAAACCTTGTGATACGGGCAGCCGTTCATGCAAAATCGCCAACCGCGGCAAGCTTCCTGATCAACGAGCACAATGCCATCTTCATCTCTCTTATACAACGCTCCGGACGGACATGAAGCGACACATGACGGATTTAAACAGTGTTCGCAAATGCGTGGCAAATACATCATGAACGTCTTTTCGTATTCCATCTTGATATGTTCTTGCAGTTTTTGAACATTAGGGTCGGTTGGCGCGATTTCATTTCCGCCCGCCAAATCATCGTCCCAATTGGAACTCCAGGTCGGCTTATCAATATATTTTCCCGTCATCAACGATTTCGGTCGGGCCACAGGAACCCGGTCTTTCTTTGGCGCCGTAAATAGATGTTCGAAGTCATAGGTCCATGGCTCATAAAAGTCTTCTTGGATGGTCGCCATATTGGGATTGTAAAAGATATTGGCCAATTTACTAACAGGGCCACCGGCTCGGAGCCGTAATTTCCCGTTTTTTAAAACCCAGCCGCCTTTAAAGCGGTCCGTGTTTTCCCATTGTTTCGGATAGCCGGGTCCCGGACGCGTCTCGACATTATTGAACCAAACGTACTCCACCCCCGGACGATTCGTCCAAGTGTTTTTACAGGTTACCGAGCACGTGTGACAGCCGATGCATTTGTCCAAATGCATGACCATACAGACTTGCGTTTTAATCCTCAAGCCAATCCACCTCTTTCAACCGCCGGATAATGGCGATGGTATCGCGTTGGTTTCCCGTCGGCCCGTAGTAATTGAAACCGTAACTCAACTGAGAATAGCCACCGATCATATGCGTTTGCTTCGGTGTAATGCGCGTGACGCTGTTATGCGTGCCGCCGCGATTTTTGTTAATGGCATTGGCCGGAACACCCATGGTTCGATCTTGCGCGTGGTACATATACACAACGCCTCGCGGAATCCGGTATGTCACCACGGCTCTAGCTGCCACCGCACCGTTGCGGTTATAGACTTCAATCCAATCATTATCTTTAATCCCAATCGACGCGGCGTCTTCCTCGTTGATCCAAACGGTCTGCCATCCCCTAAACAACGTGGTCATATTTGTCGTTTCGGTAAACATGGTGTGAATCCCCCACTTCTGGTGCGGGGTTAAATAGCGGACGGTCAGCCACTTGCCGCTGTTTTCCACTTTGTCTTCCCCTAATAGAAACGGACCGTGATTCAGCGGCGGCAAATAAAGCGGCAATCCTTCCCCGAAATCCAACATCACTTCATGATCCAAATAGAAGCTTTGCCGTCCGGTCAATGTCCGCCAAGGTATCATATACTCCGTATTGACGGTAAACGGCGAATAGCGCCTTCCGTCTTTTTCCATACCGCTCCAAACCGGTGTGGAAATTGCTTGGCGCGGTTGAGCAGTAATATCGAGGAGGGTGTAGGCATCTTCTTCATGGCCTTGAGCGATCTCAGCCAATTTTTGCCCGGTTTTTTTCTCCAACGACTTCCAACCGGCCACGGCTCTTTTTCCGTTCGTGGCACCGCTCATATCAAGGATGGCTTCTATGGCATGTTTGGCGGAATATAAGTCCGGCCGCCCTTTGCCAAGACCTTCTCGGCCGCATACGCCAAGCCGATTCAGCAACTCTTTATAGACGTCTTCTCCCGGTATGACCACGCCTTTTGATCCATAGCCTTTCTGTATATCCGGGCCGATCGTTGTAAACTGATGAAACACGTTCGGGTAATCGCGTTTCACGATTTGAAATTTCGGCATCGTTTTGCCGGGGATTGGCTCGACACCATCCTTGCGCCAGTCAAACACCTTCCCGAACGGTTGGGCGATTTCGTCAACCGTATCATGGGACAACGGCGACATGACCAAATCTTCGCAAGCTGGCAAATGATCTTTGGCGAGTTCCGAAAAGACCCGGCTGATTTCGCGAAACGCATCCCAGTCGCTTTTGGCTTCCCATGGCGGTGTAATCGCCGCGTTAAAGGGATGGATGAACGGATGCATGTCCGTTGAGCTGATATCGTATTTTTCATACCAAGTGGCAGCTGGTAATACGATGTCGGAAAACAGACCCGTACTTGTCATGCGGAAATCCAAGCTGACGAAAAGGTCGACTTTACCCTCAGGCGGTTTTTCCGCGATGTCAATCGTCTCCGGTTGCCAGGAACTCCCGGATTCAGCCAGAACCGTATCTTCGCCGCCCATCAAATGTTTTGCAAAGTATTCATGTCCTTTACCAGTATCCCCCAACAAATTGGATCGCCAGTTAAAGAAGACTTTCGGAAAATTACGCGGATCATCCGGATGTTCGATCGCCCAATCCACCTTTTCTTCTTTAATAAGTTGAGCCATATATTGGGCCACTTCATCCGCTTCCTTCAAGCCCTTTTCCCGTGCTTCTTTAACCAATTTCAATGAATTTTGCGTAAATTGCGGGTATGATGGTAACCAACCGAGACGTGCAGCCATCGCATTAAAATCGGCTGGGTGCATTTGACTGAAACGTCCACCCCATTTTAATTGCTCCTCATTCACCTTGGCTTCGTAGCGGTATTGGTCCGTTGCGAAATAAAAGAAAGAGGTACCGTTCATGTGACGGGGTGGTTTCAGCCAATCGCCAGCAAACGCCACCTGTTGCCACCCTTCAAGCGGCCGCACCTTTTCCTGCCCGACATAGTGCGCCCATCCACCACCATTGACGCCTTCCCAACAGCACGAGGTTTAAAATGGTGCGGTAAATCTGATCGCTGTGGTACCAATGGTTCGTTCCACCGCCCATCGCAATCATGGATTTCCCTTTTGTGCGCGCAGCATTTTCGGCGAATTCTTTCGCCACACGAATGACATGGGCTTTCTTCACACCGGTGATGGACTCCTGCCACGCTGGCGTATACGGCTTAGGATCATCGTAACTTGTTGGGTAATCCCCAGGAAGTCCACGCCCCACCCCCACATGGGCCATCATGAGATCGAAGACGGTGGTGACTTTTAGTGTGTGGCCTTGTTTATCGCGGATCCATTTAACCGGAACGCCGCGCACGACCACGTCACCCCGCTTTTCCGCAAAATACGGAAAACGAACGAGGGAGACTTCATCGGCATTTTTCAAGAAACTTAAAAGTGGATCGACCGCTTTCCCCTGTTGATCTTTTAATTCCAAATTCCATTTGCCGCTGTCGTCGTAGCGAAAGCCGAGGCTGCCGTTGGGGACGACCGGCCGATCGGTTTTGGCATCCCAAAAAACCGTCTTCCATTCCCCAAGGGTATGGTCATCATTTAAATCCGAAGCGCGAAGGAAACGGCCGGATTGGAGGCCATCTTGGGTTTCATCAAGGATGACGAGAAACGGTAAATCCGTATATTTCTTAACATAATCCGTAAAATAAGGCGTCTCTTGATTGACATAAAATTCCGTCAGTACGACATGGGTCATGGCCATTGCCAAAGCGGCATCGGTCCCCGGGCGAACCGGCAGCCAAATATCAGCGAATTTATCGTATTCGGCATAATCCGGACTGACACCGACAACTTTTGTTCCATTATAACGGGCTTCAACCATAAAATGCGCATCCGGCGTTCTCGTTTGCGGCAAATTCGTTCCCCAAATGATCATATATTTCGAGTTATACCAATCCGCACTTTCCGGAACATCGGTCTGTTCACCCCAGACCTGAGGAGAAGCCGGCGGAAGATCGGCATACCAATCATAAAAGCTTAAAATCGTTCCGCCGATCAACGATAAAAATCGGGTGCCCCCCGCATAACTGACCATGGACATGGCCGGTATGGGACTAAAACCAACGATGCGATCCGGGCCGTATGTTTTGATCGTATAAATGCAGGAAGCAGCAATAATCATGCAGGCATCTTGCCAACTGAGGCGGATAAAGCCGCCTTTTCCGCGCGACGAGACATACCGTTTTCTTTTCTCCGGATCGGTCACGATATTTTCCCAAGCCCGAACGGGATCTTTTGTTTTTTCAAGCTCGGACGTCCACATTTCGTATAAGTCCCCGCGGATGTAGGGGTGTTTCACCCTTACCGGACTGTATGTATACCACGAATAACTGGCGCCACGCGGGCAACCACGCGGTTCATATTCCGGTGTGTCGGCTCCCGTCGACGGATAATCGGTTTGTTGGGTTTCCCAGGTAATAATGCCGTCCTTGACATAGATCTTCCAGCTGCAGGATCCCGTACAGTTGACCCCATGTGTTGATCGCACGATTTTATCATGTTGCCAACGATGCCGATACATTTTTTCCCAATCACGACCGCGTGGGCTTTCTTCCGTCCAGCCGTCATTGATTTTATGACCTCGTTTCAAAAACTTTAAATGTTGCTATAATTTGTTTTGATTATAGGCCAATGCCGACACCTCGCTTTATTGGTTTTGATCCGAACGTTTGACTCGCTCCAGCGGATTGTACAAGTCCCCCGCGATGCGAAAAGCGCCTTCCCGATTGGCGAATTCTTTGAGAAATACTTCCCAAGACGGGACATTCGCGGCAGCAAGAATCAACCGCTGCAATTCATCCAATCGATCAATTTGATAGATTTCCTGGATCATTTCAGGAGGACATCTCCAAAACGCATTCTCAAAACCGCAATCAAATCTTCCCGATCGGCCACGAGCATGGCCTCATTTTGCATATCCACGACTTTTCCCCCTCAGAGTCTAATCATTTTATAATAATCGGCGATGAGGCTTTCTTTGCACTTTTCCACGGTTTCCGAAAAAAACTTGGAAATGGCAGGATCCTCAGTTTCGACAGCCTCCTGTGTGAAATAGGCAGTGACCATTTGCTTGTCGGTCAAACCGTATAGGATGGCCACTTCAATTCCGTCCTCGCGTTTCGTCCCATAGGCTTCCATCTCATAGGTATGAATATGTTTTTCTTCCATCATCATTTTTAAGATGTGATCCAATTTCGGCTCGGCGATAAACAGCGGAACGCCTGATTCATGTGCGTTCATCGTCACCTCTCCTTTTTACTCCATTAAAAGCGCCTCTTCTGCTTCATTATGTAATAGGTCGATTTCGACCAGCGCAGCAAAGGCTCTGAACATTTCTTTTGATACATGTTGTTCACGGAGCATGTTTTTAATCTTAGCGACGGTTTTTCGCATCAGTTGATGATCCCGAATTAACGCTGTAACCTCATCCTTTAATTCTGGATGGTCTTCCACCAATTTTTTATATAAGCCCTCCTCCTCGGCTTCTACGTGGCGCAACGTTCTTGTCTCCCAGTGTTCCACAAGGACAAGCGCCACTTTCCAAGCTTTTTCCGGCTCTTTGCGCTCCAAACAAGCCGCAAGAAGGTCAAGCAATTCTACCGCCTCGTTAATAGCCACCTCGTGAATCGCTGCATGGCTATGTTTCTTTAATAAAGCCGGACCTGACATGACCATCATCCTTTCATGACTATTTTAGACAAGACTGTCAAACAATAGACTCTAAAACCATATTAGAAAATCGTTGAATAATTTGTATAATTATCAATAATTTAATACCTTCTGTCGAAATAACACAAATTATAGAGCTATCTTAACCGGTTTACCTCCCTTTGGATTGTGAGTCATCTCACAATTTTCTAAGTAACAAAGTGCTATGTTAAATGTGAAAAAAAGTAAAACGATGAGGTGATATAGATGGCAGAACGCAAAGTGGTAGAATTGGACGTTCGTCCAACGCTTGAGGCAGGCGGCGAGCCGTTCGAAGAAATTATGGGAGCTGTCAAGTCGCTTGGTCCGTCGGATGTTTTTGTCCTCCATGCGACATTTAATCCCATTCCGTTGTTGCGCGTGATGGAACGAAAAGGCTATGTCAATGAGCCCGAACAAGTCGAAAAAGGTCATTGGGTGATCCGCTTCTGGAAGGAAAATGAATCATGACCAAGGTCATTCGTCTTGATAACCGCGGATTGAAGCCACCTCAACCGATGATCCGCACTTTGGAACAACTTGAGTTAATGAATTCAGGTGAGACGTTGATCATACACAATGATCGTCGTCCGATGTTCCTTTATCCTGAATTGGATGAATTAGGATACAGTTATGAAACGGAAGCCCATCCGGATGGCGGTTTTTTAATTACGATCCGCAAACCATAGGAACGGAAAGGAGGGGATACCCGTGATCACGGCCCCGACCTCAGCTGACATTGAAGATGTCAAGCTGCCTATGATTTTTATTTTTACAGGGCTAATCCTATTTGTGTTCGCCCAAGTGATTTTAGCCGTAAATATAGGACATCTTGCCAAAGGGCTACCAGGTGTTCCGATGTTATTATCCGCTGCCCATTTGACGCTGCTCGGATTTGCCACGATGGTGGCCATGGGGGCGATGTATCAACTAGTTCCGGTGGCGCTTCAAGTCAAACTTAAGCATCGCCGCTTGACCTATCCGCAATATCTCCTCTATGCAATGGGTGTCTTAGGGCTTTCTTTCGGGTTAATTGTTTTTAACACAAGTATGATCGCCATTTTCGGGATTCTCACGGTCACAGGCGTCATCGTGTTTGTATTTCATATGATGAGCACCATTCGCGATGCTGAAAAAGGACCGATTAAAAGCGGTGTATTCCTTGCGCTTTTATTCCTCTTTTTAACAGTGCTACTCGGATTGACCCTTGCTCTCGATTTCTTTCGGCCTTATCTCGGAAGTTGGCATGAAGTGATCTTTCACGTGCATATTTTATTCGGCACCATCGGCTGGTTTACCTTACTGATCATCGGATTGTCTTTTAAACTCGCCCCGATGTTCACGTTGTCCCATAAATACGAAAGCCGGTACGGCCCCTTATCCATCCATCTTATTCATGCGGGCATTTGGGTTATGACTTTGGGGTTTTTGCTTAAACAGCAGATGCTTAGTTGCACTGGCGCCGCGGTGATCTTATTGGGATTTCTGTGCTACGGTGTGCAGATGAAAAAGGTATTGGACAACCGGTTAAAGAAAAAATATGACCTTGGGATACGCGTTTCTCTCTTTGCGCTGCCGTTTAGCTTGGTTATGCTCGCTGCTTTAGGCGCGATGGGCTTTGTGATGAACCATGCCGTTCCCGTTCCGGCACTCGTGTATCTCATTATTATCGGTTGGATTTCCCTTGTCATTTTCGGCTATTTGTTCAAAATCATTCCCTTTTTGTGGTGGACGTACAAATACGGGGAAAGAGCTGGTCAAAAAGGCGTGCCGCTATTAAAAGACATGATGAATGAACGGCGTGGAAAGTGGTGGTTTCTCATTTTAATCAGTTCCATCGTCCTCATCGCTCTTTCGCTTGTCATAGGGCTTTCGCTTCTAGCTCAAATCTTTCAAGTACTGTTTGTGATGGCGAGCATTGCCTATACGATGGAAATGGCCAATGTGTTACGAAAATAAAAAAAAGGTGGAACCTCCACCGCCCTCTGACTCTTTGAAGAGTACGATGAAATATCCCATTTTCATGACATTCGAAAGGGGTGTGCCCGATGATCGATAATGAAAAAGTTCTTGAAATCTTAAAAAATGTGATTGACCCTGAACTCGGCATCAATATTGTTGATCTCGGCTTAGTCTACGGCATTGATGTTTTCGAGGACCAAAGTGTGAAAGTGACCATGACACTGACGACACCTGGTTGTCCGCTCCACAATACGATTGAAACCGCCATTATGTATGAGCTAAAAGAAGCAACCGGTCATACCAACCACATCGTGGAATTGGTCTGGGAGCCGCAATGGACCCCAGAAATGATGTCACAGGCTGCCAAGGAAGCGCTTTGGGGTGGCCGATAAGACTTTAAGAGGAAAGCAGCATCTGTTTTGTTTCCTATTCCAAATTTTAAAGAGGAGAAACCATGTTAAGTCCTACAGGATCCAAGAAGTCTCTATACGAGGAAAAACAAACAACTGATCTATAAAGACGTATGAAAAAGTTGTTGATTTAGATCAACGCAAACCTGGCTCTAAATCACCTATAAAATGATGTGACTAAAGGAAAGAAGGTGTATGATGAATGTTTACCAAAAATTCCAAAACCGGTGACATCGTCGTTGAATTTCCCATGGCCAGCCAGCTATTTAAAGAACACAAAATTGACTTTTGCTGCGGCGGTGACCGCCCCATCGGTGAAGTATTAGAAGAAAAGCAAATTGATGCTGATCATTTTATGAACCAATTAAATGCGCTTTACAAAGAAAAGAACGACAATACGGTTCAAGAAATCGATTGGACTAAGGCAAGCTATAAAGAATTAATGGACTATGTGGTTCAAACCCATCATGCCTATTTGCATCGCGTCTTACCCGAGCTTAGCGCTTTGGTAGCGAAAATCTATCGGGTTCATGGAAAAAACCATCCGGAGCTAGAACGCGTTCACCGTTTATTTAACAAGTTAAAAGGTGAATTAGAACATCATTTAATTGAAGAAGAGGTCAATATTTTCCCTAAAATTGAAGCCTATGAAAAAGACCGCACAACTAAATCCTTAGATGAGCTATTAAAAGACATCGAAACCCTTGAAAGCGAACATGATGCTTCGGGTGACATTCTGAAAGAATTGCGTAACATCACACGCGATTATTTCATTCCCTCGGATGCTTGCCGAACATATTCTTTAACCTATCAGCAGCTTGAGGAACTGGAATCCGACATGTTTCAACACATTCATTTAGAAAATAACATTTTATTTCCGAGAATCGCCCAAGAAAAAACCGCTTAATATGAAGTTGACCCAATGAGACGACCAAATCATATTCCGATCAAATACGAAACAAAAAAGTGTGAAATCCCAATTTCGATTTCACACTTTTTCTTCTATAATCGGCAAATCGTATTTGGACAGCCCTCACAGTGACAGACTTTTTTAAGCTCTTCTAAATTGACAATTTTTATGCGTCCATGATCATAGTCAATTAAGCCATCCTTTTTGAATTTGGAAAGCATCCGGTTCACCGTTTCCCGCGTTGCACCGATTAGACTAGCTAGTTCCGAATGTGTAAACTTTCGTGTGATGAGATATTGGCCGCCGTCATTTATGCCATAAGTATTGGACATCCTGATAATTGTGGAAGCAAGCGCCCCGTTTTTGCCGTGAAAAAGCAAATCGCGCAATTTTAATTGCGTGGCATGCTGCATTTCACCAAGCCATTTCGCATATTCAACAGCTAAATTGCCATGTTGAAATAACAGAAATTCCAGTTCCTCCTGCGGGATCACTCCGAGACGGACACGCGTTTCAGCTTCAGCCGTAAAGATGCTTTTTCCGTTCTTTTGCGGTTCCAATTCCCCAAAAAAATCACCGGGAAAGAAGTAATAAAGCACTAAATCCGTCCCATCATCACTGGTTTTTGACAGCTTGACAGTGCCCTCTTTTACGTAATAAAAGCCAAGAGGTTTGTCACCTTGGAGAAAGATTTTCGACCCTTGGAAAAATTCTTTGTTAATCATTTCCCTTTTCAATATATCCAGTGAAGCCTGTGAAAAATGACACGCGTTGTTTTCTACATTTAAAGTTAGTCGTGGAACCGTAGTCATGCCTCACACATCCTTTAAGCAAACTAGCTTTTAATTATATATCCGTTTACCTTAAGAATAACCGCTAAGTTATTTCCGTTTTGTGAAGCACATCACATTTTGAAGAGGTAAAAAAATAGGCCGACTCAGTTTTGAGTTCAACCCATTCATTACCTTCTTACCATTAAAAAAGGGCTGTCTCAAAAGTCCCTATTTGGGGCTTTCGATACAGCTCCTTTTTTGAATAAACCCCTTCCCGATTCTTTCATCGGGAGGCATTCACATGAAAATGCGTCGCCAATTCATATAATCTCTCTTCCGGAAGGGCTTTTTCTATCATCGGAAAAATGACGCGCTCTTCTTTGCGTACATGGGCTTCAAGCATGTCCCCTAGTTTATGCAACTCATCAATGGATGGCGGCGTCGTCCGAAGCACTTGGTCAATTAAAGAACGGATTTTGACATGCTCCAATAGATTTTCAGCGATTTCCGGCTTATCGATCTCCTCATACTGAGCATACGCCGGGAGCAAAATTTCTTCCTCTTCCTGGAAATGCTCATTTCCGCCGTTCTCCCAAAATCTTTTCAGTTCACGGACCACATCTTCCGGGCTTAAATCGCTTTGTTCCGTTCCGACGCGTTTGAGCTTCAATGCCGCAACGAGCGCATGGTGATGGTGGTGGCTCAGCGGGTGTAACGCTTTATGTCTTTTAATAAAGCATACCTCCTTCCCGATGTCGTTTGTTCTTAGAATACCATAACGGATCCACTTGTGTAACAAGGAAGAGTACGGTCTCTATAAAGATAAACAAGAAGACCAGCCAATAACCATAATGAGCCACTAGGGCATGAAGCTTCCCGAGAATAGGAACTCCAAAACCTTCGAACTGGATCGTAAAAGCATAAAACATGCCAAAGGTAAAGTTTCTGGACCACTGGGTGACGTCATAGTGGAAAAGGCCAGATTTTACACCGTACTTTGCGATGCGCTTTTTCGCCCGGTATACTTCCAGTAATTCCACCACTATAAACCAAACGAACACCCACGTCCACAAGACCCATGTAAAAGCGGCCGGGAAGGCATGAGTTGCCGCTTGAGCGAGACCGGTGATCGAAATGGCACCGTGAATGATGCAATTCGTATTCGTCCAATCATCTTCAAGTGACCAGCCTTTGTTAAAAAAGAAACGCCTTGCGATCAGAATAAAGCCAATCAGATAAAAGAGTATGCCCAAAGCTATTATCGTGCGATCCACCAGTGGTGTCATAATTGTTGGATATATATTATTCCAAAGGAGCACCAAAGATTGCGTGCTAACCGTAGCAAGCAGAACGACACCATGGATTTTATCTTTTAGTGGTCCTGAAAGTATGGTCACGTAATTTTTCAAACAGAAGATGAGATACACGATCCATAAACCCGTATTAAAGGCAGCCAACATTGCTGGTAGGAAGCCCAAATCTGTAAAGTATTTGAGTAAAACATTGGTCAGGACGCTTGTTCCAGCTACCCAAGTACCAACCGCAAACATTTTGATGGGATGCTCAAAATGTTTTTTATAGATGTCACCTTTAAAAACAGTATAAAGAATGGAAGCCCCAATCCAAAACCATGTCGCAAATAAAACGGCGGACAGTTCTTTTGAAAACGGGCTGAGCCATGGTATTTTCGGCAAAGAGGCAAACAGGAAAATTCCAGCTGCCATCACCGCCGCCATCGAGGGCGTGGAAACCGTCACTTTTTTTAAAAAGATGAACCTTATAAACCCCCCCAATATTATTGCGGTTACAGCCAAGAACGGGAATTGATCCATGGCTTAAACCCCTTCCAATGATTCAAAATTTTTTGCTGCCGTACTGAACGCGGCGGTTCGTGCGCTTTCTGTACAAGACGTAACTGCGGTTCAGATAACTTAACGGCAGGCTGAACACATGCACGAGCCGTGTAAACGGCCATATAGCCCCCAAGGCCATTGTCGCCAAAATATGAATTTTAAATGGGAGCGGGACGTCCTTCATATAATCTGCGTTGGGGTGAAAACTGAGTATTCCGCGCACCCACGGGTTGATCGTTTCCCGATAATCAAATTCCGTGGCACTTGCCGCATTCGTAAACGTGGCCATCAAACCGAAAATAATGACCGCAGCTAGGAAGAAAACCGCTAGAAAATCACTGATTCGGGATGTTTTCCGCACCCGGGTTGAGCTAACGCGGCGCAGGAGCAGTGTCAAGATGCCCGCACAAGTCAGAATACCAGCGGCACCCCCTCCCCAGACAGCCGCCATATGATAGAGATGATCACTAATGCCTAGCGACCGGTAAACCTGAACGGGAACTAAGAGGCCTGCCACATGGCCAAAGAAAACCATGATGATGCCCCAGTGAAACATCCGGCTGCCCCATTTTAAACCGTTTTTCTCCAAAAACTCACTCGATTTTGCCGTCCAACCCAATTGATTATAATGAAAACGATAGAGATGTCCGCCGATGAAAATGACCATAACGAGATAAGGAAGGATCACCCAGAAAAATTGATTAAGCATGGCTTCTTCCTCCCATCGCAATGGATTCTTCCCGGCCTGCCTCTACAGTTAGTATAATAAACCTAAGAACATTTTGATAGAGACTGTCCGCCTTAGCCAGTTCTTCGGCAATGGCCCGGATATGTTCAGCATAACGTTCCAGTAAACGTATGCCATCGTCGGAAAGAGCGGCAAACTCCAACATCAGCGGCAAATAATCGGGAAGTTCGTCATCTGGCATTTGCCAACCGGCTTTTTGGTAGATCTGTTTAATTTCAAGTAGGGCCGCTCCCCTCTCCCGCTGCTCCCCATGGATGGCGTAAGTGACATATAGATTGGTCTTTTTACCGAAATCAAAGATCTGAACATAGCGGGTGATTAAGTCATCCGTATCTGTTTTTTGTAAATATTCAACGACTGGGAGAAGCAGATGTTCTCCCGTTTCGCCGCCGATTTCTTTAATAATCTCTTTTATAGTTTCCAGTGATTGTTTCATTTTTTCATCTGGATATTGCAAGAGATAGGAACAGATTTTATAAATCGCCGGATCTTTAACCATGGATTAAACCCCCTGACGAAAGACTCCGCAAGAACCGGGTCCTCCTTCAAAATCCAAACCACAAGCGCCTTGTTCCAACATTAAATCCGAAACATCCTCCCGGTGTGCTTTCGGTATCACAAAGCGGTCGTTGTATTTGGCGATGGCAAGCAACCGATACATCGCTTCCACGGTTTCGGCATCAAGGCCAAGTTCTGCGAGAAGTTTCGTATCCGGTTCCTTTCCGCGCGTTACCAACCGCATATGGCGGCGCATCGCCGCCATTTTCTTTAACACCGTGCGAATGACGTCGGTATCGCCCGCCGATAAAAGATTAGCCAAATATTCGATCGGAATCCGCATTTGATCAATAGCCGGAAAAACATCATCCGGGTCGGCTTGTGAACCTTTTCCTTCAAAAAGATTCATGATCGGGCTGAGCGGCGGGACATACCAAACCATTGGAAGCGTGCGGTATTCCGGATGAAGCGGCAACGCAATCTTCCATTCCACAGCCATTTTATAAATTGGCGAGCGCTGAGCGGCTTCGATCCAATCTTCCGGAATGCCGTCACGCAATGCTTGCTCAATGACCATTGGATCGTTCGGGTCGAGGAAGACGCTTAATTGTGATTCATATAAATCTTTCTCGTTTTCAACCGAAGCCGCTTCTAGGACGCGGTCAGCATCATAAAGAATAATGCCAAGGTAGCGAATGCGGCCAACACAGGTTTCCGAGCAAATGGTCGGAAGGCCGGCTTCGATCCGCGGGAAGCATAGCGTGCATTTTTCCGCCTTATTCGTTTGCCAGTTAAAATAGACTTTTTTATACGGGCAACTGGACACGCACATCCGCCATCCCCGACAGGATTCTTGGTCAACGAGCACAATCCCGTCTTCATCCCGCTTATACATCGCCCCCGACGGACAAGCCGAGACGCAGGCCGGGTTTAAGCAATGTTCGCAAATTCTTGGTAAATACATCATAAAAGTTTGTTCAAAATCCATTTTGATCGATTCTTCGATGCCTCTTAAGTTCGGGTCTTCCAAGCCGGTCACATGCGCGCCGGCGAGATCATCTTCCCAGTTCGGCCCCCATTTGATCTCCATCGGCTCACCGGTGATCGTCGAATAGGGCCGGGCTACCGGCTGGTGTTTTTGCTCGGGACTGTTTGTTAGTTTTTCGTAATCATAGGTCCATGGTTCAAAATAGTCATCCACGGTTGGTTGATTCGGATTGAAAAATAATTGGCGCATTCTCGTAAACCGGCCACCAGATCGCAATGTCAATTTCCCGTTTTTTAATTCCCAACCGCCTTGATACTCATTTTGATTTTCCCAGCGTTTCGGGTACCCGATCCCCGGCTTTGTTTCTACATTATTGAAGTACATATACTCCGTTCCAGGGCGATTCGTCCAGGTGTTTTTACAGGTTACCGTACACGTGTGGCAGCCGATGCATTTATCCAAATTCATCACCATTGCCACTTGCGCTTTAATCTTCAAGCCAATCAACCTCCTCAAGTTTGCGGATGACCACGTTCAAATCCCTTTGGTTACCGGTCGGCCCGTAATAATTAAAGCCATAACTGAGTTGTGCGTAGCCGCCGATCATATGGGTCGGCTTCATGTGAATGCGCGTTGGGCTGTTATGGGTGCCGCCTCTCGTTTCCGTTAATTTCGTTCCTGGAACGTTAATCGTTCGATCCTGAGCGTGGTACATATAGGCAATCCCGCTCGGTATGCGGTGGGAAACGACGGCGCGTGCCACAACCACGCCGTTTTCGTTAAAACATTCAATCCAATCATTATCTTCAATTCCCGCCTCCCGAGCGTCTTCTTTACTCATCCATACGGTCGGTCCGCCGCGGAATAATCTCAACATAGGGAGCGAATCAAAATACATACTGTGAACCGACCACTTATTATGCGGCGTCAGATAATTCAATGTCACTTCTTTTCCGTTCACATCGGGACGCTTGCTGCGAAACGGTGCATGTGAAAAGGTCGGTTTGTAGATGGCAAACCCTTCGCCGAACTCCAGCATCATTTCGTGGTCGATGTAAAAGTGTTGTCGGCCTGTGAGCGTATGCCATGGCAGGTGATGTTCGACATTCGTCGTAAACGGCGAATAACGTCTGCCGCCTTTTTCCGAACCAGAAAACGCCGGTGATGTAATGACCGTTTTCGGTTGTCTTGTGATCTCATCAAGTGTAAAACGTTCTTCAGCGCGCTCCAGCGCTAACTCTTTAAGTTTTTTCCCGGATTGTTTTTCGAAATCTTCCCAAGCTCTGACGGCCAACTTGCCGTTAGTGGTCGATGATAATGTCAAGATGGCCTCCGCTACCTTCCGATCCGTCGATAGATCCGGAAGCCCTTTGATGATGCCTTTTGTATGGATGCCATTGACCTTTTTCAACAAATCATATTGATCGCTAGCAAACCAACTGATCCCTTTCACGCCAAGCGGAAGGTTCCGGGCATTCGGTCCCAGCGCGATCATTTTTTCATAAATCGCCCCGTAATCCCGTTCGACGATATGAATTTTCGGCATCGTCCGGTTCGGCTCCGGCATGACATCTTCCTTCATCCAGTCATGGACGATCCCAAAAGGTTGCGCCATTTCATCGGCAGTATCATGGGCAAGCGGCGTCGTCACAATTTCCTTGACCGGTCCTGCAAAACATTCTTTGGCCATGTTGGAAAACACTTTCGCCAGTTCTTTAAAAGCATCCCAGTCAGACTTGGCTTCCCAAGGCGTGGCAATAGCTGGGTTAAAAGGATGGACGAACGGGTGCATATCCGTTGAACTTAAGTCCGTTTTTTCATACCAAGTCGCTGCTGGTAAGACAATATCCGAATAAAGGGACGTGCCGGACATCCGGAAATCGACATTGATCAGGAGGTCGAGTTTTCCTTCTGGAGCATTTTCGCGCCATTGAATTTCTTGCGGACGCAACGTATCAGCATCATCATTCAGCAACCCGTTATCGGCACCGAGCAAGTGTTTCAGAAAATATTCATGGCCTTTGCCCGAGCTAGAGATCAAGTTGGCGCGCCACGTAAAGAGAACCCTTGGGAAGTTCACCGGATTGTCCGGGTCCTCTATAGCAAATTTCAGCGTCCGCGCCTTCAATGCTTTAGCAACAAATTGCGCCACTTCTTCTGGTGTTTTCGCCCCATTTTGAGCCGCCTCTTTATATAGATCAATGGAATTTCTGTCAAACTGCGGATAAGACGGAAGCCACCCCATGCGCGCGGCTAGGACATTATAATCCGCATAATGGTCATAGCGGGCTTTGCCATATAACGGAGACGTTAATTCACTGACCGGCGTCCTTTCGTAACGCCACTGGTCCGTAGCAAAGTAGAAAAAGGATGTGCCGTTTTGTTGTCTCGGTGGCGCCATCCAGTCTTTGGCAAAGGCAATCGTCTGCCAACCTTCGACAGGGCGCAATTTTTCTTGTCCGACATAATGGGCCCAGCCCCCGCCGTTGACACCTTGAGCCCCGACCATTAAAACAAGGTTGAGGATGGCCCGATAAATGACATCTGAATGGTACCAGTGGTTAATACCCGCCCCCATAATGATCATGGAGCGGCCATTGGTTTCGACGGCGTTTTCGGCAAATTCCCTGGCGATTTTGATGACGAGCTCTTTTTTCACACCAGTAATTTTCTCCTGCCAAGCCGGTGTATACGGCTTTGGTTCGTCATACGAAATGTCGTGATCCCGGTTGATGCCGTAATGAGCGAGCATCAGGTCAAAAACGGTTGCGACATAAATGGTTTCATCTCCGACAACGACTTTTTTTACCGGAACTTTACGTGAAAGGATCGCTTTTTCATTATCGAAGTAAGGGAATTGAACCGTTAAGGTCTCATCTCCGGTTTCATAAAAACTTAGGACTGGATCAATCACACCGCCGTTTCCTTCATCGACCATGTCCAAGTTCCAATTGCCTTTCTTTTCCCAACGCGAACCTAATGTGCCTTGCGGGATGGCAAAATCGCTCGCTTGTGCATTAAAGACTACGGGCTTCCACGCGCTATTTTTAACCTCTTTTCCAAGGTCGGAGGCTCTCAAAAAGCGGTCAGCCGCCCAAGCGCCATTTTTCTCTGTGAGTTTGATAAGAAAAGGAAAATCCGTAAATGTTTTCGCGTAGTTTATGAAATAGGGGATTTGCCGTTTCACATAAAATTCTTTTAAAATCACGTGTCCCATCGCCATGGCGAGAGCCCCGTCCGTACCAGGTTTAACCGATAACCACTGATCGGCAAATTTAACATATTCGGCATAATCTGGGCTAATCGAAACGACTTTCGCTCCTTTATATCTCGCCTCAGCCATAAAGTGGGCATCCGGCGTACGCGTCATTGGGAGGTTGGAACCCCACACCAACATATACCCTGTGTTAAACCAATCGCTCGATTCAGGGACATCGGTTTGGTCGCCCCAAATTTGAGGAGATGCCGGCGGGAGATCGGCATACCAATCGTAAAAGCTAAGTAGTGGCGCCCCAACCAGCGTTAAAAAGCGGGCACCTGATGCATAGCTGATCATGGACATCGCCGGAATCGGCGAAAAGCCGATGATGCGGTCGGGACCGTATTTTTGAATGGTGTAAATCATGGCTGCTGAGGCGATGTTTAAAACCTCTTGCCAATTTGCCCGCACAAAACCGCCTTTGCCGCGTGCCGATTTATATCGCTTGGCGAGTTCGGGATTTTCAACGATCGAACGCCATGCCGCTACCGGATGATCATTTTTGGCAAGCGCCTCCCGCCATAAATCCAACAATGCGCCGCGAATATAGGGGTATTTCACGCGCAGCGGGCTGTAGATATACCATGAAAAACTAGCACCGCGCGGACAACCCCGCGGTTCAAAATCCGGCATGTCTGGTCCTGTCGACGGATAATCAATTTGCTGGTTTTCCCAAGTGACAATGCCGTCCTTAACGAAAATGTTCCAACTGCACGACCCCGTGCAGTTCACCCCGTGTGTGGAGCGGACCACTTTATCATGCTGCCAACGTTTTCGGTAAAGATCTTCCCAATCGCGGCTTTTCGGTGAAACCTCACTCCAGCCGTCCGACATTTTTTCTCGGGGTGTAAAATATTTAAGCTTCTCTAAAATCGGGTAACGCTTTCTCTTCATATAAAAAATCCTTTCCCCTCCGTGATGCCTTGATTGTAGCGGCTGGAGAGGAAAGGACGGCGTGACATTTGTCATAATGAACAGGTTTTCAAAAATATGCCACATTTAGGCTATGATTCGATATGTTCCTTTAAAGCGTCGACATTGGGAATGTAAATTCGTTTTCGACTCGTTTCAATCAATCCTTCTTTTTTTAATTGATTAAAGATGCGGTTGATCGTTTCCCGAGTCGTTCCGACCATATTCGCCACATCCTGATTGGTCAGAGGCATTTCAATGGTGGCACTTCCATCTTCCGCCAAATGTTGGTCGGAAAGGCGCAACAATGTATGAATCAAACGATGTTGAACATCTTGGGATATAAACTCTTGAATACGGTTGGCCAACTGCTTGATTTTTTGCCCCATAATTTTCATTACTTTGATCGCAATGCGCGGATACATCATCAGCAGTTCATTAAAATCATCAACCCGTATGACAAGCAAGTGGGTTTCTTCCATCGCCTGAGCCGTTGACGGATATGGCCCTTCGTCGAAAAACCCGATATGAGGAAACATCTCACCTGTCTGCAATAGATTAATGACTTGCTCATTGCCGTTCTCATCGACTCTGAAAACTTTGACCACACCAGATCTTATGAAATAAACGGCTTCCCTTTTTTCCCCTTCCATGAAGATAAATTGCTTTTTGCCGATCGTTTTTTCAGACGTAATTTGCGAAAGCTTAGTGAGTTCTTCATGGGTAAGTTCGGAAAAAAGCGGCACGCGTTTTAAAATTTCTGCATGTTCGAGCATCGTCTCACCTACCTTAACTTATATTATAATAAGACGTGACATCTTTCGCACGGCAGAGAAAAGATTGTAAATAATTCTTCATAAAGCATTTGAGGCTGGCTTTAATGTCGAGCAAACCTTTTCGTTACCATTATGCTAGCCTGAAAAATTGGCAAACTTTCCTATCCATAAAAAAAGGGCGCTTCGTAAAAGGAATCATTTTGCGAAGACAGCCCTGTTGTTTTATTTATTTTTAAAGAAATCGCGGTTAAGCTGAATGAATTTTTGTTCCTCTTCCGGAACGTCCTCTTCCGGGTAAATCGCTTCGACCGGACATACCGCCTCACATGCCCCGCAATCGATACAGATGTCGGGATCAATGTAGTACATGTCCTCCCCTTCATGGATGCAATCGACGGGACAAACTTGTACACATTCGGCTGCTTTTTCACCGATACAAGGTGACGTGATGACAAACGCCAAACCAACCCCTCCCTCCTATCCGGTTAAAGTTGAATTATTTTTTCGTAATGGCCACGCGCCAAATTTCCGGGCCCTCTTCAAGGTATTCCCACTCGAATTGGCCCTCTTTTTCCATCATAAATTCATATTTTAAAGGCTTCGGATTGTGGTCATTGATGAGCTCCATGGTGGTGCCGGGTTCTAAGGCATCGAAGGTTTCGTGAATCACCCGGTGTTTATCCCTCGGCGGGTATTCTGTGGCATTGACGCGTGCAGCAAAAACTCTATCAAACATTTTTTTGACCCCTTTCAGTTAATTTCATGTTGAATGTACCATATCCTTGCTACCCGCTTTGTGACGAGCATCACCATTATCCCTTTCATTTTAAAGTTCTTCACAGAGAAAAACTTTCCGTACTTCGAAATAGCTTAACCTCGTCACCTATTCTGAATAAAATCTTCCCATGTTGACACATTCTCCACTTTAGTTTACCCTTCACAACGTCCATTGAATCATGTTGAAGTGATTTCAAATCTCTCCACAGAGCTCCCTCTATTCTGTCTCTTCCTAATAAATAATAAAGTGGGAATTAACAATAAAGCGTGACAACAATGCAGTTTTTGAACGATTTGTGTCGATAAATTTGAAAGCTTATTGAACGATTTTATAAATGTGATTAATATCACTTTCCGACGGATATGGAATACATAAAATGAAATGGAATTAAGGTTGGCCCTTTAATTTATAAAGAAGAAAAGTATCGAACATGAAAGGAGATGCGAACCATGAAAACGTGGTGGCGCAAGGGGCTTTTCTTAGGAGCACTCGGTCTCTTGTTTTTGACCGGATGCAGTGAGAAATATCCATTGCTTGATCCTCAAGGACCTGTAGCTCGAAAAGAATACCATATGCTTTTATTGACAACGATTCTTACAGGTATTGTTATTGTTCCGGTCGTAATCTTATTATTCGTTGTAGCTTTTCGTTACAGGGATAGACCAAACAGCAAAGCAGCCTACAAACCGGATTGGCATGAAAGCAAATGGTTGGAAATTATTTGGTGGGGGATTCCGGTTATTATTATTTTAATTATTGCTACGGTAACTGTTAAAGAAACCTTTGCTTTACAATACCCACCTGAGAAAAAAGAACCCATTACGGTTGAAGTCACCTCTTTAGACTGGAAGTGGCTGTTTACGTATCCGGAACAAGGCATTGCAACGGTCAACTATATGAATATACCAACAGACCGTCCTGTCAAATTCGTCTTGACATCGGATGCACCGATCAATGCCTTTTGGATTCCGTCACTGGGCGGCATGCAATATACGATGCCCGGCATGGCCATGCGCTTATGGTCACAAGCCGATGAACCAGGCACGTACATTGGAAAAGGCGCCAACTTTTCCGGTAAACATTTTGCTAAAATGAGCTTCAAAGTCAATGCCCAATCGCAAGAAGACTTTGACAAGTGGGTGGAAGAAATAAAAAGCACCAAACCTGCTTTAACGAACGAAGGCTATGCGGAACTCAGCAAACAAAGTGTTGTTGGGGAAAGCGCCTATTCTTCCTATCCTGAAGACTTGTATATGAACATCCTGATGAAAAACGGCGGCGAATACATGCCGAACCACTGGATGATGATGGAAAATCAAAAAACTGCGCAACCCACTAAGTAAGAAGGAGGGTTATACATGTTAGATCGACTAAAAGAGTTTGCCTCAAACTTTTTTGTCACAGGCGAACCAATGATTTATATGTCGGATGTTGCGATTGTTTTAGTCAGCCTCGCTATCATCTTTACGCTGACATATTTTAAAAAATGGAAATGGCTTTGGCGTGAATGGATCACAACTGTTGATCACAAACGCATTGGTATCATGTACCTGATTTCGGCATTACTCATGTTATTCCGCGGCGGTGTTGATGCCCTTCTAATGAGGACACAGCTTGCCCTGCCAAACCAACACTTTTTGGATGCACAACATTACAATGAGATCTTTACCACACACGGTACAATTATGATCTTGTTCATGGCGATGCCATTCATCTTTGCTTTATTCAATATCGCCGTGCCGCTGCAACTCGGTGCTCGCGATGTGGCATTCCCATATTTGAACGCGATTAGTTTTTGGATGTTCTTCTTTGGAGCTTTGCTCTTTAACTTATCCTTTGTCATCGGGGGTTCCCCGGACGGCGGTTGGATGTCTTATCCGCCATTAACCGAATTGCCGACGGATCCAGGCCCTGGTGAAAACTTCTATCTCTTGGGATTGCAAATTTCCGGTATCGGAAGTATTGCGACCGGCATCAACTTTATCGTCACCATCCTTAAGATGCGTGCACCTGGCATGAAATTGATGAAAATGCCGTTGTTCTGTTGGTCGGTCCTTGCTTCTTGTATCGTTATCATCTTTGCTTTCCCGGCTTTAACGATTGCCTTATTGCTCTTAATGATTGACCGGATGGCCGGTGCTCACTTCTTTACGATGACAGGCGGCGGCAACCCCATGATGTACATTAACTTGTTCTGGGTATGGGGTCACCCTGAAGTCTATATCGTTATTTTGCCAGCCTTTGGTATTCTGTCGGAAGTGGTCGCCACTTTCTCAAGGAAAAAGATTTTCGGGTATGCATCAATGGTTGCATCCCTCATGGTCATCAGTATTGTAAGTTACCTTGTTTGGGCTCACCACTATTTCGTCATGGGAGCTAGTGCCGGTGTCAACTCCTTCTTTGGTGTCGCATCAATGATCATCGGTATCCCGACAGGTGTTAAAATCTTTAACTGGATTTTTACGATGTTCCGAGGCCGTGTCCGGATGACACTTCCTATCTATTGGACGATGGCCATGATCACCTGTTTTGCCTTTGGCGGTATGACCGGTATCATGCTTGCGGCTGTGCCGATTGACTACCAAGTGCACAACAGTTACTTCCTGATCGCTCACTTCCACCAAACCTTGATCGGCGGCGTAGTATTCGGACTTCTCGCCGGACTCTATTACTGGTGGCCAAAAATGTTTGGATTTAAATTAAATGAGCGTCTTGGAAAATGGGCGTTTTGGTTCTTTAACATCGGATTTTATGTCTGCTTTATGCCGCAATACGCACTTGGCTTCATGGGTATGACTCGCCGCGTGTACACTTATCCGGCAGACGCTGGTTGGACATCAATGAACTTTACCTCAACCATTGGCGCCTATATGATGGGTGTCGGGTTCATCTTCATGGTTGTCCAAATACTGTATAGCATTAAATATGGCGAACGCGATTTGACCGGCGATCCGTGGGATGGCCGTACGCTCGAATGGTCTGTGCCATCACCGGCTCCGGAATATAACTTCGCCCACATTCCGGAAGTTGAAGAACGCGACGCCTGGTGGGAAATGAAACAAAAAGGTCAGTCTCTGGTTCAACTGAATCATCAAAAACCGTTTGAACCGATTCACATGCCAAATAACAGCGGCCGTCCGTTTATCATGTCCCTGTTCTTCTTCATCGCTGGTTTCGGTCTTGTCTTTAACTGGTGGTGGATGGGTGCCGTTGGTTTACTTGGTGTCGCTGTCACGATGGTCTTACGTTCACAAGAACGCCATGACAGCCATTATATCCCGGCTGAAGAAGTACAACGTTCGGAAGCCGCATTGGGGAGGTTTTAAGGATGTCAACCGCTATTCATAAATCATCACACGGTTCAGTCCATGAATCTCCGAAATATAAAGGCAAAGTTTTACCTTTAGAGTATACGAGTCATGAAGGACCGTTAAATATCTTAGGATTTTGGATCTTTCTCGCAACTGACCTTATCCTTTTCGGATGTTTGTTTGCAACCTATTTCGTCCTCCGCACCCATGTAGACGGCGGTGTGACGGATAAAGAACTCTTTGACAACATCACCAGCTTCACAGCCGAAACAGTTATCTTGTTAACAAGTAGTTTTACAAGTAGTTTAGCGATCTTCGCAATGAGAAATAATAATAAAAAGCGGCTGATCGGCTGGCTGATCGTGACCGTCATTCTAGGGCTGTCTTTCGTCGGCTTGGAACTTCGGGAATTCATCGAGTATTACCATGAAGGTTATACGATGTCGCGCAGTGCGTTTCTTTCCGGATTCTTTACACTGGTTGGCACGCACGGCTGCCACGTTTCACTCGGGATTATCTGGATGATTTCCATTATCACTCAGATCGCTCGTTACGGCATCGATGCCATCAACGCCCGAAAAACATTTATCATCAGTTTGTATTGGCACTTCCTTGACATCGTATGGGTCTTCATCTTCTCGGTCGTTTATTTGACGGGGGTGGTATCATGAGTCAACCAACCATGAACGGGAACAAAGCACCACACGTTCCAATGAAAAATCTTGTCGGTTTCTTGCTTTCTCTGATTCTGACATTTGCTGCGCTCGGACTCGGTTTGGCCCATGTGATGTCCTTTGGGATGGTCATGTTCATCATCTTGATTCTGGCTGTCTTGCAAATTGTTGTTCAGCTTTACTTCTTCATGCACTTTACCGAATCTGACGGCCCGAGATACCATATTATTGGCCTGGCGATCGCAGTGTTCTTCGTTATCTGCATCATTGGCGGATCAATCTGGGCTATGACCTTCAACTCGCAAGCGCTGTAACAAAATAGTCAAAATCAATTAGGCGAGCCTGTTTTCAGGTTCGCCCATCCTATTAAAAAGGAGGGATAACCAATGGCTTATTCTGATACCAAAGCGGAAAGCTACTCCGGTGCTTCCATATGGGAATTATTTAGGGGCTATGTGGTGCTCATGAAACCGCGCATATCCGCTTTGCTGCTCTTTACCGCCTATTGTGCGGCGATCGTAGCAAAAGGTGGCTTCCCTGATCCAGTAACCAGCCTCGCCTTACTGCTCGGGCTCGGACTCTCATCGGGTGGTGCAGCCGCGATCAATATGTGGTATGATCGAGATATCGATGCCATTATGGAAAGAACCCAGCACAGACCTCTGCCTGACGGTTTGATTCCTGCTAAAAATGCTTTGATATACGGCATTGTGCTGCAGGTATTATCTCTTTTTGTCTTTTTAACCTTTTTAAATCCGCTGTCCGCCCTGTTGTCTTTCACCGGTTATATTTATTATGCGGTCATCTATACGATGTTGTTAAAAAGGCGGACACCGCAAAACATCGTAATTGGCGGGGGCGCCGGCGCTTTCCCTCCACTCGTTGGCTGGGCAGCGATCACGGGACAAATCAGTTTAACTAGTGTGCTGATGTTTTTTGTCATCTTTTTCTGGACGCCATCGCATTTCTGGTCATTAGCCTTATATAAAAATAATGACTATAAACGAGCAGGAGTTCCCATGATGCCCGTCGTCAGAGGTGCTCGTACGACAAAAATTCAATGTGTCATTTATGCGGTGATTCTTGGTATAGTAACAATTGGATGCGGATTAACGAACGACTTAGGGATCTATTACTTAATCCCTTCAATTATCGTTAGCTTATGGTTCCTTGGGGTTAATATAAAACTGTTGAATGAACCCGACCATGAGTTAAAATGGGCAAAGAAAACTTTTCATGCGTCACTGGTTCATTTGCCCATTATATTCCTAGCAATGGTGATGAACGTCTTGCTAGAAAATTTATTATAAGCATGCTTTCGGGGTGAAAAAAATGGAAATAAAACCTCAGCCAAAAAAAATCTTTGGACTGGCAGCCGTTTCCGCTGTCGGCCTGTTTCTTATTATCATTATGGGTTTCGTCGATACCATCACCGCCTCGACAATGGGTTGCGGTAAGGAATGGCCGCTCTGCCAGGGAGGAATTATTCCGAAACACTGGACTCCGGAAGCGACCATTGAATATACCCACCGCCTCGTTGTATTCATTGTTGTCATATTGATTTTGGCAACCTGTGTCTTGGCTTGGAAGCAATATCGGCACTGGGTGGAAATTAAATGGTTCATCGGCTTAGGCGTCATTGCCTTTTTTGCCGAAGCAGGCTTGGGTGCACTCAGCGTGCTGACTAAACAATCGCCGTATATTCTTGCTTTTCACATGGGTGCCGCTTTGACGGCTTTAACATCGGTTGTTTTACTCGCCGTTGTGATCCGGCAAATTGAGTCAAGCAAAGATAACAGCCAACTCCGGCCGGTCACGCCCCTTAAGCTATCACGCCATGCGAAATTCAATATGGTTTACGTATTCTTGGCGATTTATTACGGGGCATATGTCACTCATTCAGGTTATGGAGCCCTTTTTACCGGTTGGCCGATTCCAAATGAATCCCTTCAGCATGGGCTTTTAATTGATATCGGACACAGACTCGTTGCGATCGGCTTGTTTCTCATTCTTGTTCATTTTGTTTACCAAGTAAAAAAATACAAAAGCGAACGTCCCGACCTGTTTTACGGTGGCCTGACAGCCCTCGTTTTAACGGTAATGCAGGCATTCAGTGGGGCATACGTCATCGCAAGCCATATTAGCATCCCATCGTTTTTAATCCACGTGTCTGTTGCTTCTCTGCTCTTCGTCTCAAACGCCTATCTTGTCTTACAGACAGCGCGTGAGCCGGAGCGGCACATCCCGACAGCCTTTCAATCGAATGGCGATCGACCAACTCGCAGAAAACCACATTTAAATAGCGTTCAGAATGCTTCAAAATAAAAAAATCGGCAGCGCCTCGCCTGCCGTTTTTTTATACCACACAAAACGTTTTTCAAAGCATAAGAGCAACTAAGTCGCCTCGATTTGGTAGGTTTAGTCATTTGTTCAACGGCTGAGCGGTTTAGACTCCCTTTTCCATAGAGGCATTCACCACGACCAAAGGTAAGTTTAGGATCATTTACCGGAGGCCGCTTCTTCTTCCCTTAATGCCCGGCGCAAAACCTTACCGACATTGGTTTTTGGTAGTTCATCGCGAAACGCAACAATTGTCGGGACGCGGTAGCTAGCCATATTCGCTTTACAGTAACGAATGATTTCTTCTTCCGTCACATCCATACCATCTTTTTTAACGATAAAGGCCTTCACCGTTTCCCCGCGATAAGGATCAGGAACGCCGATCACGGCAGCTTCTTTAACGGCAGGATGTTCATAAAGCACCTCTTCAACATCACGCGGATAAATATTATAACCACTGGCGATAATCATGTCTTTTTTCCGGTCCACAATATAGACATAGCCATCTTCATCCATTTTCGCGATATCACCGGTATATAACCAACCATCTCGGAGCGTTTTTTCCGTCTCATCAGGCATGCGCCAATAACCTTTCATGACTTGCGGTCCCTTTATCACCAATTCCCCAAGTTCCCCGTACGGTACTTCTCTAGTACCGGTCTCCACGTCAACAATTTTATATTCTGTCAGCGGAATGCCGATGCCGATGCTCCCAGGTTTACGGTCAGAAAACGGCGGATTGCAGTGGGTAACTGGGGAGGCTTCAGAAAGCCCGTATCCCTCAAGAATTAAAGCACCCGTTTTACTTTCAAACTCCCGCATAATGCCAAGAGGCATTGGCGCGCTACCGCTATTACAAACGCGAATGCTGTTAATGCCGTATTCTTCAGCCTTCGGGTGATTGGTAATGGCAATGTACATCGTTGGCACACCGGGGAAACTTGTCGGCTGTTCTTTTTTGATCGCATTTAAAACTTCTTCAAGATCAAAGCGGGGTAATAAAATATTTGTAGCACCATTAAGGATTGACAAATTCATCCCGGAAGTCATGGCAAAAACATGGAATAACGGAATCACGGTCAAAGTAACTTCTTCTCCAAAGACCAATGATTCTTTATAGAATTCATAGCATTGGTAGGCGTTAGCTACGATATTTCTATGAGTTAACATCGCCCCTTTCGAGCGCCCGGTTGTTCCCCCTGTATACTGAAGAACCGCCAGATCTTCTTCGGGGTCAATATCGACGGGGTAAACGATGCCGTTTGAGGATTGCAAAAATTGTTCGAAGGTCAGATCTCTTACATAGTTTTCTTTAATCGACTGTAAATTGACAACAATGATATTTTCCAAGTTTGTTTTGGCTTGGGCGGCTTTGACGCGTTGATACAAATCCCCTAATACGACAATGGTCTCTGCCCCTGAGTCGTTTAAAAGAAAGGTCAGCTCCCTTTCAACCAGCATCGGGTTCACTTGGGTCACAACGGCGCCGACCGAAAGAATACCGTAATAACTAATCACGTATTGCGGACAGTTCGGAAGCATGATGGCGACGCGGTCCCCTTTTTCTACACCGATCCTCTGTAAGGCCGACGCAAAAGCTTGAACAAGCCCGACTAACTCTCGGTATGTGATCGCTTTGTCGTAAAAGCGCAAGGCATCGCGGTCGGGAACCTTCTCTGCGGTCTCGCGAAGGATCTCCACCATCGTCTTATTTGGGATAGCCATATCCCATTGGATTTCCCCGCTGTAATGTTGTAACCAATGTTTTTGGCTCATGACTTTCGACTCCTTTCTCGGGATATCCCTACTTGAAAGATAGGAAACAACAAAGATATATGGCGAGTGTCCGGACGGCGATTCATGAGGTGAGAGGTTCTGGCAAGAAAGCGGCTAGGTGAAAAAACGTATAAACCCGGCGATGATATTTTCCAAATATACGGATAGGAGCTTGTAGTCATAGAGGTTAAATGGGCGGTTGGCACACCACCAAAGCCAGTGCCTACGGCAATGATAAACGGTTGACATCACTCAGAAAACGGGATCTCCCCTTCTTTACATCGCGTGGCTTCCACCGTCGACGATGATCGTATCCCCGGTCACGAAGGCGGAAGCTTCTGAAGCTAGGAATACGGCCACCCCTTTAAGATCCTTGCCCGTCCCCAGTCTCCTTAGCGGGGTATTTCCGGCGATATAATCACCGGCATATTGAAGAATCACTTTAGACATTTTTGTTGGGAAAAATCCCGGAGCAATCGCATTAACTGTAATGCCGTGCGGTCCCCATTTGACCGCGAGATCTTTCGTAAAGGTAATGATGGCGCCTTTTGAAGTATTGTAGCCGATTGTATTCATCACCCTTGGATCGACACCGCCGAGACCAGCCACCGAAGCAATGTTTATGATTTTTCCCCCTCCCTGGGCAATCATGACTTTACCGACAGCTTGACTCATCAAAAAAGTGCCCGTGACATTGGTATTGATGACTTTCTGCCATGCCTCAAGCGGCATATCTTCAACCTTAGCCCCCCATGTCGCGCCGCTATTGTTGACTAAAATGTCAATCGTCCCAAAATGTTGAACGGTCTCCTCAACGACGCGCGTGATATCATCAGGATTCGTGATGTCACATCGAAAAGCCATAGATCGTACGCCCATTTCCTCCAAGCGTTGACTGACCTTTTGGCAAGCCTCCAGTTTCCGGGAACAGACGACGACATTTGCCCCTGCTTCAGCAAGACCTTCCGCGATTTGTTCACCAAGGCCTCTCCCGCCACCAGTGACTAGCGCCGTTTTTCCGTCTAATCTAAACAAATCAAGGACACCCAATGTTTTCACCTCTTCCTTGATGATGATTTGGCATATTTACTTAGCTCGAGTTTGGCAATCTGCGCCCGATGCACTTCATCCGGTCCATCGGCGAGCCTCAGGGTTCTCGCATTCGCCCAATACGCGGCTAAGAATGTGTCTTGGCTAACACCCATGGCCCCAAATGCTTGAATAGCCCGGTCAATCACCCGCAAAGCCATAGAAGGCGCAACGACTTTGATCATGGCAATTTCGGTTTTAGCCTGTTTGTTACCGACCGTATCCATCATGTAAGCGGCCTTAAGCGTAAGAAGCCGAGCCTGTTCGATGTCCATACGGGATTCAGCGATCCATTCTTGAATGACGCCTTGTGCTGCGAGCGGTTTTCCGAACGGCTTTCGTTCCAGCACGCGTTGACACATGATTTCTAAAGCGCGTTCGGCGGCACCGATCAACCTCATGCAATGGTGAATGCGCCCCGGGCCAAGGCGGCCTTGGGCGATCGCAAAGCCTTTCCCTTCGTCCCAAATGATGTTGGCGGCGGGGACTCGAACATTTTCAAACGTGATTTCGGCGTGCCCATGAGGTGAGTGGTCATACCCGAATACAGATAGCATTCGTTCCACCTTAACACCTGGTGTATCAAGCGGCACTAATATCATCGATTGCTGCTCGTGCTTTGGCGCATTTGGGTTCGTTTTTCCCATGACAATGGCAATTTTACAGCGGGGGTCTCCAGCACCCGATGACCACCATTTCCGTCCATTAATGACATATTCATCACCGTCCCGGACAATGCTTGCCCGTATATTCGTCGCGTCCGAAGAAGCTACATCCGGCTCTGTCATGGAAAAACAGGACCGGATTTCCCCGCTTAAAAGTGGCTTTAGCCATTTTTCCTTCTGTTCATCGGTACCATAGCGGGCAAGCACTTCCATATTTCCTGTGTCCGGCGCATTACAATTGAACACCTCCGGGGCGATGAGCGAACGACCCATGATTTCGCAAAGCGGGGCATACTCAAGATTCGTCAGACCGGCACCATATTCACGATCCGGCAAAAATAGATTCCAAAGACCTTCTGCCTTTGCTTTGGCTTTGAGTTCTTCTATGATTGGCGGTACCGTCCAGCGCGTCGGGGCATCATTGAGCTGTTTTTCGTATACTTCCTCATTCGGATAAACGTACTCCTCTATGAAAGCGCTTAACTTTTTCTGTAGTTGAATAACCTTTTCTGAATAACTAAAATCCAAGTCCAACCCCCTCACCACACAACGCAAACTGACCAGTTGGTATGTATTTATGATACATAAATCTTCGGAAAAGTTCAACAACATTAAAGGGTAGCCTCAAGTTTCTTTGTGCAGAATCTTTATCAGTCCATATTAGATGATATATTGGCATTTACAATATAATAGAAACCTTTTAGCCAATTAGATCGTCTAAAAGGCAAAGGAGGTATTTGATGATTAAACACTTGTTACTCGCAGCGACTATTTTTACATTCTTTTTATGCGGATGTTCGGGAAACGCCGATCCAGCTAAAAGTGATTCGGAAAAGAAAACCGCAGGACACATGACGACTGCGGTAAACGAAGGTCAACCCCAAAATACACCTCCGGAATACCAAGATTTTGACAAACCGGTAAAAAAACCAGGGATGGCTGCCGGTAAAATGGAACCTTCTATTACGTATAAAGAGAAGAACGGTCAATTAATTTTTACATTTACGATAAAAAATCAAACCGCGCATTTATATAATTTTCGTTTTGAATCCTCTCAACAGTTGGATTACGTCATTAAAGGAAAAGACTCACCGTTTATAAAACAATATTCAAAGGAGCACACTTTTAGCAAAATGCCGACAAGCGCACCGATTAAACCGGGTGGAACGCTCAGCTATGATGTTACGGTCACTGGCCTGCCAAAGGGTGACTATACCATCACTTTTATTTTGACAGACAAGGCGTTGAAGCCAAAAGCAACGCTTTCATTCACCGTTAAGTAAGGCGCCCAAGCTAACCGGTCAGCGATGTAAAACGCGGGGACAACCCTGGCGTTTTTTTATATTGGTAACAACATAGAAAGGCATGCCGGATGAAGATAAGGGCAACTAAAAGGCTGACTCAAAAATTTGGGGTCAGCCGCCCCATGAGTCAGCCTCATGTTGCTTTAACTTATTGAACGACAGACTTTCTTCTCTTCCTTTGCGCCAGCCAAAGCGCTAAAGCAATGAAGAGCGACACGAGCCCAGCGGTCATATAATTGAACATATTGGTAGAGGTCGACGGGAGGTTGCCGCCAGTGTTTGATGAGCCGCTTCCTCCTGAACCTGATCCATTATCAACCGTACCGCCTTTTCCTCCATTGTTGTCCGTACCACCATTACCGGTTCCGCCATTATCCGTTCCACCATTATCGGTGTCGGCTTTTTCAACTTTCACGGTTCGTGTTACGGAAGCGGTATTGCCTGTAGAGTCGGTCACGGAATAGGTTAATGTGTATTCACCAACGGTATGGACATTAACTGTTCCGGTTACTTTTACAGAACCGGTAAGATCACCGTCAACATTGTCCGTAGCCGTATAGCCGGGTTCTTTATATTCAGAACCTTGCTTAATGACTAACGGGTTATCCCCTTTTAGTTTGATGACCGGAGCGACATTATCTACTTTAATATTGGTTTCTGCCGTTTTCTTATTGCCATCTACATCCGACGCGGTGACAACGACCTTATAGTCGCCGGATTGTAAATCTTCAGGTAGTGTAAAGGTATGCTTAAAGTTTTGGTAAAGGCCTAAAAGCTTTTTCGTTTTTGAGAGAACGACTTTGCCCTCAGCATTGACCAATTCATAGGTGACGGTTATTTTTTCACCGTTTCCGTCATTATGGACGGTACCGGACACTTTCACTTTGTTGTGACCGTCTTTGGACGAATAGACTTCCGTTTTTAACGGATTCAATGTTAATGTGTCAACATCGCCAACGTGAACAGCAATTTCACCGACAGACATATCCTCGGCTTGTCCGACAACGTGAATTTTCAAGCCGAGTTTTGGAATATTCCGCCCTGCATAAATTTGGCCTTTATTGGAATAATCCCGAGAATCATCAAATGTCGGAATGGCTGGCTGCGATTTTAAATAAAGATCTCTGCTGCCAGGATTGAGATAGGAATAATCCAAATACATCTCATCCGTTTTGCTTAATGAAAAAGCAGCATCCTGAATTTGATAAGACGTACCAGCTGGTCCGTATGCATCAACACCATCTTTCGGAGCTAAATCATTCCAAGATGCTGTCACTTGATGCGCATCCACCACACCTAAGAATCCATCCCCAGGGTGTTCGCCGACCCAGTTATCCGTATAGTAGTTGTCAACATACCAGACTACCATGCCTGGGTCATAGGTCATAACCGAATTTCCACGGGCAATGTGTGCCAATGCTGTATCAGCATCCGCATAGTTTCGCCATTCAACGAGATAGTATTGTTCGGTGTATTTTTTGCCGTTGCTCTTCTCAAAACCACCATCTAAATTAAACGGAGACGAATCAGATTCCGCATCATCGCTAAAGATCTTTTGGCCATCAGCCACCACGCTAATATCATCGACATAAAAACCAGCTTGGGTGACATAAGGATCCCCGACATAGCTAAATTTCAATAAAATATTCTGACCGACATAGGCTGAAAGATCGAAGACAGCCTCTTTCCAACCATTTGAATCACCGGTGATTCCGTTGCCAAGGTTGGCGTCGTTCGGGTCATCCGTTGTCGTAATGTTACCAGCTATATTGTTCCATGTCTTTCCGTTGTCGATAGAAACTGAGACATAGGCATAGTCAAAATCTTGTTCAATGCTGTACCACGTATTGAATGTTAGTTGTGCCGACTTGGCGTTTGTCAAATCGATCGGCTCAGAAGTGGTCATCGAAAGCGTGGCATTATTGACGCCGCCACCGTAATATTCATACTGTCCACTCGTTGGTGTGTTAACGACCGTTTCTTTATCGGGCAAGTTAATGCGCACGCCATCAGCATTTGTTCCTTTGACACTGGCTTCGTCAAGTTTCAAAACCTGTGTGCCGTTTTTCAAATCGTCATAGTTAAGAACAACATCATGGAACCAGTTCAAGTCTTTCAGTTCACCGTTAACCGTAGCTTTAACATTTTCCTGTAAAAACTCTTTATCCTTCGGTGCAAAACCTGTCGGTTCCGTACCCGGTATGAGACCGCCCCAGCTGCCAGAAGACATAATCGACCAATACCCTACCGGTTCGCCGACACTATTATGGGAATAGTTCGTATCATAATCATCGGGAAGCCCCAAGTTATGACCGTATTCATGCGCAAAGACACCAGCAGCACCGTCTTCAGGCTCTACTGTATATGCATAGCCCATCAAGGAGTGGTTGCCACTCATATCATATTCGGCTTGGGATTGCCCAGCGGTTCCAGGAATGACATATGCCCCGCCGAGATCCCAGCTATGCGACCAAATGGCGTCAGGACCGAGTTTCCCCCCACCGGCTTCTTCTCCGACCCCTGAGTGAACAACCATGAGGTGGTCGATGATGCCATCCGGTTCACGGTAATTGCCGTCACCGTCCAAATCAAATTGATCTTCTATGTCGTACTCGGAAAGGTTTACTCCGTCCGCCGCTGCAGCTACTAAAGCTTCTGCAATAAGGGCGCGCGGATTGCGGTCACTGCCACTATCATCGGGGTAGTTACCGCCATAATAATCGGCATTGTGCTTTGCTGTATACCACCCTTCAACAGTTCCAGAAACCGTATAGCTCCCCCCCGGACTGTTGTTCATAGAATTGTTTCAGAGAAATAAAATGTTGTCCGTCTGGACCGGTATAGCCATTATCACCAAAAATCATATCTTGATAGTGTTGCCGGCTATAGGCATCAGCCCCTTTGTATAAAAGCACCGGATTATCTTCTTCACTAACTTGTCCGTGCGGTAAATCCGGATAATCGATTAAAAGCACAAGAATTTTATCTTCTCTTACCGGCCCATTCCAATTCTCCCGCTGAATCGAGTCGACTGACGTGTATTTCCCGCCTTTTTTGACAGTCGTTGTATCCTTTTTTGCCACACCAGGCGCTTTTAATGGTAAACCAGCTTGTTTTTGCAGTTTACTGCGTAATTGCTTCATTTCCTGCAGATCAGTGCCTTTTGCCTCGGCAGATTTCGCCCGTTTATTTAAATAATTTTGCATTTGAAGATTTTGCGTTTTTGCTGAGGCATTTTTATCTACAATGCCTTGACGAATAAGAAGATCTTTAACCCTATCTTCATTAACGAGCCCCAAGTCAAAAGGTCCGCCTGTACTTTTCGTTACGATAGGAACTGTCCCCTCTTTGTTTTGGACATTGGCGGTAATGTGAGACCTATGAGTGGCATCCTTCGAGGTTTTGGCTGAAGCTAAGTTTCCGACTGGCCCCAATGACCCGAAGATGAGGCCTGCCGTCAGCACGGATGTGCCCAACACGTTTTTCCAGCTTACCATCGCTTCTCCTCCCTTATCCCAAAATATTTTCTGACGGTTTTTTACCCTCCCCCCTTTTAGCCGTCAGAAGTAGCTTAAAAGATTCCAAAAGAGGAATGTTATTGAATATTCGGAAATTCTAATATGCTCTGGTTAATTATAGCACAGAGATTTTGTCATTTCACTATTATTTTAGCAAAAAAATGAATATTTTTTATAGTGCGAATATTGTCGAGAAGTGACTTTTTTAGGGGAATCGTGTAGGTGATACGTCGTGATAATAGAAAAAGGTTGCTTCATAGAGTTTCCTCTTTGAAACAACCTCTGTCAGTTGCTCGATGTTGTTGGCTCTGCATATAATATGTAGCGATCAGGGGCATGACCTACAAACAGAAAGGGGTAGCATGTCGCTAAAACTAGGGTATCATTTTGGGCATGAAGATTGATAATGGATCGGTCATCGGACTTAACAATCTTCGAACCAACCATTTTATATTTAAAAGTGCCATAAGGCATTCTTATAATGATTAGGCCACCTTTTTTCAAATTTCCGAGACCGCGGAATACAGTATCCCGATGTCCGGCAATAAATACTTGCCCGCGTTCCCCCGGCAAGGCTGAACCGATATAGTGCCCGGCACCTTTTTCGAGTTGCGGTAAATCCGTACCCTCGATGATGGGTATTTCTTTCTTCAAAGAAGGGATTTCGAGTAAGCCGATGACGTCCCCTTTATTAAAATCTTTCTTTTCGAGGTTTTTTTCTTTTAATTCATTAGTCTTCTTGGCCGGAATTTTTACCAAATCTTTCGCTTTTGCCAAAGCCACCCGCTCAGAGTGATGGAGCGAATACCATTGCCAACCGCCAATGGCAAAAAAGATGATTCCGACCGCAAAGGCCAGAAGAGCAAGCATTTTCATCCACTTCATCCCATCACCCCAATAATACTTCTTTTATCCAGTTTTATATTATTATATTTTTAGAATCTTGTGAACAGATTTTAAAGGACAAATAAAACCGGTGACCCGAATATTGGGCCCCAGCTTTATTTTAAAATGCCGATGCGTTGTTCTGTATTCACTTCAATTTCTTCAATCGAGGAGACATGAACCGGGTTAATGGACACTTTCTGTTCATCCTTCGTTGTTAAATGAATAAATCCATTATGCAATTTCCCATTCGTGTCGATGACTTTACTTAAAAAGGCATCTCTACTAATATCAAAGATATACTCGATGCCGCTATCCATAAAAACTCTCGTATGAAGTTTAATCAATGGCCAGAACCTCCTTACTCAATGATTATGTAGTATCAGTTACAATTATAGCCACTATTAATTATAAACAACCTCTTTTTCCATTCAATTCGATGGCTCCCCTTCAGGCCTCACTTGAGTCTTTTTCCACCGAAAATGACTTGCTTCCTTGTTTTCATCCTCAAACGGCAAAAAAGCTCCGTAGCTTATTTTGACCATCTATTGGAGAAAAAACCGCCCACATGCTTGCCACCGTCATCTTCAAGCCTTTCCGAATCTATTACAATATACTTCGTATAATGCCACCATCGACGTGAAGTGCTGCTCCCGTAATCGCTCCCGCTTCATTTGATGATAAAAAAACGACAAGGTTGGCCACTTCTTCAGACGTGCAAAAGCGCTGGATTAAAGAAGAAGGCAATTGCTGTTGAAACATCTCTTTCTCAAATTGATGAAGAGGTTTGCCAACTTGTTCCGCCATGTTCATAATATGCGCCTTAGTCTTTTCCGTTTTCGTCGGCCCCGGTATAAAAGCATTGACCGTCACCCCTGTACCCGCAACGCTTTCGGCAACACCGCGGGAAAGTCCCAATAATGCCGCTTTGGTGGCACCATAATGAACCATTTCTCCCGGAAAAAAGCCACCCGTAACGCTAGCGTTAAAAGTCACCCTCCCCCATCCTCTGTCGACCATGCCTTTCGCATAGTGACGGGTTAGGCGGACGGCTGTCATCACATTCGTTTGAAAAAAACGCTCCCATTCATCATCGTCGATCTCGAAAAAATTCCTTGGTTCATAGATTCCCAGATTATTGACGAGAATATCCGCTTCGGGCCAAAAGCTTTTCATTTTCTCAATGCCTTCTAGCCGACTTAAATCTGCCGCCAAGCCGTCGACGCGGGCACCGGGTATTTCCTTTCTCATCTGGACAATAGCTTCATCGACGCGGTGTTCATCACGCCCGTTGATGAGGACATGAGCGCCACATTTAGCCAGTCCTTTGGCGATGGCATAACCGATGCCGGCTGTTGATCCGCTTACAATTGCTTTTTTATCTGATAAATCGAATCGCATTACTCCCCCTCCTCATTCGGGACAGAAGGACAGGTTTATTGTCCTGGACGACGTTCCTGTTCCCTTGTGCCGTTATTATACCAAAGACTCAGAACAGCAGAAAGGACCGCCTGTCGCGGTCCTTTCGTTTTACTCATCTTCATTCATGCTATTATGCGCATCAGATTGATCATTGGTTTTGCCATAGATATTAATGGAAGGATCAAACTTATAGTTTATTTTACTTACATCTACAGGTTTGAACCCCTTCGGCTTATAAAATCTTAACAAATCGCCGTAGACGATTTTATCCGACAAGCTTAGGGCATCTTTGGCATATTCAGAGGCCTTTTCACAATAGCGGTTATCTACCACTTCGCCATTAGGATTGCTGTAGCACTTTTCATCGATATAGGAATACGATGGCGTGATGACATCGCCGTTTCTAAACGGAACGATTTGGCGGTGCTGCGGTGAAAGCAAGTCGGAACCAAAAGCGATAAAGTCTTTTGTATCTACACCCAAAAGATGTAGCAGCGTTGGCCGTACATCAACTTCACCGCCGTATTCATGGACGGTTCGCCCCTGAACTCCCGGCACATGGATAAAGAGCGGCACTCTTTGCAGTTGCGCCCCAACGTAAGGCGTGATCTCTTCACCCAAAGCCTGGGAGAGACTGTCATAGCGGTCAGGTGAAATCCCATAGTGGTCACCGTACATGACAATCACGGTATGATCATAAAGCCCTGAAGCCTTTAAATCGGCAAAAAACTCCCGTAACGCTTCATCCATATAATGAGCCGTTTGAAAATATTGATTGACAACTTTATCGTCTGTATGACCCGCTGGGAAATCGACATCCCATTCGTCCAATTCAAACGGGAAATGGTTCGATAATAAAATATATTTCGCGTAAAACGGCTGCGGCAATTGATTCAAATAAGCCATCGATTCTTGAACCATTGGTTTATCTTTCATGCCGTAGTTAATCGTATTTTCATCGCTCATATCAAAATAACTGGCATCGAAAAATTTGTCATATCCCAAGGCGCGATACATTTCATCTCGGTTCCAGAAGGTTTTATAGTTGCCGTGAAAAACTGCTGATGTGTAGCCTTCCGATTTTAAAATTTGCGGTGCTGCTTGAAACGTATTTTGCGCCTGAGTCATAAATACAGACCCCTGCGACAGCGGGTAAAGCGAATTTTCCAACATAAATTCAGCATCGGACGTTTTTCCTTGGCCGACCTGATGGAAGAAATTGTCAAAATAAAAGGTGTTCGGGTCATGTGTCAAGCTATTTAAAAACGGTGTAACTTCTTGGCCATCGACTTTATAATTGATCACAAAGTTTTGCAAGGATTCCATTGAAATATAAATGACATTCATGCCCTTTGCCTTACCAAAAAGCGCCGGTTCCGGTGGCGTATAATTAGACTTCGTAAAATTCTCAGCATCCACCAAATCATTGCTACTTGCCACAGCTCGCTGTGCTGATACTTGTGTGCTTTTAATGATGTCATAAAGCGTGAAATTATTGATCCCTAAATATTTCACTAAATAATTCCGGTCAAACGTTCTTGTCAATAAACCCGGACGGTCGATTTCGGCAAGTCCGAGGTTTATGAGAAAAACCGAGACCGCAATAATAAAGACTCGTTTAAGCAGACGTTTCGGCATTTTTTCTTTTGGTTGAGCGACTTTAAAAAGGATTAAAACCATCAAAACCACGGTGTCTAAGAAATAGAAAACGTCGCTCGGTTTCATGAGAGCTAAAACGCTATCACCCAGCTCCCCGAAATTTTTATGTTGGAAAACAACAGGCACCGTTATAAAATCATCAAAAAACCGATAATACACGACATTGGCATAAAGCCATAACGACAGTAGGAAATCAATCAAAACGAATAACCAATTTTTTAAATGTCCTTTAAAAAAGAGGGCAAACCCAAAAAAGAACAAGGCGGAACTGATGGGATTGACAACCAAAAGAAATGTTTGCAGGATAGAATCAATGCCAAGCCGGAATTCGATGCGATAAACAATATAAGTTTTAAGCCATAATAAGACGACAGCAATGACATAAAGCGCATGCGGTTGACTCATACATTTTTTCAAGTTTGTCATAGTGGCCGTCCTCCTTCATACCTTAGTCCTACTCCGGTATGACATGCAAGCATCCGTTAACCTATCTGTCTATTATAACAAAAAATCATTTAAACCATCAATTAGTAAAAACACTCGCTCTACAAATGAAATCTATATTATGTTAAATATAAAGAGTTGGACCGATATATGCTAAGATGTGCCTATGATTTGACCGTTAACCATTTATCAGGTAAAGTGATAAGTAAGGACAATTCAATATTTTCCTTCGGGGTCGGGTGAAATTCCCTACCGGCGGTAATTAAAAGCGTATGTTAGCTTTTATCAGCCCGCGAGCCGTTAAGGCAGGATCCGGTGAAAGTCCGGAGCCGACAGTAAAGTCTGGATGGGAGAAGGATGCATAAAGTGCGGAAAACATCTTTCCGTGCGCTTTTTCCGTATGGTTTTTTGGCCCTTAGGAGGTATTCGCTTCTTAAGGGCTTTTGATTTTTTATGAAACGAGGTGAATCGATTGAAAGATGAAGACTATATGGCGCTTGCGATTGAAATGGCCAAAAGCACGAAAGGTCAAACGAGCCCGAATCCGCTTGTAGGTGCGGTCATCGTGAAAGATCAGGCGATCGTTGGCCTAGGTGCGCATTTAAAGGCCGGTGAACCACATGCCGAGGTGCATGCGCTTCGCATGGCTCGCGAAAAAGCTAAAGGATCAACACTGTACGTCACATTGGAGCCGTGCAATCATCACGGCAAAACACCGCCTTGCACCGAACAAATTATTCAAAGCGGCATACGCCGAGTCGTGATCGCCTCATTAGACCCGAATCCGCTCGTCAAAGGCAGCGGCATAAAAAGACTGAAAGAGGCCGGACTAACGGTTGAATTCGGCCTTTTGCGCGAAGAAGCCGAAGCCCTCAATGACGTGTTTTTCCACTATATTCGCACTGGCCGGCCGTTCGTCACATTGAAAACGGCAGTAAGTTTAGATGGAAAAATCGCCACGGCTTCCGGGGAAAGCCGGTGGATTACAGGAGAGGATGCGCGACGCGATGTTCATCGCCTGCGTCATGAACACGATGCCATTTTGGTCGGCGTCGGCACAGTGATCCAAGATAATCCGCGACTCTCAGTCCGCTTGCCGGAAGGGGGAAAAAACCCCATCCGCATCATTTTAGACTCCCATCTCAGAACCCCAATGGATGCCCATGTCATTCAAGATATGGCGCAAGAAACGTGGATCATCACCACAAAAACCCCCGCAAAGGAATTGTCCGAACGTTATCTTCAAAAACCCAACGTGAAAATTATTCCTTTAGAAACGGAAACGATTGCCATTCCAGATCTTCTAAGTTTGCTTGGGAAGTTAGGAATTACTTCTCTTCTTGTCGAGGGCGGCTCGAAAGTGAACGGTAGTTTTATCCAATCAAAAATGGTGAACCAAGTCGTGATGTATACCGCACCGATCTTAATCGGAGGTACGCATGCCCCACCTGCCATCGGTGGAGAGGGCTTTCGGACATTACAAGAAGCCATGTCACTCCGCATCACATCCGTCACCCCCATTGGCAAAGATTTAAAAATTGTGGCAGTCAAAGCGGAGGAGGAGCTATGTTTACAGGAATCATAGAAGAAATTGGACGTGTCAGCGATATCCAATCGACACCTGAGCATTTCAAAATGAAGATAAATGCCGGAAAAGTGCTTAGCGGAACCGCTGTCGGTGACAGCATTGCCGTTAACGGCATTTGTCTTACTGTCACCGCCATCCATCATGACGCTTTTACCGTTGATGTGATGCCGGAGACCCTGAAGGCGACCACATTAAAAACGATTCGCCCTGGCACCCCGGTTAATCTCGAAAGGGCCATGGCGGCCAATGGCCGTTTTGGCGGTCATTTCGTGACGGGACATGTCGATGGCATCGGAAAAATTATTCGAAAAACACCTGTTTCTAATGCGGTCAATGTCTTGATTGAAGCGGATCGCGAGCTTTTAAAATATATGGTTCTCAAAGGCTCCATCGCCGTTGACGGTACAAGTTTAACGATCTTTGGCGTTCATGAGCGAAGCTTTATGATTTCCTTAATCCCTCATACGCTAGAAGAAACCGTACTAGGATTAAAAGGCGTCGGGGATTTCGTGAATCTAGAATGTGATCTGATGGCCAAGTATTTAGAGAAATACTCAACCCAGAATAATTCTCCAACTTTGTCCCCGGCCTTTTTGGAAAAACACGGTTACCTTTAAATCGGAAAAAGAAAGAAGGAACAGCCATGTTTCATACGATCGAGGAAGCCATTCAAGATTTAAAGGAAGGTAAAATCATTATCGTTTGTGATGACAAACATCGGGAAAACGAAGGCGACTTTGTGGCCCTTGCCGAAAAAGTGACGGACGAACATATCAATTTTATGATCACACATGGAAGAGGCCTCGTCTGTGCGCCGATTTCCCCCGATTTGGCCGAAACATTCGGTTTACATCCGATGACCCGCGAAAATACCGAAACACACGGAACCGCTTTTACCGTCAGCATTGACCATAAGTCGGTCACTACGGGGATCAGCGCCAAAGAGCGCGCTGACACCATACGGGCATTGGCCGCTCCCAACAGCTCCAAAGAAGCTTTTAATAAACCCGGCCATGTTTTCCCATTAATCGCGAGAGAATGGGGCGTGCTGGAGCGAGCTGGTCATACGGAAGCGGCGGTCGATCTAGCGAAATTATGCGGAGCTCAACCTGCTGGCGTGATCTGTGAAATCATGAATCCCGACGGTACGATGGCCCGAATCCCTCAACTGGAAGAAATCGCCAATCGATTCAACCTTAAAATGATCACGATTAAGGATCTTATTCACTATAGAAGGAAGAACGAATCGTTCGTCAAGCGAGAGGTGACCGTTCAATTGCCTTCCGCATACGGCGATTTTAGGATCACTGGTTACTCCAACCCATTGGATGGAAAAGAACATGTCGCCGTCACGAAAGGGGAGTTTAGCCCCGGTGAGCCGGTGCTCGTGCGCCTCCATTCAGAATGTTTAACTGGAGATATTTTCGGATCGCACCGCTGTGATTGCGGACCGCAGCTTCACGCAAGCCTCGAACAAATCGAGAAGGAAGGAAAAGGAGCTGTCATATATTTGCGCCAAGAAGGTCGGGGCATTGGGCTTTTAAATAAACTGAAAGCGTATAAACTCCAAGAAGCCGGTTGGGATACGGTACAAGCTAACGAAAAGCTGGGGTTTTCGCCCGACTTGAGGGATTTCTCTATCGGTGCCCACATTCTTAAAGATTTAGGCTTCACGACTTGCCGTTTATTGACGAATAATCCGGAAAAAATCCATCAATTGAGCGATTACGGGATCGACATTGTTGAAAGGGTTCCGTTAGAGATCCCTCCGGAAAAGGAAAACCTCTTTTATCTGAAAACAAAAGCAAACAAAATGGGCCATTGGCTACATCTCTAACACGTGAAGGAGAATGATCGAATGGGTACAGTCTTTGAAGGACAATTGGTAGGCAAGGATTTAAAAATTGGCATCGTGGTCTCACGTTTTAATGCCTTTATTACCGAAAAGCTTCTTAGCGGCGCCCAAGATGCCCTCAACCGGCATGGCGTTTCCGAAAAGAATGTGGATGTCGTTTGGGTTCCCGGCGCTTTTGAAATTCCGCTCATCGCCAAAAAATTAGCCGAATCCCATAAATATGACGCCGTGATTGCTCTCGGCGCAGTCATCAGAGGGGCAACGACGCATGATGATTATGTCTGCAACGAAGCGGCAAAAGGCATCTCCCAAGCCTCTCTTTCAACCGGTGTTCCCGTGATCTTTGGTATCGTCACGACCGAAAACATCGAGCAAGCCATTGAAAGGGCCGGAACAAAATCGGGCAATAAAGGATGGGATAGTGCTGTATCCGCCATTGAAATGGCCAATTTACTGAAAACGATTGGGTAAACGTTACGCGTGCCGTGCATCCGCGGCATGCTCATTCGAGAAAACGCCCGCGAAGTTCCGGTGTCGGAATGAGGCATTCATCTTTCTTCCCAAACCACTGATAGCGATGTCTGGCGACAACATCATAGAGTCGATCACGGAGCGGTTTCGGTATCCAACATAAAATATATAACAGCTTCCACAGCCCTTTTAAATGCCTGC
>NZ_AUMM01000022.1 GCF_000430685.1 Tuberibacillus calidus DSM 17572 | reverse complement strand
AAAATCCATGAAAAAATCGCCAACGTGCGTCATGATTACTTGCACAAGATTTCCACCTATCTCGTCAAAAACCACGACATCATAGGCATGGAATCGTTGCAAGTCAAGAACATGGTAAAGAATCATCACTTAGCGAAGTCCATTCACGATGCGAGTTGGAGCAAATTCAAAGACCTGATCACGTATAAAACCGAATGGTATGGCAAACAAAAAGTGGAGGTTGACGCTTATTTTCCAAGCAGCCAGCTCTGCGCCAATTGTGGTTATCATAACAAGAGGGTAAAAGATCTGGCCGTTCGTGAATGGACATGCCCTAATTGTAAAAGCATCCATGACCGTGATATCAATGCGGCGATTAACATAAAAAATGAAGCTCTACGCTTAGTCAATGGAACCGTGGGGACCACGGGGATCGCCTACTAAATTAGGGTTCGTTGGAACCCTCTACGTAGGAATCTCCCACTTCAAATTTTCGTTAGAAAATTAAGTGGGGGTAGTTCAATGTTACACAAAGAATTCTCTCCCACGTCCCGTTTCCAAAGAAAAAGCATTACCAACAATACGTTGAGGGGTCAGTCCCCCGACTCATTAGTGCGTTAAAGCAAAACGACTAAAAAAAGCGGTTTTCACTATAACACTTTAAAGCGATGGGGGACTGACCCCAATTAAAAAGACTCCATTAAAATAAAATTTCAATATAAAAAATAATATATTGACATAAAAGTTCAGCTAACGCATAATAAGGTTAATGAAAGCGATATCAAAGGTGGGTTGTCATGTTAAAAGGCGGATTAAGGTTGATCAAGGAAACGATAAGCAGCATTAACCCATCAGAACGTTTTGCGGCCCAATATATCCTGGACAATCCTGAGAAAATGGTTCGTATGACGGTAAGTGAATTAGCTGAAGCCAGCGGTTCAAGTCAATCAGCAATTATTCGTCTCTGTAAGAGCCTTGGTCTAAAAGGTTATCAAGATTTGAAATTAAGAGTTGCCGGGGATTTACAAAATTCTTCAACAGGTGAAGAATACCAGGAAATTAGCCCAAAAAGTGATATTAGAACAATTATTTCATCTGTATCAAATAATAATATTTATTCCATCAATGAAACACTGAACATTTTAGATCCGGTAAAAATAGAGGAAGCAGTTTATCTGATTGAAAATGCTAAGCGAATTGATTTCTATGGTACGGGAGCTAGCCAATTGGTCGCTCAAGATGCGCAGCACAAATTTATGCGCATTAATAAAGCATGCACCGCTTATAGTGATACACATCTCCAACTGACTTCGGCGGTCACTTTAACCGAGAACGATGTCGCCGTTGCCTTTTCCCATTCGGGGGAAACCATACAAGTCATTGAGTGCATAAAAGCAGCCAAGGAAAATGGCGCGAAAACCATTGGCATTACGCGTTACGGTGCAAATACGATCGGTCATTTAGTCGATGTTCACATCGAGACGCTGTCAACGGAATCCGACATAAGGAGCGCTGCGACATCTTCCCGCATCGTCCAGCTGAATATTGTCGATATTTTATATATAGCGGTTGTTGGCCATAATTATCATCAGTCACTGACACAGTTAAATAAATCTCGTTTAGCTATTGATAATTGTTATAGGCTGAAAAGGAAAAAGCATATTTATAATTCCTACGGAGGCAATGATGATAAATCTATTTAAGTCAATTAACCATTTTTTATGGGAAAGAGTCGAGGAAGGCCAATTACCTGGTGCAGTTTATGGAATAGTTACAAAAGATAATACAATTTATGAAAAAGCAATAGGTTATGCACATATAAAAAAGCAGATTCCAATGAGTATCGACACTCTTTTTGATTTGGCATCATTAACGAAGGTTTGTGTTACGCTACCTTCAATACTCCTTTTAATACAAAAGGGAGAAATAGACTTAGATGACTCCATCAAAAGATTCTTTAATAATACATTTACCGACAAGATTACAATCAAACATTTACTGACACATACTTCAGGTTTACCTGCCCACATTCCTTTTTATAAATATGGATGGTCTAAAGAAACGATTTGTGACTACATAATCGGTAACAACTTCGAGGTTGGCAGCGAAACCAAACCAGGTCACAAAGTGGTTTATAGTGACTTAAATTTTATTTTATTAGGATTCCTTATAGAAAAAATTACAGGCCAAGCACTAGATGCATTTGCGTATGAAAATATATTTAAGCCATTAGGAATGGGAAATACAACCTTTAACCCCAAAATTAACCGTATCCATATTGCCCCTACAGAATGGAGTGATGCGATTAATGATTATAGATGGGGGGAGGTTCACGATGAAAATGCCGCTCAAATTGGTGGTGTTAGCGGTCATGCTGGTCTGTTTTCAAATCTAGGAGATTTAAAAATTTTCACACAAATGCTATTACGAAGAGGATATACTGCAGCCAACAATATATTCCTCTCACCATCCTTAATTGATTCCAGCCGAAAAAACTACACTTCATCCCTAAATCTTAATCGAGGATTGGGATGGCAATTAGTTGATAGTGAATTTTCTCCAGTTGGTTATTTCCTTTCTAATAATTGTTATGGTCATACAGGATTTACAGGAACTTCTTTATGGATAGATCCCGATAGAGGTATTGGGATAATTTTACTGTCAAATCGTGTACATATTGGACGTTCGATTAACATGAATAGGATCCGTAGAGTTTTCCATAATTTAGTTTCATTCGCGATAGATAAAGTAAGAGAATAATTTTAGATGGTGGGGCAATGGTCATGGATAGGCAGGAATTATTATCGGCTGTAGGGTAGCTATTTATTGTTGGATTTAAAGGAAAAACTATTACTGATGAAGTGAAAAAACTTATTCTGATTACCGTATAGGTAGTTTTATTTTATTTGGACGCAATATTGGAACTGGCCAAAAGGTTTTAGAGTTGACATCGGCGCTGCAAGATGAAGCTAAAAGGGCAGGGCATTCATTACCTTTGCTAATATTTACTGACCAGGAAAATGGTATCGTGCAACGTTTAAAATCACCTGCCACACATTTCCCTGGAGCAATGTCACTTGGGTCAGCCAACGACCCGGAACTTGCCTATAAAATGGGTAAAGCAACTGGACTTGAATTATAGGAGGTTGGTATCAATTGGAATTTGGCTCCAGTAGCTGATATAAACAATAATCCAGATAATCTGGTTATCAATGTCCGTTCCTTTGGAGAAACCGTTGAGAAAGTGGAATCATTAATAGTTCCTTGGATCAAAGGATGTCATGAAGCCAGGTTTGCGGTCACTTTAAAGCATTTCCCAGGACATTGTGATACAAATATTGATTCAAATTCTGATTTGCCCACGATTAACCATCCGCTAGAACGATTATATAATGTGGAGCTTCGACCATTTATAGAAGGGATTAGGGCGGGCTCTGATACTATAATGACAGCCCATATATATTTTCCCGCTTTGGAAGAAAGACATTTATGGCCAGCAACATTATCTAAATCGGTGCTTACGGGTTTGTTGAAAAAAATTAGGGTTTAATGGGATTATGGTAACTGATTTTTTAGAAATGAATGCAATTGCTAATACGGTTGGAACCGTAAAAGACGCTTTGGAGGCAGTTAAAGCTGTAGCGGAAATGGTAATGATTTCACATACTTACTCTTACCAAGTAGATGCAGTAGATTTATTGTTAAAAGCGATTCAAAAGAATGAACTAAACTTTGAACAAGTCAATAATTCCGTCGCGAGAATAAAAAAATTAAAAGCTTTTTATGCAAGCCCTCCAAAAATATCCTCTTGTCAATTATTTCAATATTTTAGGTGTAAGGATCACGAAGAATTAGCTATAAACGTGTATGAAAAATCTGTTTCTGAAATTGGAAATTTGGAGAACCAGCTGTCATCGCCTTTGAAACACAAACACCTGTCATCTCAAATTTTAGAGTGATGGATATGGCAGCAGGAGGGCAACGTGCACCTCTAGTTCCCTATGTTGATTATTTACTTTTTAACAATCCCGAAAAAAACCTGGCTTTACTAAACATTGGGGGAATCGCGAATATCACTATTTTGCTCAGTAACGGAAAATTAGATGATGTCTACGCATTTGATACAGGACCGGGGAATATGGTTATAGATAGATTTGTTAACCATTATTATCATATCCCCTTTGACCCGAACAGTTATTATAGTGGATTGGGGAAAAAATAAATACCGATTTGCTTAATGAGTTGATGGCTGATCCATTTCTTAAGGAAAAACCACCAAAGACCACAGGGAGAGAACGTATTGGTTTAAATTATATTGGGAGACTTTTATATAAATGGAGACACCTTCCGCCGAATGATCTCATTGCTACTGCCACAAAATTTACGGTTAACTCCATGGTTTATAACTATAAGCATTATATATACCCCTTCCATAAAATTGATCAATAAATAGTGAGCGGAGGAGGTGTTCATAATAAAACTCTTATTAAATGGTTAAAGGATGAGTGGCCAGAGGTAGAAATAAAAACTATTGACTATGGAATTTCACCAGATGCCAAAGAGGCTGTCGCTTTTGCGATTCTTGCAAATGATTGGTTAAATGGCAATCCAACAAATTTTAAAAGAGCTACGGGTGCAAAACAATATGTCCTATTAGGGAATTTAACACCATGGCCAAGAGTTTGAATTAACAAGTATAAACATTCACTATCAGTAAAAAATTTTTTCATTAAAATCAAATATATATTGACATAATTATTCATTTAACACATAATTGTGATATAAAGCGCTTACACGCTGGGTGCTTGCACTGTTCTTATTTTTTTGAAATAAAAATTCAGAAGTTTTTGTCCATTCCCGAATAATAATTTTAAAAGGAGCTGTAAGTATGTCTGACAAAAAACATTTAATGGTGATTGATGCGCATTGTGGAGATGGGGAATTACAAGTAGGAGCAATTGCTGCAAAATATGCAAAGGCTGGACATAAAGTAACGTTTTTACATTTAACAGCTGGTGAAAAGGGAAATCCGCCCCATCTTTCTGTAGAGGAATACAGGGAACAAAAGATACGAGAATCAGAGGAAGCCTGTGCTATTTTAGGGGCAGAATGTATCACTTTAGATTACAAAGATGCTGAGTTGCGCTTGACTGAGGAAATAGTCACCCACCTTGCCACTTTGCTAAGAAAATATCGGCCGAATCTAGTTCTTACACACTGGATTAATAGTATTCACTCAGATCATGCAACTGTCCCTAAAATTGTCGAGGCTGCACAGTTAAAAACAGGATTAAGTGGGTTTGATCTTGGCGGATTAAAACCTCATTATTATGGTTATTTACATAGCGAGAATTGGGAAGATATGGAGGGTTATGTGCCAGATATCTTCGTTGATGTTACGGAGACTTTTGATCTCTATCTTGAGGCTATTTCCAAATTTTGGTTCGTCATGAATTCGAAGGACTTTAGGTATTTTGATTACTATAAGGCATTAGGCACCGTAAGAGGTTGCCAAAATCGAACCAGATATGCACAAACATTAAAGTTTCCAGTGGGAGGTAATATTAGGAAGGGGACAGAAATCCCGGGTTTTCCTCTTTAAATAAGAGGTTTGGAGGTTTAAATGAGGATGAACTTACCAAATATCGCTATGAAAAAAGAAACACGTATGAGGATCAATAATTTAAAGACAAAAACACCTTTGATCCCAAAGAAGAATAGTTTTTTAAAATATTTGAAAACCCACTGGCAACTTTATGTCCTTTTGGCTCCGGCGCTCATTTATATCATTGTTTTTAAATATGTACCGATGTATGGCTTGCAACTTGCTTTCAAAGATTATATGCCTTCTAAGGGGATATTTGGAAGCCCATGGGTAGGATTTGATAATTTTTTGAGATTCTTTCATGCCTATTATTTTTGGGATTTAATAAAAAATACATTGTTAATCAATTTATATAATTTGATATTATTTCCAATACCAATTATTGTTGCCCTCTCCTTAAATGAGTTGAGAGATGGAAGGTTTAAGAAGATTGCACAAACAATAACATACGCGCCTCACTTTATATCTGTCGTAGTATTTGTAGGGATGCTCATCGCATTTTTAGATCCTTCAACCGGAATTGTTAATCATGTATTAGGATGGTTTGGGATTGGACCCATTTCTTTTATGACTGAACCCGGTTGGTTTAAAACCATTTTTGTATGGTCTGGGCAATGGCAACAATTAGGATGGGGGGCAATCATTTACCTTGCAGCTCTTGCTGGTATAGATCCTGAACTACATGAAGCAGCTAAAGTTGATGGGGCATCTCGGTTAAGACGTATATGGCACATTAATTTACCTGGCATACTTCCTACCATCATAATCCTCTTAATATTAGATATGGGAAATTTAATGTCAATTGGCTTTGAAAAAATATTACTTATGCAAAATCCTTTGAATCTCGATTCATCACAAGTTATTCAGACATACGTTTATGACATTGGTATTTTAAATGGTCAATATAGTTATTCTACAGCCATTGGGTTATTTAATGCGGTTATTAACTTTATTATTCTCATATTCTTCAACCGTATTGCAAGAAGAACGGGCACAAGCTTGTGGTAAGGATGTGGTCACATGATAAAGCCTTCAAAGTCTGACCGGATTTTTGATATTTGTAATAAAATTTTAGTTTGGTTCTTTATTTTAATAATTATATATCCACTAATTTATATAATCAGTGCATCAATCAGTAATCCTACATATGTGAACTCAGGTGCCATGTGGTTATGGCCGAGAGATATTACATTCGAAGGCTTTAGAAGAGTTTTTGAAAATAAAGAAATATGGATCGGTTATCGAAATACTATCTTCTATACACTCTTCGGTACTTTCATCAATTTGGCATTCACATTGCCTTGTGCTTATGCATTATCTCGTAATGATTTAAAAGGCAGAGGAATAATTATGGGGATCATGGTTTTTACCATGTTTTTTGAAGGTGGACTTATCCCGACATATTTGTTGGTTAAAAATTTACACATGACCAATACAATATGGGCACTTCTTATCCCTAATGCTTTAGCCGTATGGAATGTCATTGTAACAACAACATTCTTTAGAGTGACTATACCTAAGGGGCTAGAAGAAGCGGCAGAAATCGACGGTGCATCAACTTTTCGGATTTTCTTTCAAATTGTTCTTCCGCTTTCGGCGCCTATTATTGCGGTCATGGGTTTATTTTACGGTGTCAGTCATTGGAATCAATATTTTAATGCACTTATTTATTTATCTGATGAGAATCTCTTTCCGTTACAACTAATATTAAGAAAAATATTGATAATGCAAGAAGTTGCAGCTCAAACAGTTAACCTTCAGGGTACGGATGTTGCGGCAATTGGTGAGCAAGCTAAAATAGCTAGCATTATCAAGTATGCCGTTATGATTGTATCTGCAGCTCCATTACTTATTGTGTATCCCTTTTTACAACGTTTTTTCTTAAAAGGGGTTCTTATCGGCTCAATTAAAGGTTAGCCAACTTTAAATAAATTAAGGAAACATATTTAAGTGAGGGAGGTAAGATTCATAAGTTAGTAAAATTCGCACCATGTTGAACGAAAAGGGGGGATCAATAAAAAAATAATTAATGCAAATTCCAATTTTGAAATAACTGGAGGAGTAAAGAAATGAAAAAGTTTTGGATATCAATCCTTTCGTTAATTATCGTACTTTCATTAACGGTTGGTTGCTCGGATAAAAAGGAATCTACGGTAAGCACACAACCGGATGAAAACTTCAACAAAACAGGTTTCCCAATCGTTGATAAACCAATTACCCTAACGATGATGGGTATGAGTTCTCCGTTACAACCTTCATGGGATAAAATGAATTTCTTTAAATTTATGGAAGAAAAAACTAATATCAAATTTAAGTTTAAGATGAGTACATCGGAGGATTATCAACAAAAGAAACAGCTTGCATTCGGTAGTAATGAGTTACCTGATTTATTCTTTGCTGCAAACTTAACACCTGGGGAGGAAGCCGAATACGGTTCTCAAGGTATGCTCATTCCATTAGAAGGTTTGATTGATAAATATGCACCAAATTTAAAAAAGTTAATGGCAGAACATCCTGAAATTAAACCTTCAATTACTTCACCTGACGGTCATATATATTCACTCCCTGCCTATGATGATACCATCCGTAATTATATACCTTTAACTTGGATGGATGGTGATTTTCTCAAGGCAGTAGGTGCTAAACGTCCATCAACCATCGACGAGTTTTACAATTTACTCGTAAAGTTTAAAAATGAAGATCCGAACGGAAATGGAAAAGCTGATGAAATACCCATTTCGGCTCCGGATCTTGCGACATTAAGAAATGCCCTTTTCCCTGACTTTGGGATTGTTCAAAGTAACGGGATTTATGAAGAAAACGGAAAAATAAAGTATGCATTTACATCTAATAATTATAAAGTACTTTTGGAATTTCTGCACAAGTTATATAAAGAAAAGTTAATGGACCAACAAATATTTTCTCATACCTGGGATCAATATGTTGCTAAAGGAGCCGAAAAACGCGTAGGGGTTTATCCAACTTGGCCAATTGTAATGGTAGGATTTAAGGATCCATCTGAAGCAGCCAATTATCCTTTATTACCGCCAATGACAAGTTCAGTAAATGACAAAAAATTAGTACAAGCCACATCAAAAGTTTATCGTGGTCGGGCAGCGATAACCAGTGCTAATAAACATCCTGCGGCAACCATGCGGTGGTTGGATTATCTTTATTCGCCTGAAGGTTCAATTCAAGTTCAATTTGGTTTAGAAAATAAAGACTGGAAATGGACGGACGATTCAAAATCCAAATGGGTTCTCACGCCCCCGAAAGGCATGAATACGACACAGGCATCCGCTCAGGCAGCACCAGGTTCAACTTCACCGACACCTTATGTAATACGAACAGATTTTATGTCAAAAGAAGATAATCCAACGATTCACCTTATTGAAAAATGGATCAGTGATGAATTAGTTCCATATGCCAAACTGCCACTTCCGGATGTCCACTACACAACAGAAGAACAAGATCAAATTAATCAGCTACAGCCAGATATTGACAAGTACATTGAGCAAATGGAAGCAAAGTTTGTCAAGGGTGATGAATCCTTCAATAATTGGGATAAATTTGTTAAAACTTTAAATAACCTTGGTGTTGATAAGTTGGTGAAAATTAACCAAGCTGCGTATGATCGTTACGAAAAAGCAGCAAAGTAAAATTATTTTTAAAGCCAGCTATAAGGGTGTCCAATGTTTAAAGGACACCCTATAGCTAAAAGCAAATTTTCCTTTTTCTAAGGGATGATGTATGAATGACATTTGAAGGAATGGTGTGGAAGCTATATCACGTATTTGAATGGATCACTCACATCATGTACTTAAATTTTTTATGGATCCTATTTACAGTGGTGGGTGGTGGAATGTTTGGATTCTTTCCCGCCACTGCAGCCATGTTTTCAGTCTCAAGAAAATGGGTTATTGGGGAACGGGATATACCAATTATAAAAGCATTTTGGGGATATTTTAAGAAAGATTTTATTCAAACGAATATACTTGGATATGTTTTGATTTTTATTGGCATCTTTTTGTACTTTGATTTAAAAATTTCTTTGAAATCGGATTTATTATTTTTCCGGTTTCTTACATTTACATTTTTAATATTTTTTATTTTGTACTTTGTGATTTTACTATATGTTTTCCCGATCCATGCACATTATAAGTTTAGAGTCCTTGAATATATAAAATATTCATTAATTATGGCGCTGGCAAAACCTTTACAAACTATTATGATGGTGGTTAGTTTTCTAGCAATCGTTTTAATAATAAGATTTTCACCTATCTTAGTTTTATTCTTAGCTGGTGGGCTTATTAGTATAACACTAACAAGTGTTTCTATGAGATCTTTTTTAAAATAGTTTTCTAAAAAATATATTTTGAAAGTAGTGATTTGAGGTGAAGCTCAGACTAAGTTCTTTTTAGGCAATTATTATTTACGGCTTTTTGCATCTGATCGGTGGGGAGAAGGAGAATCCGTCGCTTGTTTAGGTGGGTAGTCTATTGGGGGCAAAAGATTCGTGAAATCAAGACTGCCCAGAAAGTTTTAAGGACGAAATCGATCACTATAGTTTATAAAGAGGCCGAACTGCGTTTGGATGATGAAATAATTACAACAGTTGCTAAATATTTCAGAAAACTCAAACTAGATTAGGTGATTAAGCATTTTGTGAATTGTATTTTTCCTGATTACGCTATATGCTCATTATTTCTTGATAAGGCATGGTTGAACTCTACACTTTAGAGTTTTGAATTGGGTAGCTTGCAGGTGCACGGTTCAGGGGCTATTTACACAGTAGAAATTAGGATGAAATGGAAGACTACACTCACGTATCTATGTGGGGGTTCTTGACGGGATTGATACATATCCGGAAATTATTACAAACTTTTGGTTTGTGATGAATACCAAGGAGTCCAGATACTATGACTATTACCAATATTCGGGGCAATATGCGACTTTCTGAATGGAACAGAGTACGCGTAAACGTTGAAACTTTCGGAAGGCGAAAATATGCGGAAGGGCTTTGAAATTCTAAGTTTTTCTCTATAGCAACACGAAGTTTGTAAGTTATTTCAAGCCCTAAAAGGTTGGGGAAATATGAACATTCGTCAAGCAATGAAATCGGATTTACCTGGTATTTTAGAGTTAGTCAATACTGTATTTTGCCGCGCTAATCAGAAGCCAGAAACGATGGGGAGCCAATTTCCACTTTTGTTTAGTGAAGACAACGTGAAGCATCTTTGGGTGGCAGATGATGAGGGGCAAATTGTCAGTCACGTGGGGGCTTTTGTTACTGAGGCACTCGTTGAGGGAGTCCCTGTGACCATTGCTTCTATTGGGTCAGTAGCGACGGCGACTTCCTATCGTGGCCGGGGGTTGAGTAGCCGCCTTTTACAAATGGCTTGGAAACAATTGCGGGAAGAGCAGGTCGATATCGTTCTTGTCTCCGGTAATAGAGGACTTTATTTTCGTAACGGTTGTTATCAGGCAGGCACGATGTATTTCTTTATTATGAAAGAAAGGGCTGAACCAATGGGCGGATACGCATTGAAAAAAGCCAACCAAATGACATCATGCGTTAGTCAAACTTTCATTGATCTTGAAAAAGGGGAGCGAACCCGCTTTCTACGGACTCCAAAAGAATTTCGGCAATTATATGAGGCGGCTGGTTATTGCCGAATCTTCCCTTGGCGGCAAGAAGCTTATTTTGTTCAGACTCAACATCAAACGGTTGCCTATTTTATCCTAGGTTTTGAGGAAATCAAAGGTAACCGCGAAAAGGCGCACATTATTGAATTTCATGGGGATCGTAAAGCTGTCGCTGTTGGACTTTTACAGCTTTATAACAACTATGAAACATTATCAGAAATGATAGTGCCGGTACTTAAGCAAGACCCATTGTGCAGATGCCTTGAAACCTTAGGTATAACGAAAAGCAACAGCTTGCCATACCCAGGAACGATGAAACTTCTAAATCCCCGACGTTTTTGGCTGAAATTTAAGGATATTTTATGCTTTAATAACGCGGATTCGGTTTTCCGTTATGATCCAAGTACGGGGATGTATTCACTTTACGAAGGCCATGCATGTCGTTGGCAAGGAATGGAAGAACAGTTCGCCCAATGGGTTTTTTCATACATCACGCCGCCTTGGCCAAACGGTTTGAATTATATTTAAACAACTTTAGGGAATTGGAAAGGATAATTATTATGAATCAAGAGGAATGGCTAGATCTTTTAGGGCAACTTTTTGTCGTTGGGTTTAACGGTAAAACCGTCACGGATGAAGTGAAAACATTGATTCATGACTACCGGATCGGAAATTTTATCTTATTCGGCCGCAACATTGGCAGCGGCGAAGAAGTGCTAGCTTTAACCTCGTCCTTGCAAGAAGAAGCGCGAAAAGCTGGGCATCAGTATCCGCTCTTAATCTGCACCGACCAGGAAAATGGCGTGGTGCAAAGATTAAAGCCGCCGGCAGTTACTTTTCCCGGTGCCATGGCAATCGGTGCGGCGGATGACAGCGAGCTTGCCTTTCAAATCGGCAAGGCCACGGGGTTGGAACTAAAGGAAGTCGGGATTAACTGGAATTTGGCTCCTGTGGCTGATGTTAATAATAATCCCGATAACCCGGTCATCAATGTTCGCTCGTTCGGGGAATCTCCTGAAAAGGTAGCAACATTGATGCTTGCCTGGATGAAAGGGTGCCAGGAAGCAGGTGTAGCCACGACGTTGAAGCATTTTCCGGGTCACGGTGATACACACACGGATTCCCATTTGGATTTGCCGGTCATTCATCATTCGCTGGAAAGGCTTAGCAAAGTTGAACTTGTGCCGTTTATGGAAGGGATAAAAAATGGGGCGGATACGATTATGAGCGCACACATTTATTTTTCTGCCTTGATTGAACGCCCTGATTGGCCGGCCACCTTATCAAGAAATGTCATGACGGGATTGCTCCGTGATCGACTAGGCTTTAAAGGTGTGATCACAACAGATTGTCTCGAAATGAATGCGATTGTCAAAACCGTGGGGGTAGCAAAAGGCGCCGTTTATGCGATTCAAGCGGGTGCGGATGTAGCGATGGTTTCGCATACCTATCATCACCAAATTGAAGCAATCGAAGGTTTATTGGATGCAGCACAGTCGGGAGAGATTCCGCTGGATCAGCTTGAGCACTCCCGCGACCGCATATATCATTTGAAAGAAAAATACGCGCAAGTCCCTGACCAAAAAGGTTCGGAGGAAAGCTTCACTTATTTTGGCTGTGTTGAGCATCAAGAGTTGGCTGAGAAAGCCTACAGGGAAAGCGTTTGTGTTATTGGAAAGCCAAAGACGCTCCCGATCACGGGCGATGCAAAAGTTTTAGCCGTCTATCCTGGGAAGAAAACGCATCTTCAAGTGGAAGAAAGGATTTACGATACAAAAATTGGTGAAGCCCTGTCACTTTACCCTTTATCAATAGAGCACGAATGCATTGATGATTCAAAGATAGACATCGAAGCGACGATGCAGACGCTAAAGGAAAAATCGCAAAACTATGATTATGTCTTATTATTTACGCTCTCCTTTAAAGAGGATAAATACAGTCAGATGGTTAAGGCGTTGCGCGCTTTAGAAAATACTTATCTGATTTCATTAAGAGGACCGTTTAGCCTGCTTCCGGTCGGTGGCTGTCTTGATGCGTTATGTGTCTTTGATGATTCGGCCACTGCAATCCATGCGGCACTCGATGCGCTTTTCGGAAAAAGTAAGATTACAGGGAAAATGCCGGTAACCTTTTCTCCTGGTGGAGAAAGAAGGTATAGATCATGAAGCTAGGTATAGAGATCTTTTTGGAGCGTCATGTCGCATCCTTTAAAGGGAAGCGGATCGGTTTAGTGACGAACATGACCGGTGTCAACCAAAAACTTGTGCCGACTATCGACTTGTTTTACGAACATCCAGATATCCGCTTAACCGCTTTATATGGACCGGAACACGGCATTCGCGGGGATGCCAAAGAAGGAGAAACCGTTCTTTCGGGTATCGATCCATATACGGGGCTTCCGGTGTACAGCTTATATGGAGAAACCCGCAAACCGACGGGTGACATGCTTTCGGATGTCGATGTGATCGTCATCGATCTCCAGGACATAGGCGCACGTTATTATACATTCATCTACACGGTCGCCAATGTGATGGAGGCTTGTAAGGAGTATGGAAAGCAAGTGGTGATCCTCGACCGCCCCAATCCGATCAATGGTCATTCTCGCGAAGGAAACCTCGTGAAAGAAGGGTTTCGTTCTTTTGTCGGCAACTATTCGCTTCCGAATCGGCATGGTCTGACGATAGGAGAAATCGCCCTCCTTTATAAACATGAGTTTGGCATCGATTGTGAACTCGTTGTCATTCCAATGGAGGGTTGGCGGAGAGACATGTTTTTCAGTGATACGGGCCTTATTTGGGTGCAACCATCCCCTAATTCAACAGGAGAAATCATGAGCCTGTTATATCCGGGAACATGTCTTTTAGAGGGAACCAATATATCTTGTGGACGCGGAACGACCAGACCGTTTGAAGTGGCTGGTGCCCCTTTTATGGATGGCTACCGTTTAGCCAAACGCTTTAATAAAAAGGGTCTGCCGGGTGTCATTGCCCGCCCGACAAGTTATGTTCCGTTTTATCAAAAATATAAAGATGAGCTGTGTCATGGTGTGCAAATTCATATTACGGATAAAACGCAACTTCACAGTCTTAAAACTGGCTTGTACTTGCTTGAGACAATCGCTGAATTGTATCCGGACCAGTTTTCCTTTCGGGATGCGGAGGATGTGCGATGCCATTTTAATTTGCTAGCTGGAACGGACGAACTGATGAATAGGATTCTTGAACAAAGGTCGGATGAGTTTCTTACCGCCTGCGATGTGGAATTGGAAGCCTTCCGAAACCGGATCAAACCCTATCTTCTATATCAATGATTAACTTAAAGGATGGTTGGTGGCTGATGTGGATAATCAACTTTTAACAACAGAGAGTGTAAACCCCAACACGGTAAATATTGATAGCTTAGAGACGGCGGATATTTTAAAACTTATAAACGAAGAAGACCGTAAAGTGCCGGAAGCGATTGAAAAGGTCATTCCCGAGATCACCAAAGTCGTCGATGCGGTGGTAGCCACTATCAAAAGCGGAGGGAGAATTTTCTTTGTTGGTGCTGGTACAAGTGGGCGATTAGGTGTCTTGGAAGCCGCGGAATGCCCGCCGACGTTTGGGGTGAGCCCCGATCTTTTTCAAGCGATGATCGCCGGGGGTGAACAAGCCATTTTTAAATCCATAGAGAGCGCCGAAGACGATGAGGAACAAGGCAGAAAGGATATCTGTGCCAAAAATGTAACGGCAAAAGATATTGTGATTGGCATTGCGGCCAGTGGGAAAACCCCTTATGTCATCGGAGCGCTTAACGGTGCCAAAGCGGCTCATGCGATTACTGTTGCTTTAACATGTAATGAAAACTCCGTGATTGGTAGGATCGCGGATTATAAAATTGAAGCTGTTCCAGGACCGGAAGTCATTAGCGGGTCAACAAGAATGAAAGCTGGTAGCACCCAGAAACTTATTTTAAACATGATTACAACGACGGCAATGATTAAGGTAGGTAAGGTTTACCAAAACTTAATGGTCGACCTCCATATTAGTAATAAAAAATTAAAAGAACGCGGGATCAATATTATAACTTTCACAACGGGTGTGGACCGCCAATTAGCTGAAAAAATGCTAAATGCCGCCCAAAATAATGTCAAAGCGGCCATCGTCATGATTAAAAGCGGGGTGGATTATGAGACCGCTTTGAAGCGATTAGAACGATCCAATGGCTATGTCCGTGAGGCCATTGATTAGTTTAATAGTAAAGGAGGAATCGGCAAATGATCCTTTACCGGAATTATCAACCGGGTGATGAGCAGAAAGTGGTAACGCTATGGAATAATTGCTTACCCTATGACCCTATTAATCTACAAAGATTTCGCCGCTTAGTGCTTCTTGATGCGAATTTTGATCCGGAAGGTTTACAACTCGCCTTTCATGACGGAGAACTTGTTGGCGCGTTATATGCGGTGCGGAGGCGCCTGCCTATGATTGACACCGATTTGGAAAACGAAAATGGTTGGATTCCGTTTTTTTTCGTCCATCCGGAATATCGGCGCCAAGGCATCGGTGAACAATTGCTTGAGAATGCGCTCGATTTTTTTAGAAAACATCAGCGGAAAAACATCTTCTTTTCCTCGTATGCCCCGAACTATATCGTTCCTGGGATTGATAAGGCGCACTATCCCGAAGGAGAATCTTTCTTAAAAAAGCAAGGCTTTCAAATGGTCTATCCATGCGTGGCGATGGATAGGAATCTGGTAGAGTTTATTTTGACGGATGAAATCAAAGCACTTGTGAAAGAAAGAGAAAAGGAAGGGTATGTCTTTCGCCGGGCGACAGATGGTGATTTATATGACCTCATCCAGTTTGCCAATACCGTCTTTAATCCCGATTGGGGTCGGGCGATACGTGAAGGCATTCCGCAAGGGCTCTCGCTTGAACGTATTTTTGTTGCTTATCATGGTCGAAAACTCGTTGGCTTTTGTCTGTACGGCGGTTACGAAGGTGTTCCTGAGCGCTTTGGCCCTTTTGGTGTAGCCCCTGAAGAACAAGGCAAAAAGCTTGGAAAAATATTGTTGAACTTGTGTTTACATGCCATGCGGTCCGAGGGGCTTCACGGCGCATGGTTTTTATGGACGGGGGAAAAGAGTGCCGCCGGCTATTTATATAAGAAAACCGGTTTTGAAATCACGCGGACGTTTCATGTGATGAAAAAAGTGCTATAGCCTTTTGATGTACGTGTCTTTATAAATGATAGATTTTGTACGGTACGAATAACAGTGGGGAAGAGTGAAGACGATGATGGAACGATTTATCGTCGGCTTGATGTCCGGAACGTCTGTAGATGGTATTGATGCGGCTTTGACGCGAATCATCGGAAGTGGACTGACCACAAAGGTAGAAGTGCTGGCGTTTGAGACTTATGCGTTCCCGTCTCAAATAAAAAGGAAAATATTAAAGGCCCTTCATCCTGACACGTCTTGCGTACGCTTGATATGCAGTTTAAATTTTGAGCTCGGCTATTGTTTTGCTGACGCTGTCAAACAAATATGTCAAAAGGCTGAATTTGATCTGGAACGTTTAGACGCCATCGGCTCCCACGGGCAGACGATCTATCATCAACCAATAGCCGAAGCAGATGTGGTGCCATCCACTTTACAAATCGGGGAGCCTGCTGTCATCGCCTTTGAAACGAAAACTCAAGTTGTTTCCAATTTTCGAGTCATGGATATGGCGGCTGGCGGGCAAGGGGCGCCTCTTGTCCCCTATGTAGATTATTTGCTCTTCCGCAAGGCCCATCAAGCGATTGCTTTGCAGAATATCGGCGGCATTGGCAATGTCACAGTCATTCCCCAACAAGCGGCCCTTGAAGACGTCTATGCTTTTGACACCGGACCCGGAAATATGATCATTGACGCATTGGTCCACCATTTTTACGGCGATGCATTTGATCCTAATGGAAAGTATGCGCGCGCGGGATCGGTTAATGAACGATTATTGGAAGAACTCATGAGCGATCCGTTTATTCGTGAAAAACCGCCGAAAACAACAGGTCGCGAGCGGTTCGGAAAAGATTTTGTCAAAGCCTGGCTTGCGAATTGGAGTCATATCCCGGCAAATGACTTCATCACCACGGCAACGATGTTTACGGCACAGGCTATTGCCTATAATTACAAAACATTTATTTTACCAAATGACCCAATTGACGAAATGATCGCAAGCGGCGGCGGCAGCCATAATCAAGCACTGATGGGGTGGCTCAAAAAGCTCTTACCCGACATAAAAATCAAAACCGCCGAAGATTGCGGCCTGTCGTCGGATGCTAAGGAAGCAGTGGCGTTTGCGGTTCTCGCCAACGAGATGTTAAACCGTCAACCCGCCAATGTCCCACGGGCAACCGGGGCAAGCTGCCCGGTTGTGCTCGGTAATTTAACACCTTATATGAAATGAAAACCTCCTCAAGTCGCAGGAGGTTTTTTGCATTATAGATTCTTTCATTTGGAGGTGAGATGAAGGTAGATTTTCGTTGGCGACTAAAGGACAAGCCGAAAAAAGATCAGCGTCATCTTCCATGGCCATCTAATCCAACGCTGCCTTTAGTTTGGTTAATAGAGTGGCGTTGCCCCTCTCTGAAACGGCCCCTACCATCGCACCGTAGACAGGGGGATATTCTGGCCGGATCAGGCGGGCATGGATGCCTTCCGTCGCTTTTTCCCGAAGCCATTTTGCTTTCCAAAGGCCGCCAGCCAATACAACCGGAACATCGGGCTCTTCAAATCGGGAAAGGGCGGCGCGGATGAGTTCGTTCAAATGCATCGCGCTGTTTTCCAAAATACGGATGGCTGCGGCATCGCCGGATTCAGCCGCATCGATGACGAGCGGGGCAAGATTAGCCAGCGTTGTCTTAGTTGTCCCGTAAATCATCGGGATGATGTCGGGCATGGCCGCCACTTTAAAATGCGCTTGGATTTTGTCATAGAGGGGCGAGCGCGGTTCCAACCCATCATAAGCCCGGAGTGCCGCACGAGCCGCCTCTTTTCCAATAAAATAACCGCTGCCATCATCACCGACAAGGTGCCCCCAGCCGCCAATGCGGAATCGCGAACCGTCCGGAAGACATCCGTAGGCAATCGAGCCGGTGCCGGCAATAACGACCGCCCCAGGGCTGCCATCCGTGCCGCTCCATAGGGCGGTGATCGCATCGTTATCGACCTGTATGGCTTCCGTGGGGACGGGTAAGGTTTCCATAAGGACCTTGGTTAAACGTTCGCGTAAAAGCGGGTGATCGCAGCCGGAGACGCCAGCGAAACAACACGCCACGCACGATGGTTTTTCCTTGGAAAACAATTTTGTAAAAATTTCCGTAAAATGTTTTCTCAGCCGTGCGCCATCCAAGGCGCTCGGGCTTGAACTTTGGCCAATCATGCGTTGTATGATGCGCCCAGTGTCATCAAATAAAACCGCATCCGTTTTTGTGCCGCCGCCATCCATCGCCACAAAATATTTCGTCATAGTCTTTGACTCCTTCAAGGCTTCCTTTTCATCACTTTCTCGATTTGTTCATCGCTACGAGTCCTTTGTTCATCAACTCGCGCGGCCATCTGCTGCGAACGCTAACAGCAACTCAGCAACCGCTCACACTTTTTAAAAGTAAATCCGCAATATGCACGGCTTCCATTTTGCTTTCCAGACCGTGGCGTTTAATGCCAAATTTCATCTGCAATAAGCAGCCTGGATTGGCGGTGACAATGACATGTGGCATGATGTTTTTGACGTGCCCCATTTTCCGATCGATGAGGCCGGTCGCCATGTCTTCATGCAGCAAGTTATAAATGCCAGCCGAACCGCAGCAGACATCGGCTTCCCGGAGTTCACGATAGGTAATGCCATCGATCGCCTGCAACAGGCGGCGCGGGGCAGTTGCCGTCTGCATGACGTTGCGCAAATGACAGGAGTCTTGAAACGTCACGACTTGATTGGGCAATGACAGGTGATATTTTTCTAAAAAACCGCATTCCAAAAGCACTTCCGACAGATCCTTAATGCATGAAGAAAACCGCGCCGCTCGCTCGGACCATTCGGGGTCATCCGCGAGAAGATGGGCATAGTCGATCAGATAGGCACCACATCCACCAGCATTCGTCACAATCGTATCACAGTCAAGCTTTTCGAAAGCTTCGATATTCCGTTTGGCGAGTTCCCGGGCTCCGGCGGCTTCACCAGAATGCCCGTGCAAAGCGCCGCAACATGCCTGATCCGGTGGGATGAAGATCTCGCAACCTGAGAGCTGCAACAGTTTTAAAGTGGCCTCGTTCGTCTTAAGGAACATCGTATCCATTAAACAGCCAGCAAAAAAGGCGACGCGTTTAACGGGATTTTCGGCATTATGGTTGATGGGTGCCTCCTCGTTTGTTGCGATATTGGCATGAGTGGTAGCCGTTTCGGCAGCGCTCGGCTGATCCACAAAAATAGGTGCGAGATGTACCGGTCGCTCGCGCATGGCTTTCGCATCCGGAATTTCGGGCAATATGCTCTGCATTGTCCGAAGTGTTTCCGGCAGGATGTTGATGGCACCGGTCGCCTCAGCCAACTTTTTCAACCCGCTTTTTTGGTAAAGCCGCACCAAACCAGTGACTTGCCGCATCCGCTTTTGATTCGGAAAAAGGTCTTTGAACGTAAGCTTGCGGATCGCTTTTTCTTTAAGCGTCTTCCGCTTATTTTCATTGATCGCGCTTCTGGCATTTTCTAAGAGGTGACCGTATTTTACCCCTGAGGGACAAGCGGTTTCGCAAGCCCGGCAACCTAAGCAAAGATCCAGTTGCCGGCCGATATCGTCATCATAGGCGATCGTTCCATCATAAACGCCTTTCATAAGGGCAATCCGGCCACGGGGTGAGGCGGCTTCCTGTTTTGTCATGATATAGGTCGGGCATGCTGGGAGACAAAACCCGCAGCGCATGCAATTAAGCAGTTCATCTTCGTCGAGTTTTTGGCGAAACGCTTGTTGGATGGCGTTCCGTTCTGCATCAGTCGTCACCCGGCTCATTTTTTCATCATCCTCTCAGCCGTCTGCGTGGGCGCAGAAGCCGGATTTCCTGTTCCGACAGAGTTGGCGTGATCAGGAACAAACAATTTTCCGGGATTTAAAAGATTATCCGGGTCTAAGGCTGTCTTTATAGCTTGCATCGTGCGGATGCCGCTGTCCCCAATCTTCCATTTTAAATAGGGAGCTTTCATGGCGCCGACGCCGTGTTCACCCGTAATCGTGCCGCCAAGTTCAATGGCTGTTGCAAAAATTTCTTGAAACGCTTTTTCGACCCGCGCCATTTCGTCTTGATCGCGGACATCGGTGAGCACGGTTGGATGGAGATTGCCATCCCCGGCGTGGCCGAACGTGCATATAGTGAGCTGATATTTTTCAGCGATTCGGTTAATGGCTTTTACCATATCCGCCACTTTCGAGCGAGGGACGGTGGCATCTTCCAAAATCGTCGTCGGCCGTTTTCTTGCACAGGCGGAAAGCGCCGTCCGTCTTGCCGTCAAGAGAGCCTGGGCTTCCTCGGCGGTTTGGGCGGTTTGGACCGAACGGGCCCCGTGCTTTCGACAAATGTCGGCGATCTGCTGGATATCCCGCTTCACCACTTCCGGGTCCCCATCTTGTTCAATTAAAAGGATGGCGGCCGCTTCCGTCGGTAACCCGACATGAGCATAATCTTCGACCACTTCAATGGTCGCCCGATCGAGAAATTCGAGCGTTGCCGGGATGATTTTAGCGGCGATGATGGCCGACACCGTTTCCGCGGCATCGTCCATGCTTTCATAAACGGAGAGCATCGTCATTTTTGATGGCGGCGGGGGAACGAGTTTTAAAATGGCTTCAGTCACAATCCCCAGAGTTCCCTCAGAGCCGACCATCAGGCGCGTGAGGTCGTAGCCTGCGACGTCTTTTGCCAATTTTCCCCCGGTGTGAAGAATGTCGCCATTTGCGAGTACAACGGTCAGCCCGAGCACATAATCTCTCGTCACCCCGTACTTTAACCCGCGCAAGCCCCCGGAGTTCTCCATGATGTTGCCGCCGATGGTGGAAATTTTCATGGAGCTTGGGTCAGGGGGGTAGAAAAAGCCGCGGGCTTCGACGTATTCACAAATTTTTTGCGTGACAACTCCCGGCTGCACGGTCAGCGTCAGATTTTCTTCATCAAGTTCTAAAATCTGATCCATCCGCTGAAACGAGAGGACAATGCCGCCTTGAACCGGGCAAGTGCCCGCGGACAAGTTCGTCCCGGAGCCGCGGGGGACGGTCGGCGTTTTCATTTCCCGACAAAGTTTCACAATCGCTTGGACATCTTCCGTCGACCCCGGAAAAACGACCGCATCCGGCAGTGATTGAAATCCTGGTGTGGCATCATAAGAAAAAGCGACCTGATTCTCTTTGGAATCTAGAACGTTGTCTTGGCCGACAATCGCCATCAGCTTTTCTTTAAAAGCCTTATCCAGCACGGTTTCCCCTTCTTTCCCTTTAATCTATAACATGGCTCATCCAGCCTTTTGGGCAAAGCGAGAGCCGGATTTGCCTTTATGCTAGCTGAAAAAAGATCTGTTTTCTTACCAGTATAAAAAAACCATAGTCGGATGACTATGGTGGAATCAACAAAATGACAGTGTTTTTTTTATTATTTTTTGTTTAACTATACAAATGCCTTTTTTCATACAAACGGATGGCTAAATAGGCCGAAGCCATGCCCTCGGACGTCCGCAACGAGAGGCCGGTAAGTTCCTCCATGCGCCGAATGCGATAATGAAGCGTATTGACATGAACGTGAAGCGCCTCTGCTGCTTTTGAGACGGATAAATTGTGCTTCAAGTAAGTGACCAGTGTCTCAGCCAGTTCGCCGTTTTCTAAAACCGGCTGCCACGAATTTTTCAGAAAGGCAGCGGCGTTTTCTTTAGTGATGTCTTGGAGTAAAATTTCTAATGTTAGAGATTCGTAAAAAACAACTGGGCGGTCCAGCGTCGCACTATTTAGCGCAACTTCAGCTTCGATAAAAGATGGGCGAATGAGTTTCGCTCTCGGTTCTTTTGCCACACCCATTGTGACATGTAGATTTTCTTCATTCAATAGGCAATGCACCGCGTTCTCCAAACGAGCTTTAAGTGATTTTCTTTCATAAAACGGAGCATCAATGAACAAGATAAATCTTTGATTAGACCAACGGATCACGCGGATGGGATGGCGAAATAGGCGAAGCAGGGAAGCGCTCAGCCGTTTAAAAACGTCTGGCTCCTTTTCGCTGACATGGCCCATGATAACAAGCGTAGGTTTGAGAATCGAAAAGCCCAAAATCTCGCTTTGGTTGATCAGCGCTTCGTCAATACGATCTTTACGGGCCCATTCATAAACAAATGCTTCCATCGCTCGCGACTGTGATTCTAACTGCTCCGCTTGGACGACTTCCTTGATGAAAAGCTCCGTCAACCGACGAATTAATTCAGCAAAAGGCCTCACATCTTGCGGATTGCCGGTAATGCCAATGACGCCGATGACTTCTCCTTCATGCTTAATGGGCATATTGATGCCGGGCTTCACCCCTTTCAGTCGGGGGACATCCTCCGGTTTGATCACAACGGTTCGGTCTTCTTCAATGGCTGTTTTTGCCCCTTCATGGAACTGTCCAACACGGCTCGGGTCACTGGAAGCGATGATTCGGAAATTCGTATCCACAATGATAAAATGTTCATCAAGTGATGAGCGCGCTTCTTTTACAATTTTTTGAGCTAATTCCGTATTGAGCCTCAAGGTGATAAACCTCTTTTTCTAATATCATACGCTTGGTTCCATTTTAACATGTCCAAAGCCGCTTGGTGAGTGGTGTTGAGAAATATCGGAAATATGGGGCTTTAGATATAAAACGACTTTGTCGATATTGCCCGGGAAATCGCAAAATCTTTCAGGTGCGTCTATTTTTGTAAATAAAAAAATGGAATAGAAGACAAACGATGGCACCAAGCAGAAATGTATGGACATTGGCGATGAGACGTGTACAATGATAATGACTATGGAAAATTCGAATGTCGAAGGAAAAGAATCACGATGAGAGGAAGAAGACATGATGCCACAAAAACCCGTTAAGGTTTTTCGGGGAGATTACCTCGAAAGCACGCACGACATCCACGTCGCTGTTACCGATCAAAACGGAAAACTTTTATATAGTTATGGAAATCCAGACAGGTTGACATTTGCCCGCTCATCCATGAAACCTTTTCAAGCCATCCCTCTGATTGAAACAGGAGCGGCCGTCCATTTTCATTATAGCCCAAAGGAAATCTCGATTAGCTGCGCTTCTCATAGCGGCGAAGATTTTCACCGCGAAACGGTCTTAAACATTTTAAAGAAAATCGGTTTGGGCATTGATGATTTACAATGTGGCATGCATCCGCCGCGCCGGGATGAAGACTATCGGAAACTAATCCGTTCCGGCGAGCCGCTAACGCCGTTATACAGTAATTGTTCCGGAAAACATTCCGGAATGCTGGCGACAGCCGTTCATATGGGAGAGGAAGTGGACAGCTACAGGGAGATGGACCATCCCGTCCAACAAAGAATATTGCAAGTCGTCTCTGAAATTTGCGATACACCCGTTGAAGATATTGCCATCGGTATCGACGGTTGCGGTGTGCCGGTTCATCGTTTGCCGCTTGAAAAGACGGCTTATGGCTATGCACAGCTTGCAGTTGGCAGTAGCGAAAGCCATCCGGAACACAGTGAGGCTTTGAAGATTATTCGTGATGCCATGATGGCCCATCCAGAAATGGTGGCAGGCACCGATCGCTTTGACACAGATGTCATGACGCTTTTCCCCGGAAAGATCGTGGCCAAAGGCGGAGCGGAAGGCGTGCAATGTGTCGGCCTTGTCAAAGAGGGGATCGGTATCGCTATAAAATGCGAGGACGGCAACCCCCGCGCCTTGAGTGCTGTGACTTTAAAAATTTTGGAGGATCTCGGCTTTGTAAAAGGGGTGTCCGACGAAGCCCTTTACAAAAAATATCGTTATCCCGAAGTTTTAAATATGCGTAAAGACCGCATCGGTCATATCGAGATCGATTTTGAACTTGAAAAACATTGACGCATAACGCCGTGTAAGGAAAGCCGCCTTAAAACCGCTTGCCCAGCGTGTTTTAAGTCGGCTTCTTTAAAAGATAAATATTTAGGGTCAACGCGCGTACTTATCTAAACGGCTCACACGACCCAGTTCCCATTGCGGAAAAGGGCGATGGTCTCGCCGTCTTTTGTCACTCCATCAATGTTTAACTCCGCGGAGCCAATCATAAAATCAACGTGCGTGATGCTGGTATTCACGCCACGCGCCTCCAATTCCTCATCGTTCAAGTCGGTGGCATCCTTTAGATTCATAGGATAAGCAGCGCCGATGGCCAAGTGGCAGGAGGCATTTTCATCAAATAAGGTGTTGTAAAATAGTAGATTCGTATTGGAAATCGGCGAATCATACGGGACCAAAGCGATTTCGCCAAGGTAATGCGAACCTTCGTCGGTTTCGACAAGCTTCTTCAAGATGTCTATGCCGCTTTCGGCACTGTAATCAACGATCCGCCCATTTTCGAAGACAAAGGACATGCCTTCAATAAGCTGGCCGCCATAATTCAGTGGCTTCGTGCTTTTGACCCGGCCGTTGACGCCTAATTTCTTAGGAGCACAGAACACTTCTTCTGTCGGGATATTCGGCGTAAAAGTAATCCCGTCCGGGTTGACCATCGACCCGCCCTTCCAAAGATGGCCATCCGGTAATTCAATCGTCAAATCTGTGCCTGGGGCGGTATAATGCAAGGATTGAAATTGTTTTTCATTCAGAAAATCGACGCGGCGATGTAATGCTTCATTATGCTTTTTCCAGCTTTCTACAGGATCTTCGGTATCGACGCGCGTGATATAAAAAATTTTCTCCCATAATTCGGCTACGCCTTTTTCTTCATCAAGATCCGGGAAAACTTTAGCGGCCCACTCTTTGGTCGGAACGGCAACGATCGACCAACGCGCTTTACCTGACTTGGTATATTTTGAAAAAGGTTTCATGGCTTTGCCGCCCGTTTGTTGTGCGAGCGAAATTTTTTCCGGATCAACCCCTTTAAGCAGCTCTGGATTAGGAGAAATGATGCTTAAAAAAGAGGCGCCTGCTGCTGCCATTTCTTCGTACCCTTTGGCTAACCACATAGGAAATTCTTTAAATGCTTCCATGGGTGCCAAATCATATTTAATCCGCGTGATTTGTTGGTCATCCCAATCGACGAAAACATTTTTGGCGCCTTCCGTGTAGGCTGCTCGAACAACCTCACGGACAAAGTCTTTGGCATCGACCGTCGCCCTGATAACCAAGTCTTGCCCTTTTTGTAGATTGATGCCGATTTTTAAAGACAGAAGGGCATATTTTTTCAGTTGTTCCTGCCACTGTGTCACAATTTTTCCCCCTTTTATGTATTTGCATTTATTTTAGCATAATGCTTTTGTTTCCGTTTCCATTTCCTTCGAAAAATATGCTATTTTTATAATAGATTTTTAAATGAGGTGAAGGTATGAAAAAAGCCATTGGGATTGACATAGGTGGGACGAAAACAGCGATTGCCATTGTGAATGAAAATGGTGATATCATAGAAAAAGATGTCCTACCGACCGATACGACCATTTCACCAGAGGATATGATTGGGCGGATCAATGAGAAAGTAGCGGAATTGATTCGTGCTTCCGGGGTCCCGGTGGAAGCCTTGGCCGGAATCGGCATCGGTGCGCCAGGGACGATTGATATGACGAAAGGCGAGATTGTCCTTGCACCGAATTTGCCGAAATGGCGACGGGCACCTATCGTTCCACTCGTTCAAGAAAAGTTCCCGGTTCCCGTCGTGCTAGGAAATGATGCGAATGCCGCTGCGGTCGCTGAAAAATGGGTAGGCGCGGCGAAGAACAGTGACCATTTTATTTATATTACCATCAGCACAGGAATAGGTGGCGGCATTTTTTCAAACGGAAAATTATTTACAGGTTTTAAAGGCAATTCCGCAGAAATCGGACATATGGTGATCGAGTTCGACGGCCCGCTGTGCGGGTGCGGCCAAAAAGGTTGCTTCGAAGCCGTGGCTTCAGGAACGGCCATTGCCAAACACGGCTCGGCCATTGCGGGCAGGCCTCTAACAACGAAAGAGGTTTTCGAGCTATACCGTTCAGGGGACGCTGAAATGACCGCTTACGTGGAAAGTGTTTTTCAAAAAATCGGTGCCGGCGTGACATCACTTGTGAATATTTTGGAACCGGAGATGGTTGTCCTCGGTGGGGGCGTGACCAATGTCGGCGAGCCGCTCTTTCAAGCCGTGCGTCAATATGTGTCTGAACATGCCATCTCCGTCAGTGGTAAAGCCACGCGCATTGTGCCTTCTGAATTATCTCAGGACACCGGCGTCATCGGTGCGGCAGCCTTGGTTCTCGTCTGAGGTTATTTTTTTCACGAATGTCGCTTAAAGAAACAGATTTGGATGACCGCCGTTTGGGGTTATTTAGTAACCGGCGGATCACCGTAACTGGAATTAAAAAGAAACTGATGAGGGGGGCAACTTAAGTGGAGAGACAACCATTATTCCTACAACCCGTTTTTAAGGAGAGGATTTGGGGAGGAAATCGGCTGAAAACGGAGTTTGGTTATGAAATTCCATCAGACAAAACCGGCGAATGTTGGGGGATTTCCGCCCATCCGCACGGCCCTTCTGTGATAAAAAACGGCCCGCTTGCTGGGCTGACGTTAATGGATGCCTGGCGCGAGCAAAGAGATTGGTTTGGTGACCTCAATGTGGATGAGTTTCCCCTGTTAACGAAGATTTTAGATGCTGCTGACGACTTGTCGGTACAGGTGCATCCCGATGATTTTTATGCAAGAAAAGTGGAAAAAGTCCCGTACGGGAAATCTGAATGTTGGTACATTATTGATTGCGAGGAAGATGCGGAAATCGTCTTTGGTCATCATGCGGATTCAAAAGAATCGTTTCGCGCGATGGTAGAAAAAGGAGCTTGGGACAAGCTGTTGAGACGGGTAAAAGTGAAGCCTGGGGATTTTTTCTATGTTCCAAGCGGCACCATTCACGCCATCGGCCGCGGTATCATGATTCTTGAAACGCAGCAAAGTTCGGATATCACGTATCGCGTTTATGACTATGGGCGTAAAGATGCAAACGGTAACGAGCGGGAATTGCACCTTGATTCGGCAATTAACGTCACTCATTTTCCTGACCAGAATTCGCCTTTGCATTATGAAGTCGTCAGGGAGAGTAAAGGAGTTGTCACAACGCTTGTGACAGAGAAATATTTTACGGTCCACCATTGGGATGTGCGCGGCCATATCACTCGTGCGATGGACAAACCGTTTATGCTGGCAAGCGTCATCCGCGGAGATGGCGAACTTTCCGTTGAAGGGAAAACGTATCCGATAAGGAAAGGGGATCACTTCATCATTCCTAGCGGGGTTTGGGAAGTTGAAATCCACGGCACGTGCGAGTTAATCGTTTCACACCCGTAACACGGGGCGCTGTTATTTCGAGCAAATACGCACCCCCCTACGGAAATGTTACAAAAGGGCTGCTATATAATTGATATAACGATCTTGGTTGGACTCAGCATATTAACATCCTTAGAAGCGTGCAGCCTACTACCCAGTGGCCGCTTACACTTTAAAGGGTGTCAGCTTTGCGTCCAACAGCCATTGCATCAAGCGCTAAGTTCCCGGCGCTTGATTTTTTTTCGTTTTTTAAATCGCCAGAAGAGAAAGTAAGGCATTGCCAAAAGGAATTGTAAAAAGTTGGAGCGTATACGCAGTCTTAGGGCAGATTGGCACAGAAAATGAGCAAAAACCGCATTTATGCGCATTTTTCAGCTGGATGAGCCGTGAAAATGAGCGGACGCTCCATAATATGGAAGCCGGAAATGATAAATACAAAAACTCGGAACGCGTTCACGATGATCAACCTGAACGAGCCAAGAAAACGTGCACAAGCGGCGGATACCCCTTTTTTTACTGAAAGCCAAAAGCCGTTGCAGCTCACAGTTTTAGTGAAGTGACAGATTAATATTTAGCGGTTTTGTACAAATGGTGCCGCTTTCAGAAACCAGCTCTGAGCTTATTATGCAAACAACGGGGAAAAACGTGGCATAATTGAGATATACCAGTAAGTAAAGGGTGGTTTTTATGGTAGAAAAAAAATATGCCCGGGAATCCCGCGTCGTTAAAACCAGCCGCGTGTTCCCGACCCACACGAATAATTTAGATACGCTATTTGGCGGTATTTTAATGAGTTATATAGATGACGTGGCTTCCATCTCAGCGGAGCGGCATTCGCGCCGCAATTGTGTCACCGCTTCGATGGACCATGTCGATTTTCTTCACCCGATCACTACGGAGGATTCCGTTTGTCTGGAGTCCACCGTCATCTCCACCGGAAGGACTTCAATGGAGGTTTTTGTGAAAGTCATCGCCGAGAATTTAAAAACCGGTGAGCGCAGGATCGCGGCCACATCTTTTCTAACGTTTGTTGCGTTAGATGAAAATAAACGGCCGGTCGAAGTGCCGCAAGTTATTCCAGAGACGAAGGAAGAGAAAAAGCTGCATGAAATGGCTGCCATTCGCGCGGAAAACCGCGCTCGTCACCGCCAAGCAAGCAAGGAATTAGCGGCTTCATTGACGACACAAAAGCCTTGGGAAGAATACATTATGCAAGATTAAATGATTGAGAAAAGGTAAGGGGACACCCATGTGAGTGGGCGTCCCCTTTTGTGGTTTATTTGATTTGGATTTTCCGTGTGAACGTGCTCGTCGCGCCGCGGTTATCGGTGACGGTGAGTTTTACGGAATACTTGCCTTTGGCAAATCGGTGTTGAACGATTTTGCCTTCAGCAGCTGATCCGTCTCCGAAAAGCCATTGATATTTGACGATTTCGCCGTCCGGGTCATAAGAAGCACTGGCGTCAAACGTCACGTCTTGTTGTTTTTTGGCCGTTTCCGGTGCATAGAATTGTGCGACCGGTTCCTCATTTGGAATATTTAAATACAGTTTACCTGGAGCAACTTTACGGGTTTCATTGCCATAATCATCTCGGGCGCGGACTTCAATTTGCGCTCCGGCAGCTTTCACATCCGAAGTGGCCGTATAGTAACCCACATAGTGCCCAGGTGACGTTTCGACCATCGGTAATTCATTGACGCTGTTAATGCCATTCGGGTTAATCAACGGCATTTGGATGGCAAATGATGCGTGTAAACCGGGTTCGCTGTCAAATTCGATGGTGACGGTATGCCCCATGTCGAGATAGACGTCCTCGGTTGGTTGCAAATTTTCAATGGCTGGGGCGGTAAATTTGGCTTTGACGGTGATCCGCTTCGTCGTTTTATTGCCAGCTTTATCGGTGGCAACGACCCGAATCACATTATCGCCTTCATCCAACATGATTCGTTTGGAATAGGTGCCGTCATCGTTAACCGTTGCCTTTTGACCGTTCACTTTCACCGTATCCAAATGGCTGTCATTCACAGTGCCTTCCACGGTAATGGTTTCGTGATTGGTTTTTGCTCCATCAGCCGGACTGGTAATTTCCAGTGTCGGTTTTTCCTGATCGAGAATGACTTTTACAGGCTGCGATGGGTCGGTTGTCCCATTATCAGTGGACGCGGTCGCTGTGATGATGTTTTCCCCCTGTAAAAGGGTGATGGTTTTGGAAAATGTTCCATCATCGCCGACTGAGACGGTGCCTACTTCTTGGTCGTTATTATAAAGGGTGACTGTCGTCGTCGGTGCTGCCGTTCCTGTCACGGTGACAGTATCTTCATTCGTAAATGTTCCGTCGGCCGGAGATGTAATGACCGGAGGAACGACTTCATAGCTGACATCGGCGCGAATCATGTAGTTGCCTTCATCTTCTGGTGAAGGCGCCCATGAACCGCTGACACGTTCCCAACTGCGGCCATAGTTCGTACCATTTTCATCCGTTGCCAGACCTGGTGCATAAGGGTTCGGCTGAGTTTGGACATATACGATATAGAAATCACCATCGACGACAATGCCTTCAGAAGACAAGTCGACCGTCGTCCATGTTCCGTCCCTCTTCGCGGTCGCGTTAATCGGTCCGGCTAATTTTTTACCTGGAGCGCCGTCGGGGCCTGTGGCATCATAAACTTCCACTTGGAAATCGGTCCCGCCCGGTACTGGCCAATCTTGCGTCCAGAAAAGGAATTTGCCAGCTGTGACCATTGCCCGGTCATGTCCCTCAGGTAAGGACATTCTCACGGCCCAAGCGTTTTGGGCATCATAGAAAGCATGGGCGTTTTCAGCCGTGCCGTCATCGTAGACTAATTCACCCGGATACCCGATAAAGGGGCGGAGTGCGATGTCTTTCGTCACGGTATCGTTACCGGTGATGGTGACTTGAACATCTGAAGTGTAATAATTTGGTGCCGAAACATGTAGCGTATACGTGCCTTCATAGGCGGTGATGGTAAACGATCCGTTAGCATCCGTGTGCACCGGTTGAATGTTAGCGTCTTCCATCAACATGAGGGTGGCATTGGCGATGGGCTCCCCTGTCGCTTGATTGGTGACGGTTCCGGTCACGGTGCCTTGCGGAATCGGTGTTAAAGTAAAGTTCTGGGTTGTTGTTCCGTCTCTTGTCACATTGACCGTTTGTTCAGCCGATTGATAGCCATAAGTTTCGGCTTTCAACGTATAGGTGCCGGCGGCGTGTGTCATGGAATAGCGTCCGTCAGCAGGGTTGGTGTGGACCGACCGTCCTGTTTCAAGAACGCTGACCGTTGCGGAAAGCGGGAGCGATTGCACGTTGCTTTCCGTTTTTACCGATTTTGCCGAAAGTGTAACAGGCGTTTTGATATCCTTTTTGGGACTTGGTTTGATGGCATTCGGATCAACAGGTTGTTTGCCGCTTTTTCCAGCTTTTTCTTTGTTAACTTCGATGTTGTTATTTTTCTCAACACCAAGTTTTGCCTTGATGTTTTCGGTCGAATTCTCAATAAGCGCCACATCATCTAAATACCAACCGTCTCTTGTAACGCTATAGTCGGTACTGAGGCGGAAGCCAATGAAAATGCGTTGACCGCTATAGCTGGAGAGATCAATGGTTGCCGTTTGCCAGCCGCCAGAAGTGTTCGTAAACGAGGCAAGGGTTTGCCAGTTCTGCCGATCAGTGGAGACGACGACTTGGCCGTAATCGTAATAGTTTTCAAGATTATACCACTGCTTAAACTGCAGGCTGCTTGGGCTGTCTGGCAATTGGATCGGCGGCATCATGAGCGTGGCGTTTGTATCATTGTCATATTGACCGTCCAAATTCGTCCCATAGACTTTTTCGCCCGAATAGGCCGAACCTGGTCCGGAAGTCGGCACGCCCCATTCCCAAGGATCATGGTCACCGAAAGATTGCCAACCTGCCGGGAAGGATTCGAAATCTTGCATGTAGCCGACAGAGATCGCCGAACGGACAGGAACGTTATAAATATCGGTGGTCACGTCATTTTGGCCAAAATCTTGAATATGCCATTTATATTGAAGGTTCGGTTCAACAACGGAATCGGCTGGAATGACGGCCCGATAAACACCGTTTTTATAATCGCCGTCAGTTCTTTCGGCAGTGACCGTTTCCCAATCGCTGTCGCCCGCTCCTTTATACAAGAGTTCCACTTTGGTGACACTGACATTGTCTTGGACAGCGATATCAAGTGGCAACTCTAAACCGCTGTAAGTTTCAGGTGGAGCCTCATGTTGATAAGTTGGAGCTTCATCGTCATTGCCTTCGGTGGTCACTTGTCCTTCGATCGTTCCTAAACCGGTAGTCACCGATGAAACGGCGCTTAATGCATCAAGTAACCCGTATCCATATCCGTTGTTGGGGGATTCCGGGAATTGGCTATCCGTTTTCGGTGTGGCCGTATCGAGTAAAATTTGTTCGATCTCGTCAACCGATAGCGAGGCATCGGCTGAGAGCATTAAAGCGACTGCACCGGAGACGTGAGGTCCAGCCATCGATGTGCCGCTATAGGTACAATCGTATTGGCTGCCAGGAACGGATGAGCAGATGTTCACGCCTGGCGCTGAGACTTCGGGTTTGATTTCACCATATGGTGAAGGCCCTTGAAGTGAAAAACTGGCAAGATGATCGTTACGATCAGTGGCACCGGTGGCAAAGGATTCCGGATAGTTGGCTGGTGAAGCGACCGATCCTGGTCCACCGGGATTGAACATGTCGGTATTTCCGGCAGAAAACTCAGGGAAAATGCCGGCTGCCCGCCAGTTTTGCACCATCGGCCGGTACCATTCGTCAAGGCCCGGTCCGCCGCCCCAGGAGTTGTTAACAACATCGGGTGCCATTTCCGGATGAGGATTATTGTTGCGATCTTTAGGAGCGAGAATCCATTCGCCAGCTTCTAACAGGTCAACATCGGTACCGCCTGATTCGGTAAAGGCTTTAACTGTAATCCATTTCGCCCCGGGCGCCATACCGATGACCCGGTCATCTGTTGAGCCAACCATCGTCCCCATGGTATGCGTGCCATGGCCGATATCATCATAGGGCGTCGCTTGCCCGCGAACGGCATCAAACCAGTTGAATTCGTTGTCGGGCTCATCTGGATTGGTGGGATTATACCCGCGGTACTTTTCTTTCAGCGCTGGATGATCCCACTGAACGCCTGTGTCGATGCTGGCAACAACGACCCCTGTTCCGTCATAGCCCATATTCCAGACGGCCGGAGCACCCACGCGTTCAATGTTCCATTCCACGGTGCCGGTGGTCTGTTTTTTGTTTTTCGCTGGTTCGGTTTTCATTGGTTCGGTTTTTACTGGAAACAATTGTCGTGTTTCATTGGGTAAAATTTTCGCTACTTCGGAAAATGTTGCGAGTTTCTTCATGACCGTCTCTGTGCCGGTAACAGCGATGCCGTTGACGATATAAAAAGATTCATAGTTTTTGACGTTACCGGCTTTCTTTTCGTTTTCCAAATACTTGAGGAGCGGTTCTTGTGTTTCAGTGGCCATCGCACGCAGAGCGTTGACGACGGCGGAACGTTTCATGTATTTGGCTTTGGCTGCGGTTAGTTTTTGATCTTTAGCCATTTTTGCGGCGTTCTTTGCAGCTTTTGTTGTATCGGCTTGACTTTTGAGTTTAACCAAGAAGGTGACATATTTGTCTTTGCTGAATTGATCTTTGAGGCGGGAACTGATTTTGGATTGATCGCTGGTGGATTGGCCATGATGCAGGGATGTTTTACTGCCAGTATTTGCGGTAGACTTAGCCGACGCGTCCATAGCATTGGCTGTCACCGCTCCTAGTGGCAGAACCAAGAGCGTGCTCATCAAAAGACTGAACAGTTTGAGGGTATTTCGCCGGATGGTTTTATTAACCCTCATTCGATTCACTCCCTTTCAACAATTTTCCCGAAGCGCAGAGGAACAGTTAAACAGGGATAGGTAGCTTTTGTCGAAATCTCCCCCCTTCTTTACTAAATGGGATGTGTGTCATGTCTTTGATGCTTAACTTAATATTAAACAGCGCTGACAGCTTTGTCATCAAATATCTCAATATATTACGAAAATTAGGAAAAATGTAATGGCAGTAAAAAAGATTCAATTGGACTTATTACCTATACTTTAGACAGCCGCTTGTTGACTCTAGGCAAAAAAGAAGAGGAGGGGGATAGGCACAAAGAAGTATGTCAACGATTAGCCCTGTGTGTAAAGAAAATCAGGCGCCTCTCTATTGAGTCGAGGGCGCCTGTTCTTGTGATGAGGGGATATTTTCTTCTATTTTCTTGATTTTTTCGAGCAAATGTCGAACATTAGTCGCTTGTATATGTGCTTTTTTACTAATTAGGTGGCTACATGCCCCGTAAACGATTGCAGAAAGGTGTGGAAAAACGTCTAAGAGCTCTTTGAGCATGCTGTCAGTGACTTTGGCATCGAATTCGGTTGGGATATAGAAAGCGAGATGGGTGATGTTGTTTTTCTCAATGATGCGCTTTAATCGCTGTTCGTTCATATGTAAAGGCAAGTAATAGGTTTTCCATCCATTAACAAATAACATATCGTGTAAAATCTTTGTCGGTAAAAGTTGGTTATCGTTTATGGCGGTGACAACAATGGTTTGATGCTTAGTCGTTTGATAGGAGGGTGCAAAATCGATTAATTTCTGACCCAGGATATCGCAAGCGATGCGCCTGGCTTGTTCAACTTCCTTTTCGGTGGACGTGCCGTCTTCGATTTCTCTTACCGCTTTATCGATGATATCAATATAAATATCTTCAACTCGTTTGCCATCAGAAAGGATTTCAAAAGCGGTGAGCGCATTTTCCTTTTTTCCTTCCTTTAGGCTTTGGATAAATGACTGCCATAGATCCATAAAACTTTGGTCGACTCTCAAACGATTCCAATTTAAGATTTCCGTTACGACCAAAGAGAGGTCAGTTGGCAAGCGCAATGTTTCACCGGAATCATGGATATGGATCGTAGGGACATTCGCCTGCCAATGTTCTTGATAAACCGTTGTGCCGACTTGACCGTTTGACAGCCGGACTTCTGCTTGCGGCGGATAGATATTTAATAAATGGATGAATGTAAATAAAAGCTTAGGATTGTAGGCGGATTCATCCTCTAATATCCGTTCCAAAGCTTCCGGCGCTGCCAATGGCTTTCGGTAAGAACGAGGGAGTGTCAAAGCGGAATACACATCAACGATCGAGATGATTTGCAAATCCACATCCAATTGCGCTCCGCTCAACCCGTCCGGATAGCCTGTCCCATCAAGCCTTTCATGATGGGAGCGAGCGATTTTAATAATCCGGTCATCAAATCCAAGTTCCTTTAACTTCGTCGCGCCCATGGCCGCATGATGCTTGACCAGTTCGTATTCCGCTCGGGTGAGCTTGCTCTTCTTCTCCAAAATATAGGAGGGGATTTCCAACTTTCCAACATCATGTAAAAGGCAACCCATTGAGAATTGTTCTACGTCTGGTATGCCGAGTTTCCTTCCTAACAAGGTGCCGAGTACAAAAACATCAATCGAATGGTCAAAACTGTCCGGGCTCCATTTTTCCAATTGTTTTAACAAGCGGTAGATTCGTTTGTCGGAAAGCATGGTAGTAAAAAGCGTTTCCAGATAGCGGTACGTGCTTTCTTCCATCATGGCAAAACCATAGCGATTTTCCTGACCGATATAGATCAAACGCTCGTAAAAGAGTTTCGCATGCGATGAGGGGGAGTCTTTCAGCATTGACTCAAAGCGATCTTCGACATAAACCGGGCTCTTGCGCCATTCAATAAGGTTCTGAATGACTTCATCCGTCAAGATTAAGCCTTTTCTGTATACAATGCGTCGTTCTTTATACACATCTTGTCCGAGTATAAGTCCTGCAGTTAACTGGTGGGGTTTCATGCGGCGCATCGACAGGAGTCTCCAATCTTTGATTCGAGTTCGATAAAATGTGACAAGTTTCGTCTTTAAGTTATTTTATCAGATATTTAGATTTAATTCTGCAAATTCATGCAAAATATTTAAAAATGGGAAGAAAGGACTATCATGACAGCTGAAAGGCGATTTCTATGTGGCACTAAAAAACGGGTTGAACTTTCTCTATTGCGCGTTTTCTTGGATCGTTAAGCTAGGTCATCGCGCCATCTTACATATTTCACTATGATTCTTCCAGAATATGGAGTGTCTGCTCATTTTCGTGGCACTTCCAACTGAAAAATGAGCATAAATGCCGTTTTTGCGCATTTTCCATGTGTTTCAGACTTAAAACTGCGCATATGCTCCAGTTTTTTACATATTTCACTATGATTCTTCCAGAATATGGAGTGTCTGCTCATTTTCGCGGCTGTTCCGGCTGAAAAATGAGCATAAATGCGGTTTTTGCGCATTTTCCATGTGTTTCAGACTTAAAACTGCGCATATGCTCCAGTTTTTTACATATTTCACTATGATTCTTCCAGAATATGGAGTGTCTGCTCATTTTCGCGGCTGTTCCGGCTGAAAAATGAGCATAAATGCGGTTTTTGCGCATTTTCCAAGGGTTTCAGGCTTTAAAGTGCGCATATGCTCCAGTTTTTTATAATAATTTGCTATGACTATTCCGGATGATGGAATGTGCGCTTATTTTCATGGTTCTTCCTGCTTAAAACCGAGCATAAACGTCCATTTTGCAAGACATCTCGACTAGCTCAGCTTGATCAACGTGTACGTACCTATTATAAGAAAAAATTCTCGTCGCTTTTCGTCGTTCCAAGTTCTCTACTCTCTTTTAGTTTAAAGTAAACTTTGCCATGTCTTTTAAGAGAGGGCTGGGCCACAGTCGCTCGTATGTTGGTCCGATAAATGACATACTGCCATTGCTGGCCATTGATGTATTGGCAGTGCTCCTGTCAATCCTATCCTACCAAAAAAAGTTATACTTTCATATAAGTATAAAAAAATGCTCGATTCCGGTCGATAAAAAACATATACAGCTCCTTTGGTGTTGGAGGGTGAACAGACATGGATTTGACAACGTTGATTGGACTTGTGCTCGGGATCTTATCTTTATTGATTGGTTTTTTATTGGAAGGCGGAACGTTTGCTGCTTTGATTGAGGGAACGGCAGCTATGATTGTCTTTGGCGGTACGTTCGGGGCGGTGATTCTCAGCACGCCATGGAAAACTTTAAAACGCCTTCCTTTTATATTAAAATATGCTTTTTTAGAAAAACGGACTGAACCGGAAGAAATGATTGAACAATTAATTTCATTGTCCAATATCTCACGCCGGGAAGGTTTGCTGGCATTGGAAGGCCATATCGACAAGTTGGGGGATAATGCCTTTTTAAAAGAAGGCATTCAAATGATTGTCGACGGTACTGAGGCAGAAATGATTGAAGACATTCTCAATCGGAAAATCGAGCGGTATGAAGAGGAAATCCTGTCCATCGGAAGAATGTTTGAAGCTGCCGGTGGTTTTGCTCCAACAATGGGGATTATCGGGACGGTTATGGGACTCGTTCACGTTCTCGGAAGTCTTGATGAACCAAGCAAACTGGGGCCATCGATTGCCGTTGCCTTCGTCGCCACCTTATACGGTGTGTCGAGTGCCAATCTCATTTATCTCCCCATTTTTAATAAAATTAAAGCTCGCCTGCAACAGGAAATTCTACTAATGGAGTTGCAAGCAGAAGGGTTGATGTCGATTCAGTATGGGGAAAATCCCACCGTGCTCAAGAGCAAGTTAAGTGCATTTTTGGATCAGAAGAGCGGGAAAAACAGCGAGTTTCCGGGTGTGAGCGCGAATGGCTAGAAAAAGCCGGCGAAAAAAACATACGAGTCACGATAATCACGAGCGTTGGTTAATCACGTATTCTGACCTGATTACGCTATTACTTGTCTTTTTTGTCGTTTTATATTCTATGAGTGAGTTGGAAAAGGAACGCTTTAATGCGCTGGTTCAGTCTTTGCGCACGGCGTTTCAGGGAGAAGCGATCGTCGACCGATCGATCGACCCACCAGCTCGGGACATTAAGCTACCTGAGATTCCGGCACAAAAAAAAGATAAAAACAATGAAAAGCAATTGGATCAACTGTATATTCGATTGGAAAAGTACATACAAGAAAATCATTTACAAACCCAATTAGAGCTGAATAATTTGCCACAGGGTGTACAGATCACCTTAAAAGAGGAAATTTTATTTGATTTAGGAAAGGCGGACATTAAACCTGAAGCCATCCCTGTCCTTAAAAGGGTCGGTGGCATATTGCAATCTGTGAAGAATCCGATATCCGTCGAAGGGCATACGGATAATAATCCAATCCGTTACGCGACAGAATTCCATTCCAATTGGGATCTGGCGGCTGCTCGGGCCGAGAATGTGGCGATGTTTCTGATTAATCAGGACGGAATCGCCCCGGAACGGATTCGTTTTACGAGTTACGGAGAGTTCAACCCTCGGGTTCCAAATGACACCAAAGCCCACCAAGCGATGAATCGGCGCGTGAACATTGTCGTCTTACGTGATAAACCCGTAACGAAATAACAAGCGAAGGCAAAGACTTCTAAGCAACGCCTATCATTCTAGATACGCTCGGGGATAAAAATTTTTATTTAGAAAAGTCTAGTTGTGCCTGTTAGTTTGAATCAGCAAATGGGAGATTAGGCTCTGCTAAAAAAATTAGGCTCATATTAAGTAAACTTGGCTCTGCCAAGCCTAAATGGCGAAGGCAGAGCCTTTAATGTCCTTATGCGGTCTTGAAAAATGATAGGCTTTCATTCCTGCATAAAAAAAGAGGCTCTGAGGCCTCTTTTAATTATTAGAAATAAGATCTCGCACCGATATATTTCGGCTTCCAATAGGGATTGTCCATGTTTGTGATGATTACACCTTTGGAGGTGCTGGCTTGGATGAATTGACCATTCCCGATGTAAATGCCGACATGGGAAGGGCCGCTTTTATATGTGGAGAAAAAGACTAAATCCCCTTTTTGCGGTGTGGAGACGGCTGTCCCGCCGCTGTATTGTGCCGAGGTCGTGCGCGGTACAGAGATGCCATTTTGACTCATGACATATTGAACGAAACCGCTGCAGTCAAATCCCTTCGGTGATTCCCCACCCCAGACATAGGGCACGCCGATATATTTCTTAGCGGTGGCAATCACAGCATCCGCTTTTGATACGGTTTTGCTCATTTGCTTAATGGAGGAATTTGTTCCTTTGCTTGTCGTTGGAGCAGAAACGGTTGCTTTCGCACTAGAGAGCGCACTTTCCGTTTTTGGTCCAACGATACCATCTACAACGAGATGATTCGCACGCTGAAAGCTTTTAACCGCAGCCTCTGTTTGGGGTCCGAAAATCCCGTCAACACCGCCTTTTAAGTAACCCAAATCTTTTAACTTCGCTTGAACGTTTTTGACGGCTTGTCCACTTGATCCGCGTTGGAGATAGGTCACCTTTGATTTGACTTGAGCTGTTGACGATGTGCCGAATAAGCTACCTAACGTTTCTGGACCAGCGATGCCATCGACGCGTAGGTTATGAGATTTTTGATAGGCAATTACCGCACTCCGTGTTTTCACGCCGTAAATACCATCAATGGCGCTGTTATATAATTTGAGAGCATGCAATTTTTCTTGCAAAATTTTCACAGACGTATTATGGTCGCCTTGATTTAAAATTTGATGGGTATTGGTTAACGTGGCTGCGCTAGCCGAGGCGGAAAATTGGGGCAGGATAAATAATGATGCTGCGGTAACCGATGAAATGACAAGTTTCTTCATTGGTTGTTTCACTATCAGGAGTCCCCTTTGTTGCTAGTCTAAGTTTGATAGTTTTCTAGGGAATATCCTAAACCTTAAATGTTACAAACAAATTAACAGATAATTTCATGAGGATTAAATGATAAAAAATTAGGCTGGATTTTTTACCTGCGTTGGAAAATTGCAGTGATACGCAGTAAAAAGTGGTAAAACCGTGGGGGATTTTGTTGGTTTGGAAATCTGTGGTTCCAATTTATTTAAAAGATCATGCATGAACCTAAAAATGATTGACTTTGAGCCATTCCAGAATCAATCGGTCCAATTCTTGACTGCATTTTATAGTGGCATCGTGGTTTAAACCCTTTTTTTTCGCGAAGTCATCTAACTGACGGCGCTTTTTGTTTATTTCCTTAATCAGTCGTTCCTTCCGTTTTTCCTCAGTCATATTTACCTCCATAAATCTCAAATATTTTATGGGTTCTCCACCTAACCGTTTAACTGATCGGCTACCAATTGAATGCTGGATAAAAAATCGGCAATCGATTGATATATCTTATAGCCGGTCAACAGTTGATGACTTGTTATCAAAATGCGCCCCAAACATTCAGCTTTATATATCTTGTATTGCCTAAAACGGGATGAAATATAATTGAAGTGGCTCTCCATTTTGACATACCTCCGTAAGAAGCCGCCACCTCTATACGTGAAGGTGCATGTACAAGTGAAAATGGGAGATAAGTTTGATTAAAGACCGTTAACAATATGATGATAAAGAGTAGGAATGGAAATATCATAAATAAATTGAAGCATAAAGAGTTCTTGTGTGGTTTATTGTTTTCGTTCATAGGTAATAGTCGATTAAACTCCACTTCTAAGTGTCATCATTGGTGGACGGCAGTTCAACACCGTGCCAGTAGAGTGAAAAAGAGGTTGATCTGTTGAGGATTACCCTAAGTATACGAGGGCCGCCCTCAGGTGGTCAACCTCTTTCTAATGCGAATGCTTGAATGATTGTTATTGGATAGGGGCGTGTAATGGGTCCATATATTGGATTTACTTTGGTTTTTGGGCTCCTCCTGCTGGGAAGCATCACTGTCTTCCGTTACGGTGTGTCACGTGTTCATAGCCATATGAGGATGTAGATTCAAGTTTTGCAGAGTCATGGGCCCGCCTTTCCGTAATGCCCCATCATCCAACCAATCATCATTCCCTAAACGAACATTAATTCGGGAACCAGTCATGATCCGCTGTAAAATTATTTTCACCTTCTACATCCATAAAAAATGTCTACACCGAAAAAGGCGTAGACATACTTCTACATCCTCGGCGGCCCGGCTGCCATAGCCATATTGACCTTAGGCCCGTGGCTTTGCGTACTTATCTTTCAGTAAGTTTGCCCTTTTCGGAATGTTCAATATTTATATACATCTTGGGACTATAATACTATTATATTCGACAAAAGTATAGTATTTTCGACAAAAAAATGAAAGTTTTTTTTCTGTTTTCTTTTAAATACGTGATGTTCGAAGAAAATAAGAAATGCATAGTGGCAGAAGGGGATGCTTATTACCAGATTCATTCCAGAACCTTTACCATCGGAATAATACAAAACGATTCATTTATTTTCAAGCTTGAGCATTTACCCCTCTAATTGGCGGTGTAAGATAGAAGTGTAAAGTTGTAAGATGGCATGCGCCTATAGGGCATGTTCCCTATCCGCAATAGAGCTTCTATTACAGAGGGAAGAATAAGGATCCGTGCCCGAAAAATTGATTTGTGAGAGCGGCACCATTTGACTTTGGCTTGTCGAACGATGAAAGGATAGGATAAAATAAAAATAATAGAAATTTTTGGTGTTTAAGGGTGGGGGTACATGTGAAAATTGGTGCGGTGGTATTATCAATAATCGCTTTTATTTCGGTGATCGTAATCGGACAATGGCATTGGAAAAATGAAATTCGGGCGCATGAGAATCAGGCGCAAGCATTGGAATATACGGATGCGATGGCAGCGTCAAATGACGAAAAAGAGGCGGTCTCTTCGGAGAAAACACAAGATTCAACTGATCTGGAAAAATTAACGGCAAAGCTCCCCGACGAAGTCAAAAAGAAAATCAAGGCGGCGTATAATGATCATGAACAAGTGAATGTCCTTCTATCGGGTGGTCATGAAATAAGTGGGTTAGCGTCATTATTAGAAGAAAAGCTTAACCATACATACGGTGAAAACTTGTTTAAAGTCACTGAGCTGAATTTTGATCGTAAAACATCGATGGAAGTGTATAACAATGATTTAGATGCGCCAATCGCTGATCAAACGCCGGATTTAGTCATCTTTACGTCGCTTTTGATCAACGATGCGGGGAAAGTGAGCACGAACGATTCCTCACAAGTGCCGCTTTTAATTAAGGACCGTATACTCAAAAAGTCACCGGAGACAGTCTTTATGATCGAGCCGCAAAACCCCATCACCTATAATCCATACATCAATGACCGAATAGAAGAAGTGGAAGCCAAAGCGAAAACAGCGGGCATCCCGTACATCGATCATTTTTCCGAATGGCCTGAAGAGGATGATTTAAAGGCTTACTTGGATGACAAAGGGCAGTATCCAAACGAAAAAGGATTATCCCTTTGGGCTGGCCTTTTGGCAAATTATTTTACAAGTAAAAAGTAAAAGGGTGCTGGCGGCACCCTTTTTCTATGATCTGAAAAGCTACCAAGTCAGATTATGAGTCTGACTTGACATGGGATCCTCCGCCCCGAGTCGAAACAAAGAACCATACGTTATGCCAAGATCGCTTCGATTTTCTCGAGCGTTTCTTCGTCCAACTTGACGCCCGAAGCCTTCGCGTTTTCTTCGATTTGTTCTGGGCGGCTTGCGCCAACAAGGGCACTTGCGACATTCGGTTGGCGAAGAATCCAGGCAAGGGCGAGTTGCGCAACCGTTATGCCAAGTTCGGCGGCAACACCTTTCAACTGTTCCACTTTATCCAGATTTTCATCGGTTAAAAGATTTTTAATCCCGTTATTGGTCGAGGCGGCGCGACTGCCCTCTGGTGCCGCTTCGCCCTTTTTATATTTGCCGGTTAAGACGCCTTGACCGAGCGGCGACCAAACGACTTGACCGATGCCATGTTTTTCACATACGGGAATGACTTGGCTTTCAATTTTCCGGGCAAGCATGCTGTATTGCGGTTGGTTGACAATGATGCGGTCAAGCAGTTTTTGGTCAGCGATATGCACAGCTTCCGTGATTTGTTCTGCTGTCCATTCACTGACACCGACATAAAGCACCTTGCCTTGGCGGACGAGATCATCCATAGCTCTTAAAGTTTCATCGACCGGTGTTTCCGGGTCATGACGGTGGCAATAGTAAATATCGACGTAATCGACATCGAGCCGTTTTAAGCTGGCATGGGCTTGCTCCATGATGTGCTTGCGCGACAAGCCGCGGTCATTCGGGCCGTCACCCATTGGCCAAAAAACTTTGGTGGCTAGCACGATGGAATCACGGTTAAACGCCTTAATCGCTTTACCTACCACTTTTTCCGCTTCGCCGCGCATATAGACATTGGCGGTATCAAAAAAGTTAATGCCGAGGTCATAAGCTTTATGAATCGTGTTAATGGCATTTTCCTCCGCGACATAACCGCCGTAAGTGAGCCAGCTACCAAGGCTGATCTCGCTCACCTTTAATCCGGATCTTCCGACTCTGCGGTATTCCAATAGTGAAACCCTCCTTAAAAAGACTTTCTAACTTGTCTCCGTAGCTTTTTTTTACCGATTCGCCATAAACGCTTCGATTTCCTCGACTGTGCGCGGTAAGTCCGTTGTTAATACTTCGACGCCGTTTTCGGTGACGACAACATCGTCCTCAATGCGCACGCCAATGCCTTCTTCTTCAATGTAAAGGCCGGGTTCAATCGTTAACACCATGCCCGGTTTCAGTTCGCGGTCGCGGATGCGGCCGACATCGTGGGTGTCGAGACCGAGCGGGTGGCTGACGCCATGGAAATAGTATTTGGAAAGCTCCTCGGGTTTTTCAATGAGCCCGATCGCAATGCACTCTTCAGCTAAAATGGCTTTCGTTTTTTCCTGCAGCTCGCTGAACGGAAGGCCCGGTTTAATCATAGCGGTCACTTCGCGCAGAGCTTTTAAAACGATGTTGTAAATCGTTTTTTGCCGTTCGCTGAATTTGCCGTTGATCGGGAACGTGTAGCTGATATCGGCATTATAAAGCTTGTATTGGGCGCCGAGGTCGAGGAGCATGAGGTCACCATCTTCCGCCGTGCCGTTATTGTTTTCATAGTGCAGGATGGTGGCATTTTTTCCAGCAGCAGCGATTGTATGGAAGGCATGATGCTTAACGCCGTTGGATTTTAACACAAAATCAAAATACGCCTCTAATTCATATTCCTTCATGCCGGGTTTGGCATTTTTCATCAAATATTTAATGCCGTCAGACGTGATTTTCCCGGCTTGACGAATGTATTCGATTTCTTCTTGGCTTTTAATCAAGCGCATGTCGCAAATGGCGTTGTAGGCGTTATGTATCTGAAGAAACGGATAACGCGCTTTGACTTCATTGGCAAAAACTTGTGCGGTCGTCTGCGGTGCGTCCCATGAACGCCGTTCGAGGTCGAGATACAGATGTTCATATCCGGCAAGGAGGAACTGGCCTTGGAGAAAGCCATGGAATTCATCCAAGTAGTAAACATTTTTCACTTCAATGCCTGAAGCTTGAGCGGCTTCTTCTTTTGTCATCGCCTCGCCAATCCACCGGGCCATAACGGGGTCGGGTTTCTCAACAAAAAGACGCGCTTCGGTTTTACCTTCGAACTTAGAAAGAACGAGGATGATTTTTGGTTCTTCAATGCCTGAGAGATAATAAAAGTTTCGATTCGGTACAAAGGGGTGAGTTTGGTCACCGGAGGACGTTGGGGCTTCACCTGCAAAAAAAACAGAGAGCGATTTGTCCGGAAGCCCCTCCAGGAAGCGTTTCCGGTTGTTTTGGAAAAAGCTAGTCTCCATCATGATCCCTCGCTTTATTAAAAAAATCCGTACATCCCTATTTTACAAGAAACTCCTTCGACTTTCGAACAATTTGTTTGAAAAGTGGCACGGGTTTTAAAACTGAATCAATAGTGTTTCTTGTTTTAGCTGACGGATCATTGTGTTGGAAAGTAAATGTAGGAAAAGGATGTTGGCAAGATAAGTGACCATTTTCCGGGAAAACTCGCTCTTAATGAGGGTGTTTTACTAATTTCTGTATCCTATCAGCCATTTTAAAAACGTGGGCAATATAAAATGGCATATAGAACGGTTCTAAAAGCCATTTCGTACCTTGGATTTTGTGAAAACGGCGTTTAGCATACATTAACTGGAAAAGCCCACTTGCAACGAGGGACATTATACCAAAATTTGTATCCTATTAGCCATTTTAAAATCGAGGGCAGTCCAAAATGGCGTATAGAGCGGTTCTAAAAGCCATTTCGAGCCAAAGAATTTTTCGAAATGGTATTTAGGATACACTTTCTGGAAAAACCCGCTCGTTACGTGGGCTATTTTTCCATTATCTGTATCCTATTAACCATTTTAAAATCGTGGGCAATTTAAAATGGCATATAGAACGGTCCTAAAAGCCATTTCGCGCCTTGGATTTTGTGAAAACGGCGTTTAGCATACATTAACTGGAAAAACCAACTTGCTACGAGGGTTATTTTACCAATATCTGTATTCTATTAGCCATTTTAAAATCGGATGCAGTCCAAAATGGCATTTAGAGGGGTTCTAAAAGCCATTTTAAGCAGGAGACTTTGTGAAAATGGCATTTAGCATACATATAATGGGGAAACTGCTCTTTTCGAGGAGAGAATAACCAATATTTGTATTCTTTCATCTACCGCGTACAGCATGATTAATGAAACGGCAAATGATCGCGCAGATATAAGAAAAACCGGGCATACGCCCGGTTTTTTAAGTAATGACCGAAACCTATGGAGGAAGTGAAAATCCATTATATTTTTTCTCGGTATGTCTTATCTGACAGCATTTTCGCCAACCGTAAGCTAAAATGTTCGATCGGCTCGGCATTAAAGATTTTTTGGAACTATTTTTTATTACGAAACAGTCGATAAAGGCCGTTTTCAACAAAAGCATATCATTTTGAGGCTTTTGCACCAGCGTTTTAATATGCAATCGGAAAAAGCATATCATTTCTGCACACAAACCGCCTTGAAATGATACGCAATCCAGTGAATTGGAAGTTTTTAGGCGGTAATTTGGACCGTTTTTGCCAAAAGCATATCATTTTGGCCTTTTCGATCGGCTGTTTTGATACGCAATCGGAAAAAGCATATTATTTCCGCGCACAAACCATCTTGAAATAATATGCAATCCAGCGAATTGGAAGTTTTTAGGTGGCAATTTGGCTCGTTTTCAACAAAAGCATATCATTTTGACGCTTTTGCACCAGCGTTTTAATATGCAATCGGAAAAAGCATATTATTTCCGTACACGAACCGCCTTGAAATAATATGCAATCCGGTGAATTGGAAGTTTTTAGGTGGCAATTTGGCTCGTTTTCAACAAAAGCATATCGTTTTGACACTTTCGCACTTGCGTTTTGATACGTAATCGGTAAAAGCATATTATTTCCACACATGAATGGCTTTGTAGTTGGCCCTTTCCTGCCAAAGCAACCCTTTTGGCTACCTCTATTGCTGTTTTGTTAGCCTGAAAACTGATAATTCTTACCAATTAATCCGCTTTGGGATTTGCAAAACGTCTGAAACTGAATAACATGTTATCGATTTCTGGATGTTGCGTGGGGTTTTTATCGTTCTCGATACGGAAATTCCGCGTATCGAGTATTTGCGCGACGTTTTCTTATATTAGAAGCGTAAAAAATACACAGTTTACACCACTGTGGTAGACCCGAATTTTTATACTTTCTTATCCTTTAAAAAAGCCGACGTCCACTGACGCCGGCTGTACCCAGTCTTAAATAACCACCCGCTTGAAAACAACATCAGGTTATTGGCTGGCTTCTGTGTTGCTGTTATCACCGTCGTTTTGATATTTGGACATGTCCAGTGTTCCGTTTAATTCATCCTGGATCATGTCGTGCACCTTTTGTTTTTCTTCTTCGGAAACGACGATATAGGAGCCGCCGTCGATCATTTGCGGATCTCCTTGAACTTGATAGTTATAGATGTGTTCGCGCACCGTTCGGTAATTAAACGCGATGCTTTTCATGTCGTCAAAAGTAAGGTTGGTTTTAATATTGTCACCGAGCGCTTTCAAGATACTTTGCATATGGGTAACCGAAGTGACGCTCTTGCCCTTATCAATAATACCTTGAATGACTTGACGTTCACGATAGTTCCGGCCAATATCGCCTCGCGGATCTTGATGGCGCATGCGCACATACCCGATCGCTTTAGGCCCGTTTAATTCAATTTCGCCCTTTCGGTAATGATAGCCTTTTTTATAAAAACCTTTGTCATACCAATCAATCGGATTATCGACCGTAATGCCACCAACCGCATCTACAAGATCCACAAGCCCTTGCATGTTGATTTTTGCTACATAATCAATCTTTATGTTAAGGAAATGCTCAACGGTGCTTTTGGCTAATGGCAATCCCCCGTATGCGTACGCGGCATTGATTTTCGTTAGACCGTGGCCTTCAACTTCCGTTCGTGAATCCCTCGGGATGCTCGTCATAAGCATCGAATGATCCTTTGGATTGAGCGTAGCGACGATAATCGTATCGGAACGGCCGACATCATGAGGTCGTTCATCAACACCGAGCAGTAATATATTGATGGGTTTGTTGCCATTGGAGATATCCGTTCTCTTCCCAGGTAGGTTTAAATGCATTTTTTCCGCAGTCGCTTTTATAGCGTTATAGGCATTAAGGAAGTAAACGCCCCCGCCGATTAGAAGAATGAGTATCAAAAATAAAAGGAACTTCTTAAACCTTCTTTTTTTCTTTTTTCTTCTCTTTTTTCGTTCAAGCCTTGATTCCATGATGATGTCAACTCCTTAATACACACAGATCCACCTATATGAAAAATAAAACCCATTCATTTTAATTAAGATGAAAACAATTTTCATGGTAAAACATTTTATATTATAAATCATTTCGTTGTGTTTGTGTAAATTGACTTAAAAACAACATATTTTGTTAGAATCTATTAATATATGTTATAATAAGCAACTTTTTAAGGAAAATTGTCACTTGCTTGGTTGGTCTATTAAAATATGGTTAGAGAACTGGAAACTGACTATTAAAAACGACATAGGTTAAGCTTTATGGTTAAAGTTAAATTCGTTATTATGGAGTTATGTGTTTTGAAACAGAAGAGGTGCATGATGAATCAACGCATAAAAGTGATGACTATATTCGGAACAAGACCAGAAGCCATTAAAATGGCACCAGTCGTCCTGGAATTACAAAAACATCCCCATTTTATTGAATCAATCGTCGTGACGACCGCACAGCACCGGGAGATGTTGGATCAGGTGCTGCATGTGTTTCATATCGTACCGGATTATGATTTGCACATTATGAAGGATCGGCAGACACTTTCCGACATTACCGTTAAGGCGTTGACCGGCCTTGATGAAATAATAAAAAGAACAGAACCCGATCTCATACTCGTCCATGGTGATACAACAACCACCTTCGTCGCCAGCCTTGCTGCCTATTATAATAAGGTCAAAATCGGACACGTCGAGGCGGGACTTCGAACCGGCAATAAATACGAACCGTACCCCGAAGAAATGAATCGGATGCTAACCGGCGTGCTGGCTGATTTTCATTTCGCGCCTACGGAACGAGCGAAACGGAATCTTCTAAAAGAAGCTAAACCTGAAGCGTCCATTTTTGTAACGGGGAATACCGTGATTGACGCATTAAAAACAACTGTTCAAAAAGATTACAGCCATCCGGTGCTCGATGCGATCGGGAACAGAAGAATGATATTAATGACGGCACATAGAAGGGAAAATCTCGGGCGACCGATGGAGCATATTTTTCATGCCGTCCGCCGCATCGCAGATGAACATGAAGATGTCGATATTGTCTATCCGATCCATTTAAATCCTTATGTGCGGGATATTGCATATAAGCTACTGGCAGGTCATGAAAGAATTCATTTAACGGATCCCTTCGATGTCTTCGACTTCCATAATTTTATGGCTCGCGCGTACTTGATTCTTACTGATTCGGGCGGCATACAAGAAGAGGCCCCTTCTTTTGGCGTTCCCGTTCTTGTGCTGCGAAATACAACGGAAAGACCCGAAGGTATTGAATCGGGAAATTTGAAATTAGCGGGGACTTCGGAGGAGTATATCTATGAGCTAACGAAACAGCTCCTGAGCGATGAAGAGGAATATCATAAAATGTCCAAGGCCGCCAATCCTTACGGTGACGGACGCGCTTCGGAACGGATTGTGGAAATCATCCTAGAGCATTATTTAAAAAAGGAAAAGATACGCATCTAGAAAGAAGCTCTGTTGGGTATCCCCTCGGCAGAGCTTTTTACTTGCGAACGAAAAATGCACAATAGGCTACGTGACTTATTGTGCATGAACATATTAAGGTTTATCTCAGTTCGAATAGAAGGTCGATGTAGAATATTCCTATATTCTAAATTGGCTAGCTCGTCGTATAAAGTCCGTCTTTCCTTACCGCTCCCTCTTACTTCTTCACGGAAAAAACACCCCAATAGAGCGAAAACATCTATAACGTGATATCGTATCTTAACCGCTTAAAGGCGTTCGGGTTGGGCATAAGGTGACCCACCCTATAAAATTTTCAACGAGCACCGTAATTTCTTGCGTTAGCACATACTTCCAAATGAAAATGTTAAAAATTTATTTACATAAATTTAACATTCCCTTAATATACATCTTGAGGTGCATAAAATGTTGAAATTGTTAAGACTCGCCTATCATCCGTTTTTAATATTTACCGGGTTTTTCTTCATAAAGATGATTCTTTTAGGACGGATGCTATACGGTACGTATTGGAATCCCGGTTTTATTATAAATAATGTAGCGGGGATCGCTGTCCTATTTATATTGCTTGAATTTTTACCGAAAAAGACAAAGTGGACGTTATACATCCTCTTGGATGCCATTTTGACGACCGCCTTTTTTGCGATTGTCATCTATAGCAACTACTTTGAGAACGTGCCGACGTATCATGATTTATCTAGCATCAGTCAGATTCCTTCGGTCAGTTCCAATTTGGGGTTACTCATCCACCCTCAGGAGTTTTTATTGTATTTTGATTTTATTATCCTTATTATATTGATGCTCTTTCATTTCTTTTTAAGAACAAAAATCACCTCGGTCAAAAGGTATTCTAGAAAGTGGTTATCCGTAGGGTTGGCCGGGCTACTTGCCTTTAATATTGGCAGCTATTTTTATCATCGCACCGATCAAGTGCTAAACAGCGCGGTGTATGCCAAGACGGCTGGTTTAATCAACCTTCAGTTTAATCAACTGCATACAGAAAGAGCTGTCCAAGCAATGGCGAAAAAAGGCAGCTTTAATCTCACGCAGGATAAAATTTTTCAGATTAAACACTTGAAACGCGTGCCCTCTGATCAACATCCGTATTTCGGAATCGCCAAAGGGAGAAACTTGATCGTCATTCAGATGGAATCACTGCAAAACATGATTATCGGCAAATCGATTAACGGTCAGGAAATCACGCCTAATCTTAATAAACTACTCAAGGAAAGCTTTTACTTTAATAATGTGTACCAACAAATTGGCTCGGGTAATACTTCCGACGCCGAGTTTCTCATGAATACTTCGCTATATCCGGTCGGCAATAACCCGACTTCGGAAACATACGGAAATCGCGTCATCCCGAGTCTTGCGCGTTTATTAAAAGACAATGGTTACCAGGCGGTCACGCTTCACGTCGATGATATCCACTACTGGAATCGTGATGAGCTGTACCCCGCGCTCGGTTTTGACAAACACTATGACAAATCGTATTTCGGGGAGGAAGACAAAGTCGGGCTCGGGGCTTCGGATGATGTGCTTTACACAAAAGGCGTTGATGCGCTTGAAGCGTTAAAAACATCTTCTAACAAGCCGTTTTATGCCGATTTCGTGACATTGTCGGCGCATACGCCGTTTCAAATCCCGAAAGATAAACAAACCCTTTCCCTTCCTAAAAAATATCAGGGCACCTTTTTCGGTAATTATTTGGAAGCCCAACACTATGCTGACGCGGCCCTTGGAAGATTCTTTGATTTATTGAAGGAAAAAGGGCTTTGGGATAAATCAATGATTGTGATCTATGGGGACCATTCCGGTGTGCACGGCAAATTGATGCAAAAACAAGACCAACAACTCGTCGGTGATTTTCTCAAACATCCGTATACGCTACTTGACCGGTTTAACATCCCATTTATCATTGCGATCCCAGGGGTGACCCATGCGAAAATTTTTGAAAACGCCGGCGGACAAATCGACATGATGCCGACCGTCATCAATCTTTTAGGTATTAATGATCAAAACATGGTTTTATTCGGGCAAGACTTGACGGAGTACAAAGATAACTTATTTGGCATGCGTTATTATTTAACGGCTGGAGCGTATTTCACCCAACATACGTTTTATATTCCAGATTCGGAACGAACGCATCTTGTGATCTACAACCGCTTGACGCATCAAATGATCGCCCCGAAAGACCAAAAGGCTTACGAAGACAAAAGCCGAGAAATGCTGAAACTTCTGGAATTATCCGACCAATATATGGCGCGGCTGCCGTATCGGAAATAGATTGACTCAAAAAAAGTCGGGGGTGGATGTCACCAAATGTCCGCCCCCTAAAGAGTTAACTTATTTTTGTCGAAATTCCTTAAAAACAGGACGATAGTCTTATACTTATCCTCCCAAATTATGCTAGAATAGTAGACAGTTCTACATAAAGATGGGGGGAGATATACATAGATGTTATCGAAAATAATGAAAATTTGTCTAATCATGATTGCTGCTGTTGGCTTTTCGGGATTTTTTGACCAACTCCAAGCACACGCAGAACAAGTCACATTTAAGGATGTCAAACCCGGTGACGGCTATTATGATGAAATCATGTTTCTTGCGAAACAAGGCATTGTCAATGGTTACTCCGATGGATCTTTCAAACCAAATGCTAATCTAACGCGGAGAGAAGCTGCGACAATGGTTGGTAGGGCCCTTGGTGTGGACGGAACTCCACGAAAAACAGCCTTTGCTGATGTCAGCGCCAAAGACTACGCATCGGGCTATATTCAATCACTCTATGAAAAGAATTTTATTACCGGGCGTTCCGATGGTTTATTTCATCCAGACGATAAAATCAGCAGGGCTGATATGGCTTACCTTATTACACGTGCTTTTTCTTTACAAGAAATGAGCCAATATCTTCCGTTTTATGATATTGTTCAAGACAGCCCAGAATATGAACCTATTAATAAAGTGACGACAGCAAGGATTACGAACGGTTTTCCGGACGGAAGTTTCAAACCGGGTGAAAAGATTTTAAGATCCCATTTCGCGCTCATGGTCGCGAGAGCCATTAATCCTAATTTTCGTCCTCCCGCTGAAGCGGAGAAGGTTATTTCAACGGGGGAAATGATCGCCTCACAAGTGGCACAATACGGTCCGTCAGACAATTATCATGATGTCGGGACGATTCCTAGCGGCGCCCAGGTAAAAATATATAAAAAAGTTGCCGGGTGGGCCTTGGTTTCCACCGATACGATCAAAGGGTATGTCAAGCTGAAATACGTGAGAGAACCCGATGAACTTCTGAAAGGAAAAATCATCGTCCTCGATCCGGGGCATGGCGGCAGAGATCCCGGTGCGATTGCTTTGGATAAGACGGAAGAGCAGTATATCAACTATAATTTCGGTGTTGCCGCGCAATCGGCGCTGCAAAAAGCAGGGGCCGTTGTCATCATGACGCACCAACGGGATAAGGATTGCAGTCCATCGAAAGACAAGGAGCTGCAATGCCGCGTCGATGTCGCCAAGGCTAATCATGCTGATTTGTTCATCTCCATACACAGCAACTGGTTTTCAAGTGAAGATGCCTACGGCATGCAAACGCATTTTAATGATTTTAATGACCCGGATTATCCCGGGGTCAACGACCATCCTAAGGAGAGCAAAATCCTCGCGAATGTCATTCAGAGCACCGTCCCGCAGGCCATCGGCATGCATTCCAGAAGAGTCGTCGATGACAATCTCTATGTCACAAGAATGAATACAGTACCGGCCGTTTTAATTGAACTCGGCTTCTTGACGAATCCGTCCGATCTGGCAAGACTGGAAGATCCAGCAACAGCGACGAAATTTGGGAATGCGCTGGTTGAGGCTTTGCGTCAATACTTTATGAGTGTCCAATGATCATCATCATCAATAAAACGTGTTCATCATTTAAAGTAATGCGAGGTACGTTTTGTGAGGATGATTGAGAATCATTTTTACTTATTGAAGAAATTGGTCATCATTGAGAGTAATAGTAATATAGACCCCTTGATAATGTTGCGACCTGCATGATGTGTAATAAAAATGTTAACTTATCATAGGATTGTCGAAACAGGGATCTGACAGTAAATATTACATTTTGGTTACAAATGCACGAAAATAGATATAAATTTTAGGAAAATAGTTGAAAAACATCTGCCTTTCTTGTATATTGATGCCAAGGGGCTAAAAGCCGCTTTTCTATTGACGTTATACGCACCAATGCGTATAATTTTAATCAGGTTCCTTACTAATTTTAGCGATTTATGACGTTGGCACTATATCATTCTATTTTTGGTAATATAGTGCTATGAATCTATTTCGCTAAAATTAGTGGAAATAAATAAAAAGATTACATAACGAGGAGGATTATGACGAATGGCGTACCAACCAAAGTCATACCGTAAGTTCTTGGCAGCTTCAGTCTCTGCGGTTGTTGCAGCGTCTGCCATCGCTCCAGTAGCGGCTAGTGCGGCTTCCAACAACTTCAAAGATGTTCAAGCAGGTACTGAACTTGCTGATGCAGTTAATTATCTCGTAAGCACAGGAACGACCAACGGTGAATCCGCTACTGAATTTGGTGTTCACCACGACATCACCCGTGCTCAAGCCGCAAAAATGATCGCTGGTGTAATGGGCCTTGACACGAAGAATGTAAAAGATCCGGGCTTCCCTGATGTCAGCAAAGACAACTACTACTACAGCTACATTGCGGCTGCAGCTAATGCAGGTGTCTTCCAAGGTGACGGTGCCGGCAAATTCAATCCGGACAAACCGATCACTCGTGCGGAAGCAGCAAAAGTATTTGTTAAAGCTTTCGGTCTTGAACTTAAAGCCGATGCTAAGACACCATTTACTGATGTTCCGGATGCTTCAGACAAAAACCTTGGCTGGGCAACCCCGTACATCAACACGCTTTATGCCGATGGTCTTGTTAAAGGTACGAACGATGCTGGTACAACTTATGAACCAAATGGCAATCTTGATCGCGGCTCCTTTGCACTTCTCGCTTATCGTGTGCACCAATTCTTACAAGCGCCTCAAGTTACAAGCGTAAGTGCGATTAACAGTACACAAGCTGTTGTTCAATTCAATACAAAAATTGGTGATGTTGATCCTTCCAACTTTACAGTTGACAATGGTGTATCTGTTATAAGTGCAAAAGTAGACTCAACTGATAAAACTAAAGTTACAATAACGTTTAACAAAGCATTGGAGGATAAAACAACTTACACCGTAACTGTTAATGGTGTTACTTCTGATTCTGGTGTTACTCAAAAAGAAGCTTCATCAAGCACTTTCACATATGAAACTGCTGAAGTAAATTCTATTTCTTTGGATCAAACATCTTTCAACTCATCTACCGGTTTGTCTGCTAATCTTTTAGATTATGTAACAATTAAAGATGAAAAAGGTAGAGATGTTACTTCGGAAATTTTAAATGATATAACAAATTATACAGTGTCAGTTTATACCACCGATGCTAAAATTGTTGAGACAAATGGTGATGTGGTAGCAGATGCTGATGGTTCTGCTTATGTAGAAATTAAAGTTATCAATAACAATACTTCGAAAGTAGTAGCAACTACTGGTGCTGTTAAAGTAACTGTTGCCCCTTACCAATTAGTTTCACTTGAAGGTATTCATTTATCAGATTCATCTGCATCTGTAGCAGATTATAAGACTGCTAAGGCAAACGGTGAAGTTAATACTACTCTTCAAGAAAGCGAAGATGGTAAATATTTAAACGTATTTGTTACAGATTCAGCAGGTAATATTGTGAAATTGGATGCAACTAATGCGAAGATTACCAATTTAACACCAACAGTAGCAATTGTTTCAGAATCTGGCGGAGAATTTGAAGTTAATGCTATCGCTCCTGGTACTGCTAAGGTACAAATTGAAGCTGGAGGATTTAAAACAACCGTAACTTTCAATGTTGTAGCTGATTCTAAAGTTACCTCTGGTGACTTAGATGTTTCATCTTTAACACTTACTACTGATACCAATAGTCCATCATATACTGGTACTGTAACATTATCCTTAAAAGATCAATATGGTAATAAAATTGCTGCTGATGATAGTAAGGTTGTTGTGCGTTACAGCAAAGCTGGTATTGTTAACGTAAGCAAAGGTACTGCTGTTGATAATAAGGTACTTTTAACTGTTACTGCTTATGCAAACGGCTCAACAACAGTATATGTAGATTATAAAGATGCAAATGATAATGTTATCTTCACTAAATCATTTTCTGTAACTGTTAAAGACTTTGGAACAGCTGCAAAATATGATTTAGTTGTATCTTCAACTTCAGCTGATTACCTTGATGCTGATAATGATGCAAATGATACCGGAGTAGACAAATTGGACAATGAAGTGAAGTTTGAATTGTATCAAGTTGATTCAAATGGTAACAGAGTTGCTAAAGTTGATCTCGATGGTACCAATAATCAGTTAGTACTTGATGTAAATGCTCTAACTGATGATGAAAAAGCATTATTTAACGAAGATACAACAACTGGTTTACTAAGTGCATCTGGAGCTTATGATACTTTAACGTTTGCTGATCCTACACTTGCTCAGGAAACGCTAACCAAATCTGGTACTGTAAAAGTAACTGCTTTGGTAAATGGTGTAGCAGTTGATTCAGTAAATGTTACTTATAAAAATACCGATTCTGTTGCATCATCCGCTAGCATTTTAAAGACATCATTGGTTGTTGATAAAGATAATGTTGACAATGTAAGTGATCTTTTATTCGGTATTTACAATTCAAGTACATCCAGCTATTCATTAAATCCTCTATTAACAATAAAAGATCAATCAGGTAAAGTATTAACGTATAATGTTGCAAGTTCTTCTGCACCTGATTCTAATGTTGATGGTATTTACAATGGTTTAAAAGTTTCACCTACATGGGTATCTACTAACGAAAATAATGTAACTGTAGATCCATCTACTGGTGTTATTACGCTTCAATCAGGTAAATCATCAGGTACATTTACTTTAGTATTGTCTAAAGTTCAAACACTTGATGGTTCATCAAATGTAGTAAACAAAGATCTTCTATCAGCCCCTGTTGCCATTGAAATTACAGTAGTTGAGTAAATAAAAAATGTGTATTAAACAGACTTAATTTTAGAGAAGCCGTCTCAAAAGTCCTAGAAAGGAGCTAGATTGGGACGGCTTTTTTTGGTTTCTTATTATATGAGTTCTCTAATGAACTTTGGCTCTATAATATTTGTTGGGGTATGAGAAAAATTCAGACAAAATAATACACGCAACCTCCTATATCCTTTAAACTTGAATGGTCCATAAACAAGTTAAAGATAGGGAGCGCTAGCGTGAATTGAACCACGATTTTACCTGGAATTATAAAGCGGTATTTATGGTTAAGATCGTCAAATAAGAAAACTTGGGTAATCTAAAGTGAAACAAGATAGGACAATAATGGTCCGCAGAGGACTGTTATTGTTTTTTTCTGCTCTGGACAGGTTACATGAAGACTGGTAGGGATTAATATGTCACTCGAAGCTCCTTGTTTAAATCGACTATTGTCTTTTTGTATGCCACAGTTCAATCCCGGCTGAATTTTGGCGGCAAACCTATCCTCACAGTGCCATCGTAAATGCAAATCTCCTTTTTTGCCCCTCCAGCGTCCAATAGATTTTCTCATCATTTCATTGTATAATAACCAATCTATAACCCTGCAAACCTCGGTGAATAAATTTTGATAAAGCAATAGAAGTTCAATTCAAAAGGATGAATTTGACAAAACATGATCTTGTTTAATAAAATGCCAATACAATGAAATTCAATCCTATACGAAAGGAATGAAAAACTTGAAATACGTGTACAGAAATTATTTAGGTCTATATAAAAAGATATATCCAATGGTTTTAACAGGGATGTTCTTTGTTTCATATTGTTACCAAAGGGATGAATTTTTCTGGGGAACCGTTCTCGCCGCTGCTATTTTGATAGGGTACATATATTTGGAGAAGTATTTTCAATTAAAATGCAAAATAGATAAACAAGGGATACGGATCTCTCTTGGGAATTTGAAAACATACTATGCTTGGAAAAACATCGGGCTTGTAAGGGGAGGGGAATACGGCATAGAAATTATTTTAAAAAGTAAAGGTAATATCGAACCGATTATTATACCTTTTTCTCGTCAGAACAAAAAAGGCTATAATAAGCTTCTCGACTTTCTAAAAGCTTTATGCAGGGAAAACCGAATTGAAGTGAGGCTTTAGATGAACCGTCATGACATAAAATACGTATCGTGGAGGGCAGGAAATGGGAGATAGAGAGATGGTCAAACTAAAATCATTAAATGGTATGTTAGACATTGCTCGTGATTTGTATCAAAAGTTAAAGCAGGCCCGTTGGGATGGATTGATAAAAGAGGAGGCGCTGTATGAGGCGCTTTTACAAATTGAGTACGAGAGGCTGACGGCCGAGACCGGAGAAGAAATTAGTGTTTGCGGTTGCGGTGATGTATTTTTCCAAAAGCTTGGCTGCCAATGCGGGGATTGGATAAAAGATAGTGAGGATGCCTATGCGCATACCATGTCAGAATTAGGTTTGCCGTATAGGCCCAGAAACGGCGAAAAAGATGAAAAAGTTGTCTATCTGAGCGAATGGATGGCCGCTCATAATCTTTTAGATAAGTAGGGACGTTTAATTAGCTAACGTCCCTATTTTTACGATCAACCCTTGTCTTTGGGACTACTCCCATGACTTAATTCACAAATCTAGAATCTTACGCTGTCCATTTCCCTTCAAGAATACTGGAGTGTTTAGTGCAAAATAAAAATACAGAGTTCTGCAACAAAAAGTGCAGAGCCTAAAGTAAAGAAAAAAGGCTTGCCAGCCCCTAACATTTCCTCTACTGTGGAAGTTGTGAAATCATAACCAAACAGTGGAGGATCGAAAGGATGCTGACAATGCCTGAAATTAATCGTATCAGAAAACTACGTGAAAAGAAAGGGTTGGCGATTGCGGAAATTGCCCGCAAAACAGGGTATAACTGGAGAACCGTGAAGAAATACGCGGATGGTAACACTTTTGCCCGACAAAAAATAAAACCAAAAAAGGGCATGATGGAAGAGGAGGGATACGGACAAATTATTGATGATTGGCTAGAGGAAGATGCGAAGCTGCTAAGAAAGCAGCGTCGGACGAACAAAACAATGTTTGAAACACTCCAACGTAACCATGGATTTAAAGGATCATATCGCACGGTTTGCGCGTACATACAGAAGCGAAGACCACAGCTGAAGCTGGAGAAAGAACAGCGCTATGAGCGCCTTGAACATCCGCCAGGGGAAGCACAGGTCGATTTTGGGAAGATGACCGTGGTGACAAAGGAGGGGAAGGAGGAAGAACGATCCGTTTTGATCATCAGCTTCCCCTATAGTAACGCCGCATTTGCCTATCCGCTGCCGGCAGAAAACAACGAATGCTTCCTTCATGGATTGACGCAGTTGTTTCGCCAGGCCGGAGGAGTGCCGAAGGTATTGCGTATTGACAACTTGCCTGCAGCCGTCTCATCCATCCAAAAAAGGGGTGGACGCCAATATACCGAGGCCTTTCAGAAGTTTCAGCTTTACTACCGGTTTGATGTGCAGGCGTGCAATCCGTACAGCGGACACGAGAAAGGGAATGCCGAGCGAAAAGTCTATTATACTCGCAACCTTTGTTTTGTCCCCGCTCCGTTGATCGAATCAGATTCGGAGTTAACAAATTGGCTGCATCGCAAGATGGTCGAGGATCGGAACCGTCTACATTATGAAAAGGAGCGGATGATTGAGGAGCTATGGCAGGAAGAACGTTCAGAACTGTTGGCTTTGCCAGAACAGGATCTTCCGATCTTTTCTCTTGATCATGCCTACGTGAACAAGTATGGAGAAGTGACGGTGGATGGGGAGGCGTTCGTCATTCATGGCTTGTCCGTTCCCAATCGGGTGTTGGTGAAAAAGGAATGGGATCGTTTCTTTGTGCTCTCTCCTGACGGGGATGTACACTTTGAGGCACCAAGGCCGTATACGAACGTGAAACGCGAGATCCCTTGGAAGGAGATTTTTGCCGAGTGGGCGGTCAAGCCCCGGGTCGTCGAGTATTCCCGGTTCCGGGCGTACTTGCCGGAATCGATTCAGACCTATTTGCGGGTCTCCTCCTGCGAAGTGTCTTCCCGCTTGAAAGGGCTACGAGTGCTTTTAGACCGATGTACGCTTTACGAAATCGCCCAATGGCTCAAGAAGAAGCAACGATGGGACTTGGCCCCTCATGAAATCGGAGTGTTAATGGAAGCCGAGCACTCCCATTACCCGGCCAAGTGGGAAGAAGCTTATACCCCTTCCGTTTTGGTTGATTATGAAACGGACTTAACGGTGTACGATCAACGCCTTCATCCCGTGAAGGAAGGGGGGTGGCAGGATGAACACAGAGATAAAAGAGATTTGTAAAGCGCTGCACTTGGCGTATATCGCTGACCGATTCGAGGAGGTGGAATTCGAAACAAAAGAACAGTTTTTGCGCAACGTATTAGCGCTCGAGCTGTCGTGCCGCCAGCAGGCGAAACAGGCGCGGCTGATCAAGAGAGCCAAGTTTCGGGAGTTGAAATGGCTCAAGGATTATGAGTGGTCCGATCACATCCATTGGCCGAAGACAACATCGAAAGAGGAACTATGTGACCTTCGTTTTTTGGAACGAAAGCAAAACGTTCTGCTTTTGGGTTCCCCAGGAACCGGTAAAACCCATCTCGCTACAGCACTCGGCATTCAAGCATGTCAACAAGGCCGTGAGGTTCGGTTTTTCCGCGTCGCGGATCTCGTTGCCCGACTGGAGGAAGCATTGAAAAACGGCACACTTGGGCGAATAAAACGGAGCATTGACGCGTGCGAACTGTTGATTTTGGATGAACTTGGCTATGTGCCTTTTCAAAAGCAAGGATCAGAACTACTGTTTCATATCATCGCTGACTGTTATGAGCAAAAAAGCGTCATCGTGACATCAAATCTGGAGTTTGGACAGTGGAATCGGGTGTTTGGGGACAATCGTTTGACGGCTGCGCTGGTGGATCGCTTGGTTCATCACGCCCACATCCTGGCTTTTACGGGGGAGAGCTACCGTCTACGGAACGCTCTCTCTACCATTCCCTCATCCCCTTCCTCCACCTTGAAACCATAAATCTCTGGCCGGCAAGCCTATGTATTTTTTCTTGCACTTCTATGTATTTTTTGCTTGCAAAAAACACTGGAGATAATAAGCCACCCATTTGGTTTCTCCATTTCGCTAGGTCCAAATATGGTGACATCTATTTCTTTGATATAGAGTTGCCATGTGTCTTTTGATAATATTTCTTCGGCATGATTAAGGATTTGCCGATAAATGAACTCAAATCTTTTTCATTCGCTTTTTTAATATAGGAATCGGCCAAATTGGCTAAAACAAAGGGTTCCTTACTAATGGTGAAAAAAACAGTAGGGAGACTCGTATAGTCACTTAAAAAGTGTTCATTTTTACTTGACGGTTACACTTTTTATAAAAGGAAAGGTTCTTGGAATTTTTCTTTAGAAATTCCACCTTTTCTTTTAGGTTGAATGTGTTTTCAGCAAGAGCTTGCCGAAACTAACAGCCTGTTGATATTCCGCTACTAGGATAGAATTTCCCCACTACTCTTATAGTAATATGTCACATGGGTTTCACCTTCATTATTATGTTGGTGATGGCACATCCAAAATTAAATGTGTTGTTTTATGTGTATAAAACAACATATAATGGAGTATAAAAATAATTATTTCTGGCATATAATAATGGAAAGGACTGATGGAAAGTGGGTGTATATACAGTGGCAAAGGAAAATCACCCTACGTTAAACACAAATACTTTGGATTTTTTGAAAAAAAACGTTCTTGGAGTAACGGATGTCACTCGGAGCAATAAGCTGTCAGATATTCTTGATCGATTTTCAAAAGGGCCTACAGATGAAGTATTTGTAATACAAAATGCTAAAAAGAAAAATGCCCAAGCAGCGGTTGTTAGTCTTGAATATTTCGAGCAGTTGCTCACAATTAAGGAAGCACTTGATGAGGCGTTGGATAAAGTGGCTTTAGAAGAAGCTCAAAACCGTGCGGAAAAATCGGCAAACTTTGCTCTTCATGATGTCTTTGATGAAGAAGACATAGATCTTAACCAATTAATGAAACAATTAGAGGAAGAGTAATTTGAAGACGCTAGAGGAATTACAGGCATTTATTCTTGAAAAATATCAAGTTGATCTTAGATTTGTCGATGATGTTAAGCAGGATATAAAGGCAATTAATAAAGGTCATAGGCAAACGGTCTTACTAGAAATATTAAGAAGAGCAAAACAAGGTCCTTTATTTAAGCCAGATGGAGTAGCAGAGTCATTACATGGAGATTTGCACGGTTTTGCAAAAATAAAGTCAAAGTCATTAAATATTAGAATCATTTATAGGCCGGTGGAAGGAAGTCCAGTTAGAATGGAAGTCATTGCAATCGGGCCAAGGGATAAAAGGAAGGCTTACCGGATGGCAGCCGAACGGATACAAAAATTTCTCCAACAAATGGACCAAAATAATGATGAATAATAGGTTGAAGTCTAATAAAAATGTATTAGGCTTCTTTTTTCGTTATTAGTTCCATCCGCCATAAGACCTCTGCCATTGAGGTATATGACCGAATGAATAGCGGACAATGCAATAAGCCGCTCGTTGCATTTGCTTATAGAGCGTGTTATAGGAGACTTCGATTTGAAGAGGATTAGGATTGTTTTTAAAAGTAATGATGGATTCTCTAGGTGTGTTCGGTTTCGGTTGAATGAATCGGATATGGTGATAGAAGAGCCATTGGCACTCAAAAAGCTGAGGGGAGTGAGTCGGGAAAGCATAGATGTGCTCTCGGGGATTGACCGGGATGGGCACCTTGTTCTGGGCGCCCGTCAGATGGATAACCGCTTCACGTCGGCCTTCATAAGTCGAGCCGCCTTCCAAGCAGGCATCCTTTATGATTTGTAAAGGCGTTTTTCTTATGTAGAGAGTTTGGTTGGTTTCAAGCACGATAGAATCGTAGTCTATCGCTTTTGCGGGTAAAATGGCCATCGTCCCTTGATGAACATCGTAATCTTCTAAGATGGGAATAGTCATAAAGATTATCTCCTTTCTTATGGGGCTGACCATTGAAAGATACGTCGGGCAAGGATGACGAGACAATATCGATGGGGGAAATAACTAAAGCGATAATAAAGCTTTTAATGAGCATTTGGAAATGAGTATGGGAAGGATGAAGGATAAGGATAGGATAGGGGAAGAAAATGTCATTCCTCTTCTTGTTTAGATCGTTCGAGAAACCTTTGTGCTTCGATAAGCAGTTGACCAACTGGGACTTTAAGTGCTATGGCAAGTTGGATTAAGATTGTATAATCACAACCTTTCACTCCTCGTTCAATTTCACCGAGAAATTTTTCATTAATTTCGGCCTTCTCAGCTAATTCCTCAATTGTCATGCCTCTTAATTTTCGTATGGCCCTAACCGTTTTACCAACTATCTTTTTGACATTTAAGTCTCTATATTTCAAGGTCTAACCCCTTTTTGACACCATTATCTAAGTGCCATAAGGGAATTTACACAGTCGCATGACGGTAAAAAGGATGATAATGGAAATAAAAGAAAGAATTTTTCATAGAAAAAGGTACCCGCCAACTCATTCTATATGGAAGACAATGTTTGAAACCCTTGCCGATATGTTTCAACGATCCCTCCGATATAAAAAAAGACCTTTAGCCGAGCTAAAAGTCTCTGAAATTTTTTAATGATTTAAGCGATAGGCGCCATCAATGATTTTATTCACCAGCGCAGGCCCGGAATCCCGTCCGTTGACACCGATCCTTTTTATCCTCATCAAATTTAAGTCTGATAGGGAATTGACGCCGAAATTAGTCGTAAAAATCGCTTTGAATCCAATGCTTTGCGCAATGTGTTCCACCTCGTCATTATACACGCCAAACGGATAAGCAAAACCGACGACTTCCTTGTTCAGATGGCTCTCAATTTCGCTTTTTGAAAGAGCAAGATCGTTGGTAATCCGGTTGACATAATCCTCATGGGTTTCCGTATCGAACGGCGTGACCAAATACTCTTTTCCGATTTCATCATTGATGCGCCTATGTTGATCAAACGTATGGCTTTCAATATCCACCAAACCGGAATCTTCCATTTCTTTGGCTTGTTCCCAAGTAAAATGCGGATTTTGTCCTGGCGTTTCACCGACAGATGAAACAATGATAAAAACAGTCATTTTCATATTCAGCTTTTTTAATATTGGAAAAGCATTTGTATAGGTCGATAAATAGCCATCATCAGCAGTCAGCATGATCGGCTTGGCCGGAATCTGACCATTCACTAAGTCTTCGACCGTAATCGTTTGATAGCCTTGTTCTTTTAAATAGGTTAATTGTTTTTCAAATGCCTTCGGATCCGTATTTAAGCTGTCCCCTTTTCCGTTTGTGGGGAAGTTATGCCAGCATAAAACGGGAATATAGGTATCGACGGAAGGTGGTGGAGCCATACCAATTTTAAACGAGTCGTCAAAAATCCTCGCAATAAAGGTCACGACTTCCGCTCTTGATATGGAGGCCTCCGGTTTATACGTATGATTCGTGTAGCCATTCGTAATGTTATTCACAACGAGGTTCAAAATAAATGGGAACGCCCAATTGCTGCGATCGATGTCGGTAAAATGGTAAGAGGGAAAAGCGATGTTGTTTGTCGTGAGATGAAAAGCCCTCACTAAGATGGCGGCCACTTCTGCGCGGGAAATGGACTGGTTAGGGCGAAAGGTGCCGTTGGAATAGCCGGTGACGATGTTTACTTTAGCGGCCGCTCCAATGTATTTGTTTGCCCAATGCGTCTTAGGTACATCTATGAATGAAGCGGAGGAAAGTGGTAAATCCAGCGCAGTGACAACTATTTTCGCCATTTCCGCGCGGGTAATCGTTTGGTCAGGTTTAAACTGACCATTGGAATACCCATTTATGAGCCCTTTATCGGCAATATAATTGATCGCTTCTTTCGCCCAGTGATCGCCAACATCAGAGAAATTGGCGGCCCATGCTGTAGAAAGAAAGTTTTTAATAGGAAGAAATGATAAAAGCATGATAGCCAAAAAAATGATAAAGATTCGTTTCATTGGTACGAACTCCCTACTAAATGACAATGATTGGCATGTTGTCCAAATTGAGTATAAACGATACAGTTTTAATATTTCAATAGCATTACAGTGTAATAAGGTAGTAACTTTTAATCCTTGAGAAAAAGCATCGTCATTTAGGTTTACGATTTACGCGCCTCTATCAATAAATGGGCGGCTGTGCGGGAGTGATCTTGCACGGAAACCAGTGAAGTTTATGAATCGTCGATGATTCACGCCGGTGCAAAACCGTGTGACATTTACGGGATCATACCTCAACGACAAAACGTGTATTCCCACTCGGTAAAGAGTTAGGTTACAAAAATATGAAAGATTTTAAAATCGATTAACGTTTAACTAGATTTTATTACATAAGTTTGGTAATTTAGTAGAAAAGAAGGGGGGACTATATGAAAAAAATCGCATTACCTATAGTGGCGTTTGTATTTATGTTCGCGGTGACTCTATTGAACCATCACGACGCGTATGCCAGCGCTTATCCGTGGGCGGATGAAGCGGCTAAAGCATTAAGCGATCGCGGGATATTAAAAGGCGACAGTTCGGGAGATTTCCTCTTAGGAAAAAAAGTCACGCGATCGGAATTTGCGGCGTTTGTCGGACGGGCATTGAATCTCCAGACCTTCGATACCACGAAATCCTTCTCGGATGTGGATCCCAATCATCCACTTTACAATGAAATTTATGAAGCAGCATCGGCCGGTATCATTAATGGTTATCCTGACGGGACATTCAAACCGGATCAATATATTACTAGAGATGAAATGTCAGTCATGATCTATCGGATGCTAAAGTATAAAGGGATTGTGACGGAAACTAAACCATTGACTTTTGCCGACAAGTCAAAGATTAATAAAGGTTATGTCGAAGCGATTGAAAATTGCGTGGCGTGGTCGATTATTGAAGGATACGGTGATAACACATTTCGACCGAAAAATGATGCCATCCGCGCCGAAGCGGTTGTCGTGATTTACCGCGCTTTAGGCGCCATTGAAAATACGGGTGGTTGGTATCACGTGGGAACGGTTGTTAAGGGTGAAATTCAAGACGGTGCCCGATATTCGCACTTTACCGATGCGCGTAATCACGCGACCGCGTCCAATCAAGTGGTGACACTCAATAACAAAGTGGTCTGGATGCATAGCGGCATTGTTCGCACGAGTGCCATGGTCACGTTCGGCGACACTTATGTTTCATCCAATACGGAATTGAAATATCTCGGTTCCGACGCCTATAAGGTTAATATTGAACTTAATGGGAACAAAGGCAGTGTGGATCAATCAAAAGTCACATTGATTCCTAATGGTATGATTGATGGCAGATCCTATTATAAAGTGAGCGGAAATACCCTCTATCATTATGTCTACCAACCATTGTCCGGACAATATGCCGCCTACCAATATGGCTATGCGCCGGGGTTCATGACTGAAGGAGTCAAATATTACAGCTGGGACGGCCATAGTTTCTATACCACATGGAACGCCACTGGGAAACCGGTCGGCACGGCTTATCAATATTTCGATATTTTGCCGTTAAAAACCAAAACATCTTATACAGCGGATCAGCTCAACCAATTTGTAAAAGATAATATCCCTAGCACCTACGCAAAAAAATTAGGCGGTCCGGGGCCGTTAGCCAAACTCGGCAATGCCTTTATAAAGGCACAAAATGATTATGGTGTCAATGCGATGTATCTCTTGGCGCACGCGATACATGAAAGCGCTTGGGGATCAAGCGATATTGCCCAGAATAAACATAATCTTTTCGGATTGGGCGCAGCTGACAGTGACCCTTATAATGGGGCAAAACAATTTGCGACCTACGAAGAGTGCATCGATTACATGGGACAGTTTGTTAAGGATAACTATTTAACTCCAGGAACTTGGCGTTATTTTGGCGCGATGTTAGGTGACAAAAATGCCGGTATGAATATGAAATATGCCTCAGATCCTTATTGGGGACAAAAGATTGCCGGCTATATGTTCCAGATTGATAAATATCTCGGCGGTCGTGATTTTAATAAGTATGTGTTAGCGGTAGCGACGGCCGATTCCTTAAACGTGCGCGCCAATCCGACAACAAGCTCTAAAATATTGTACCAATATCCCGAAACGCATTCCGGGGCTGGGATGATTGTGACGAAAGAAGTTTCAAATGGGGAAGGAACATGGTATGAGATCCTTTCCGATCAGTCGGATTTCCGAAGCCCGGTAAAAGCTTATGTCTATCATAACGGCACATATGGGCTGCTCGCCAATAAAGTGACGATTGCCAAATAAAGAAGATCAAAAAAAGGCTAGGACATTGCTAGCGAAAACAAACGAAAAAAGTTCCGATTATCGCTCTTTGATAATCGGAACTTTTTTGTGCTGTTATTTCCCTTATCTTTGGTTGATTAACTATTCATGGCGGTGAACTTTCCCAGGTTCACCGCCATGCATGCAAAGCCACATTCATTTTTCACTTTTTTTTGCCTCTCACTGACAAACGAGTGAAATACTAATTAACCTTCAGATATCCTAAAACGGGTTCCACATCCATTTTTCGTTTCACCAGTTTCTTTTTCGAAAGCTTCTATCTAATGATAAGTGGGTTAGGTGATTACCAACAAGCAGAAACTCCTACCACTCGATGGTATTGACCGGTTAGAGTAAAATTTTTATGGGCGAAATGAAAGGTATTAATGGGACTCTTTGGTATAAAGAGGAGTCACAGCGAAGCTGCTTGCCTTTGACCGCAGATCGCCCGATTCTTGGCGTCCGGCGGAAGGGGTCGGGGCCCCGCCGACGGATGCTTAGAATCGATTGCCCGTGTTACACTGGCCACTCGTTGAGCCGCTTAGGCTAAATTTTTCGGTGAGACTGTGGCGTTAAGCGTAACACGGGCACAGACAAGGTCAAAGGTGACGGAAAAATGGGATAGAGATTTCGTAAAGGTGGTCACGTAAGGAGGGTAAAATACAAGAAAAGAGGGCCACTATTTTGTAC
>NZ_AUMM01000021.1 GCF_000430685.1 Tuberibacillus calidus DSM 17572 | reverse complement strand
GAGATGATGAGGTAGATAGGTTCGAGGTGGAAGCGTGGCGACACGTGGAGCTGACGAATACTAATCGGTCGAGGACTTAACCAAAAAAAGATGCACGAAACCTTCGTTTTCAGTTTTCAGGGTGCAAACGCACCTGAAAAAGAAGTTTGACTAGGCTAAGCCTTGCGTCGAACGCTCAATATCAGATCTGTCCGGTGACAATGGCGAAGAGGTCACACCCGTTCCCATCCCGAACACGGAAGTTAAGCTCTTCAGCGCCGATGGTAATTGGGGGCTTCCCCCTGTGAGAGTAGGTCGTTGCCGGACAATGGAAGAGAACAGCGAAAGCTGTTCTCTTTTTTATATAAAAAAGTATGAAAAAATTGGCTTATGTTCTCGTTGAACCGTTATATGCATGGATGGCTGTCTCGGATTTCAATCGCAAAGGTGGAATGACAACGTTATTCGGCTTTTTATTGCAATGCTTTTTCTTTTTTTCAGTTGTCCATTATAATAAAGAAATAGTGGATCATTGAGTGTAAATAAAGCAAGGGATTTGCTAAAGAGGGGTTTCCTATGTACGAATTCTTCAGCCATTCAGATGCGGATACAAAAGCTTTTGGAGAGCGTTTGGCGAAATTAGTCGCTCCTGGAGATGTCATTACCCTAGAAGGGGACTTAGGCGCCGGAAAAACGACGTTTACCAAAGGCTTAGCCAAAGGACTTGGCGTTCAAAGAAATGTCAACAGCCCGACTTTTACCTTAATAAAGGAATATGAAGGGAAATATCCGCTTTATCATATGGATGTCTATCGGCTGGATGAGGATGAAGATCTTGGGTTTGAAGAATACTTTCAATCGGATGGCGTCACGGTCGTGGAATGGGCAAGCCGGATTGCCGAACTGCTGCCCCAAGAGCGATTGGATATAGAAATAAAAAGGATCGGAGAAGAATCGCGCGCGATTCGCTGTACCCCTCATGGGAAACGTTACGAAGCGTTGTGTAAGGAGTTAAGTTCATGAATGTATTAGCAATCGATTCATCTAATGTCGTCATGGGTGTGGCCATAACGAAAGGCGACACGGTATTAGGTGAACTGATAACCAATTCGAAAAAAAATCATAGTGTCCGCTTAATGCTTGCGATTGAGCAGTTGTTTATCGATGCTGGCATAAAGCCTGAAGAGATCGACCGCATTGCCGTGGCTGAGGGACCGGGTTCGTATACTGGCGTTCGCATCGGTGTGACTATCGCCAAAACGATGGCTTGGGCGATGAAAAAGGAATTGGTCGGCTTATCCAGTTTGGAAATTCTCGCCCAAAATGGTTTGTATTTTAATGGGTACCTCTGTCCGTTATTTGATGCGCGGAGAGGACAAGTCTATACCGGTCTTTATCGCTCGAATTCCACAGAAGTTCAAGCTATCGAAAGCGACCGGTTAATATTACTAACGGATTGGTTGGCTCAACTGCAATCGTTAGACCAACCCATTCTTTTTTTAGGTAATGATTTGGCTTTACATTGGGATCGCATTCAAGCCTTTTTAGGTAGGCAAGCTGTTCGGGCTCGATACACGGAAAATAACCCTCGGCCGTCAACCTTAGCCTTTTTAGCGCAAAAATATCCGCCTGTTGAGGCTCATGCGTTTACCCCGCGCTACTTACAGTTAGCGGAGGCTGAAGCGAAATGGCTCGCCAAGCAAGAGCAGAAAGGACAGGAAAATGGAAGTTTGCATACGAAAAGCGACGATTGATGATGTTGATGCGATCTATAGTATCGAACAAATCTGTTTTACCTCTCCTTGGACGCATGAAGCCTATGTGAACGAGTTAACTAATAATCAATTTGCCACCTATTTTGTTGCGGAATTTGATGGGAAGATCATTGGCTATTGCGGGGTCTGGGTCATTATTGATGAAGCCCATATAACCAACATTGCGGTACTTCCGAATTATCGCGGCTATAAAATTGGTGAAACACTGCTCCGGCAAGCGATGTCTTTTGCCAAAATGAATCATGCCAAACAAATGAGTCTAGAAGTGCGGGTATCCAATGAAATTGCCCAAAATTTGTATCGAAAACTCGGCTTTCAAAACGGCGGGATTCGAAAAGGGTATTATATGGACAATTATGAGGATGCCTTAGTGATGTGGGTGAAACTATGACAAAAAACACGATGATTTTAGGCATTGAAACAAGTTGTGATGAAACAGCTGCGGCCGTGGTTGAAAATGGCACCATGATCCGTTCCAATATCGTCGCCTCCCAAATCAAAAGTCATAAACGTTTTGGGGGTGTTGTGCCAGAAATTGCCTCTCGCCACCATGTTGAACAAATCACGCTTGTCTGTGAGGCGGCCCTTGAGGAAGCGAAAGTCACATGGAACGAGATCGATGCGGTGGCGGTCACCCAAGGACCGGGACTTGTCGGCGCATTGTTGGTGGGTATTAGCGCGGCAAAGGCGCTGGCTTTTTCAAAAGGTATTCCACTGGTAGCCGTCAACCATATCGCCGGGCATATTTATGCCAATCGTTTAGTTGCGGACATGCACTTCCCGTTGGTTGCATTGATCGTTTCCGGTGGTCATACAGAGTTAGTTTACATGCCTGAACATGGCGTCTATCACTTAATTGGGGAAACGAGAGACGATGCCGCTGGAGAAGCTTTTGATAAAGTTGCCCGCGTTTTAGGCCTTCCCTATCCGGGAGGCCCCGAAATCGATCGCTTATCACGTGAAGCGGAAAACCCGATTGAGTTCCCGCGCGCTTGGCTCGAAGAAGGGTCCTATGATTTCAGTTTTAGCGGGTTAAAGTCTGCGGTGTTGAATTATGTCCACAATGCCGAACAACGCGGGGAAGCGATCAACAAGGCGAATGTTGCCGCTGGTTTTCAGGAAAGCGTGATTGAAGTGCTTGTGGAAAAGACCCTTCGAGCGGTCGGAGAATATGGAGCCAAGCAGCTGCTTGTTGCTGGCGGTGTTGCAGCAAACCTTGGGTTAAGGGAGAAAATGACGGCGGCAGCACAGAAACATGCCGTTGAGCTCGTCATTCCACCGTTAAAGTTATGCACCGATAATGCGGCGATGATTGCCGCGGCAGGGACCATCAATTATTTAAAAGGTGTACGCGCGGATTTATCACTTAATGCCAATCCCGGATTACAACTGACGTAAAAACCGGTTCGGATTATGTCCGAATCGGTTTTTTTTATTAACTTTTTCCATGTATAAGATTGCGTATCAGTTGTAAGTGTTTTGGGCGGGAAAATAATATGCAATTTCAGATTGCGTAACAAATTGCCAATCTATTAGGCGAGAAATGATATGCTTTTTTGAACCAGCGTTGGTATGAAGATGTCAGGGATTGGGATGGCGGCTCAAGATCCAGGTACAGGGGAAGGGAAATGCCACGCTTTCTGGTTGCGTATTGACCCTGTGGGTAAAATTATCCACAGGAAAATCACATTTGTGGAAAAATGCCGTTTACATTCGTGTATAAATCTTTTGGATGGGGATAAAAAATGTGGATAAAATCCAGGTGAAATGTGGACAAAGTGGATAAAACGGTGGATAAGGCAGGATATTTACCTCTCATTTGTTGATAAAACTGTGCATAATGTGCGTAAAGTGAGAAAGCAAAAAGGGTGACACCTGCTTTCAAATCCCCGTCATCGTCACGACAGACAAAAATTGTAAGCAGGCGCCAACCTCTTTTATAAGATTTGTGTGACATTATGATTGCAATTCCGTCCATTCGTCGATTAAAGCTTCAAGTTGGCTTTTTTTCGCGCTCAATTGGTCATTGACTTCGGTAGCCTTTTCATGGTTCATATAGACATCAGGGTCGAGCAATTGTTGTTCCAAGGCTTGTACCGCTGTCTCAAGTGAGGAAATTTCCTCCTCAAGCTCTGCGATGCGGCGTTGTCTTTTCCGTTCTTCTTGTTTCTTGCGCTTCGTTTCTTCATAGGAGTCCTGCATGGGCTCGGCAGACTTTGCAGATCGAGTCGGGGCATTTTCTTGTTGGAGCTTCCGAAGTTCTTCCTGTTCTGCTTTTTTTTCGACATAGTAATCGTAATCACCGAGGTATTCAGTTAAGCCGTTGGATGATAGCTCCCACACTTTTGTCGCAATTCGGTTAATAAAATAGCGGTCGTGGGAGACGAATAGCAAGGTTCCGGGAAAATCTATTAACGCTGCCTCCAAGGCTTCTTTGCTTGGCAAGTCGAGATGGTTGGTCGGTTCATCCAATATAAGGAAATTATCGCGCCGCATCATCAGTTTAGCCAAAGCCAGTCGGGCTCTTTCACCACCGCTTAAGGAGGCGACGGTTTTTAAGACATCATCACCTGTAAATAAAAAGCTTCCGAGGGCGGTTCGGATGTCTTCTTCATTCATTAACGGATAATCATCCCACAGTTCATTTAATACGGTTTTATTTGGTGTCAAGCCTTTTTGCTCCTGATCAAAGTAACCGATGGACACATTAGCCCCCAATCGAATGGACCCTTCCAACGGTTTTAAAGCACCGATGATCGTTTTTAGCAGCGTCGTTTTTCCCATACCATTAGGACCGACGAGCGCTACGCTGTCTTCACGATATAATCGAAACGATAGGCGCTTGGCGATGGCTTTGTCACCATAGCCAATAATAAGGTCTTGTGCTGAGAGGACATCATTGCCACTAATTTTTTTTATATCAAAGCGGATGCCGGCTGTTTTATCGTCGCCTTTCGGTCGTTCGATGATCGTCATCTTTTCCAGCTTTTTTCTGCGGCTTTGTGCCCGTTTTGTCGTAGAGGCGCGGGCGATGTTCCGTTGAATAAAATCTTCTAGGTTTTTGATTTCTTTTTGCTGTTTTTCATATAATTTCATTTGCCGTTCGTAGTCGGCGGCTTTTTGTTGCAGGTAGGCAGAATAGTTTCCCGTGTATCTATGCGAAACGCCGCGGGAAATCTCATAAATTTTATTCACTAACTTGTCCAAAAAGTAACGGTCGTGGGAGACGACGAGGATGGCACCTGGATAATGGCGTAGATAATTTTCGAGCCAAGTTAGTGTTTCGATATCCAGATGGTTGGTCGGTTCGTCGAGAATTAAGAGATCCGGTTTTTTCAATAAAAGTTTGCCGAGAGAGATCCGCGTTTTTTGACCACCGGAAAGGGAGCCGATGGGGGTATCCGGGCTATAGTTCTGAAAGCCAAGCCCATGCATGACACTTTGAATTTCCGCATGATACGTATAGCCTCCGGCACGTGTAAATTCCTCAAGAAGCCGATCATATTCCTCAAGTCGTTTTTCTGAATGGTCTTTCGCTATTTCCTGCTCTAGTACTCTGAGGCGCTTTTCCTTCTCCAATAATTCAGCAAAAACCGATTCAAGTTCTTGGTAGATAGACCGGCTGGACTGTAGCGTGCTGTTTTGTTCCAGATAACCAATCGAAACATCCTTGCCAAAAGACAGTTCACCGGCGTCATACGGTTCTACACCGGTAATGATTTTAAGCAAGGTGGACTTGCCGCATCCATTCCGACCGACGAGCGCGACCCGTTCGCCGGATTGTACTTCAAGGTTAATATTCGTTAAAATAGAGTCTGTACCAAATGATTTTTGGATACCACTCGCTTGTAATAGAATCATGTCTAACCCTCCAAGCTCTCATTCTAGTTTAGCCTATATTTTAAGCACGGGGCAATATCGGGACGAAACGTTTCTTTTTCGATATAGAAATTATTCGTGAAGTTTTCGCTTGTGTTAAAAAAAATTCAATTTTTGCTGGTTTACAATCGCTAGAATTATGCGAAGGTTAGAATGAGAGGATCGAGGTGAGGCGTCTTGAAAGATTTAACGCATATCAATCACCAAGGACGGGCAAAGATGGTCGATGTCTCGGAGAAACCGATCACGGTAAGAACGGCAAGAGCATGCTCCAGCATCAGAATGAGTGAAAAGGTCCGACAGGCCATTGAAACTCAATCGGTTAAAAAAGGTGATGTTTTAGCGGTGGCTCAAGTGGCGGGGATTATGGCGGCCAAAAATACACCGCAGATCATTCCGATGTGTCACCCTATTGCGCTTAAAGGCATCGACATCTTGTTCCATTGGGATGAGGAAGAACCTGTGCTTTATATCGAGAGCTTTGTTAAGACCAAAGGGGAAACCGGGGTAGAAATGGAGGCACTTACTGCCGTGACAGCCGCCGCATTGACGGTTTATGATATGTGTAAAGCACTTGATAAAAGCATGGTCATCGGAGAGACATATTTAAAGGAAAAGACCGGAGGAAAGAGCGGTGATTATCACCGTTCGTAACCGGGGGCGGAGGTCAGAAGTATGGCATATGAGAAAATTCCACACGCGACGGCCAAGCGTCTGCCATTATACTATCAATTTTTACAACATTTATCGGAATCTGGAAAACTTCGAATTTCCTCATCTGAATTAAGTGATCTCGTAAAAATCGATTCGGCAACGATCCGCCGTGATTTTTCCTATTTAGGTGCATTAGGGAAGAAAGGTTATGGATATAATGTTGAACATCTTCTCGCGTATCTACGGGAAAAATTGAATCAAAATGAACTCACAAAAGCGATGCTCGTCGGTGTCGGTAATTTGGGAACAGCGATTTTAAAGTATAATTTTATTAAGAATAATAATATTCGCATTGTCGTTGCTTACGATAAAAATCCAAAGACAGTCGGAAAAACGATTGGTGGGACACCCGTATACCACATTGATCAATTACCAAAGGACAAGCATCGGGATATCCCGGTAGCCATTTTAACCGTTCCCGCCGATAGTGCGCAGGCTGTTACCGACCAGCTTGTTCAGAGTGGAATCAGTGGTATACTTAATTTTACACCCGTGCGTTTAACTGTACCGAAACATATTCGGCTTCATCATATCGATTTAGGCGTTGAATTACAAACCCTTGTTTACTTCATGAAAAATTATCCTTTAAACCGAGAATAGGAGGTGGGAACATGGGTATAGGTCCGGGAGGTATTATATTAATTATCATTTTGGCACTTATTCTTTTTGGACCGAAGAAGCTGCCTGAATTGGGCAAAGCCGTCGGCCATACGTTGCGCGAGTTTAAAAGCGCTACCAAAGGATTAGCCGATGATGATGAAGAAGATAAGAAGAATAAAAAACAGGATGATCTTTAATGACCGATAAACAAATGAGTCTGGCGGAGCACCTTCAAGAACTGCGAAGGCGTCTTGTGATCGTCTTAATCGGTTTTGTCATTACTTTCATATTAGGTTTAGTTTTATCCAAACCGGTCATCCGTTTTTTGCAAAATGTAGAAATAGCAAAAGGAATTGAAATGAACGCTTTTCGGGTGACCGACCCTTTTAATGTATACTTGCAAGTGGCTTTTGTTATTGGGCTCGTTCTTGTTGTCCCGCTAATTCTCTATGAGTTATGGGCGTTCATCAGCCCGGGCTTATACGAGAATGAAAGAAAAGTGACGCTGAGCTATATTCCTTTAATGATCATTTTATTTTTGCTTGGGATCGCCTTTTCGTATTTTGTCCTTTTTCCGTATGTCATTCATTTTATGACGAATTTAGGGGAATCTCTTGGCATCCATAGCGTCATCGGCATTAATGAATATTTTCATTTTCTGATCCAACTGACACTTCCATTCGGCTTTGTGTTTGAATTGCCCATTTTGATAATGTTTCTGACGCGTCTAGGTTTAATGACGCCCCATCTTTTGACAAGAATAAGAAAATACGCGTATTTTGTCTTATTTGTTATCGCAGGGTTAATTACCCCTCCGGACGTTGTTTCCCAATGCATCGTCATGGTACCACTTGCACTGCTTTATGAGGTTAGCCTAGTCATTTCAAGACGCGTGTTTCGGAAAATGATGAAGCGTCAAATGGAAATGAACCACGAGTCATAATCGTGGTTTTTTTATATACTGGTAAGAAAAGTATTCATTTTTCGGGTCGTATAAGGGATACGAGGTATTGCCATCACCAGGAAAGGTTTGCACTGACTTTTTAACCGGGCCAGTATAAGGTCAACTAAGACTCTGCCTTCGCCTAAAAGGCTTGCACTGGCTATTAACCAGTCCAGTATAAGGTCAACTAAGACTCTGCCTTCGCCTAAAAGGCTTGGCAGAGTCAAGTTTCCTTTAGCAGAGTCAAGTTTCCTTTAGCAGAGTCACGTTTCCTTTAGCAAATTCAATTTTCCTTTCGCAGAATTAGGTTTTCTTTATTTTACAGCCTCGTTTGTTAAAATAAAAAAGCATGGTTTTGTATCCGTTCCAATTCCACGACATAATGTAGACAATAGATGAGGTGAAACGCATGATCCAATTAAAATCGATGAATGAAATAGAAAAAATGCGCGAAGCAGGGCAGCTATTGGCGCGATGCCATCAGGAAATTGAAAAGCTCATCAAACCCGGGGTGACGACTGCCGAAATTGACCAATTCGTCGAAGATTTCCTTGCCAGCCACGGAGCGGTGCCAGAACAGAAAGGTTATCATGGCTATCCGTATGCAACATGTGCTTCCATCAATGATGAAATCTGCCACGGGTTCCCCCGTAAAACCCCTCTTAAAGACGGGGATATTGTCACGATCGATATGGTTGTGAATTTAAACGGCTGGCTTGCCGATTCAGCATGGAGTTATGCTGTTGGGGAAATATCTGAAACAGCGCAGAAATTGCTAGATGTGACGAAGACTTCCCTCTTTTTGGGGATCAAAGAAGCTGTTCCCGGTAACCGAATCGGCGATATTGGGCATGCGATCCAGACGTATGCTGAGGGGGAAGGTTTTAGCGTCGTCCGCGAATTTGTCGGACATGGCATCGGACAATCCATGCATGAGGAACCACAAATTCCCCATTATGGATTAAAAGGAAAAGGGTTAAGGTTGAAAGAAGGCATGGTCATTACAATAGAACCCATGCTGAATGTCGGAGATTGGCGGTCGAAAGTGGATGCTAACGGATGGACGGCACGAACCGTCGATGGCTCATTGTCCGCCCAATATGAGCACACGATCGCTATTACAAAGGATGGTCCGCTGATTCTGACGACGCTTGAATAAAGAAAAAAGGGTGTGTCCAGTCGACATACCCTTTTTGTTTTAAACGATTGTTTAAAATGTATGGAAATCAGAGATGAATCCAAAGCTTTGGAAAGCCACAAGAACTGCGATGGTATTCATCGTTCCGTGTGCGACCATGGATACGACGATCCGTTTTGTTTTTCGATATAAATAACAGAGGACAAGACCGATTGAGCCATAAAGAATAATATGTCCGTCGGCGTGTAGAAGGGCAAATAATAGCGAGCTGATGACGCCGGCGATCCAAAAATTCGTTTTTTTATAGAGCTCTCCGAAAATGATTTTCCGAAATATGATTTCTTCCAGAATCGGCCCAACAATGACGACCACAAGAATGACGTATGGGGAGATGGTTGAGAGCCTGATAATTTTTTCCGTATTTTTCGATTGAACAGGTGTACCGAAGATAGCCTGTTCAATAATTGCCGCGGCAATTTGCGTGATATAGACGAGGAAAATGCCAATCAAAGCCCATTTGACAGCCTCACCAAAATCGGCGCGCTCAGCATCTCGAACGAATCGATGTTCCGGCCATAATAGGAGAAGCACAATGATCAAGGTGATCAGAAAGCTCGTAACGGTTAAGATCCCTATCCGTTGCCCAGCTGGCAAAAAGTTTAGTAACGTTGTGAAGCTTAAAAGTCCCGAAAGTTGGCAAAGAATGTAGGTGGCAAGAATCCACCAATATCTTTTTGGCAAACTGGTTCTCTCCCTTATGTAAGGAAAATAGAATATCAATCCTTTTAATATTTTAACACAGTCTGGGTATCCTAAAAAATTTGTGTCAGAGACTTGCATTCGTTTTCGATATTGATTATTATAATACTGGATTTAGCACTCGCACGTTTAGAGTGCTAACAACACCATTTCATCACTAAGGAGGGTTTTCCATGTTAAAGCCTTTAGGTGATCGCATTGTTATCGAACCAGTAGAAAAAGAGGAAAAAACGGCCGGCGGCATCGTTTTGCCTGACACGGCGAAAGAAAAGCCGCAAGAAGGCCGCGTGATTGCCGTCGGCACAGGTAAAGTTGCTGACAACGGCGAACGCATCGCCCTCGAAGTGAAAGAAGGCGACCGCATCATTTTCTCAAAATATGCGGGTACAGAAGTAAAATATGATGGCAAAGAGTATTTAATTCTTCGCCAAGACGATGTTTTGGCCATCGTTGAGTAAAAAAGACATTCCATACTACATATTGAGGAGGGTTTTGTCTAATGGCTAAAGTCATTAAGTTTAGTGAAGACGCTCGCCGCGCCATGCTTCGCGGTGTGGATGCCTTAGCAGACGCTGTTAAAGTCACGCTCGGACCGAAAGGCCGTAATGTTGTTCTGGAGAAAAAATTCGGATCTCCGCTCATTACGAACGATGGTGTCACCATCGCTAAAGAAATTGAGCTTGAAGATAAATTTGAAAACATGGGTGCGCAACTGGTAGCAGAAGTTGCCAGCAAAACGAACGATGTTGCCGGTGACGGTACGACGACGGCGACGGTTTTGGCTCAAGCGATGATTCGCGAAGGCTTGAAAAACGTCACATCTGGCGCTAACCCAATGGTCGTTCGCCGCGGGATTGAAAAAGCGGTGAAAGTCGCTGTTGAAGAATTGCAACGCATCAGCAAACCGATCGAAGGCAAAGAATCCATTGCCCAAGTTGCTGCGATCTCTGCAGCTGATGAAGAAGTCGGTCAATTAATTGCTGAAGCCATGGAACGCGTTGGCAACGACGGCGTTATTACGACCGAAGAGTCCAAAGGCTTCACCACCGAACTCGAAGTGGTTGAAGGGATGCAATTTGACCGCGGCTACGCTTCCCCGTACATGGTCACGAACTCTGACAAAATGGAAGCTGTATTGGAAAATCCGTATATCTTAATTACGGATAAGAAAATTTCCAGCATCCAAGAAATTTTACCGCTGCTTGAACAAGTTGTTCAACAAGGCAAATCTCTCTTAATCATCGCTGAGGACGTTGAAGGCGAAGCTCTTGCAACGCTTGTTCTCAACAAACTCCGTGGTACCTTTAATGTCGTTGCCGTTAAAGCTCCGGGCTTCGGTGATCGCCGCAAAGCGATGCTCGAAGATATCGCGATTTTAACCGGTGGTCAAGTCATCACGGAAGAACTTGGCCTCGATCTGAAAACGGCTAATGTCACACAACTTGGTACCGCAAGTAAAGTCGTTGTTACGAAAGAAAACACGACGATCGTTGACGGCGCTGGTTCGGCAGATGACATTGCTGCCCGCGTGAACCAAATTCGCGCTCAACTCGAAGAAACAACTTCTGAGTTTGACAAGGAAAAACTGCAAGAACGCTTGGCAAAACTCTCTGGCGGTGTTGCTGTCATCAAAGTCGGTGCGGCGACAGAAACCGAATTGAAAGAACGCAAACTCCGCATCGAAGACGCTTTGAACTCAACCCGTGCGGCGGTTGAAGAAGGCATTGTTTCCGGTGGCGGTACCGCATTGGTTAACGTCACCAAAGCTGTCGAAGCGATTGAAGCGGAAGGCGATGAAGCAACCGGCGTGAAGATCGTTCTTAAAGCTCTGGAAGCTCCGGTTCGCCAAATTGCTGAAAACGCTGGCCTCGAAGGTTCCGTCATTATCGAACGCTTGAAAAACGAAAAAGTCGGCATCGGTTTTGACGCTGCTAAAGGCGAATGGGTCAACATGATCGAAGCCGGTATCGTCGACCCGACGAAAGTTACGCGTTCCGCACTCCAAAACGCAGCATCCGTATCGGCCATGGTTCTTACAACCGAAGCCGTTGTTGCGGATAAGCCGGAGGAAGAGAAAAATGCCGGCGGAATGCCTGACATGGGCGGCATGATGTAATAAAGAACTTAAAAGGAGAATGGACCTCGATCCGGTCACATTCTCCTTTGAATGATGCTTTTCATAAGTTCACTGAACTTATGGGAAGCATCTTTTTTTGTGTTTGAGTCTTTTTTTGTGGGGTTCGTCATTCAAGGGATCCCATTGGAGCACAGCCACACCCCCAAAGTGGCTGTCCATGCGTCATCTTTCTTACCATTTACCTAAACACCAATAAGTAAGCGTACAAGGTCAAAAGGTGTCATAGCCATTCTTTCGGAATGTTTGGCATGTTATAATAGAAACAAGCACAATAGATCGGCTTCTCAAGGGAGGCGGCTCATCCCCTGTGAAAGGGGGTGATGCCATGGACGAAACGATCTACCAATTACTCTCGTTGATGATCGCCTTTGGAGCCTTAGTAGCTCTGATAATGTCCAGTAAAAGTAAGTAGACCTCCCTTGGGCTCACCAGGCATCTAGGGAGGCCTTGTGTGTTGAACTAGAGCCGCCCCTCTTGGAGGGGTACGGTCTATTGTGCTTAATATATGTTCCTTTTATTTTTATTATACCTAATTTTTCCGAATTGTAAACAAACCGGCACTGGGGTAGTTTTTGGCTGATGACGTTTTCGCTTTATCGGAAAGCGCGCCTGTATTTTCGGGTGAACGCCATGATTGATCGCCGGGTAGGCATTGAAAAGTTATGCATTTAGGTATTGCTTAGGATGATACAATGTGTCAGCCTTAAAGAGAGATAAGCTCATATCCGAGTTGACACGTAGGAATAATACAACTAAAATAAAAAACAAAGAGTATAAATGGCCCAATAATCTTACAAGTCTTCTTCTTATTAAGAGTGGCGGAGGGACTGGCCCGATGAAGCCCGGCAACCTTGGTGATTCTTTAAGCCAAAAGGTGCCAATTCCTGCAAGTCGTCTGCGACTTGAGAAATAAGAGGAGGTGGCAGAATATATCGTGAACCCACTTCCTGTATGTGAAGATGGGTTTTTTTGTTTTTCTATGTATTTGTTGGTCATGCGTGTTCAAGAATTGTATTGAAAGGGTGAGGTCATTGAGTGAATTGTTTCGTTCCGCACTTGAAAAAAGGCGCCAAGAGTTGATCAATAAATTGATCGCCTTTGACATCTATAAAGTCCAACATAAACATTTATACGAATTAACGTTGACACAGTTAGAAAATGCCTATAAAAGCGTAATCGCACGTTCTCATGCAAAACATGTGACAGAAGCAAACAGCGATCATGCCCGTCAAGCACCTGAAGCTTAAAAAGCGGACTTATAGGCTAATTAGGGAAATAGTCTGCAGGAACAGAGGAAGTATTAAACGGCATCAATCAGGGATACAAATCGTAAGGATTTGTATCCCTGATTTTTATAGGAATAGACTTTTTTGTTGGTTATGCCATTGTTGATTTTGGATCAATATAATGCCAGTGTAAGCCCTTAAATTAAATGCTCCGTTCATTACTCAAAAATCACTTTGTCATGTGCTATTACTTGTTTGAATTCAACTTTCTAATCAGAGCAAGCACTACGAAGATCATCACTGCAAAAACTCCACCAATTATTAAAAAAGTCATCAATTGAAAGATAAAAGTACCAATATGGAATTCCAGCATTTTTTTCCCTCCTTTATTTCATGTAACGGTGATGACCTACCAGGAAGTGTATTTACCCCAAGGTAACGAGCATTAAATATTTCGATTATTACCAATATATTACCATACGTGCTGATATTTTGAAGCGACGAAAACAAGAAAGTATGCGCTTTTTGCCATAAAATAGTTTCCTATTATTCATTTCTGATATAATAATCTATATGTAAATAATATTTTGATAATATATAATTTAGTCCGTATTAGGTTGTGTTAGGGGGAAAAATGATGATCGCTGATTTTGAAAGCCTGGATCCATCCGTTCAAAAAGTCATTGATAATATTGAGAAAGTCATGGTTGGCAAGCGCCGTACGGCGGTTTTGGCACTCGTTGCTCTCTTTGCGGAAGGGCATGTATTGCTTGAAGATGTCCCTGGGGTAGGTAAAACGATGCTCGTCCGTGCTATTGCCAAGTCACTAGGGATAGAGTTTAAAAGGATTCAATTTACGCCGGACCTCTTGCCGTCCGATTTAACCGGGATGTCGGTATACAATCAGAAAACGATGACCTTTGAGTTTCGTCCGGGACCGTTAATGGGGAATGTCGTTCTCGCCGATGAAATTAACCGCACGTCGCCGAAAACACAAGCGGCGCTCCTTGAGGGCATGGAAGAAGGTAGCGTCACGGTCGATGGGAAAACGCGGATTTTACCTAAACCCTTTTTCGTTATGGCGACACAGAATCCGATCGAATATGAAGGGACATTTCCGCTGCCGGAAGCCCAACTTGACCGTTTTCTCTTAAAGCTGACAATGGGTTACCCCGACCGTACAGAGGAATTAGAGATTTTAAATCGCTTGGAATCAAGCCATCCGATTTACGACATTGAGCCCGTGATGTCCCAAGAAGAAGTGGTGGCGCTTCAAGAAAGAGCCCGCCGCATTTATGTCGAAGAAACCGTAAAAAAATATATGATCGACTTGGTGACCTTTACGCGCAAACATCATGATGTCTATCTTGGCGTCAGTCCGCGCGGGACATTGGCGTTATTAAAAACATCGCAAGCCTATGCGATGATGCATGGTAGAGACTTCGTCGTGCCGGATGATGTGAAATTTTTGGCGCCTTTTGTGCTTGGGCATCGCATGATTTTAAAACCCGATGCAAAATACTCCGGGACAACGGTGGAATCCGTTGTTGAAGATACCTTAAAAGCCGTTAAAGTTCCCGTATTGAATGAGGGCGGGGTCAAATGATCCGCCGACTGCGACGATATCGGCCGACACTCGGCTTGTTTTGGGTTGTCGTTCTTTTTCTCATCGCGTTTTGTTATGCCATGTTCCAAGGCGGTTTTGTCAGCTGGTTTGTGTTTTACAGTTTCCTTCCTGTTTTTCTATATACAATATTATTGATGTTTTACCCACTTCATGATGTCCACATCGAGCGACTGGTGGACCAAGAGGAGCTCTATGCGGAAGAACCGCTGCAAGTGACGATTAAGCTCACGAGAAACCGTCCGTTCCCGCTCTTTTACTTGATCATTGAAGATCACGCCCCTGAGAATATGTTGAAAAAGCATGCTCAATTAACGAAAGAAACGACGAAGGCGCTAGTTTCACTTGGCTTTCGGAAACAGGTGGTCTTTGATTATCGCATTGATGGAATGCCGCGCGGAGATTATCGGTTCCGAGAAGTGACCATCAAGACGGGCGATTTATTCGGTTTCGTCCAAAAACAAAAAACGTTTCGGGTCGAGCAACGTGTTCTTGTCTATCCGAAAGTGATTACACCAAAAAAATGGCTGCCGCTGGATTTATCCCAGGGCGGGCGGCTGCGCTCTAGGCGGAATTTTGAGGTGGATTTAACGTCGATCTCCAGCATCCGCGATTACATTCCGGGTGACCGTTTAAGTTGGTTAGACTGGAAAGCGACGGCGCGGACTAATAAGCTTGTGACCAAACAATTTGAATTTCCCCTCAATAAAGATATTGTTGTTGTCTTAGATCGAACCGGCCAAAGTTCTTCCGATGATTTTGAACGGGCTGTCTCACTTGCTGCGAGCCTTTCAGACCGGGCGCTTCGGACAGGGTCCGCGGTTGGCTTTGGCTCATTCGGGAAAGAAACGACTTGGGTGACAAGGCATGATCAAACCTACCAGAAATGGGTCATCCTTCATCATTTAGCGAGTGCAGAACAAGATGGTGCCATGGATATCACTTATCTATTCAATAAATATGTGCGGCATTTGTCACCGCAAACAACCCTTGTGTATATTACGCCTCATTTAAGTGAACGCCTCATTTGGCTATTTAATGATTTATTGAGCCGGAGCCTTGCCCTGGAACTGTTTTTCTGTGCGGAAAAACCGTTGCCTGTAGATTATCATCTTTTAGAGAAGCTGAAAGCTTTAGGCGTTTATGCGCACATTGTGTCCGACGATCGTTTTGATGAAATACCAAAAGCGGGTGATACCGTTGCAACGATCTGAAACCCAATTTTCATTTCTTCTGTATCTATTAGCATTTTTGCTTTTCTGGGAATGGCTCAGGCCTTTAACGGTGATTTCCAACACCAGCCGCATCGATTATTTTATCGGGTTTGCCGGTTTTGCATTTCTGTTATCTTACTTGCGGCTCCCCATTTGGATCACTTTTTCGGCGAAGGGGTTTGCCCTTCTTTATGCCTTGCATATGTTGTTTTTTTATAACACACCGCTAATAAGCGGGCTTTGGATCGATTATTTCCTTCAAGATTTAAAAATTAATACCGTGTTTCTGTTTGAAGGCAACTGGGTGGGATTAACGAACCTATTTCGATCATTTCTGTTTTTTATTTTGCTTTGGATCGTCAGTTATCTCATGCATTTTTGGCTTATTCAAACCCGGAAACTTTTCCTGTTTTTCTTCATGACGCTCATCTACCTCACTGTCGTGGATACTTTTACAATGTACCATGCCGACATGGCCATTGTCCGAACCTTGATCATTGGGCTTGTGCTTCTCGGTTTATTAAGAATTTTGAATATCCAAGAGCGCGAACGGGTGGCATTTGAGAAAGGTCCTTTTCCACTCAAATGGATTCGGCCCTTAATTCTCATGATTGGGCTGTCGCTGTTAGTTGGCTTGGTCGCTCCGAAGCCGCAGCCGCAATGGCCAGATCCGGTGCCGTTCATCACCAAAGCGGCCAATGGCTATGGCGATGAGACGAGCCAGGGTGCCTCGGGTGCCAAAGGGGGGCAAACCATTGGTTACGACAGCGATGATACGCATCTTGGCGGTACTTTTCACATGGATGACACGCCGATTTTTACGACCGTCGGAGAGCACAGTCATTATTGGATTGTGGCCACGAAGGACGAGTATACGGGAAAAGGTTGGGTCGTGCACAACGGGGCGGGGACTGAATCTTTAGATCCCCGCGATTTATCCCAGTACCCGGAGTTTACTCCATTTGAGAAAGGAACAAAGACCGAAACCGAAACCGATTCCGTGAGCTACCACGGGCAAACTTTTCCGCAATTGATATACGGCAGCGGTATTTTAAGCGTTGATGCGTCGGAAATGGACACCCTTGAATGGAATAAAAAAACCGGTGAACTTAAACCGTTGAATAACGGTCGCTTCGTAACGTTGAAAAATTATCTCGTTAAATTTCAGTATCCAACTTTTAGTGTTCCCTTGTTGAAAAAAGTTACCGACGCAAGCGCCGACCCTGAAGCGATCAAAGCGCGTTACTTACAATTACCGGAGAACCTGCCAGAACGGATTCGTAAGCTTTCAGAAACCATTACGAAAAGTGCCAATAACCGCTATGATAAAGCCAATGCCATTGTGAATTATTTTAAGTCTGGAGATTTTCATTATGAGACATCGAATATCCCCGTTCCCGGAAAAGGCGTCGATTATGTCGATCAGTTTTTGTTTGAGACTAAACGGGGGTATTGTGATAATTTTTCAACGGCCATGGCGGTCATGCTACGTACGATAGGCATTCCGAGCCGTTGGGTCAAAGGGTTTACTCAGGGTGAATATAAAGATACGCTTGGAAATAACCGATACGAGTATACAATTAGAAATTCCAATGCGCATTCTTGGGTGGAGGTTTATTTTCCTGGGAGCGGATGGGTACCATTCGAGCCGACGATTGGTTTTGACAACATCACGTCATTTAACTATGCCGATTCGTCCGCAGCTGAAGAGAAAACACCTCCGCCGGCGAAGAAACCGGATAAACCGAAACAAACGCCGAAGAAAACCGTGGCTGAGCAAGACACCACCCATCCATCGCTGTTTTCTAAAATCAATCTGAAAGTCTTGTATGTCATTTTTGCTTGTATGGCTGGCGTAGCGCTTATTTTAGGTATCTTCTTGTATCGGACGCGGAAAAAATGGTTGCCGGGCTATACTTTAAGAAGGTTTAAGCATCAAACGGACGCTTCCACGCTTGAACTGGCGGCTAAAAGACTTCTGAAATTGCTGTCGCTTTACGGTTATGTGAAAAAACCGCATCAAACCTTACGCGAATTTGCTTCGATCGTCGACCGCGGTTTGGGGACGGACGATATGAAAAAATTTACGCTCGTTTATGAGCGCGGTCGTTATCATCGATCAGCCACTGAGGATTGGTTGGAATCCAAGAAATATTGGGAAAATATTATCAATAAACTGCGCGGTTGAAGAAAGGATCTTAGACTGATAGAATAGGATCTATAAATCAAGACGTTCCTTTTGCCCTTCATTTAAGCCTGGGGATACGGCCTGGGCGTCTCTACAAGATCACCGTAAAGGATCTTACAATGAAGGCGGATTCCGCGCATTGTTTTTTTGTTTGCATTCCGGGGATCTGCCTTTTCGGCGGTTCGCTCGGTTTTTTTTATGGAAAAAGGGAACATTCAAAATAAGAGACGGTTATAAGAAAAGGAAAGAAGGTCATTTAGCTTGGATCAAGATAAAATCATCGTAGTTGATTTCGGTGGTCAATATAACCAATTGATTGCTCGGAGGATTCGCGACCTTGGCGTTTATAGCGAATTAAGGCCATATACCGTGACGGCTTCGGAAATTCGCAGTGAGCGGCCAAAAGGCATCATTTTTTCCGGTGGACCGAACAGCGTCTACGCGGAGGGAGCGCCGAAATGCGATCCGGAAATTTTTGAACTGGGCATCCCGATTCTTGGCATTTGTTATGGAATGCAGCTGATGAGCGCCCATTTTGGCGCTAAGGTTATGCGGGCAAATCATCGGGAATATGGGAAAGCCATTGTGATTGTTGATACAAACAGCCTCCTTTATAAGGACCAGCCAGTTGAACAAGTCGTTTGGATGAGCCATAGTGATCTTGTCACAGCGCCGCCGGAAGGTTTCGATGTGATTGCAAAAAGTGAATCATGTCCGGTCGCAGCCATGGCTGCTTACGACAAAAAGCTTTACGGAGTGCAATATCATCCTGAAGTGAAACATAGCGAATATGGCTTTCAATTATTAGAGCGGTTTACCTTTGACGTTTGCGGATGCCATGCGACATGGTCGATGGAACATTTTATTGACCAAAAGATTGAAGAAATCCGCCAAGCCGTCGGCGATCGCCGGGTGCTTTGCGCATTAAGCGGTGGCGTCGACTCATCCGTTGCCGCAGCGCTTGTCCATCGAGCCATTGGTGATCGGCTGTATTGCCTGTTCGTCGACCACGGTTTACTTCGAAAAGGCGAAGCCGAAGCGGTTGAAGAAACATTCCGCGGCCGCTTCCATATGAATTTTGTTAAAATTGACGCCCGCCGCCGTTTCCTTGATAAGTTAAAAGGCATCAGCGACCCTGAACAAAAGCGGAAAATCATCGGCAATGAGTTCATCTATGTGTTTGAGGAAGAAGCGGAGAAGCTTCCAGATATCTCGTTCCTCGTCCAAGGTACGTTATATACGGACATCATCGAAAGCGGCACGGATACGGCGCAAACGATAAAGTCGCATCATAATGTCGGGGGACTTCCCGAAAAAATGAAATTGGACTTGGTCGAACCTTTAAATACGCTTTTTAAAGATGAAGTGCGGAAGCTCGGTCAAAAGTTAGGGCTTCCTGATGAAATCGTTTGGCGTCAGCCGTTCCCTGGGCCGGGGCTTGGGATTCGGGTTCTCGGCGAAATAACCGAGGAGAAGCTGACGATTGTTCGTGAATCGGACGCCATTTTGCGTGAGGAGATCGCGCGTTCCGGGTTAGAAAGTGACATTTGGCAATATTTTACGGTGCTTCCGGACATCCGCAGTGTCGGTGTCATGGGAGATGCCCGAACGTATGACTATTGTGTGGCCATTCGCGCCGTAACCAGCGTCGATGGGATGACGGCAGATTGGGCACGGATTCCTTGGGATGTGCTCGAAAAAGTGTCCACACGCATTGTCAATGAAGTGGACCATATCAATCGCGTCGTTTATGACATTACATCCAAACCGCCGGCAACGATTGAGTGGGAATAACATTTAATCCGAACATTTCCATCAAATATAAATAAAAATGTTCGTTTTTATCGTTGACAGTCGGCAACGCATTTCGTATAATGAGGATGCTCATTATGAATAATCTAATAAGTATAATCCACGGGAATATGGCCCGGGAGTCTCTACAAAACCACCGTAAATGGTTTTACTACTTATTTTGACTGTATTTCTTTTGATTGGCGGTATAGCTGTTTTGTCAAAAGATGTCAAAATATGGAGATTGTAGAGGCTTCGGTCATGTGACCCGAAGCCATTTTTTTTAAAGGGGGAAGGATTGTGAATCGCAATCCCATTGCACGTTATTTTCAGTTTGATGAGTTCGGTACCAACTTTAAGCGAGAAACGGTAGCGGGCATTACGACGTTTCTTGCGATGGCCTATATTCTTTTTGTGAATCCAACGGTCCTTGGTGCGACCCATATGGATACAAAAGCGTTGTTTACGGCAACAGCTTTATCGGCTGCCATTGGCACGCTTCTCATGGGCATTTTGGCAAAATATCCGGTAGCTATTGCTCCGGGGATGGGTTTAAACGCCTTTTTTACTTATACGGTTGTCATTGGCATGGGGATCCCGTGGCAAACGGCGATTGCTGGGGTGTTCATCGCCGGGGTCATCTTTGTTCTCATCTCAATTTTTAAAATCCGTGAAATCATCATCAATGCCATTCCGGAAAACTTAAAACGGGCGACAGCAGCCGGAATCGGTTTATTTATTGCGTTCATTGGGCTCCAAAATTCAAAAATCGTTGTGAAAAACCCAGATACTCTGGTGCAAATCGGCAGCCTCCACTCAACCGGCGTGCTCCTTACCCTTTTCGGTCTCATAGTTACCATTCTTTTTCTTGTCCGCGGTATTCAAGGCGGAGTCTTTTACGGGATGGTTGTCACGGCGGTGGCGGGCGTAATTCTCGCCTTAATGGGTATTACCGATAAGGCGAATCCCGTCTTTATACCGGACAGCATTGTCTCAAGCATTCCAAGTCTTAAGCCGATCTTTGGCGTGGCGATTACGCACTTAGGGGATATTAACTCATGGAATTTAGTCGTCGTTGTCTTAACCTTCCTTTTTGTCGGCTTTTTTGACACCGCCGGTACGTTGATGGCCATTGCTAACCAAGCTGGGATTTTAAAAGATAATAAATTGCCGCGCGCCGGACGAGCTTTGCTTGCGGACTCTTCATCCATTGTCATCGGCAGTATTTTGGGCACAAGTCCGACGACGGCTTATATTGAGTCCTCCGCAGGGGTGGCTTCAGGCGGACGAACCGGCTTTTCAGCGGTGGTCACAGCAATTTTATTCCTTCTCGCCATGTTTTTCTCGCCGCTTTTAGGGGTTGTCACCGCTGATGTTACGGCGCCAGCTCTCATTATTGTAGGGGTTCTCATGGCTTCAGCGTTGAAAGACATCGAATGGAATAAATTAGAAATTGCTATTCCGGCCTTTCTAACCATTGCGATGATGCCGTTCACATACAGTATTACCACAGGGATTGCCCTTGGATTTGTGACCTATCCGATTACAATGGCCGTTCGTGGTCGCATTAAGGAATTACATCCGGTGATGTGGGTGTTGTTTATCATCTTTATTATTTTTCTTCCGGTCCTTGCCAAATAGAAACAGGAGGTTGACGTTTTCAGTCAACCTCCGTTTGTTTCATTAAGTTTGAAATCCTTTGCTTTGAAACATAATTTTTCTTATCTCGACACATCCTTTAATTAAACGTTTAATCAAAGGATGGGATAAGATGGCGCCGATTGTTGTGTCGATCATGATTTGGTTAATCGGAATCATCATCATTTTGTTAGGAAAGTATTTGTACGATTGGCTCATGAAGACGAAAGAAAAGTTTAAGGAAAAAGCAGAAGGGGCACAGTTTCACGATCATTCGAAAGCAGTTGCATTCCAAATCTCCGGTAAGGTTTTGGATGCCATTCCTTGGTATTATGTGCGGTTAATTTTTATTTTGGTCGGGGCCGTGATTATTGCACTCGGTTTCGTTCCGCTTGGTTTTTTGTTCATTTAGTTGTCATCATCTGCAATAATGATTTCGCTCACTTCAAAATCGCGAATTCGGTTCAATGTCAGAAGCAAGATGCCTTTTTTATAGACAGCTTCCACGGGTTCGTGATGAACAGGAACCGGCAGCTTTATCACGCGTTCAAAACGCCCTTTATAAATTTCTTCTTCGACCGGTTCAAAGCCTTGAAATTGCCAGTTCAGATGTCCCTTAATCGTTAATTGCGTATGGTTGATAAATATATGGACATCATTGACGCTCTGAATGCCGGGTAACGCGATGAGGCACAGAACTTGCGTCTCGTTTTGATAAAGATTGACTTGGGGCCAATTCTTGGTGAAAAAATCTTGGAAATCGGACCAAAAGTCTTTACCAAGAAAACCGCTGATCGAGTCTTTCCAATCTTGATACTTTTTTCTTTGGTCAGCCATTTTATTTCTCCTCCATGCGAGAAATGTAAGTGTTCACGGAAATCGTGGGATGGTGTATGATTAAAGTCGCGAACCGTTAAAAAAGGGTGTGGAAGGTTATATGTTACAAAATGGGCTGATCATGGTCGCGATAATATTTGTTATTAATATTGTTTATGTCTCTTTTTTTACAATCAGAATGATTCTAACGTTAAAAGGTTATCGGTACCTTGCCGCCTTTGTGAGTGTTTTTGAAGTCCTTATTTATGTTCTCGGGCTAGGGCTTGTGATCAATCATCTAAATCAAGTGCAAAATCTCATGGCCTATGCCTTAGGATACGGCTTCGGCGTGATTTGTGGGATGAAAATCGAAGAGAAGCTCGCGCTTGGCTATATTACCGTTAATGTCATCACGAGCCGCATTAAGGAGAATTTTACCGAGAGCATCCGCGAGAAGGGGTATGGGGTGACGGAATGGGTCGCCCATGGTCGGAGCGGCGAACGGTTGATGATGGAAATTTTAACACCGCGGCGCAATGAGAGAAATTTAATGGATACGATTAAACAGTTAGACCCTAACGCGTTTATCATCTCTCACGAACCCCGGAACTTCCACGGCGGCTTCTGGGTCAAAACCATTGGAAAAAGGCTTGCCCCATGACGTGTCAAAACCACTTCATGCCAATCGCTGAAAGACATGGGACATGTTTTTTACCATGCGGAAAGAAGGGGGCACACTTGTTTGTGGATTAAATCACCGATTTTGAGGAATGGCAACTTGACATGGAAAGGGCGGCATTGAACAAAATCCGAACATTTAAAGTTAAAAATAAGTTAGAGTTCGGTTTTTCGTTGACTGTGGACAGATAAAACTGTTAAGATAGAATCGTAAAAAGTGAATCGTTAATATTTAGCTTCCTCATATAATCTTGGGAATATGGCCCAAAAGTCTCTACCCGGCGACCGTAAATCACCGGACTATGAGGGAAAGCTTTGGCATTCGGAAAAACATCCGGCATGTTCGCTTTCTCTCGTATTAGGAAGCGGACAACCGGATGTTTTTAGTTTTCAAGAAAGGTGTGTTGAGCGTGAAGCCGGAAGTCGGTGTGATCATGGGAAGCCGTTCGGATTGGGAAACAATGAAAAAGGCTTGCGACATTTTAAATGAGCTGGATATTCCATATGAGAAAAAAGTTGTCTCCGCACACCGAACACCCGATGCGATGTTTGCGTATGCCGAAACGGCTAGAGAACGCGGCCTCAAAGTTATCATTGCTGGCGCGGGCGGGGCGGCGCATCTCCCTGGGATGGTGGCCGCTAAGACGACATTGCCGGTCATCGGAGTTCCAGTTCAATCAAAAGCGTTGAATGGGCTAGATTCCTTGCTTTCAATTGTGCAAATGCCAGGCGGCGTTCCGGTTGCTACCGTTGCCATCGGCGCATCTGGTGCGGTTAACGCTGGATTATTAGCCGCTGAAATACTTGGTGCATTTTCTGAAACCGTTGCGATGAAACTGCAAAACTACCGCGAAAATATGAAACGAGCGGTACAGGAAAGCGTGAACTTATCATGAAAACCATTCTACCAGGCGAGACGATCGGCATTCTCGGTGGTGGGCAGCTTGGCCGGATGATGGCGATTGCTGCGAAGCAAATGGGATTTCGGGTCGCTGTCTTGGATCCGACGCCGGACTGCCCGACAGCTCAAGTGGCCGATGTCCACATTGCAGCTGCTTATGATGATGTTGCCGCCGCGAATCGATTGGCTGAAGTGTCGGATGTCATCACATATGAATTTGAGAACGTCGCCAGTGAAGTCGCTGAGGAGCTTGAGCGAAAGGCCTACTTGCCACAAGGAAGTGCCCTGCTTCACATCACACAAGATCGTTTGCGCGAAAAAGCAGCCATAGAACAAGCCGGTGTTCCCGTAAGCCCATATCGGGAGGTTGTGACGCAAGCGGATTTGCGGAGTGCTATTCACGAAATCGGGTTTCCTTGCGTCCTCAAGACGACTACTGGGGGTTATGATGGCAAAGGCCAGTATGTTTTACGCAATCCAGATGACTGTGAGGCGATCGATAAGGAACTTAATGGTGAGCGCGTTTTCGTCTTAGAAAAATGGGTGGATTTTGATAAAGAACTCTCGGTCATCGTCACCCGGAGCACCCTCGGTGAGACAGCAACTTTTCCGGTTGCTGAAAACCAACATATCAACAACATTTTGCATCAAACCATTGTGCCGGCCCGCATCACCGAATCCGAAACAAAAGATGCTGTCGCGATGGCTTTAAAGATTGCCGAATCGATCGACTTGGTCGGTACTTTGGCTGTTGAGATGTTTTTAACAAAAGACGGATGCCTCTTTGCTAACGAGCTGGCCCCGCGACCGCATAATTCCGGGCATTATACAATTGAAGCTTGCGAAACATCGCAGTTTGCGCAGCACATTCGCGCGATTTGCGGCTGGCCGCTCGGCTCGACTGCCTTATTAAAACCAGCTGTAATGGTCAATCTGTTAGGGCAGGACATGGAACGGGTGGCCGAGGCCATTCCGCATCTTGGGGCAGCGCACTGCCATATTTATGGGAAAGCTAGAGCCAAACCGAACCGCAAAATGGGTCATGTTACCGTTTTGGGCCATACAACAAAAGAAGCGCTTGAGGCCATCAAAGCGCTTGGAATATGGAAAGAAGAACTAGAGAAAGTGGAGGAAAACCGATGATTGAACGTTATACGCGGCCAGAAATGGGCGCCATTTGGACGGATGAAAATAAGTTTAAAGCTTGGCTTGAAGTCGAAATTTTAGCTTGTGAGGCTTGGGCCGAACTCGGGGTGATCCCGAAAGAAGATGTTAAGAAAATCCGGGAGAATGCCAGCTTCTCCGTGGACCGGATTCAAGAACTGGAACAAATCACCCGTCATGATGTCGTTGCGTTTACCCGTGCGGTGTCCGAAACATTGGGCGATGAAAAGAAGTGGGTGCACTACGGATTAACTTCAACGGATGTGGTGGATACCGCTTTGTCTTACCTCATTCGTCAGGCGAATGCCATCATCGAAAAAGACTTGGAAGCTTTTATTGAGGTTTTAAAAGAAAAAGCGAAAGAACATAAATACACCATCATGATGGGGCGCACGCACGGGGTGCATGCAGAACCGACGACATTTGGTTTGAAAATGGCGCTATGGCATGAGGAAATGAAGCGGAATTTGGAGCGATTTAAACAAGCTGCTGAGGGCATCCGCGTTGGAAAATTGTCTGGGGCTGTCGGCACTTACGCTAATATCGATCCTTTTGTTGAACAATACGTTTGTGAAAAGCTGGGGCTTCGTCCCGCCCCGATTTCAACACAAACCTTGCAGCGCGACCGACATGCTTATTACATGGCTACGCTTGCTTTAATCGCTACATCGATTGAAAAATTCGCTGTAGAAATCCGCGGGTTACAAAAGTCGGAGACGCGGGAAGTGGAAGAGTTTTTTGCAAAGGGACAGAAAGGCTCCTCTGCGATGCCGCATAAGCGAAATCCCATCGGCTCGGAAAACATGTCCGGAATGGCGCGGGTCATCCGCGGCTACATGGTCACGGCGTATGATAATGTCGCGCTTTGGCATGAACGCGATATCTCGCATTCATCAGCTGAACGCATCATCATTCCCGATGCGACCATCGCGATCGACTACATGCTCAATCGTTTTAAAAACATTGTCAAGAATTTAATCGTTTATCCAGAAAACATGAGACGAAACATGGATAAAACGCTCGGCTTGATTTTTTCACAAAGAGTGCTTTTGGCATTGGTTGACAAAGGCTTGAGCCGTGAAGCCGCATACGATCGTGTCCAACCGCTTGCGATGCAGGCTTGGGAAAAACATGTGCCGTTTAAGGATCTAGTCGCCTCTGATCCGCACATTACAGCTTACTTGACACCGGCGGAAATAGAGGATTGTTTTGACCCGACCTACCATTTAAAAAATGTTGATGTCATTTTTGATCGACTCGGACTCAATTAAATTCAGGATGCACAGATCGGGCCTTTAATTCAGGTCCCCTTTGGGGGCATTGGAATGGGGCGTGCCGCCCCTTTTGATTTTTCATTAAACAGCGAGCGGGGAGTTGAATTGGATCATGGAACTTTTATATGAAGGCAAAGCCAAGCGCGTTTATCGGACTGAAAATGAGTATGTATTGCTCGTGAAGTATAAAGATGAGGCCACCGCCTTTAATGCCCAGAAGAAGGCTGTTATTGAAGGGAAAGGCCGTCTGAATAATGAAATCAGCACCATCCTTTTTACGATGCTTAAAAAAGCCGGTGTTGACACCCATTTTATCGAAAAGGTTTCAGAAACCGAACAGCTCGTCCGGGCCGTTGACATAATCCCTCTCGAGGTCATCGTGCGCAATGTGGCAGCGGGAAGCTTGTCCCAGCGGCTCGGATTGCAAGAAGGCCGTCCCCTTAAGCAACCCGTTATCGAGTTTTGCTATAAAAGGGATGACCTTGGCGACCCGCTCATCACCGAGGCCCACATCGATCTTTTGGAGCTCGCGACACCGGAAGAAGTGGCGCTGATCAAGCAAAGCGCCCTGAAGATCAATGACATTCTATCAAACTATTTTGATCACCTTGGTATTTTATTAGTTGATTTTAAGTTGGAATTTGGCCGTGAGAAAGCTTCCGGAAAGGTGATCCTCGCCGATGAAATCTCGCCGGATACTTGCCGGCTCTGGGATAAGGCGACCGGTGAAAAACTGGATAAGGATGTTTTTCGGAAAGATCTTGGTGACTTGCAAACCGCCTATGCGAAAATTCTCGAAAGGTTGATCTGAATTATGAAAAAAGTAAAAGTCTATGTGACTTTAAAAGAAGGCGTGCTTGATCCTCAGGGAAAGGCTGTCGAAGGCGCCATGCATCGTTTGGGTTATCCAGAGGCAAGCGGTGTACGCATCGGGAAATTTATTGAATTCGCCATGACGGATGACGCTTGCTCGGATCAAAACATCAGGGAATTATGCGAAAAGCTTTTCGCCAATACGGTCATCGAGGAGTTTCGCTATGAGGTGGAGGAGGTTACCTCCCCATGAAAACGGCTGTGATTGTCTTTCCAGGATCAAATTGTGACCGTGACATGTACGAGGCGATTCAATGTGGTCTGGGTGTAGAAGTTGAATATGTCTGGCACGCGGAAACATCGCTTGCTGGCTTCGATGCGATCATGATTCCCGGCGGATTTTCTTACGGCGATTATTTGCGTACGGGTGCTATCGCCCGTTTTTCCAACATCATGCCCGCAATCGTTCAAGCCGCAAACGAAGGCAAACCTGTCCTTGGCGTTTGCAATGGCTTTCAAATTTTACTTGAGGCAGGGCTTTTGCCCGGGGCTTTAATCCGCAATAAAAATCTGAAGTTCATGTGCCGCACGGTGGACCTTGAAGTCGTCAACCCGCACACGATGTTTTCCTCCCTTTATGAAAAAGGGGAAGTGATCCACCTGCCCATCGCGCACGGTGAAGGCAACTACTATTGTGATGAAGCAACGCTCGCCAAACTTCACGCAGAAAACCGCATTGTCTTTAACTATCAAAATAATCCGAATGGCTCTGTAGCCGATATTGCCGGCATCATCAATGAAAAAGGGAATGTGCTCGGCATGATGCCGCATCCTGAGCGGGCCGTGGACGCCTTACTTGGCAATGTTTCCGGTTTGCGCCTCTTTCAATCGATTCTAAAACATTGGAGGGATTCCGTTGCCACAGTTACAGCATGAACCGACTGCTGAAGAAATTGCCAAGAATCGCCTTTACCTCAAAATGGGGCTAAAAGAAAACGAATATGAAAGAATCATAGAGGTGCTCGGCCGCAAGCCGAATTATACCGAAACCGGACTTTTTGCGGTCATGTGGTCGGAACATTGCAGCTATAAAACATCCAAACCGGTTTTAAAACGGTTTCCGACTTCCGGCCCGCGCGTCCTTCAAGGCCCCGGGGAAGGAGCCGGTATCGTCGATATCGGCGATCACCAAGCCGTTGTGTTTAAAATAGAAAGTCATAACCACCCTTCGGCGATAGAACCGTATCAAGGAGCAGCGACGGGCGTCGGCGGCATCATTCGCGACGTTTTTTCCATGGGAGCCCGTCCCATTGCTTTATTGAATTCGCTTCGTTTTGGTCCATTAACATCTTCGCGCGCACGCTATCTTTTTGAAGAAGTTGTATCCGGCATCGCCGGTTACGGCAATTGCATCGGCATCCCGACCGTTGGCGGGGAAGTCGCGTTTGACGCCAGCTATGAAGGCAATCCGCTCGTGAATGCGATGTGCGTCGGCTTGATAAACCACGAGGACATCCAAAAAGGGCAGGCAAGCGGCATCGGCAATACCGTTATGTATGTAGGAGCTGCCACCGGTCGCGATGGCATTCACGGTGCAACTTTTGCGTCGGAAGAGCTGACGGAAGCATCTGATGAAAAGCGCCCGGCCGTACAAGTCGGTGACCCATTTATGGAAAAATTGCTCCTTGAAGCGACCCTTGAAGCGATTAAAAGCGATGCCATTGTCGGCATCCAAGATATGGGGGCGGCGGGACTTGCCTCATCTTCAAGCGAGATGGCTTCCAAAGCCGGAGTCGGCATCGAAATGAATTTGGATCTTGTTCCGCAGCGCGAAGCAGGTATGACGCCTTACGAAATGATGCTGTCGGAATCTCAGGAGCGGATGCTTCTTGTCGTCAAGAAAGGGCGCGAAGCAGAAATCCAGGAAATTTTTAGAAAATGGGATCTCTATGCTGCAGCTTGCGGCCGGGTCATCGAAGAAAAAGTATTGCGCCTCCTCCATCACGGAACCGTTGCCGCCGAAGTCCCAGTAGATGCACTTGTCAAGGATGCCCCGGTTTACCATATGCCGAGCCAGGAACCCGCTCAATATCGGGCTTGGCAGGAACAAGAGGCATGGCGGCCTGAAATCACAAATTACAAAGAAATTTTACTGAATTTATTGAAAGACCCGACCATTGCCAGCAAAGAATGGGTTTATAACCAATATGATTACATGGTGCAAACGAATACCGTCGTTTCTCCCGGCTCCGATGCAGCCGTCGTCCGGATTCGCGGTACGCAAAAAGCGCTCGCCATGACAACGGATGGCAATGCAAAATATTTGAAACTCGATCCAGAGGCGGGCGGGAAAATCGCTGTGTGCGAAGCGGCACGGAATATTATTTGTTCCGGAGGAGAACCCCTCGCAGTGACCGATAACTTAAACTTCGGCAATCCTGAAAAACCAGACGTTTTTTGGCAAATCGAAAAAGCGGCAGATGGCATCAGTGCAGCATGCCGGACGCTTGAGACACCTGTTATCAGCGGAAATGTGTCGCTCTATAATGAAACGAACGGTCAGGCGATAGATCCGACGCCAGTCATCGGCATGGTGGGTCTCATTGAGAACGTTCATCATATTACGACGGTTTCAGTGAAAGCACCTGGAGACCTCATCTATGTGATCGGCCGCGCGAAAGGCGAGTTTGGGGGCAGTGCGCTGCAAAGGCTCCTGACTGGTGATGTGTTCGGACGTCCTCCGCAAATTGATCTTGAATTGGAGAAAAAGCGTGAAAAGCAGCTTTTATCCGCAATCAAAGCCGGCATCATCCAAAGCGCCCACGATATATCAGAAGGGGGCCTCGCGGTAGCAGTGGCGGAAAGCCTCTTCAACACAAAATTGGGCGCCTCCCTCACCATAAGCGGGGACAACGTTTCAGAGTTATTTGATGAAACCCAATCGCGCTTTATCGTAACGGTTAAGAAAGAAGATGCCGAGCGCTTGACCACCATGGTTGAGGACGCGTATCCGATCGGTTTCGTCACGGATGGGCCGCGTTTAACGATTCAAACGGAAGACGGCATCATTATTGATGACGAAGTGTCCTTTTACGAAAACGCTTGGAAAGGGGCCATTCCATGTTTAATGACCGCGAATTAAAAGAAGAATGCGGGGTCTTTGCGATTTGGGGCCATGATAAAGCCGCCCACTTGGCCTATTACGGCTTGCACAGCTTGCAGCATCGCGGGCAGGAAGGGGCTGGCATTGCCGTGACCGACGGCCGGCGCGTGCAGTTTCATAAGGGGATGGGGCTGGTCAATGACGTGTTCACAAAGACCATATTGGATGAATTAAAAGGTTATGCCGCCATCGGCCATGTGCGGTATTCCACGCAAGGCGACAGTAACTATGCCAATGTCCAGCCCCTCGTTTTCCGGTCGCAAACCGGCACGTTAAGTTTGGCACACAATGGCAATTTGGTCAACGCCCACGCTTTGAAATATCAATTGGAAGCGCAAGGCAGTATTTTTCAGTCCACATCGGATACTGAAGTGCTTGCCCATCTCATCAAACGCGGCGGTGCGCTTGATTTTAATGAGCGCGTGAAAAATGCCTTATCTATGATTAAAGGGGCCTACGCCTTTGTTATTTTAACGGAGGACCGCCTTCTTTGTGCATTGGACCCCCACGGGTTAAGGCCGCTTGCGATTGGAAAACTAGGAGAGGCGTATGTCGTTGCTTCCGAAACATGCGCGTTTGATATTATTGGCGCGACCTATTTGCGCGATGTGGAACCTGGGGAGCTGATCACCATTGATAAAAATGGACTGAGTTCAGAAACTTTTTCATCCTCAGGGGAACGCGCGATTTGCAGCATGGAATACATTTACTTCTCAAGGCCGGACAGCCATATCGAAGGCATCAATGTGCACAGCGCCAGGAAAAATTTAGGTATTGAACTGGCTAAAGAAGCCTATGTCGAAGCGGATGTCGTCACAGGAGTTCCGGATTCGAGCATTTCTGCAGCCATCGGCTATGCGGAAGCGGCCGGCATCCCTTACGAACTCGGTTTGATTAAAAACCGATACGTCGGGCGGACATTTATTCAACCTTCTCAGACTCTTCGCGAACAAGGCGTGAAAATGAAATTGTCCCCCGTCCGCGGGATTGTGAAAGATAAACGCGTGGTGATGGTCGATGACTCCATCGTCCGCGGAACTACCAGTCGGCGCATTGTTGCGATGCTCCGGGAGGCAGGGGCTAAAGAGGTGCATGTGCGCATCAGTTCACCTCCCATCAAATACCCTTGTTTTTACGGCATTGATACCTCATCTTCCAGTGAACTTATCGCCTCCTCCCATTCTGTCGAGGAAATGAGAGAAATGATCGGTGCGGACAGCCTCGAATTTTTAAGTGTCGAAGGCATGTTGAAGGCAATCGGACGAAATCCATCCCAACATCAATGCGGCCAGTGCCTAGCTTGTTTCACGGGGCGCTATCCGACGGAAATTTATCCCGACACGGTTTTGCCGCATGAAAAAGAATGGGAAGGCCTAAAAGGTTAGGAGGGTTCGAGTATGAGTGATGCTTATAAAAAAGCCGGTGTCGATGTCGAGCGGGGTTACGAAGCTGTCCGACGAATTAAAGCATTGGCCGCGACAACGGCCCGTTCCGAAATATTAGACGGCATCGGTTCCTTTGGCGCAGCTTTTGACGTATCAAATCTTGGATTGGAAAACCCCGTGCTCGTCACTGGAACGGACGGGGTAGGAACGAAACTCATGCTAGCCTTCCAAATGAACCAGCACGAATCTGTTGGAACGGATGCTGTTGCGATGTGCGTGAATGACATCGTGACCCAAGGGGCGGCCCCTTTGTTTTTCCTTGATTACATCGCTTGCGGAAAGCTTATGCCGGAGAAAATTGCCGATATTGTCAAAGGCATCGTCAACGGGTGCAAACAGGCAGGTTGTGCTTTGATCGGTGGCGAAACCGCAGAAATGCCAGGGATGTATGACGAAAATGAATACGACATCGCCGGCTTTGTCGTTGGCGCGGTGGAGAAAACCAAAAGAATCACTGGTGACCGCATCACCGAAGGCGATTTTTTAATCGGTCTTGCCTCAAACGGCCTTCATAGCAACGGTTTCTCACTCGTCCGTCGAATCATTCGGGAAAACTCGCTCGATTTGAATGCCCCATTTGGGACTTCCGGTAAAACCCTCGGTGAGGAACTTCTCGTTGCGACGCGAATTTATGTGAAACCGATCTTGGACGTGTTAAAAGCGTTTCACATCCACGGGATGGCCCACATCACCGGAGGCGGTTTTTATGAAAATATACCGCGCATGCTGCCGGAGGGTCTCGGTGTTTTGATAAGAAAAGGCGCTTGGCCGATTCCTGGTATCTTCGGCCTTTTAGCAGAAAAAGGGCGCTTAAGCGAGGATGAGCTTTATCGGACGTTTAACATGGGCATTGGCATGGTTTTGGCAGTACCCGAAAACGAAGCCGATGCCATCATCCGCAAGTTTATTGAATTAGGTGAGCGGGCTTATAAAATCGGCGAAGTCATACCAAGGGAAGGCGTGCATTTTAAATGAGCAATGTTTCTCACGCGCCAATACGATGTGAACCGCAAAATATCGCGGTTTTTGCATCTGGTAATGGCAGCAATTTTCTAGCGATTCATCGCGCGATCCAGAGCGGGCAGCTTCATGCCAACCTCGTCCTTTTGGTTTGTGATAAACCGAGCGCTCCGGTCATCCATAAAGCCGAAATTTTAGGTGTACCGACTTTGGCCCTTTCGCCGAAAGATTTTCCGGATAAGGCGGCTTATGAACAGGCTATTTTAAAAGCCTTGTCCGAAAAAAAGGTCACCTTTATTGCACTTGCCGGCTATATGCGTTTAATCGGTCCCACATTACTTCAGGCTTATCCAAATCGCATCGTGAATATTCACCCATCGCTTTTACCGGCATTTCCCGGACGGGATGCAATCAAGCAAGCGATGGAGGCCGGGGTTAAAGTCACCGGTGTGACAGTTCATGTCGTTGATGAAAGTTTAGATAATGGGCCAATCATTGCGCAAGAACCGGTCGCGGTTTTTGACAATGATAGCTTGGAAGAACTTGAAGCGCGCATACACGAAACCGAACACGACCTCTATCCAAAAACGCTGGCCCAGCTTCTCAATCACTTTGCAAAGGAGACGAGTCATGATAAAACGAGCTCTCATCAGTGTATTTGATAAAACTGGAATGATACCGTTTGCCAAAGGTCTTGTTGACATCGGTTTTGAACTCATTTCAACGGGAGGAACGAAGCACGCTTTGGAAGAGGCGGGTTTACCTGTCGTCTCTGTCTCGGAGATTACCGAGTTTCCGGAAATGCTGGATGGCCGGGTAAAGACCCTTCATCCTAAAATTCACGGTGGGCTTTTGGCTATTCGCGATAATGAAAGCCATATCCGGGACATGCAAACAAATGGCATCGCACCGATTGATCTTGTTGTCTGTAACCTTTACCCATTTAAAGAAACGATCGCAAAACCAGGCGCAACATTTGCCGATGCGATTGAGAACATCGATATCGGCGGGCCATCGATGATTCGCTCCGCCGCGAAAAATCACGCCTTTGTCACGGTAGTCACAGATCCGGCCGACTACGAAGCCGTTCTCAATGAACTAAAAACTCTAGGGGAAACGTCTCTGAGTCTTCGACAAAAACTCGCAGCTAAGGCCTTCCGGCTTTCGGCAGCCTATGATGCGCTCATTGCTGATTATTTGACAAAACAGACAGGCGAGCGCTTTCCTGAGAGGCTCACGAAAACGTTTGATTTGCACCAAGCGCTTCGTTACGGGGAAAATCCTCATCAAGAAGCGGCATTTTATCGCGATGTGTTTGTTGAGACGGGAACTCTAGCCGCATCTGAGCAACTTCATGGCAAAGCGCTTTCGTTTAACAACATCCGCGATGCGGATAGTGCGCTTAAAATAATCAAGGAACTTGACAAGCCCGCTGTCTGCGCCGTGAAACATATGAATCCTTGCGGTGTCGGCCTTGGTGAGACGGTGGAAGAAGCTTATATCAAAGCCTATGAAGCCGATCCGGTTTCGATTTTTGGAGGCATCATTGCGGCCAACCGCCCTATCGATGAAGCTACTGCTCGGCGGATGTCGGAACTATTTTTGGAAATCATAATTGCCCCGGCCTTTTCTAAAGAAGCCTTAGCGATTTTGACAAGAAAGAAAAACATTCGCCTCTTAACCGTGCCGATGGAAGAAAACGTGTGCCGTCGCCATAGTTTAACATCTGTCGCTGGCGGTTTGCTCATACAAGATGAAGATGCCCTCTGTTTTGGTGATGCCGAACTGACCTACCCAACGAAACGCCGGCCGACAGAAGCGGAAATGCGCGATCTTATTTTAGCTTGGCAAGTCGTCAAACATGTCAAATCCAATGCCATCGTTCTTGCCAAGGAAGATCGCACTGTTGGCATTGGCGCAGGCCAAATGAACCGCGTGGGCTCGGTGCGCATTGCCGTTGAGCAAGCAGGGGATGAGGCCCGTGGTGCGGTCATGGCTTCCGATGCCTTTTTCCCAATGCCGGATTCAGTGGAAGAAGCGGCTAAAGCCGGGATTACCGCCATCATTCAGCCGGGCGGTTCCATCCGCGATCAGGACTCCATCGAAAAAGCCGATCAATACGGCATCGCGATGGTCTTCACGGGCATCCGCCATTTTAAACATTGATCCGTGTTTTATATGCTCCTGCATCCAGCATTTCTGCTTAAGATTCATTAGCGGTTTGTAGTTGGCGTCGTCGATTTATACACGTTAATTTTTTCAACAGTTGATTGGACTGTAACCTGAGGGTAAAAATGATGGGCTTGATGAATGGCACGTGAAGGCACGTACAATTTGGTAAACCATGGAGGGATAGAATGAAGGTTCTCGTCATTGGGAAAGGCGGAAGAGAGCACGCTCTTGTCTGGAAACTCGCACAAAGCCCTCATGTTGATAAAATTTATGCCGCACCGGGTAATGACGGTATGGCCTCCTTAGCTGAGTTGGTTCCGATTGCCGAAAATGATTTTGACCGGTTAATCGATTTTGCCAAGCTTAAGTCTATCGATTTAACAGTCGTAGGCCCCGAACAACCTTTGGTAGAAGGCATCGTTGACCGTTTCGAGGCTGAAGGATTAGCTATTTTTGGTCCGCGGAAACGGGCGGCAGAAATTGAGGCGAGCAAAGCCTTTGCTAAAGAACTGATGAACAAATACGGCATCCCGACGGCCAGATTTCAAACATTTACTGACGCCCAAAAAGCGGCGGCATACATCGATGAAGCCGGAGCTCCCATTGTGATTAAAGCCAGCGGACTCGCCGCTGGAAAAGGGGTGGCCGTTGCCATGACGAAAGTGGAGGCGCACAAGGCCTTATCCACCATGATGACTGACCGTAAATTTGGGGAGGCTGGAGAAACGGTCGTCGTCGAGGAATTTTTAGTCGGTGAAGAATATTCGCTAATGGCCTTTGTCAACGGCGACCAAGTATTTCCCATGGTGCTCGCCCAAGACCATAAAAGAGCTTTTGACGGTGATGAAGGACCGAATACCGGCGGCATGGGTGCTTACTCCCCGGTACCGCAGCTTCCGGCAGAAGTCCTCCAGGCATCTATGGATACCATCATTCGCCCGACGGTACAGGCTTTACAGAAGGAAGGCCGGCCGTATTTCGGTGTTTTATATGCAGGGTTAATGTGGACAGCGGATGGACCGAAAGTGATCGAATTCAATTGCCGCTTTGGGGACCCGGAAACTCAAGTCGTGTTGCCGCGGCTGCGCTCTGATCTCTTTGAATGCCTGTGGACGCTTGTCCATGGGGAAGCCCCTATTCTGGAATGGGAATCCGATGCGGTTTGCGGGGTCGTGCTTGCCGCTAAAGGTTATCCGGAAACCTATCAGAAAGATGCTGTGATCTGCGGTTTAGATATTCTTGATAAAGAAACCTTAGTCTTTCATGCCGGGACAAAAAAAGTGGATAACAACTGGCTGACAGACGGCGGCCGAGTCTTGCTCGTCGCCCGCCGTGCAAAGGACTTAAAGGCGGCGATTGATGAAGCGCGCACGGAAGCAGAAAAACTAGCAAGCTCTAACGTCTTTTTCAGACGTGATATTGGCCGCAGGGCTTTGATGGCGGCATCTAATAAAATGACTTGACGCTGGGACATAACTAGCCAAAAATAATGAATAAAAGGTTCCGATTATCGCTCTTTGATGGTCGGCCCTCTTTTTTAGGTGTTATCTTTTTTAAGTATGGGCAGTTTAAAGGTTCACGGCGATGTACATTCATAAATTCATCGCCATGAATGCAAATCCCAATTCGTTTTTACCTTTTCTTTGCCTCTCACTGACAAACGAATGAAACGCAAATTAGCCTTCAGAAATCCAAAAACTGATTTTACATCAATTTTACGATTGCCGTAGATTTCACTAGTTTAAAAAGAGTGGTACCTTCACCAACACATTTTGGTGGGTACCACTCTTTTCTGTTCAACTTACAGGGTTTTGTCCCAGCCTCTTTTCATTTTATAAACAAAGAAGAGGTTGAATTAAAAGCCCGGGTTAGACCCACCAAACATTATTGGGAACTTTAGTTGGATGATGACTATAGCTCAAGACCCTGGTGTGGGTCAGTTCTCTTGTAACTAGTCTTTTCTATGTTTGGTTTACATATTTGTGAGTTTTTCAATATTCATTTTTGTGAAGAAGTGATCAATTTTTTTCTTTGCCTTCTGCAATAATTGAATAGCTTGATTAATTTTATCTTCGGTTGCACGAAAGGTAGGAATGCTGATGCTTAAGGCTGCAATGGTTTTATTCTTTGATACAAGCGGTACGGCGAAACAACACAGGTATTCGGTTGTTTCCTCAGTTTCGGAAGCAATTTGACCTTTTCTGATTTCTTTTAACTGCTCTTCTAAAATATTAAAATCAGTAATGGTATTTTTTGTCATAGGTTTTAGACCATTAGGATAAAGCATTTTAATTTCTTCAATATCATAGTTGTGCAATAACGCTTTACCCAATGCAGTACAGTATGCCGGTAAACGTTTGCCGACGTATGAGACGATGCGAATATCCATATCCTTCTTGGGCTCTTCCTTCAACACATAAAGGACTTGGCCATGATCAAGGATGCCCATTTGACATGTTTCGTCAATCTGACTGACAATGGTTTGCATTTCTTTTTTTACAAATTCCAAAACATATTCATTCCGCAAATATGAAGATCCAATAAAAAAGGCCGAAATACCTATTGTATATTTCAACGATGATTTCTCCAGTTTGATAAATTGGCGTTCTAACATGGTCTGGATAATGGGATAAATCGTACTTTTGGGCGACTGAATGGTTTCAGCAATTTCAGTCAAGGTTAAGCCTTCAGGGTTATTGGATAGGAGTTCTAATATATTAAGTACTCTTTCTGTTGGTTTATGCGCTATTTGCTTCATATTCCTTGCCACCGTTCACATAATATGAAAACCAATGTAAGTGCATACAAAATTTTATTGACTCGGAAAAAGGTTATGATAATATTAAATCATAAAGTTTGTATAAACAAATTATATTCGTATATACGAACAAAGTCAAGAGGAATCACCGTAAAAGGGAATGACATTTAAAGTGCTTGTTGTATTTCTTGAATCAGCGTGACTTCATCAGAATTTTTACAGTAAGGGATGTGTCCAATATGAAAAAAGCGAAGTTTTTAACCCCTGTTATTACTGTTTTTAATCAAGATGGAACATTAGATGTAAAGGGTAATCAAAAAATCTATGATAATCTCATTGAAGCAGGCATAGATGGATTAGTCATCATGGGCAGTACAGGTGAGTTTTATGCCATGTCTATGGAACAAAGAAAAGAATTGATTGATTTAGTCGTTCAGCATGTGAACCACAGAGTAAAAGTATATATTGGAACAGGCTGTATGACAGTGGAAGAAACCGTTGAATTGTCTAATTATGCGATAGATCAAGGCGCAGATGCTGTGATGATTGTCAGTCCTTATTATTTTAAACTTACCAATCAAAGTATTGAATTTTATTTTGACAAAGTGGCAGAGGCTGTAAAGGGCGATATTTACTTATATAATTATCCAGATCGAACACAGCATGATTTATCATCGGAAGTCACGCTGAATTTATTAAGAAGACATAAAAATATTGTTGGGTTTAAGGACACGGTTTCGGAAATGGGTCATACAAGAAAATTATTACAGACAGTCCAGAAGGAATTTCCTGACTTTGAAGTCTTTTCGGGTTACGAAGAAAACTTTGTACATAACGTATTAAGCGGCGGTAGCGGATGCATCGGCGGACTTTCTAACCTTTATCCCGAAGTATTCGCCGCATGGGTGAGAGCTGTAAATGATAAAGATTTGGACAGAGCCGCAGATATTCAAAAGGTTGTTGATAAGTTATCGGAAATCTACGAAATAGGGCAACCTTTTATTCCGATTGTGAAAAAGGCAATGAAGTTAAAAGGGATGGATGTACAGGAGCATAGTAAAGCGCCGTTGCTACCTGCAGATGAAAAACAAACCGAGTCTATAAAACAACTAATGAACGAAGTGGATGGTCTTATTTTGGAAAATTCTATTATCCATCCCGAATAAAAATAGAGATTTGACTGATCGTGTATGTTAAATTTTTCATCCGTAATGGAGGGTTAATATGTCAATAAAATTTATTTACAATGACGAAAACACATCTATTTATGACATTAAGACACATGCAGATGGCCCACAAGGTTCCCTTCCGCTGACTCCAGATATGTTGATAAAGTCGCCGAGCGGTAACATATTCGGGCTTTCACAAAACGTCGGTATGGGATGGGATCCGTCAAAGCTTCTCGGAAAGCAAGTGCTTATTTTAGGAACAAAAGGTGGAATACGGGCCGAGGACGGTAAGCCGATCGCATTAGGCTATCATACTGGTCATTGGGAAATCGGTTTACAAATGCAAGCCGCAGCAGAAGAAATAACGAGAATGGAAGGCGTTCCGTTTGCCGGGTATGTAAGCGACCCATGTGATGGACGTTCCCAAGGAACAACAGCCATGTTTGACTCACTACCTTACAGAAATGATGCTGCTATAGTATTACGCAGGCTCATTCGTTCATTACCGACGAGAAATGCCGTGATTGGTGTAGCAACATGTGACAAAGGGCTTCCGGCTATGATGTTGGCCATTTCTTCGATGCATGATCTGCCGGGTATCATCATTCCCGGTGGGTCGACTTTGCCTCCGACTTTTGGTGAAGACGCTGGTAAAGTTCAAACGATTGGCGCAAGATTTGCAAACAATGAGCTTTCTCTTGAAGATGCAGCCATATTTGGTTGCCGTGCATGTGCATCTCCGGGAGGTGGCTGCCAATTTCTTGGTACGGCTGGTACGGCACAAGTCGTAGCCGAAGGACTCGGAATTGCCTTACCTCATACGGCACTTGCTCCATCCGGACAACCTGTTTGGCTTGAACTCGCTAGGCAGTCAGCGAGGGCAGTCGTAGAACTTGATGTAAAAGGGATCAAGATGAAGGACATTTTAACAGATAAGGCAATTGAAAATGCCATGGTCATTCATGCTGCATTCGGCGGTTCAACAAACCTGCTTTTGCATATTCCGGCCATTGCTCATGCCGCGGGTTGTAAAGTGCCGACCGTTGACGATTGGGTAAGGGTGAATAAAAATGTTCCCCGGTTAGTCAGTGTACTTCCTAACGGACCGATTGATCATCCGACTATCAGAGTGTTCCTAGCTGGCGGGGTACCGGAAGTCATGCTTCACCTTCGTAAATTGGGATTACTGCATGAAGATGTTATGACCGTAACCGGGCAAACACTTGGTGAAAACCTTGATTGGTGGGAAAAATCAGAACGCCGAGCCAAGTTCAGAGAACTTCTTGTAGAAGCGGATGGAGTGCATCCGGATGAAGTTATTTTCAGTCCGGAACAGGCACACAAAAAAGGACTTACTTCTACGATTGTTTTCCCAAAAGGTAATATTGCTCCGGAAGGATCTGTTGTTAAATCAACGGCCATTGATCCGTCTGTTGTAGATGAAGATGGGGTGTTCAGACATACCGGAAAAGCAAAGGTCTTTACATCAGAAAAAGAAGCTATGAGTGCGATTAAATTAGGGAAAATAGAAGCAGGGGATATTATGGTAGTCATAGGCGGTGGTCCTATGGGTACCGGAATGGAAGAAACTTATCAGCTCACTTCGGCGTTAAAACACTTATCCTACGGTAAACATGTTTCATTGATTACCGATGCTCGTTTTTCCGGTGTCTCAACCGGGGCATGTTTTGGACATGTGGGACCGGAGGCGCTTGCGGGCGGTCCGATCGGAAAATTACGCGACGGAGACGTTATTGAAATTATGGTTGATCGTAATGAACTAGTTGGCTCCATCAATTTCATAGGAACGGAAAATGAGAAGCTGAGTTATGAAGATGCGGCCAAAGTATTGGAAAAACGCGATATGCATCCAGGTCTTGCGCGTGACCCTGATCTCCCGGATGATACCCGTTTATGGGCTGCTCTACAAGATGTCAGCGGCGGCACATGGGGAGGCTGTGTTTATGATACAGACCGGATTATTGAAATATTAAAAGCCGGAAAAGAAGCTTTAGCTAAAGAAAAGGGCTTTTCATCTAAGACATTTTAAATTAAATATTATAGATTTTATAGATAAAAAGAGGAGCAGGCTCGTTAGTCTGCTCCAAAAATAAGAATATAGTTGGGTTAACCTTTTAGTTTAAATGAAAAGGCTAAGCACATTTCTATTATAATCACAACACTCACTTTATCAAGGTTAATAGTCTTAGAAAAGAAGTTTATTTAGAATAACCGTAATTTTTTTGTATTTAGTGTAAGCGTATACAATATAAAAACTTTTTAAAGGAAAATAAAAACGGAGGATTATTTATGCCTTTAGTGATTATAGGTTTAGGTGTCATATTATTACTGATTTTAATTTCACGGTTTAAATTAAATACATTTATCTCTTTATTGATTGTATCCTTTCTTGCAGCATTAGCTCTGGGAATACCAATGGATAAAATCGCAACATCGATTGAAAACGGTATTGGTGGGACACTCGGACATATTGCGTTAATTTTTGGCCTTGGTGCAATGCTTGGTAAGCTAATAGCCGATAGCGGCGGTGCTCAGCGAATTGCGATGACTCTTATTAACAAATTCGGTGAAAAAAGAATTCAATGGGCAGTAGTGGTGGCATCGTTTATCATAGGTATTGCCATGTTTTTTGAAGTGGGACTGGTTTTGATTATACCTATTGTATTTTCTATTTCAAAGGAATTAAAAGTTTCCCCTCTCCGCTTGGGTATTCCAATGCTGGCATCTTTATTAACGACACATGGATTCCTACCGCCGCATCCGGGACCGACGGCCATCGCAGGTGAATACCATGCCGATCTTGGTGTTGTGTTACTTTACGGTATCATCATAGCAATTCCGACGGTTTGTATTGCCGGACCTGTATTTGTTGTTGTGGCTAAAAAAATAGTACCTGATGCATTTAATAAAAATGGAAACATCAGCACTCTAGGGGAACAAAAGACTTTCAAATTAGAAGAAACACCTGGTTTCGGAGTCAGTTTAATAACAGCTATATTACCTGTTATTTTGATGCTGTTAGCGACCATTGTTAATTTGATCAAAGACTCGGGAAAAATGGGTAATCATTTATTTTTTGAAATCGTTAATTTTGTTGGAGCACCATCAACAGCAATGTTAATATCAATCATCGTCGCCATTTTTACAATGGGTTTAAGAAGAAATATACCGATTAAGCAAATCATGAACTCTTGTTCATCAGCCATTACGAGTATAGGCATGATGCTTTTAATTATTGGCGGCGGCGGTGCTTTTAAACAAGTGCTTATTGACGGTGGGGTCGGTGATTATATCGCAAAACTTTTTGCTCACAGTTCCATGTCGCCGATTTTACTTGCATGGATTGTTGCGGCGATTTTACGTATATCTTTGGGGTCGGCAACGGTTGCTGCTCTATCGACTTCGGGGCTGGTGATCCCTATGCTTGCCCAATATGACGTGAATTTGGCTTTAGTGACACTGGCAACAGGAGCGGGGAGTTGTATTGCATCCCACGTTAACGATGCAGGCTTCTGGATGACAAAAGAATATTTCGGATTAAATATGAAAGAAACATTTGGAACATGGACTTTGCTTTCAACACTTGTTTCTGTTTGTGGATTAGCTATGATTTTATTATTAGATTTAGTTGTTTAATATTAACACCTCAAAATTTAAAAGGTATTATCGAGGCTATTAAAAAGTCTCAAGTAAGTAGGTTGTTCACTTGGCTTTTGATTTCTGTTGCAGGCACTCGCTTTCCTTAGGCAACGCTTCAGCCTCTACGGAAGTTAAACAATTCCTGCGGGGGCTTCACTATTGCTTTTCCCGCGGGACTCTAGTCTCCGCTTTTTGAGTAAGCAACGCTAAGGAACACTAAATAAGTAAAGTGTTCCGAACTCATGCCTTATGCACTTCCACTCCCGTTAACCAATTGGTAAATAAGCATTACAGTAAAGCGTATTTCCTCATTTTCTCGAGGAAATGAGGAAATATGCCTCTTTTCCTCATTTAATACACGTTAGATTTTAATGATTTCTTACTTTTTCCTCATTCCAAAAGATGCGTTTCCTGAAAATTTACAGAAGGGAATAGAACGAAAGCCCCTTTTTTCATGGTTCAATTTACCTTCCTTGCTTCCATTGGTTTGTAAAAAAATAGCCGATATCGCTTTCCATATTCAATGTACTGGATGGTTGGATAAGAAGAAGGTTGCGCATGATACGCTGGAAAGAGTGGAAGAACGTTCAAACCAAGTACAAGAATTTGATAAGACTTGGCATTAAACGAGGGAAGGCATGGGAATGGGCAAACACAAGAAAGGCGTACTGGCGAATAGCCAAATCCCCTATCTTGCATAAAGCCCTTGGCGAACAATACTGGATTCACCAAGGGCTGAAGAGTCTATTCAATCGATATCAAACGATGCGTTGGACTTAAATAGAACCGCCGTATACAGAACTGTACGTACGGTGGTGTGAGAGGTCGGGGGTTAGTCACCCTCTCCTACTCGATTATCGAGAAACAATAAAAATCGTGCACAACATCCAGATATTAGGAGATATCGGGCGTGATTCAGGGTTCCCGCGGCCTTTACGCGAGATTTTTAGGCCTCCAGCACGCGAAAATCTTGCGCAAAATGCGGAATCGCGAGGTTTTTCGGTTCAAGGGCGTTCAAAACCTCGCGCAGCAACCAGATATTGGGGATTTAAGATGCGACCGCATTAATAAAATTTTTAGTTTCAAAATCAACAACTAAAATCCATCATGTACCACTCTTTTACTCCTTATTATTGACATTCACGCTTTAATGTGCGAAAGTATGTATGAATACCAAAGTTTCTTGACGTTTCCGTAAAAGGGGGAGGATGGGACTTGAGTTTCTTTCAACCATGGGGCCAAGAGGCGGTCAGACATCATGCGGCCGTTGCGGGTGGAAAAATTCCGCCGACCCGTATATTGAAATATGCTTATTACTTAAATACCTCGCTAAAAAAATGGATGACCGCACACATTTGGATCGATGGCGACCGCATTGTTTATGTTGGCGAACGCCTGCCAGATGCCCTTGGCCTTACTGAAACGGAAATCGTTGATTGTTCAGGAAAATATGTTGTGCCAGGATATATCGAACCCCACGCTCATCCCTTTCAACTCTATAATCCGCACACACTGGCGGCCTATGCCGCGGGGCGTGGAACGACGACGCTTATATCGGATAACCTACCGCTTTTCATACATTTAAACGACGAAGAATCGTTTGCCTTTATGGAAAAATTGAATGAGGAGCCAGTCACCCAGCTTTGGTGGTGCCGGTATGACGCACAAACAGCACTTCGTACAGAGCCTTTTACAACAGAACGCATTAAAAAATGGCTCAGCCATCCATTAGTCGTGCAAGGCGGAGAATTGACGAGTTGGCCGCAAGTTCTCCACGGCGATGATGCCATTCTTGAATGGATGCTAGAAACGAAGGCAACAGGAAAACCCATTGAGGGCCATCTGCCTGGGGCTTCGGAAAAAACGTTGACACAGATGATGCTTCTTGGCGTGGACTGTGATCATGAAGCGATGACCGGCGAGGAAGCTTGGCGGCGGATCACGCTTGGACTTTCCACCTCTTTACGGTATTCATCGATTCGCCCGGATTTGCCGGTTATTTTAAAAGAATTGCTTGAACGCGGGCTTCGCCACTTTGAACGGGTCTATATGACAACCGACGGGGCGACACCTAACTTCTATAAACAAGGGATCATGGACCGAACGATCGCTATTGCGATTGAACAAGGCGTGCCGATTGAAGACGCATATATGATGGCGACCGTCAATCCCGCCCGGCATTATGGATGGCAACATTTAATTGGAGAAATTGCTCCTGGCCGTATCGCTCATATAAATATATTAGAAGCAAAAGACCAACCGACACCTTCCAGTGTCTTGGCGAAAGGCCAATGGGTAAAACGGGATGGCATCGTCATGTACCCCGAACCGTCATTTTCATTAAAAGAAGCTTTAGGTGAATGCCATCTGGATTGGGATCTTACTGAAGACATGTTGAAGGTGAATACATCCCTTGGCATTGAAATGGTCAACGCGGTGATTACCAAGCCGTTCACCTATAATGGATCCGATCCGGATATCATGACGGTTGCTTTAATTGACCGCGGGGGCCGTTGGAGAGCCGTATCGCGATTAAAAGGGTTTGCCCGAAGGCTCGGCGGCTTAGCCAGCAGTTATTCCTCGACGGGTGACATTATTGTGATCGGTACACATTCAAGCGATATGATTTGCGCTTTTAAACGGATGAAAAGCATCGGCGGTGGTCTTGTATTGGTGGAAGATGGCCAAATCGAAGCGGAACTCCCGCTTCCGATTGCCGGATCCGTGTCTGACCAACCAATGGAAATATTGATGGATCAGGAAGCCACCTTTACAAAAGCGCTTCGGGAATGCGGCTATCCGTTTAGCGATCCAATTTATTCTTTATTATTCCTTTCGGCGCTTCATCTACCGTATATTCGATTGACACCAATGGGAGTTGTCGATGTCATGAAACGGGAAGTTCTTGTTCCAGCTGAAATCTAGACTTTCATGATAGAGGTCAGTCATCGGTCAAAACTGATCAAGCCCATGGTTGGGAAAAAGGCTCAAACCAATCATATGAAAGTTGAGGGATAAAATGAAAAAATTTTTGGGATTATTAGGGGTGTTTTTAGCGATTTTGATGGTGGCTGGGGCTTGTACCACGAAACCAAAAGAAGTGGAAAAAAAGCCGACGAAAACGGAACACACACCGGCGGTTGCCCAGCCGAAAAAGGAAGAACCGACGGTGACGTATCCGTTGACCGGCCTGCCAGCTGAAGATGGTGTCATCAACCGCCGAGTGATTGGCGTCATGGTGAATAACTTCAGCCTTGCCCGGCCGCAATCAGGCTTGCATAAAGCGGATATCGTTTATGAAGTGCTGGCCGAGGGACCCATTACCCGATTTTTAGCCCTTTTTCAAAGTGAAACACCGGAAATCATCGGTCCGGTCCGAAGTGCAAGACCCTATTTCATTGAATTAAATAACGGGTATGGCGCGATTTATATCGCACATGGCTGGAGCCCGCAAGCGAAAACCATCTTGGAATCGGGTGTAACCGATTACATTCAGGGTCTGTATTATGACGGAACGTTATTTAAACGGGTAAAGTTTCGAAAGGCTCCGCACAATTCCTACATCCCGTACGAAAATATCCTGAAAGGAGAGAAGGAAAAGGGCTATAAGCTAACGCAGAATGTCGAACCTTTGCCATTTTTAACTCAAGATGAATTATCAACCATTCCCGGTGAACCGATGGAGCAGGTCACCGTCACTTACGCTAAGGACAATGTCGTGAGCTATGTTTACAACCCAGATGACGGTCTGTTCTATCGGAAGATTAATGGGGAACAAGCAAAAGACAGGGAAACAGGGACGCCTTTAACTGCAGCGAATGTTTTCATTGTCAGCGCCAACCATCGTTTCATCGACGGTTACCGCCGGGAAATTGATTTAGATTCGGGAGGGCCGGCCTACTTATTTCAAAAAGGGAAATGGCAAGTTGTCGAATGGAAAAACGTCCATGATCGCATCCTGCCTTATAAAGACGGGCAACCCGTCAAATTCGTTCCCGGAAAAACATGGATTAACATCATTGACGCCAAGCAAGGTTTAAATGGTGCCGTAAAGATCGATTGAGGGGGAAAATGAGTCATGCAGATTGATAAATTGCGCGGCGAATCACTTGATCAGCTATTTAAAGCTATTTTATCACTGAGAGATCTCGAAGAATGTTATCGATTTTTCGATGATCTCTGCACGATGGGAGAAATACAGTCCATTTCGCAGCGCTATGCGGTTGCTCGCATGCTTCTTCAAGGCTATACGTATCAGCGCATTGAAAAAGAAACAGGAGCAAGTGCCGCGACCATCTCCAGGGTGAAGCGCTGCATAAACTTCGGCAATGACAGCTATAAAATGACACTTGAAAGAATAATGGAGTCAGAAAAACAAGAAGCCAAAGAATAAGGACTAGGTCAATTGCGGAAAAGCAATTGAATTTATGGTAAAATCCTTCTAGAGTATTCTGGGAGGATTTTTATTTATGAATGCATATCGAACGTGGCAACACGTCTTTAAATTGGATCCAAATAAAGAACTGAGTGACCGCGATTTGGAGAAAGTTTGCGAATCGGGGACAGATGCGGTCATCGTCGGCGGAACCGATGGTGTCACGCTGGACAATACGCTGTCGCTTTTAAGCCGTGTGCGCCGATACGCGATTGATTGCGCCTTGGAAATCTCCGCGCTCGAAGCGGTCACCCCTGGCTTTGATTTTTATTTAATCCCGACGGTATTAAATTCGGAAAAAGTTGACTGGATTGTGAAACGCCATCATGAGGCTGTGAAAATGTTTGGGAGAACGATGAATTGGGATGAGATCATTGCGGAGGGCTACTGCATTCTCAATCCGAATGCGAAAGCCGCACGTCTCACCGAAGCGCGTACGACACTTGATGCCGAGGATGTTGAGGCATATGCCATGATGGCTGAGCGCATGTTCCGGCTACCCATTTTTTACTTAGAATACAGCGGCGCTTATGGCGACTTGGAAATGGTCCGGGCGGCAAGAAAGGGACTCGAGAAAACCCGTCTTTTTTATGGTGGCGGCATTGACAGTCCAGAGAAAGCTGAGCAAATGGCCGAATATGCCGATACGATCGTCGTTGGCAACGCGGTTTACGAAAATCTTGAGGCGGCGCTTCAAACCGTTCAAGCGGTAAAAAGCATGAAAAAACAGTAGGGGGCGGACATTTTGCAAGATTTAGCGGAAAACTTATTGAACGGACTAAACCCCGAACAAAAACAAGCAGTCAAACATACGGAAGGCCCGCTATTAATCATGGCTGGTGCGGGAAGCGGCAAAACGCGGGTGTTAACCCACCGCATTGCCTATTTAATGCTCGAAAAAGAAGTCGCTCCGTGGAATATTTTGGCGATCACCTTTACGAACAAGGCCGCAAAGGAAATGAAGGAGCGGTTGGCAAAACTTACGGGTCCGCTTGCTGAAGATTTATGGGTCTCGACGTTTCACTCGATGTGTGTGCGCATTCTTCGCCGCGACATTGACCGAATCGGCATCAGCAAAAACTTTACCATTCTCGATGCCACGGACCAGCTGTCGGTGATGAAGCAAATTTTAAAAGATCTCAATATCGATGCAAAAAAATTTACACCACGGGCCATTCTTGGGACGATCAGCACAGCCAAAAACGAGTTAAAAGACGCCAGTGCCTATGCCAAAACCGCTCGTGGGCCTTATGAGGAAATTGTCCGCGATGTTTATGCGGAATATGAAAAAAGACTCCTCAAAAACCACTCGCTTGATTTTGATGATCTGATCATGACGACCATTCACCTGTTTCGCCGCGTTCCTGAAGCACTGGATTACTATCGCCGCAAATTCCAATATATTCATGTTGATGAATACCAAGATACGAACCATGCGCAATATACCCTTGTCAATCTTTTGGCCGGACGCTTTAAGAATCTTTGCGTCGTCGGCGATTCGGATCAATCGATTTACCGCTGGAGAGGGGCGGATATTCAAAATATCCTCGACTTTGAAAAAGATTATCCGGACGCCAAAGTGATTTTATTGGAGCAAAATTACCGCTCGACGAAAAAAATTCTCGAAGCTGCCAATGCGGTGATCGAAAACAACCCGAACCGCAAGCCGAAAGTGTTATGGACGGAGAATGCCGAAGGATCGGACATTGAGTATTACCGCGCCGATAATGAACATGATGAAGGACGTTTCATTGCCGGGAAAATCAATGAATGGAAAAACAATGGCGCAAGTTACAACGATATCGCCGTTTTATATCGGACAAACGCCCAATCCCGGGTGCTAGAAGAGATGCTGATCAAAGCCAACATTCCCTACCGGATGGTTGGCGGCATCAAATTCTATGAGCGAAAAGAAATTAAAGATTTGCTGGCGTATTTGCGGCTTGTCGCCAACCCCAATGATGACTTAAGTTTTGCCCGAGTGGCAAATGTTCCGAAACGCGGTATCGGCGCTTCTTCACTCGATCGCCTGGCGGATTATGCGTTGAGGCATGACTTGTCGCTCATGCAAGCGGTTAAGGAAATCGAAGAAACTGGCGTTGCGGCCAAAGCCGCCAAAGCTTTAACCGCGTTTAGCGAACTGATTTTCAATTGGTCGAAGATGCAAGAATATCTTTCTGTCACGGAATTGGTTGAAGAAGTGTTGGACAAGTCCGGTTACCGAGCAGAACTTGTTAATGAAAAGACTTTGGAAGCCCAAAGCCGATTAGAAAACTTGGAAGAATTTTTATCGGTAACGAAAGAGTTTGAGGAAAGCAACGATGATAAAAGCCTCATCGCCTTTTTAACAGAGCTTGCGCTGGATAGCGATTATGGCACCGATGAAGAAACGGCGGCTCCTACAGGTGAAGGCGTCACTCTCATGACGCTTCACTCGGCAAAAGGGTTGGAGTTTCCCATCGTCTTTATCGCCGGCATGGAGGAAAGCGTGTTTCCGCATTTTCGGGCGCTGTCTGATGAAGAAGAAATGGCGGAAGAGCGCCGCCTTGCTTACGTCGGCATTACCCGAGCGGAAAAGAAGCTTTATCTCACCAACGCCCAAATGCGGACGCTTTACGGGAACACCAACATGAACCGGGAATCCCGATTCATAGAAGAAATTCCCGAACATCTCATCAAAAGGGTTGGAGGAGAAAACCCGCGTTTTGGCGGGAGATTTAATGCGCCGTCTACTTCCGTCCGACCTCCGATATTAAAGAAAAATGTCAATGTCGAAACCGAATGGTCCGTCGGTGATCGATTGATTCATAAAAAATGGGGCGAAGGGACGGTTGTCGCCATGAAGGGGGAAGGTAATTCCCTCGAACTCGACATCGCTTTCCCAAAACCGATCGGCATCAAACGGGTGCTCGCTTCGTTTGCCCCAATAGAGAAAGCCAAATAAGGAGGCGAACCATTTGGACAAATCGATCATGGATCGCGTGCACCAGTTAAGAGAGCTCCTTGACCAATATAATTACGAGTATTACGTGCTCGATAACCCAAGCGTACCTGACAGTGAATACGACCGGTTGATGAAAGAATTAATTGACATTGAGGCGGCCCACCCGGAATTGATCACGCCAGATTCTCCTACACAACGCGTCGGGGCTGAGCCGTTAAAAGCGTTCCAAAAGGTCATTCACAAAACCCCGATGTTGAGCTTGGGCAATGCCTTTGACGAGGCGGACCTGCGTGATTTTGACCGGCGCGTCCGCCAAGGCGTCGGCGATCAAAAAGTGACTTACGTCGCCGAATTAAAAATTGATGGTTTGGCCGTCAGCCTTACTTATGAAAATGGACAGCTCGTCCTCGGAGCTACCCGTGGTGATGGAACAACTGGTGAAGATATTACGCAAAATATTAAAACGATCCGTTCTGTTCCTCTTAAGCTGAAACAACCGGTGAATCTCGAAGTGCGCGGGGAAGCGTATATGCCGAGGGCCTCTTTTGAGCGCTTGAACAAACGGCGGGCTGAAGCCGGCGAACCATTGTTTGCCAATCCCCGCAATGCGGCCAGCGGTTCATTAAGACAACTGGATCCGAAAATAGCCGCAGACCGCAAGCTGGATGTTTTTCTCTATCAAATCGGTTCGACCGATGGCAAGGAACTACGCCGCCATAGCGATGGGCTCGAATGGATTCAATCCTTGGGGCTTAAAACGAACCCGGAATGGCGTCGCTGCGATTCACTGCAAAAAGTGCTCGATTTTATTGCCTATTGGACGGAAAAGCGCCCGGAACTCCCTTATGACATTGACGGTATCGTCATTAAAGTCGATTCACTGGAACAGCAAAGGATGCTCGGCTTTACGGCAAAAAGTCCGCGCTGGGCTATCGCTTATAAATTCCCAGCGGAAGAAGTTGTGACGACCGTTGAAGGCATCGCCCTTACCGTCGGCCGGACCGGTGCGATTACGCCTACGGCGGTATTGACCCCCGTTCAGGTTGCCGGAACGACCGTCGGACGAGCTACCCTGCATAACGAAGATTATATTCGTGAAAAAGACATCCGCATCGGCGATCAAGTCGTCATTCACAAAGCCGGCGACATTATCCCAGAGGTCGTTCGCGTACTCAAGGAACGCCGCACCGGAAGGGAAGTCCCGTTTCGGATGCCTGAACAGTGTCCCGATTGCGGAAGCGACTTAGTGCGCATTGAAGGCGAAGCCGCTCTACGGTGCATCAATCCGAAATGCCCGGCGCAAATTCAAGAAGGGCTCATTCATTTTGTTTCGCGCAATGCGATGAACATCGATGGGCTCGGTGAGAAAGTCATTAAACAATTGTTTAAAAATGATTTAGTTCAAGATGTCGCCGACATCTATGCACTCACTTATGACGACTTGATAAAGCTGGAACGCATGGGTGATAAGTCGGTTCGTAATTTGCTTTCCGCCATCGCCGAGTCGAAGAAAAATTCTTTGGAGCGCTTGCTGTTTGGCCTTGGCATTCGCTATATCGGTGCCAAAGCCGCAAAAACTTTGGCGCAAGCATTCGGAACAATTGACCGGCTCATGGCGGCAACAACCGAAGAACTGCTCAGCGTTGAAGAAATCGGTGATAAAATGGCGGATTCCATCCGCACGTATTTTTCCAGTCCGGACGTGCGCGCGTTGATCGGCGAATTGAAAAGTTACGGGCTCAATATGACTTACACGGGTGGGACAACCCAAGAAGCGAATGCGGCTGATTCGCCGTTTAACGGGAAAACCGTTGTCTTGACCGGTAAGCTTTCGGCGATGTCCAGGGATGAAGCCCGAAGCGCCATCGAAAAGCTTGGCGGCAAAGTGACAGGCAGCGTCAGCAAGAAAACCGACCTCGTCATCGCCGGAGAAGATGCGGGTTCCAAGCTGACCAAAGCCGAAGCGCTCGGCATCGAAATTTGGGATGAAGCTCGTTTTATGGAAGCTTTAAATACATGAGGAGTGGGCATTTTGAGAAAGTGGTTTACAGGGTTATTGGCAGGGATCGCGCTTTTTGCGTTAACCGCTTGCCAACCTCCATGGTCCGGGAACAACGAAAATCAAAAAATTATTAAAAATCCCGAAAAAGGGTCAGATAATGTCACCGTTGTCCCGCAGGAAAACGATAAAGAATACCGGATTTATCATACAAACAAACAAAGTGAGACGCGCGGCTACATTCAATACGGGGTCGATAATCGCGTGGATATTGATGAAATCGAAACCGGACTCATGCGATTGTCGAAGGCGACTTTTGACCCGGACTCGTATTATTTTCAAAATGGAAAATATATCAGTCCAAAAGAAATTGATCAGATGCTTGCCCGGAAAAGCAAAGCCTATCCCAATGGCTTGAACCCGCCCCTCGGCAAAGGTAAAGACCTTGGTGAACAGGCGGCTGATGCCCCCAAAATTTTAAGTTATATTCATGAACAAGATTATTTGAAATCCGTCGATCCCTATAAACTCGGCGGCATTTCCTTGGCCGTTTCGGTCAATTCGGTTTATACCGACAGCTTATATAATAAAAAAGACGGCAAAACCTATACCGCCGACGTCGTTTTAGATCAGGAAAAAGTGAAGGCTCAGGGAAAATTATATGCAGAAAAAGTATTACAGCGGGTAAGAAACATCAAGGGACTGGAAAATGTCCCAATCGTCATCGCCCTTTACATTGAATCCCCACCTGGCTCGTATATACCTGGCCATTTCTATGCTAAAACGGTTGTGGATGCCGGCCAATCCCATATTGGAAAATGGGATCCCGTCGCCGAACGATACGTGTTGTTTCCGTCATCTGTAGCAACGAAAAATTACAAAGGGGATAGCGACAAATTCGACAAATTTAAAGAAGATGTGGAAAATTATTTTCCAAATGCGATCGGCGTGGTCGGAAAAGGTTTTTACCGGAATCATGAATTAAGCGAATTAACGTTTACGATCAACATCCGTTTCTTCGATACAACCGAGGTTATTTCTTTTACCAATTATGTTGCGGCCCTACTTGATAGCCAATTTCCTTTTTCACAACATATTCCTGTTCAGGTCTACATCAATTCCGTCGAGCAACCGGAAGCGATTGTCGTCAAAACCCCGGACATGGATCATCCTTTTGTCCACGTTTACAGATTGTATAAATAAGAGGACATTCATTCGTAAGGGGGCTTAACCCATATGGCAGGGTTAGCCCCCTTTAAAAATACAGGTCCAAAAGCTTTAAGTTGTATGAACATCCGAAGCAAAATTCTGCTCTCTCGAATTGAGGACGAAATTCGCCAATAAAACTGAATCAATGTTAGTCATGCTCAGAATGCTTTTGCAAAATCCACAATATGGAATATGTCGTCAAACAAGTCAGCCTTCATGCGGCAAAACCCCGTTATTTGTCATGTTTTCTATGAATGGGGTAAAAATCCCGATAAATTGAACGTGATGAGAAAATAGGCTATACTTAATATATGAGAGTTTTATGTTTTATAGAAACATAAATCATATTGTATTAATCTTATGATAACGCTTACAAGGAGGGTAAAGGATGATTCCATATAAACATGAACCAACTTTGGATTTTTCCAAAGAGGAAAACAAAAAAGCGATACAAGAAGCTCAGAAGCTTGTCGAATCCGAACTCGGGAAACACTATGATTTAATTATCGGCGGCGAGCGCATTACCACTGAGGAAAAAATCGTCTCCATTAACCCTGCAAAAAAGGATCAAGTCATTGGTACCGTATCGAAAGCTAATAAGGAATTAGCCGAAAAAGCGATGCAAGTAGCTCTTGAAACGTTCAAAACTTGGAGAACTTGGGATGCTCGCGATCGCGCCGATATTTTAATCCGCGCTGCTGCCATTGTGCGTCGCCGCAAGCATGAATTTTCGGCATGGATGGTGTACGAAGCTGGTAAGCCATGGGCGGAAGCTGATGGCGATGTTTCCGAAGCGATCGACTTTATGGAATATTATGCGCGCCAAATGATCCGTTTAAGCAAGCCTCAAGAAATGCTTGCTGAACCCGGCGATCACAATGAATTGTTCTATCAACCTATGGGCGTTGGCGTTGTCATTCCACCGTGGAACTTCCCGCTGGCTATCATGTGTGGGATGACTGTTTCCGCTGCCGTGACGGGGAATACGGTATTGTTAAAACCGGCTAGCAACACGCCTGTCATCGCTGCGAAATTCATGGAAGTGCTTGAAGAAGCCGGCATGCCACCAGGCGTTGTCAACTACATTCCAGGTAGCGGTGCAGAAGTCGGCGATTATCTTGTCGATCATCCGAAAACCCGCTTTGTCAGCTTCACAGGTTCCCGTGAAGTCGGCACGCGAATTTATGAACGCGCCGCGAAAGTTCAACCAGGACAAATTTGGTTGAAACGGGTCGTTGCGGAAATGGGCGGTAAGGATACGATTCTTGTTGATAAAGGTGTGGACCTCGACCAAGCTGCCCGGGATATTGTCGGTGCCGCTTACGGCTATGCGGGCCAAAAATGTTCCGCTTGCTCCCGCGTTGTTGCCCACGCCGACGTTTACGATGAACTTTTAGCGAAAACCGTTGAGTTGGCTAAAGCTTTAAGCGTTGGTGAACCGAAAGACGGCAACTACATGGGCCCGGTCATTGACAAAGGAGCGTTTGACAAAATTGCGGAATATATTGAAATTGGGAAAAACGAAGGCCGTCTCGTATGCGGTGGCGGTTATGATGATTCGAAAGGCTTCTTTGTTGAACCGACCATTTTTGCTGATTTGAAACCGAATGACCGCCTCATGCAAGAGGAAATTTTCGGACCGGTCGTTGCCTTCTGCAAAGCAGAAAGCTTTGACGAAATGCTCGAAATTGCCAATAACACTGAGTATGCTTTAACAGGTTCGATCATTTCCAACGATCGCGAGCATATTGCCCGTTGCCGCCGCGATTTTGAAGTCGGAAACCTCTATGTCAACCGCGGTTGCACGGGTTCGGTCGTCGGGTACCAACCGTTTGGCGGATTCAAAATGTCCGGTACGGATGCCAAAGCCGGCGGCCCAGACTATCTGCAAAACTTCCTCGAAGCCAAAACCTATACGGAAAAATTCTAATAGGATTCAAAAGACCTGCCGACTTCAGGCGGGTCTTTTTCAATATAGAAATCTGTACTGCTCTAAGGGGTTAGGCTGTTAAAAGCTTGGGTATACAAGCTTTAACTGAATGTCCAAGCCATCATTCAACGGACGAAAAGCCGCCTGTGCTCGTTTTTGCTTAGCATCCACCATTCAGTAGAACACCCTTTAATATTTCCTCACTATTTGCTTTCCACAACATTCCAAAAAAAGTGCTATTTTCCGAAACCGCTACAGCCATTTTATCGTCTAATAAATATGGACTATAATGTTTTAACTTTGCCGTTTTTTTATCTTAAAAACTAGAGACAATAGTCTTTTTGGTTGCACGCCGTGTGCCGCGGGGTGTGCTGGGATTTATTAATGCATTACATAGGAGAAGCTAATTCATCCTTTACTCTGGATGAATGAACGAAATTTTTTTGGTTAAACTAGAATAATAGAATAGGGTGTTAGTCATGAGTAAGTGGTCGATGCGAGTTTTGGTTGCGGTATTAATGGTGATTGTCTTCAGCGGGGGTGTATGTGGTTATCTCGTGCTTTTTCACGGCTACCATGGCTCCGCTAAAGCGAATGCTGAAGCCGGTGTTGGTGAGTTCACGACCGATGATGTGGATGGCGATGGCATTCCAAATCTCAAAGACCCGGATGCCGATGGTGACGGGGTCCCCAACGCCCAAGATATTGTCCAAGCGGCGAATCGACTCGTCGGTGTTCTCTATGATCCCCTAAAAGGCGGCTATGGAAATATCGGTGGAAAAATGGGCTTCATTGTATGCATTGATGTCCCGCGGATCGCCTATGCGAAGGCTGGCATCCGTTTAGCTGACTTATTAACCGCTGATTTCAAACGGCACCCCAAGCATTATAATACCGAAAACGGCGGCAATACACCCGAAACACCTTATTTCTTTAGACGCGTGCGCAATGTCTATGATTATGCTCAGGGAAACGGCTTTCTGGTTAAAGACAGCTTACAACCGCGAGTGGGAGATATTGTTTTTTATGGTCGATACCACGCCACGTTAGTAACTAAAGTGTATCAAAACGGCTATTATGATGAAATTGAAGCGGACCCAAAGCTCATCTTTGTTAAAAAGCATGTCCATAAAAAATGGCAGCCACACGATGTGGCAAGACTCATTCCTTTAACCAGTTAACTTTAAACGGTATTGTATTTCCGGGGCAAGTGCCATAGGCATTCCATCCATTTTGTGATATGATAAAAAGAAGGTGTTTAGGCCGATGTTATGATAAAATAGCATCCGGCTCATTCAATAAATCGCATTGGCTGGCCTTAACCGGCTAAAAATCATTCAGACTGACAAATTTACGAGGTACGGTTTCCTTTGACGGTCTATCAGCATAACAATAGTCAGGCGAAACCGTTGCAATGATTCTGAATAAAGGTTAAGGATCGCGCAGCTTCTGTTTTTCGCATTTACTAAGCGTGCCAATCGGTAAGTTTTTTAATATAACAACAAAGAACGAATGAGAGAAAAAGCTGTCAGTGTGGATGGAGTGTCTGCCATGAATCAACAACTGAATGCAGCCTTTGTCGTTCAGGATGACGGCCAAACGGCATTCTTTTTGTGGGCGACCAATGTCAATGGCTCCTTTGCCCGAAAAATAAACAGCGAGCTGACAAGTTATCTTGCTATAAGCACGTTTTTCCAGCAGCTAATTCAAGACGGTAAGCTTTGGTACGGAACATTGACGATGGAGAAAGAAAACGGCACCTATAAAACGGACGGGGTTTTCATCCCTATGGAAACCTTTTTCGATGTGCTATTGGATGAGCACCATATAAAAGAATTAGCGCCATGGTTTTGGGCGGGGCCGTCGATTCGGTTTTTTAAGGAGATTGCCCAAGCCTGCAAGATATTAATTGAAAATGGTCATTATCGCCCGGATCTTCTGTTGATTGAAAAAGGTGAAATGACCATGATCGGCGCGCACTGGCTGTTGGACAAATCTTTATTGGAAGAAACCGGGCTGATTGCCAACTGGCTTCACCATATTCCTGAAGAAGTATTAGCCCCTGAAGTGATTGCACAACAATCATTAAACACATGGATGGCTGCACTCATTGATACATGGGCGGACAAAATCATTCGGCAAAAATTCCGTACAGCCTTGCAATTGGAGATGGCGGATTGGCCGAACCAACACTTTTTTGACAGCGACTGGGCCGAATGGTTTTATTTTTTAGTGAACGGTTCGGGTGATTTTTATCAATGGACGAAGGATCCGGCGGTGCGCGAGGAGTATCTCATGCTAAAAGAAGAGATCCGCGCGTTTTCCGGAAACTGGACCCCCACGGTGTACGATCAGGGGCTTTCGTCCTTTAAAGCTTCATACATTGTGGACAACATTGAACCGCTTTCGATGGGATTGCGCTTTGAGCCGTTGGACCGAGCTGAGCCTTTCTATCCCGGTGGAATTTGGGAAGTCGATCTCATCATCGATGCGGAGAATGTCCTCACTGGTGACAAAGAGCGGTTGGCTTTAGGCGAATTTACGAAACGCAAGCCGCAGTGGAAAGATTGGAGCGATGAACGGCTTCAATTTATCAAAACATTAAACCCGAAATTACGGGAATTGGCTGTATACGCGACGAGACTCTCGACGGACGAGGTCTTGGGCATTTATAGCCGCCGCGATGAGTTGGCTGACCGCGGCATCCTTTGCCTGTTTCCGGAGTGGTTAAAAATTAAAGATCGCAGGAAGCAAAAGGCAACAATGCAAGTTTCGGTCGGCGCATCAAGCGGAGTTTTCTCGTTTGATGCCATTATCGATTTTAACTGGCGCCTGTCCCTTGGTGAGTATGACATAAGTGCGAAGGAATTCGAAAAACTCGTACGTGAGCAGCAACGCTTTTTACGCCGCGGTGATGAGTGGGTCGAATTGCCCTTGGACCAACTGAATGCCATGTACGCCGCCATTCGGGCTTCACAAACGACGTTAAAAAAGAAGGCAACGTTTTCCGATGCGCTCCGTCTATCCTTATCTCAAAAGGAAAACGATGCAGTGGCGGTCAAGATGGCACCAAATGTCGCGGCTTTTCTCGAATCGATCGTCACAAAGCCCAATTATAACTTAGACGAACCCGATGGGCTGCAAGGCAAGCTCAGGCCATATCAAAAACGAGGGTACACTTGGCTGACTCACCTTCGCAAAATGGGTGTGGGCGGTTGCTTAGCCGATGATATGGGGCTTGGAAAAACGATTCAAACGATTGCTTATCTTTTAAAGGAAAAGGAAGAAAAATCGGAGTATCCCGCGTTAATCGTTTGCCCAACATCCGTCATTGGCAACTGGGCCAGGGAACTCCAAACCTTTGCGCCGTCTTTGCGCGTGTATATCCATCACGGACAGGAACGTCTGAATCAAGACGATTTTCAGAAAAAAGCAAAGGATATGGATGTTGTCATCACAAGCTATAACTTGATGGTGAAAGATGCGGATTGGATGCGTGAGGTCGTTTGGTCATCGCTGATTTTAGATGAAGCCCAAGCGATTAAAAACCCGATGGCCAAAAAGAGCCAACAATTAAGACGATTTAAGGCGGAACATAGATTGGCCCTGACCGGAACCCCGATTGAAAACCGATTGGAAGAACTTTGGTCAATCATGGACTTTTTGAATCCGGGCTATCTTGGTTCTTTGACCGCCTTCCGTCGGGAATTTATCACCCCGATTGAAGCGAGGCGGGATGAGGCGAAGGCCGAGTTGTTACAAAAATTGATTCGCCCGTTTTTACTCCGCCGTGAAAAAACAGATAAACGCATTATCCGTGATTTGCCGGAAAAAGATGAGTTAAAAATCTATTGCCATTTAAAAGAGGAACAGGCCTCCCTTTATCAATCGATTGTGGACCGTTTAATGGAACAGATGAGTGGGGCGACAGGGATCCAAAGAAAAGGGTTAATTTTGTCGGCTTTGACCAAGCTGAAACAAGTGTGCAACCATCCGGAGCTATTAGCGGGAAAAAACGTTATCGGGAGAACGTCCGGAAAAATGGAGCGGTTTTTGCAATTGCTTCAACCGATTGTGGATGATCACGAAAGAGCCCTTGTTTTCACACAATATGTGAAAATGGGTGAGTTATTGATTAAAGAGATACAGCACCGATTTCCAGGTTGCGCGATCTACTTTTTAAACGGGGCCGTTCCGATGAAAAAGCGGGATGAGATGATCAAAGCGTTTCAAAATGAAACAAGGGAAGCGGTGTTCATTTTATCGTTAAGGGCTGGCGGGTTTGGTTTGAATTTGACGAACGCCAATCATGTCATACACTATGACCGTTGGTGGAATCCGGCTGTTGAGGAGCAAGCAACGGACCGCACGTACCGGATTGGCCAGCGCCGGAATGTTCATGTCTATAAGCTAATCGCTGAAGGCACTTTGGAAAAACGGATTGATGATCTGATTGAACAGAAAAAAGGGTTGGCTGACCGGATTATTGGCAGCGGGGATGCTTGGATTACAGAGATGGACGATCGGGATGTGTATAATTTAATTCGTCTTAGGGAGAAGGTGTTGGCATAATGGCCGATCTCTCAACTTTAGTCAGAGATAAAGACAATCGGGCATGGTTAAAGAAATTTTTATCGCGGGTCGACCGGCGGCGCAAAGCGAAAGCAGAAACCTTATACTTGAACGGTTGTGTGGAAAATTTAACACAAAAAGCCTTTGGGTTTACAGCAGATGTTCAAGGCAGTCATCTCTATCAAGTCAATGCCTTTTTTGAAGATGGAGCGACTGGAGGGCTACCGCGGATCGATCAATGCTTCTTTACATGCACGTGCCCGGACAGCGCTGACTACTGCAAACATATCGCCGCCGCTGTCATAAAATGGGTTGTCCACCGAGATCGCCTGCAATCCCTTGCCAAACGAAACGTGGTAATCAGGCGCCCGGCCTCCCGCCCCCTGGCCAGCCCTTCTCTAGAGAAATTGGAACGGCTCGCCAAAAGCAGGCCACCCGTGCGTTTCGAAGACCCCGCCCAAAGCGACTGGCCCTTCCAACAACCCCTGTCCCACCTCATGCAAAGTATTATTGGGGGTCAGTCCCCCAATGCACTAAAGAACTAAAGTGCCTTTTCGAACAATTAGACCCCCAAAAACAACGAATGGGCTGAGTTCAATTGCTAAACGCGAATATTAGAAAAAACAAAGGGCACAAATGTTCGTAATATTACTTTCATACACTAGCGTAATGGGGGACTGACCCCCATCGTCCCACTTTTAACTTGAAGCGGGATTTGGTATGATCTAACTATTGATTGAATTTCGGAGGTGAGTGGTTTGGCGCGAATTACGAAGGCGCAAGTGGAGCATGTCGCGGAACTTGCGCGGTTAAGTTTTTCAGAAGAAGAGATCGGCGCTTTTACGAAAGACCTGGCAGATATCATTGATTTTGCGGAACAATTGAACGAGCTGGACACGGACGGCATCGAAGAGACGACACACGTTCTTGAGATGTCCAATGTCTTGCGTGAAGATATCGTTCGGGAATCGATTTCCCGCGAGGAAGCATTGAAAAACGCTCCCGACCAACGCGACGGCCAAGTCAAGGTGCCGAAAATCATAGAAAGCTAATACTCGAGGAGGGAAGCGCGTGTCACTTTTCGACGAAGGTTATAAAAGTTTGCAAGAACGCCTACATAACAAAGATTTATCCGTAACGGATCTTGTCAAAGAAGCATATGCCCAAATTCAGGCTCAGGATGAACACATCCAAGCATTTTTAACGCTCAATGAAGAAGACGCTTTAGAGACGGCCAAAAACCTTGATAATGAAAGAGGTCAAGCGCCTGAAGCGCTTTTTGGTATGCCCATCGGCATTAAAGATAATATCGTAACAAAAGGCTTAAGAACGACCTGTGCGAGCAAATTTCTAGAAAATTTTATTCCGCTTCATGATGCGACGGTGGTTGACCGCATTAAAAAACAAAAAGGTGTCATCATCGGCAAATTGAACATGGACGAGTTCGCCATGGGGTCATCGAACGAAAACTCCGGTTTTCAAGTCACGCGAAACCCGTGGGATTTGGAGCGTGTTCCGGGCGGCTCATCTGGCGGTTCTGCCGCAGCGGTCGCAAGCGGCATGGTGCCATTTGCCCTAGGCTCAGATACCGGCGGCTCGATCCGTCAACCGGCTGCTTTTTGCGGCGTCGTCGGCATGAAACCGACATACGGCCGCGTGTCCCGCTTCGGTTTGGTCGCTTTTGCCTCTTCCCTAGACCAAATCGGGCCGTTCACGAGAACCGTTGAAGATAACGCTCACTTACTGACAGCGATCAGCGGCTTGGACGCGTATGATTCCACATCCGCAGACATCGATGTGCCTGACTTCACCAAAGCGCTCACGGGTGAAGTCAAAGGGTTGAAAATCGCCGTGCCGAAAGAATACCTTGGCGAAGGTATATCCGAAGGCGTGAAAGAAGCCGTCAAAAAAGCGCTGTCCACCCTTGAATCCCTGGGGGCCGTTGTTGAAGAAGTATCTCTGCCGCATTCGAAATATGCGCTAGCGACTTACTATCTCTTAGCGTCTTCAGAAGCTTCGGCGAACCTAGCCCGTTTTGACGGCGTTCGCTACGGCGTGCGTGCCGAAGCTGAAAACTTGCTGGATATGTACAAAAAATCGCGCAGCCAAGGCTTTGGCCCCGAAGTCAAACGCCGCATCATGCTTGGGACATTCGCTTTAAGTTCCGGCTATTATGACGCCTATTATAAAAAAGCGCAAAAAGTGCGCACGCTCATCAAGCGCGACTTTGAAAAGGTCTTTGAAAAATACGATGTCGTCATCGGCCCAACAACACCGACAACCGCCTTTAAAATCGGTGAAAAAATGGATGATCCGCTGACGATGTATGCGAATGACATTTTAACGATCCCTGTCAACCTCGCCGGTGTGCCGGCCATCAGCGTGCCTTGCGGTTTATCGGACGGGCTACCTGTTGGCTTGCAAATCATTGGCAAACCTTTTGCTGAGGAAACGGTTTACCGCACGGCCCATGTCTATGAACAAGCCGCGAACCTCAACTTAAGACCAAACTTGGAAGGGGTGGGACGCGCATGAATTTTGAAACGATTATCGGCCTTGAAGTCCATGTCGAATTGAAAACCAAATCGAAAATTTTTTGCGGCTGTTCCACCGAATTTGGCGCACCGCCGAACACCCATACTTGCCCGATTTGTCTCGGACATCCCGGTGTTTTGCCCGTTTTAAATAAAGAAGCCGTGGAATTTGCCATGAGGGCAGCGATGGCCTTGAACTGCGAAATCGCAACGGATACGAAGTTCGACCGAAAAAACTACTTTTATCCCGATAACCCGAAAGCCTATCAAATCTCGCAATATGACCAGCCGATCGGCCGGAATGGGTATATCGAAATTGAAGTCGGCGGAAAGAAAAAACGCATCGGCATCACCCGCTTGCACCTTGAAGAAGACGCCGGGAAACTGACGCACGTGGAAGACGGCTCGCTTGTTGACTTCAACCGCGTCGGCACCCCGTTGATTGAAATCGTCTCCGAACCCGATATCCGGACGCCTGAAGAAGCTTATGCTTATTTGGAAAAATTAAAGGCAATCATGCAGTATACAGGTGTTTCCGATTGTAAAATGGAAGAAGGCTCGCTCCGCTGTGATGCGAACCTTTCACTCCGTCCATACGGCCAAGAAGAATTTGGAACAAAAACCGAATTGAAAAACTTAAACTCTTTTAGCTTCGTGCAAAAAGGGTTGGAATATGAACAAGAACGGCAAGCGCGCGTGCTGCTTTCCGGCGGCATCATCCAACAGGAAACCCGCCGTTTCGATGAAGCCACCAAAACAACCATTTTAATGAGGGTGAAAGAAGGATCCGAAGATTACCGCTACTTCCCGGAACCGGATTTGGTGAAGTTGCACATTGATGACGCTTGGAAAGAAAAAGTCCGCGCTCAGATTCCAGAACTTCCCGATGCGCGGAAAGCGCGTTACATCAACGAACTCGGCCTGCCAGCATATGATGCGGACGTATTAACCCAAGTGAAAGCGATGGCCGACTTTTTCGAAGCAACCATCGCAGCAGGTGCAGATGCCAAGCAAGCGTCTAACTGGCTCATGGGTGAAGTCAATGGCTATTTGAACGCGGAAAACTTGGACATCACGGACATCCCAATGACTCCAGAGGCGCTCGCGAAATTGATCGCCCTCATCGAAAAGGGCACGATTTCATCAAAAATCGCTAAGAAAGTTTTCAAAGAGTTAATGAAAAACGGCGGCGATCCAGAACAAATCGTCAAGGAAAAAGGGTTGGTGCAAATCTCCGACGAAGGTGCCCTGCGCGAAATCATCCTGCCGATTCTCGACGCCAACGAACAATCAATCATTGATTATAAAAACGGCAAAGATCGCGCGCTCGGTTTCCTTGTCGGTGAAGTGATGAAGAAAACGCGTGGACAAGCCAACCCGCCCATGGTCAATAAAATTATTCTTGAAGAAATCGCTAAACGCTAAGCTTCAGGCCCCTGCTCTCTCAAGCAGGGGTTTTTTAACATGGAAACCCCTCGCATCCTTTCCTTGAACAGAGCATAGAAAAAATCTCCTTTTAATTGACGCGTTATAGTGTACCCCCCGAGCCTTGCCCCTGTCGAAAACTCTCCCAATCCTGTCCTTTTTTAAAAAGGATTTTCATAGGCTTTAATAGAAAAATTATATAGACCATTTAAAAAAAGATTGCGTATAAACAAGAAATTTTGTCATAGAAGCTGACGAATATGGAATCCGTGTTTTTGTCAGAACATTTTTGTGAAATAAGGAAAAGGAGATGCCTGCTGTGGGATTGGATACACTTTTATCACCGATTCAACTTGCCGGAACGACATTCCGAAATCGCGTCATCATGGGGTCGATGCATGTCGGGTTGGAGGGCGTGGATCAAAGCGGTGAGGCGCTGGCCACTTTTTATAAAGAGCGTGCCAAAGCTGGCGGCCCCGGCCTCATTATTACAGGCGGCATTGCTGTGGCACCGGAGGGTGAAGGCGGACCTCATTTTCTCGGCTTTTACCGTAGTCATGATCTTGAAGTGATGAAAAAAATCACAACGTCTGTCCACGATGTCGGGGGAAAAATCGGGGCGCAATTGTTTCATGCCGGTCGCTACTCCATGCCAGAACTCACCGGCTATTCATCAGTTGCCCCTTCCGCAATCAAGTCACCGATTCATCGCCATACCCCACGGGAATTAACGTCCGAAGAGATACACGAACTCATTGACCAATATTGCATCGCCGCCGAACGGGCGGTCGAAGTCGGTTTTGATGCCGTCGAAATCATGGGCTCGGAAGGCTACCTTATTAACCAATTTCTTTCGCCCGTAACAAATCACCGCGAAGACGAATGGGGCGGTCCGTTCGAAAACCGGATGCGTTTTGCCTTATCGGTTCTTTCTGCTGTGAAAAAAAGCGTCGGCCCGGATTTCCCCGTGATTTTCCGCATGTCAGGGGCAGACCTCATCCCGAACAGCACGACAGAGGCCGAAACCATACAGCTGGCGCAAGCGCTGGAGATGATGGGGGCGGATGTTTTAAACATCGGAATCGGCTGGCATGAATCACAAGTGCCTACCATTTCCATGATGGTCCCACGAGCAGGATTTATGGCTGTTTGTGAACGGATTAAACCACATGTCAATATTCCGATCATCGGTTCCAACCGCATTAACGACCCGCGGTTAGCCAACTTGCTCATTGAAAAAGGTGCGTGTGACCTCGTTTCCATGGCCAGGCCGTTTCTTGCCGACCCATATCTATTACAAAAAGCGCAGGCCGGGGATTTTCATCGCATCAATACGTGCATCGCCTGTAACCAAGCCTGCCTCGACCATATTTTTGAAGGCAAACCCGCTTCATGTTTAGTCAATCCCCGGGCGGGCAGGGAATATAAATGGGTCATGCACAAAGCTAAAACCCCGAAAAAGGTTGCCGTGGTCGGCGGTGGACCTGCCGGACTCGAAGCGGCAAGGGCTTTATCTGAAAAAGGCGAGGCGGTGACGCTTTTTGAAGCCGGCGCCATGCTTGGCGGCCAGTTGAACTATGCCCGACTCGTGCCAACCAAGGGTGAATTTAATGAAACACTCCGTTATTATAAAAACGAACTTGACCGCTTAGGGGTGGATATTCGGCTGCAGACGGCTCCCTCATCGGAGGCGTTGCTTCATGAAGGTTTCGCAGAAGTGGTGGTGGCAACCGGTGTGAAACCGCGGATTCCCGATATTCCGGGAATCGACAGCCCACATGTGATGACTTATGCGGAAAGTTTTCGTAACCCGCAGCAGGTAGGTCCCCGTGTCGTCATCATTGGCGCAGGCGGTGTAGCTTGCGATGTGGCCCACTTTTTGCTCGCACAGAATGCGCATTCCATCACTTTACTTCGGCGTCATGGAAAAATGGGGCAAGGCCTCGGCAAGACGACCAAGTGGGCGCTTCTTTCGCATCTCAGGCAAAGCGGTGTACAGTTTTTCAGTGAGTTGTCCTATCGGGCGATTCAACCCGATGGTGTACTCATTGAGAAAAAATTAGAAAACGGTGAAACAACCCTCCAACTCATCCCTGCTGATACGGTGATCTTGGCGAGTGGGCAAGAGTCGGTGTCTTTAGAAAATCTGGAGCTTTTAAAGGAACATGGCATTAAGGTATCGGTGATCGGCGGGGCGAGGCTTGCTGGCGAACTCGATGCCAAACGCGCCATCTACGAAGGAGCGCTGTTGGCTTACGAAACAGATGTCCGGGAAAACTCCATTTTGTAAAGCTTGTTCATTTATCTGAAAGGAAACCCTTTGAAAAAGCCATCTATTGTCCCTGATTTTGTGGGTGTGTGCATATATAAGAAGGATCATTTTGACTAACCATTCAGGACGTAAATTTTGTAAAGCTCGGTCATTTGAACAAGCGTACCAGGTCGGGTTCGAAAAATCTCAATTTGAGGAGTGATAAGATCATGCGCTTTACAACTTTAAAGAAAACGGACATGTCCATTACTGTCATTGGCATCGGCACCAATAAAGTCGGCGGCCACAATTATTATAAAGATTTAAGCGAAACGGAAGGGAAAAATTTTGTCAAAGAAGCGATCGCTCTCGGTGTCAATTTTATTGATACAGCTGACGTCTACGGCCACGGCCGTTCCGAAGAATTAATCGGAGAAGTGCTAAGGGAAATCGGTGCCAGGCGTGAGGAGCTTATCATCGCTACAAAAGGCGGGAATGAATGGGATGATAACGGCAATGTCAGGAAAAATAACCGCCCTGAATACTTGCGCCGGGCCCTTGAAGCGAGCCTGAAAAGACTGGGCACCGATTATGTCGATCTTTACTATCTCCATTTTCCCGATGGTGAAACGCCGATCGCGGAATCCGTTGGTGAACTTTCACGCCTGAAAGAAGAAGGAAAAATTCGGGCGATTGGCGTCTCCAATTTGAACTTGGATCAATTGAAAGAAGCAGACAGAACATGTCCGATTAGCGCCTTGCAATCGGGATACAATCTTTTTGACCGCCGGGTAGAAGCAGATCTTTTACCTTACTGCGCGGCAAACGATATTTCTTTTATCCCTTACTTTCCGCTAGCCTCAGGTCTCTTAAGCGGCAAGTATAAAAAAACAGACCCGGCACCGAAACGCTGGTCACAAGATGAATTTGAGAAAAAAATCGCCGCTACGGAAAAACTGAAAGAAATCGCCGAAACAAAAGGCACGAATTTGCCGAATTTAGCGCTTGCCTGGCTGCTAGCGCAAAACGGGGTTGATGCCGTCATCCCAGGGGGGCGCCGCCCGGGACACATTCAAGGCACAGTCAAAGCGGCCGACGTCAAGCTCACCCCTGAGGACCTAAGCGCCATCCGGGCAATTGTAGAAAATATTTAATGGCTCCATTTTATGGGGATATTGCGACTAAAAATTCGGGGAAGAAGGCTCTAACCGGATCTGGATTCGCTTCATTATACGTAAAAACCAATTTGAAAAGTGAAGAATCAAAGCACAGCCATTTGAAAATCGAAGCAGAAAAAACAAGCCGAAGCTGTGATTAAGCCCGAATTTCCTTAATTCCCCTTCTCATTCGCTTTCCTTTCGAATTTCACGTATAATGTTAGTCAGGATTGCAGCTGTCCTCTGAACGGGAGCTGGCCTTTTTACACAGGAATCGTAAAGCATGGTGATATTATGAAACGGGCACGGCTCATCTATAACCCGACATCTGGACGGGAACAAATCAGGCGCAATATCCCATACATATTAGACCGATTGGAACAAGCAGGCTTTGAAACCTCGTGTCATGCGACGAAAGGACCCGGAGATGCAACGGTTGCTGCGCGCGCGGCGGTAGAACGTCGGTTTGATTTAGTGATTGCGGCGGGCGGTGACGGCACCCTCAATGAAGTCGTTAACGGTCTTGGCGATATGCCGGAGCGTCCCAAGCTCGGCATCATCCCGATGGGCACGACGAATGATTTCGCACGGGCGATCGGCATGACAAAAGATATAAAAAAAGCCTGTGATGTCCTAGCCGCAGGCCATACCATTCCGCTAGACATCGGAAAAGTCAATGATCACTATTTTATTTATATCTCCGGTGGTGGAAAACTGACGGAAATTTCCTATGAAGTCCCGAGCCGCTTGAAAACAATGCTTGGACAACTCGCTTATTACCTTAAAGGCATCGAAAAACTGCCGTCCATCCGCCCGACACACGTCAAAATTGAATACGACGGGAAACTGTTTGAAGGCGAGATCATGCTGTTTTTCGTCGCCAATTCCAACTCAGTCGCAGGGTTCGAGCGGTTGGCACCCGAAGCCTCACTCAGTGACGGTATGTTTGACTTGCTGATTTTAAAAAAGACGAATCTCGCGGAATTTATCCGGCTCGCCCGCCTTGCTTTAAAAGGGGAGCACATACATGATGATAAGGTTGTTTACGCGAAAGCCAGTCATATTAAAGTCGAAGCGGATGAATCGATGCAGCTGAACCTCGACGGAGAATTCGGCGGACATTTTCCGGCTGCTTTTGAAAATCTGCATCATCATATTGACCTCGTCGTCCCCGAGCGGACGGCTGAAAAGTATAAAGAGAGTACAAACTATTAAACGCGTTGTATTTTTAAGGCAGATTCCGCATCTGTCTTTTCTTTTTCAGAAAGTGAGGGATGCGACTTGCAACCACCGGTTCAAAAAAATCAACTCATCACCGCTGAGATTACCGACTTAACCCACGAGGGAGCAGGTGTTGCTAAAATAGAGGGCTATACATTATTTGTTCCAGACAGCCTCCCTGGTGAAAAAGCGAAAATTCGCGTGGTACATACAAAGAAGGACTACGGGTACGGCAAGGTGGAAGAACGATTGGAAAAAAGCCCCGACCGCGTGGACCCGCTCTGTGACATCTACGGTCGCTGCGGAGGATGCCAGTTGCAGCATTTAAGCTATACAGGTCAGTTGAAATATAAACAAAAACAAGTTATAGATGCGTTGGAGCGAATTGGCGGGCTTTCGGACGTCAAGGTCTTGCCGACGCTCGGCTTGGAGTACCCTTGGATCTACCGCAATAAAGCGCAAGTCCCTGTGGCCGCACGCAACGGCGAGCTGATCGCCGGTTTTTATCAAAAGCGCAGCCACCAGATCATCGATATGGATCATTGTCTGATTACGGATGAAACAGTGGATGAAATCATTCAGGAAGTCAAGAAAATCGCCAAAGAAACCGGCATCCCGCCTTATGATGAAACGAACCACCGCGGAGTTCTCCGCCATATCGTCGTGCGCATTGGCCGTGAGACGGGGGAAGTGATGGTTGTTCTTGTGACGAAAACCAATGATCTTCCGCACAGGAAAACGTTCATCCGCGGTTTGACCGAAAAGTATCCGCAAATTAAAGCGATCGCCCATAATATCAACAGTAAGCGGACAAATGTCATTTTCGGCGAAACCACTAAAACGATTTGGGGACGCGATGTCATTTATGACCGGATCGGCTCGGTTAAGTTTGCGATTTCGGCGCGTTCTTTTTACCAAGTCAATCCACAGCAAACGCGCGTCCTTTATGAAAAAGCGCTGGAGTACGCTGAACTTACCGGTCAGGAAACGGTGATCGACGCCTACTGCGGCATCGGCACGATTTCGCTTTTTCTCGCACAAAAAGCCGGCAAAGTTTATGGGGTGGAAATCGTTCCGGAGGCCATTGAGGATGCTAAAGCCAATGCCGAGCTCAACGGTCTCGACAACGCTTTTTTTGAGGCCGGAAAAGCGGAAGACGTCATCCCTGCCTGGCATGAAAAAGGGATCAAGGCGGATGTCATCGTCGTCGACCCGCCGCGCAAAGGCTGTGACGAAGCACTGCTAAAAACAATTATCGCCATGAAGCCGAAACGCGTCGTCTATGTTTCTTGCAACCCGTCCACCCTCGCCCGCGACCTGCGCATCTTGGAAGACGGTGGCTTCCAAACTATCGAAGTCCAACCCGTCGACATGTTCCCGCAAACGACGCATGTGGAGTGCGTAGCACAGATAGTTTTAAATTAAAATACGAGGCAAGATATGGTTTTCTCTTGCCTCTATCCAATTTTTGGTGTGGCAAACAGATAATGGATAATCAGGGTAAGGTCTTTTTTTTTACTTCGATTCGATTGATCAGTCGATGAAGAATATCTTCGGTTAATTCATCGAAATTTATGAATTGAAGTAATTCCTCTTTGAGTTTTCAATCGTTTCGAGAACATCTTCACTATTGATCAATGTAAGAAGTTCATTTTTCTGTTCCATTAATTCAGTTAATTCCTTTTTTGTTGCTTCAATACTCTCTTGATATTCTTCATGTGTGATAATTCCGTCAACATAAATAGGGTCTACTGAATAACAAAAAAATGTTGATTTAACAAGGGTTTTTCACTTTTTTGTCGAATTTATATGCAAGGGTATGATTCGGAAACTTATCAAAAACCTTGCACTTGGAGGGACTAACTTTGTACGAACATCATGCCGATCAACTCATCCTGCCACATGAATTTTTCCTGCCGTTTGGTGGACAATTAAATCCCAATAACCGTTGGGTGGTCTTGTCTAACCTCATCCCCTGGTCAAAAGCTGAAAAAGAATATGTCAAGTCACTGGGAGACGTCAGGCAAGGACACAAGGCCTTTTCGGTTCGTTTGGCACTTGGTTCATTGA
>NZ_AUMM01000020.1 GCF_000430685.1 Tuberibacillus calidus DSM 17572 | reverse complement strand
AGTTGCGCCGGTATTCTCGCCGAAATTGGCGACATTGAACGCTTTGAGAACCAAGCCGCAATCGCCAAATTTGCTGGATTGTTTTGGCCCCGTCACCAATCGGGTGACTATGAGGCGGATGACAAAATGCTTGCGCGTACAGGCAATCGTTATCTCCGGTATTACCTGGTTGAGGCTGCCAATCTGGTCCGGCGACACGAACCTGAATACCGCGCCTTTTACCAAAAGAAGTATCGTGAAGTGCCGAAGCACTCACACAAACGCGCCCTCGTCTTAACGGCAAGAAAATTGGTGCGCCTGATTGATGCGCTGCTCCGCAACGATCAAATTTATGCGCCGAAAAAGAAGGTGACGCGATGAAGTAACCTTCATCGATAACCTTGGTCATGTGGGCTTCCAGTTATTTACATTATACTGGAGGCTTGGTTTAGTGCACCCTTTTTTATGACATATGGCCAAAAGAATTTCCAATTCACTTGTTTTTAACACTTGACATCACACCGTAGGACTTAGTCATCGCTTTTTGTCTTTAAAAACTTTTGAATCAGCCACGTCGCGGCCATGCTAATCACCAAAAGGCCGAACCCGATCGCACTTCCATACCCAAAATTGAACTTGCCAAAGGCTTCTTTATACATATATGAAGCCATCACTTCCGAAGCATGTCCGGGCCCGCCGCCAGTCATAACGTAAATCAAATCAAAATATTTCAAAGAACCAACAACCGCAAGAATGACTAAAACTTTTAGAACACCCGAAATTAACGGGATTTTAATCTTGTAGGCAATTTGGAAGGCATTTGCCCCGTCAATGCGTGCCGCTTCGATCAGCTCTTCAGGGACATTAATGAGCGCAGCGTAAAGGATAATGATATAAAACCCGGCATATTGCCATACAATCGGAAGGAAGATGGCATATAAAGCGATTTTAGGATCGGCCAACCATAATGGTGTATGTTCAACACCAAGGGATGTTAATATGCTGTTAATCATTCCATTATTCGGGTCATAAATTTTGACCCAAAGCTGGGCAATGGCCACCGATGATAGCAGCATTGGGATGATATAAATTTTCCTTAGTAAATTGCTCCCCTTTAATTTACTTGCAAGAATTAAAGAAACGATTAAATAACCAATTAAACTAAGAACAGAAAACAAACCTAATAAAATCGAGTGCCACGTACTGGTCCAAAATAATTTATCATGGATTAAAGTGATGTAATTATCCAGACCAATAAATTTCATCTTCCCTACGCCGTTCCAATCGGTTAAACCATAATACCCACTTAAGACAATCGGTATATAAATTAAAATCAATACTAATATAAGAGAAGGCAATACATAGAGGGCAATAACGGATTTTCTCGACATGACGGTTTTCAAAATATCCCCTCCAAAGTGAATCAGGGGGGCGGATGTATGACTTTCGCCCCCTTTATAACGATCATGATTATTTTTTGGCTTCTTTAGCCAAGGCATCCGCTTGCTTTTGGGCGAACTCCTCAGGTGTCACTTGCTTACCAAACAGAGCGGTCATCATATCATGGTGTAATTCCGAAACATTCGGAGAGGCTTGCGTATCAAACCAAGTGGTCACATTAGACGCCTCATTGATATCTTTCAATACATCCAGATACATCGGATGAACGTTTAATCCATTTGTATTGACTTTTGTTGCAGGGAGAATGCCGGCTTTTTCTACCGAGCGCTTACCCCACTCTTTAACGAGGTATGCCGCAAAGTCTTTTGCCACATCCTTATGCTTGGAATTCTCCGCGACGAATGCCCCAAGCCCTGGGCCACCAACATAACTGTTGATATCGGTGCCCTTACCGCCTTCATACAGAGGGAATTTAAAATAGCCGACTTTTTCTTTAAATGCCTTAGAGGTATCCGGGCTCGTGGTGAAGTTTGGCAGTTCCCAAGTAGCCGTTAAAAACATAGCGGCTTTTTCGTTTAAGAAATAACCTTTGGCCTCATCATTGGAGAACGCGGTATTCCCTTTGACGAAGAAACCGTCATCGACGAGATTTTGCACTTCTTGAGCCGCTTTGACAATGGCCGGATCAGTCATTTTGACCTTTCCATTAATCACATCGGTTAAAATGGTCGGGCCGCCGATTCGGTCGGCCAAATACATAAACCACATGGATGCCGGCCAACCGTCTTTAGAGCCGACGGTTGCTGGAATGACTCTGTTTTTCTTTAATACTTCACCGGCTTGTTTTAATTCATCAAATGTTTTCGGTACATCAATATGATATTTTTTAAATATTTCCTTGTTATAGAAGATATAAGTGATATTCATTTCCATCGGTAGGGCATAAGACTTCCCGTCAAATGTATAAGATTCAACGGTACCAGGGACAAATTGATCTTTGAAATCCTTATTAATAATGTCATTCAGTGGTGTAAATTGACCTCCGGTGGCAAACGGTTCAGCAAAACCATTCGACCAGGTTAAACCCACATCTGGTAATTCATTTGACGCGGCCAAAACTTTAATTTTATCGCGATATTGGTCGGGATTGAGCACTTCAACATCAATTTTTACATTTTTATGTTTGGCCTCAAAATCTTTAATAATCTCATTGACCAGATTAAAGTAGGCTGGAGAACTCCCTTTGGGCCAATCATGCATAAATTTCAGGTGGATTTTTCCTCCACTTGCACTTCCATCACCGCTTGAGCCTTCCGACGAACATCCTGTTAAGACTATGCCAATCAAAAGGCATATTAAGGTGAAGGCCGTAAGCGCTTTCCTTTTTATCATAGGCTTTTTACCTCCTCATAAAATGCGACCTTATTAATAAAATAAAGCAGGAAGTTCCCATTAAAAAGGTCACAACCGTTAGGAATAATACCAGTATTTTTAGATAATTGAAAACGCCTTCACCCTTGTGTTTTTCGGTAAACATTCGGTGTGACACCTTCATAATGTTTAAAGACCTTAATAAAGTATTTCGTTGTTTTATATCCGCATGCTTCCGCGACATCGGAGATCGGTAAACTGGTTGTGATCAATAATTCTTTTGCCCGCTGCATGCGCCGCCGCATCACATAATCGCTAAATGTCATTTCCGTTTGCTCCTTAAAAAGGACACTGAAATAGCTCGGATTTAAGTGGATATGGTCGGCGACGTTTTTTAAAGAAAGGTCTTGATGAAGATGTCGGTCAATAAATTGTATGGCTTCTTGAATAGGAGAGTGGTCGGCAGTCTGTTTTTCGAGAACACGGACTAACTTGTCATCCATGACTTTTTCCATCACATCGGCTCTCTCATTTTTAATGGACAAGTCAATCGCCGTCTCCAACGTCTCAATTAATTGACGTTTTTCAATGGGTTTAACCAAATATCCGACTACTCCAAGTTCGATCGCTTGTTGTGCGTAATCAAATTCAGGATAGGCTGAAAAAATAATGGAAACAACCGATGAATTGAGCATTTTGGCTTTCTTCAGGAATTGTAACCCCGTTAATTCCGGCATGCGGATATCCGTCAATAAAATATGTATTTTATCGTTCTTCATCCTTTCAAGGGCATCTATGCCATTAGATGCTGTTAAAATCAAGTAGCGGCCATCCGCCCACTTTTCTAGCATTCTTTTTAATCCTTCCCGTGTTCTCGGTTCATCGTCAACGACTAAGATCGTTTTTTCGTACATGACAACTCACCCCTTAGTATGGGAATTTCTATAGTCACCTTCGTTCCCATATTACGTTTGCTTTCAATCATAAATATGTTTTCCGCCTGATCACTATAGTAGAAATCAAGCCGTTTTTTGACATTATAAAGCGCCATCCCTTTACCGTTTTCCGAAATTTTGCTCCCCGTATCCAAAGCCTCTTTGATCGCCTGTAGTTGATTTTCTTCTATCCCTGCCCCGTCATCCTGGACGATAATTTTTAATTGGCCATCGGAAACCTGTGTCGCTGATACGCTTATGGTACACGGATTTAACTGATTGCCCGACCCGTGAAGCACGGCATTTTCAACAAGAGGCTGTATTAATAATTTCGGGATTTTTACGGTTTGAAGCGTATCCGGTAATGATAAAGCCCATTTTATCCGGTCACCGAATCTAAATTTTATAATGTCTAAATAGTTTTCGATATGATTAAATTCATCCTCCAAAGCGACCCAATCATCGTCGGAGTTTTTACTAATGGTGTACCTGAAAAGGTTCGACATGGCGACAACAACATCCGCTAGCTCTTCTTCACCTTTTTCCTCTAAGCTCCAGCGCAAAGAATCCAAAGTATTATAAAGAAAATGGGGGTTGATTTGCGCTTGCAATGCCTTCAGTTCATTCAAACTCCGGATGATTTCTTTTTGGTAAACCATTTTGATTAAATGGTTGGTTTCTTTGGCCAGCTGATTATAAGTGCTGTTTAATTCTTTAATTTCATTGACGGTAATCGTTTTAGGGTTTGTCGCGAGAAGCCCTTCATTGGCCAGCCTCATCGTATTCGTTAACGTGATAATCGGTTTTGTAATAAAATTGGATAAAAACAATGAGAGGATAAAATAAATCGCAATACCTGCAAGCCCTGCCAAAATAATGCCTAATCTAATCCCCGACAAGCCTTTTGTCAGTGATTGAATCGGTGTTAGGATCAAAATAACAAATCCATCTTTCGAGCTTTGTTTTGTAACCATATAAGTTTCGTCCTGGATTTGCGTAGTTGACTTGTTTTTCAATGTTAAGGGGTTGATCTTACCAGGATAATTGGAAAAAATCGGTTCAAGTTTTTGGTCAAGTAATATCGTAAACTGATCCAGCTCATCGGCATTCATAACGGAAAAATAATCATTATTGACGCGGGCAATCATGTATCCAGCATTATTAAAATCTTGATTGATCAGATTAATTCTTCGAATAGCAAGGCAATAATCTGGATTTTTAGGATCTTTTCCAATCCATACTAAATTGCCCTTTGCTCGATCCGCCTCACGCACCCATTCAGGATGAATCCGATCAAACATATAAGGGTCATTGCTAACCGGTAAAAGCTGTTTTAGGTCTTTCGTATATAATTCAACAGAATAAACGCCCTTTGAGTTAATCAAGATGTTATTTACAATATGACCGAGTTTCTGTAATTCGGAAAAAGGCACCGGTTTATTTTTATACTCCCTTTCGAATTGGTCTTGAATGGTTTGATTGGTCAAAATGAACTTGGTCACGGTATCCAATTGTTCGAATAAAGAATCAATCCTTCCGCTTGCTTCAACCGCCGTTTGCCTAATTTGGTTCTCTGCATTTTTTTGAATAAGATCTGAAACCTGCCTTAATGTGACAGCGGTTACAATCGACAGAACGACAACCATCACCACAAGGAAAACAACGAGAATTTGGTTTCGTAATGTATTCCACTTACTTAATTTTTTTAACATCGTGTGTTGGTCCTTTCTGCGGTTTTGCTAAATTATGGAAAATGTTAAGATCATTTGATTGGGCACTTTTACATTTCGACAAACAAGCGAAAAGTACCTGGTGAAAGGTGCCGATTTCTACATGCTGGTAATTAGAAAGGTTACAATCGCTGGCAAGAGACTGCCTTCTTAAAATATACGGGGGACACGAACCTGGGTGCATCTTGATTAGGAAAGACGTTCCCGGAATGTTAAAATGGGAATATTGAAGGGAGTTGATTTAACATGAGGGATACGAATGGTAAAACGGCTCTTTTAGTCATGGATTTGCAAAACGGCATTGTTTCCCGCTATGCCGAAAACGAAAAAACACTCCTGCCTTTTCAAAAAGCCGTGCACGCGGCACGACAAAACGGCATTCCCGTAATTTTTATTCGCGTTGGGTTCAGCGAAGGATACCCCGAGGTGAGTCCAAACAACAAACGTTTTTCTCAGATCGCCGAATCAGGAGGCATGACACTTTCGGATACCTCCACCCAAATTCACGAATCGGTTAAACCCGAGGCCAATGAACCTGTCATCACAAAATATCGCATCAGCGCTTTCGCCGGCAGCAAACTCGAAGTCATCCTCAAAGCTCGTAAGATTGAAAAACTTATACTTTGCGGCATTGCAACGAGTGGGGTCGTTTTATCGACGTTACGGGAAGCCGCCGATAAAGATTATCTATTGACGGTCTTGAGTGACGCCTGTCTGGATTCCGATCCCGAGGTGCACCGGGTACTAATAGAAAAAGTTTTTCCGACACAAGCTGACGTGCTGACCGTGGACGAATGGATTGACACTTTGGGCGAATAAAACGTCGATACATTTTTTGTTTCTGTCTTATTCCCTTTTCTTACATAAAACTAGGCGACGCCGGCCTTTAAAGGCACGGACGTAACCTTCGTCCCATTGATCATAGCCTAAAACAAATCCATGCTTTCTAAATTGTACAGACGAAGAAGAGGTTAACCTTATAGGCAACCTCTTTTTATATTTAAGCAACCGCTTGTCCGTAAAACAGGGCCGGAATCCTCTTCTTTTTTTGCCGCTGACAAGAACTTAGACTGTTTCATTTGTTATCAAAAAAGGGGGGATCCCTCACATAAAACGATGGGTGGTCGTTGATTTCCACCAGCTATTTATTTTGTTCCTCGCTACTTGCTTCTGGCGATGTTTCCTTTTTATTCAATGAACGAACGGCAGCGGCTCAATCCCGGCCTCCCGCCATGCTTTATACAGCGAGGCAATGTGTTCTTCCCCTTTTAATAATGCAATACCGCAGTCACCGCCGCCGGCTCCCGAGGGCTTGCCTGCACCGCCGAATGACTCCGCGATATCCGCAAGACGTTTAAGCGCATCGGTCTCGATCGGGATTTTCGCTGCTTCTCCCAATTGAACCAAGGCTTTTCGGTTCGTTCTAAGCCCTTTGATCGCCGCTTCCGCATTGTTTTCGACAAGCCCTCCGACAAAGATAGAAACGGCTTGGGCAGATGCTTGCAAAAAAGTTTGATACACTTCCGGATGGTTCTTTTTAAAAACGTCCATTTTTTGTAAAAGCGAACCAGTGCCTGCTGGCGATTGCGTCCATCCGGCGCAAAAATGAAGCTGAGGCGGCACCGGTAACCGCTCACATGTAAAGTACGGCCACGGTTCATCAATAATCTCCTTGATCCTCATACCTTCGTTCAGTTTTTTGCTCATCCACGCGGGCCGAAACGAAGTATAAAGCAGGAGTCCGCCAAAAGTGCTGGCCGCAACATCCGCTCCGGAGCCGCTTCCTTGTCCCATAAAATGAGCAACAGCGGCTATTTTAAATACCCTTTCATCCGAATGTATGCCTGCTTTTTGCAAGAGCGCTTTGACAATCCCAGTCACAACCGCCGCACTAGATCCGAGGCCAAATTTTTTTCCGGTTGTGGCCTCGTCCAACTCGCTTTCCACGAGGATTGAAAAGGGCTCTCTTAATAGCGTATGATTGTCGCCTAAGTACTCGCAGACGGCTCGGAGCGCGTGTTTGATAAAATTTAATTTCGGATGTTCTATGCTGGTTTTTATGTCGTGGTGCTCGTAACGCCACGTGACATGATTTAAGCCAAGAGAAGGCAGCCGGAGGTAAAAATGATCGCTCGGCTCTAACGTCACGGTGACATATTTCGATACCGCTGTAACGACTGCGGGTTGATTTTCCAGGACGGCGTATTCCCCGGCAATAAAAAGTTTACCCGGCACTCTGACTTTCATAGAAAAACCTTCTTTCTCAAAATTAAAGGAGGGTCACACCAGGTCCGGGGCCGGATACGATGACATGCTGCACTTCCCGAAGGCGCAAAAGTTTTTCCTTAATCTGGGCGGCATGTGATGGTTCACAGAGAACAGCAACATTGGCTCCAGCGTCGATTGTAAAATAGGCTGGAATACCGGATTCTCGCAACGATTCGACTTCCCGAATGACCGCGATCGTGCCTTTTTGCCAATAAAGAAACGGGGGATCGGCACTGAGCATCGTTGCATGCATTCTTAAAGCGTTTCGTTCCGCCACTTTTCCTAATGTGTCTAAATCGCGATTTTGCACGGCGGCTTTGGCCTGAGCAAGATCCTCTTCAATCGTGTTGAGCCAGCTGTTATAAAAAGGCGATGTCGCCACGGTTTTTGCCATCCCCTCGCGGCTCGAAATTTTCTTTTGTTTGTCGGATACGGTCGCGATCAACAACGAAAGCGGCCAGTGTTCCGGCGGAGCAACAGGTTTGGCGTAAGAGTCGGAGCCGTCAAGCTTGACCCCTTTTTGCCATTCCACAAACCCGCCGTAGATTGAGCGACATGCCGAACCCGATCCCCGGCGTGCTAGCATGGATAAGGCCTTGCCGTCCAGCTCCAAACCGGCCGCCTTGGAGGCTGCACAGGCTAAAGCTGCAAATCCCGATGCTGAAGAGGCTAAGCCCGCTCCGGTCGGGAAGGAATTTTGGGACGTGACTTTCGCATGAATATTCATGCCGGCCATCTCCCGGACAATATCCAGAAAGCGGGAAACCTTAAGCCTGGCTTTTTCTTCAGCCTCTCGCCCATTCAATATCAGGATATCGTGATCCAACGCCGCATCAAACGCCACCGTTGTCGTCGTGTACAGCGCATCCAAAGTCACAGAAAAGCTGCTATTGTGCGGCAGCATCAATGTTTCGTCCCGCTTCCCCCAGTACTTGATCAACGCCATATTGCTATGCGCCTTCGCACTCGCTTGCAAACCCAACGCCTCCTTAAAGGGGGTCTCCTTAAAGGGGGTCTGTCCCCCACCGCTTTAAAGCATAAAAGACCCTTGATGCCCCAAGTGTTTTCGTTTCTTTTTCACCCTTTTCTGCGAAAGATTATATAAGGGGGTCTGACCCCCTATTTGTTATTTTCTGGATGAAAACTAGGTCTAAATGACCACGTATACTTTAATCCTTTAGTGTATTGGGGGTCTGACCCCCAATTAAAAAGGACCTCCAATTAAAGGGGTGTTTTTGAGTTGGTCGATGGTGCGGGCGCCGGCAAGGAACATGGCGACCCGGATTTCGTCCATGATCTGGGTGAGGAAGTCAATGACGGCTTGGGTGGATTTTGTGGCCGGCTCAAGGAGCGGCATGGCAAAGGCGGCCATATCGGCGCCGAGGGCAATGGCCTTGGCGACGTCTAAACCTGTGCGAATTCCTCCCGACGCGATCAGCGGATAACCCTTCGGCAGCGCTTCACGACAAAGCTTTAAACTCAGAGCCGACGGGATGCCCCAGTTACTGAAAACCTCCCCCAAGCGCCGCTTTCTGGGATCCGTGGCCCGCAATGCCTCAATGCTCGCCCAGGAAGTGCCGCCAGCACCGCTAATATCAATTGCCCGCACGCCGCGCCGTTCAAGTTCCATCGCCAACTGAGGCGCAATTCCACAGCCGACTTCCTTAACCAAAATTGGAAAATCAACGTTTTGGGTCACTTCCTCGATTTGATCCAACAAACCGCGGAAGTTCGTATCCCCTCCTGTTTGAATCACTTCTTGAAGGGGATTGAGGTGGAAAAACAATCCGTCCCCATCGATGAAGGCCACAGCCTCTTTAATATGTTTCACCGTTATGCCGTAGTTCAGCTGCACCGCTCCCATGTTGCCAAAAATCGGCACGTCAGGGGCGGCATCCCTCGCCACTTTAAATGATGGTAAAACTTCCGGATGTTCAAAAATAACGCGCTGGCTGCCGACAGCCATCGGTAACCGCAGCGCCTGCGCGGCCTCACCCAAGTGGCGATTAATCGTCTCCGCCTGTCCACCCCCACCGGTCATACTGGAGATGAGAAGGGGTGCGCCAATTTTCTTCCCAAGAAAAGTCGTCTCCAGTGAAACATCCTCAAGCGCCATTTCCGGAAGCGCCTGGTGTATAAATGAATACTGCTCATAGCCAGATGGAATTTTCATGGAAACATCATGCTTTAATCCAATTTCAATATGATCGCGTTTTCGGTTTGTAATCTCACTCATCGCAACATGTCCTTTCTTATCGTAAACAGCCAAGCGTCGCAAGCGCCTGCTTCCAACAACGCTGCTCTGATTTTTTTGGCCTCTAAGACGTCACGAGCAAGAGCAAACAGGCAACCGCCTTTGCCGCTGCCAGTCAACTTCGCTCCGAGCGCCCCCGCCTCCCGAGCTGCCTTAATCAAATGATCTAATCTCTCATGGCTGACACCGATGTTTGCCAATTCGTCCTGTGCCTCGTTAAAAATACGGCCAAGTGGCTCGATCGCACCGTCTATAAGCGCGCGTCTAGCCTCTTCCGCGAGTTCCCCAAGCCTGGAAAAGCTCTGATGCATCTTCTCCGGCGCTGACTGAAGACGCGTTTTAACGCTTTTTACGGCTTCAAAAGTATCTCCCTTAAGCCCGGAATCGGCCACAACCAGAGTCATTGGCGCGGCAACCGGAATCGGCAAAGGCTTCTCACCTTTCCGAAACCAAATCGCGTGTTCTGATGCGACTGCCTCCGCATCAAGGCCGCTCGGTGTACCGTGAGCAAAAACTTCGGAAATATTCACGAGTGCCATCAATGCATCATGTGAGGCGACCTTGCCAAAGTAGCGGTACAGCCCTCGAACGATGGCGCACGCCGCGGCAGCGCTTGACCCAAGGCCTCTTCCCAAAGGAAGATCTGAAGTAAGGCGTATCATGATGCCGAACGGTTCTCCATCAAGTTTTCTTATGGTTTCTTCCGCGCACTGGACGATCCCCTTCAATAGGTCAGGAGCATCCTGTACCGGTCCACTATAAAAACGGCAATCAATCGAAAGCGGCCCATCCGTCGGAAGGATCTCCGCCGTCACTTTTAAGCAGTCAAACGGTACGGCGATTGCAGGTTGTCCGTAAACAACCGCATGCTCGCCGATCAAAATCAGTTTGCCACCGGCTTGTCCTTTCACGGTTTGCGCCGCACTCTTCATTACCGGAACCTTCATCTATAACACTCCAACGATTCTACGTTTTGACGATATTTTCTCCATAGACAAACCATTTCACTCGTCACTCTATTATCATACCAGAACAATGCGAAACAAAGATATTCAGGACGCTTATCGGACATCTTTGCCTAACCGATTAAGTCGTCTCACTCGGATTTTTCCCAGCCTAAAGTCTAATACACTAACCTGAAAAACCGTTAAATTTGATTGGGGTTCGATTTAATGAGTGCATCCTAAAGTTGAGAGAAATAATTTTTTTCATTAAAAAAATTGATTTCTCAACATGGATTGATGAATCCCACATTCATTTGTGATTCCCTTTATTGTGAACCATGAAACATTTTTCGACCATGAAAGTTGATCCCCACATGTATTTGTGATTCGCTTCATTGGTCAATGACGCGGCTTATGTTACGATAAAGGTGCTTGACCCATACAACCATTCAGAAAGAAGTGCGTTGTTTTGAAAAAATCATTAACGAAAAATTATGTTGAAATATTGGGTGACACCGTCTCCCCTTATCATACTGTTTTATCCGTCATCATCAGCGTAGGTCTCGGCCTTGGCGGATTTTTTATAGGAAAGCGGTTATTTTCCGCCGCCAACCCGCAGACGGCGCAATCTTATGCCCTGCTCCTTGGCATTTTCGGCTGCGTGATCGCTCTCGTCATCACGTCGCTTTTATTTCATCCCAAGCGGATCCTGTCGGAAACGATGGAAAATGCTTTGGCGGAAGATTTTGATGTCGACCTGGAAGAAGAAAATGAAGTGATTCAGCGCGATCCCGCCATTCGCAAAGAAATGGAAGAGTTAGGTATTAAGGACTTGTTGACACGGAGAGGAGGCTCACGCCGATGAGTCTCATTTTGACGTCCATTCTGTTAGCCATAGTCGGCGGAGTGCTCTTCTCTCTGATAGGATTTGTGTCAGGGTCGGACGAAACGGCTACCATGGTGCCTTTTACCTTGCTCGTGATTTTACTTGACGCCCCGCCCGTTGCTGTTTTCTCGTTTTTCATGGCAGCGGTCATTTCCAAGCATTTAACCCATGCCGCTCCAACCGCGTTGCTCGGCATTCCCGGAGATACCATGATGGTCCCGCTCCTCGACTACACCGAAAACCTAAGAAAACTGGGCGTTCCGCACATCGCTTTAAGGAAAATGATTTCCGGCGGGGTAATCGGGGCTTTTATCGCGTTTCCGGTTTCTTTATTATTTGCCCAATTTCTTGGCCAATTTGCCGACTTTTTTAAAACATACACCGGCGTGATTTTTGCGGTGGCAACATCCATCATCGCGTATTTTTCAAAAGGGAAATGGGTCAGCGTCTTTTTGATCATACCGTTCGGCCTGTTCATACAAGGGTTGAATGGGGTCGCGATGAGCGTGTTGCATAAGGGTCTGGCCATCAGCTTCTTTTTGGGGATTGCCATCGGACCGATGTTTTCCGATATATTGATCGCTTTATCGAAAAGCGCAAGAAAAAGCGTGGTGCGAAACGAGCCAAAGGACTACCACCTTGCACCTGAAATCAAATCGTGGACGGGGTATTTTCCGAACCCGTTAAAAATTTTAACAGGGCTGCAAAAAGGGCTTGTGGCGATCGCCAGCTTTATCACATCATTGACATTCACCTTCAGCCCGACCGGCATGACCGCGTTGATGGGGGAACTTATCGGATCGCGCCTCAAGGGGTTTTATAAAAAGTCAACGACGACCCTCTCGGTAATGAACGGCGTGACGGAATCGACATATATTGCCGAGACAATCATTCCTTTGGCGGCGTTCGGGATTCCGTTAAGTCCTATGGCATTGGGACCGGCATCCCCGCTGTTCAACGCTCCGCCGGTATTCTCGACCAAACATAATCTTCATCACCTTATGTCGTATTGGGACTTTTTCATTTACGGAGCAATCGGACTCATCATCGGGGCTTTAATCGCTTACCCGCTAGTCATGAACTATGCCCGGAAAGCCACGGTCTTTATTTTGAAACATATCAGTCAGGAAGCGATCATCGGTATGTTTGTCGCCATCGTTTGCGTGATCGCATTTTACGAAGGCGGATTAGTTGGCCTTTTTGTCACTTTCACGGTGGCATCCGTCGGCGGCCTATTGAACCGCATCCTCGGCGTCAGTTCCGGTGTGCAGTTCATGATTTATTACAGTTCCTCCTGGCTGATGGCAACTCTCATCGGTTTGGGCGCTTAACAGCGGGGGTTTGCTGTATCGATGCCTTCACTGCTGAAGACGTCCCTTTTGTATGAGGCTTTATATTGGAGAAAACGCCATCCTTGCTTCGATGGCGTTTTCTTCCGTACATATTTGCAGTTGAGTCAAGTCATATTTTAGATAGACTCAAATCCTGGCGTTCCATTTGTGGTTTATGAATGACAAAGGCAGTCGTCATGGAACCATTAGAGCGAATTGAATTTTCGAGGTCCTTAAACGCAGAGCAAACATTCATACGGACAACAACACCAGTGCAGAGTCCCTACGCCCTGTCTTTAAAAGCTGGGCGGGGTCATTGCCCAGATAGAAATCGATTTATTACTACTCGTATTTATTAAACGATAAAATGACCTATTATCCCATAAAGAGTAAAAATATTTTCTCATTTCGATCGTTAAGTAGGTGTAATTACATTAAAAAGATTGGCAGTACAAAGAGAGATAATTTTCATACCACCTCGTTGATTGATTATTCATAAACAAGACAAACGTCTGTTCCTAATCTACAGCCGCTCGAAATTTTGCAGCAAGTTCCCTCATCTCTTTTAAGCGGGATTGGGTTACACCTTGTTTTAAATTAACAAGGGAACTGCCTAAACCGACGGCTACAGCGCCGTTTTTAAAATATTCCCGAACATTATCCAAATTCACACCACCGGTCGGCATTAAAGGAATATGTGGTAGCGGGCCGTGTACGTCTTTTAGATAACTCGGTCCTAATATATTTGCTGGAAAAACTTTTATAATATCTGCGCCGCTTTCATAAGCTGTGAGAATTTCAGTTGGCGTCATCGCCCCCGAAATGCTAACAACATTATACCGCTTTGTTAATTTGATCGTCTCCGGATTAACAATGGGGGAAATGATGAATTTAGCACCCGACAATATCGCTACTCTAGCGGTTTCGGGATCTAACACTGTTCCCGCCCCTACCAATATATCATCAAAGGCACTAGCTACCTGCTCAATCATTGATAAAAAGCCTGGTGTTTCCGCAGTAATTTCTAAGATATTAATGCCGCCTTCCCGCAATGCACTTGCCACATCAACAATATTCGATGGGCTTGCCCCACGAATAACAGCGACGAGTTTGTTATCATATATGAATATCAATGTGCTCATTTCTAATTCCTCCTTAGCGATTGACGTCTTTTTGGTAGGATCCGCTGATAAACCTCTCCAATTTTTCCCTTTCAGGAAGGCCTTCAATATCGCCATTAATTTGGGTAACCATTGCTCCTACCGCGCAAGCCCTCTTAACCGCTTCAACAAAAGTAAGTCCATCAAGGAGTCCTGAAATGAAGCCAGCGGCAAACCCGTCTCCCGCACCCACAGGGTCTACGACACGCTCAACAGGAAATGCTTTGACGAAACCGGATTCTTTGTTTGTTTTATAATAAGCTCCCTCAGCTCCCAGCTTAAGGACAACACTACCGACACCATGATCAAGGAATTGTTGTGCCATATCCTCGGGTTCATATTCTCCAAACAGGACCATTGCCTCATCCTGACCTGGTAATACAATATCAACATTAGAAATAATATCAAGCAACACTTCTTTTGCTTCTTTTTCCGACCATAATCGCCGACGCATATTCGGATCAAAAATCACAGTAACGCCATTTTTTTTGGCCATTTCTATTGCGGCATATACTGTTTCTTTGCAACCCTCACTCAAAGCCGGTGTTATGCCGGTGAGGTGGAGATATTTGGCCTGAGCAATATATGCCTCATTTAAATCAGAGGGTTTCATCCGGCTCGCGGCGGAATCTTTTCTGTAATATTGAATATTGATTTCTTTGTCCGATACGATTTCTTTAAAATAAAGACCTGTCGGTGCCGAAGAATCAAAACTCACACAACTGACATCGACACCTTCACCACGAATAAAATTTAAAATCTTCTTACCAAACTCATCTTTACCTAGGCGGCTCATCCATCCACATTGATGGCCAAGCCGTGCCAATCCGATGGCAACATTTGATTCAGCTCCCGCAATTTTCAAAGAAAACATCGACGCATAGCGCATGTACCCTTGAGTTATGGGAGTAAATAAAGCCATGCTTTCTCCTAGTGTCACTACATCCATAAATAAATCCCTCTCATTTGATTGCACAAGCAGTCTTTTTTTCTGTTAAATAGAATAACGGGGCACTAAACCCCGGAATATGCTAAAAATCCGCCGTCAACCGGCACGGTAATGCCTGTTACGAAACCGGACATTTCCTCACTGACAAGCCAAATCAATGTTCCAAGGAGATCCTCTGGTTTCCCGAATCTTCTCATTGGCGTATGCGCAATAATTTTATGGGATCTTTCGGTTAGCGAACCATCCTCATTGGTTAATAGGGTTCTATTTTGCTCGGTTAAGAAAAATCCGGGTGCAATTGCATTAACGCGAATGCCTGATTCGGCAAAATATACCGCCAACCATTTTGTAATGTTTTCTATGCCTGCTTTGGCAGCGCTATATGCTGGAACTCGAGTCATCGGGCTTGGCGCGCTCATAGAAGACATATTGATAATGACTGCTCCAGGACGGCCGATCATTTGCTTCGAAAAAATTTGAGTTGGAATAAGCGTGCCGAGCAAGTTCAAATTAAAAACGAAGTTGAATGCTTCCTCATCAAGATCGAAAAACGTTCTAATCCCACTGTCATATAAATCATCGCTATTGAACACATCGCGGGTGGTTGTACCTTTGGGATGATTACCCCCGGCTCCGTTGATTAAAATTTCATACGTGCCGAACGCTTCTCTGACAACTGACTCAGCCTGGATGACACTATCGCGATTCGTCACATCACAAGGCACGGCAATGGCTTCACCGCCAGCACTTCTGATATCGCTCGCGACCTTCTCTCCTTTTTCTTTTCGCAAATTTAAAATAGCAATCTTTACGCCATGCCTTGCCAGTTCCTTTGACATAGTGCTGCATAGTACTCCGCTGCCGCCGGTAACAACCGCTACCTTCCCCTTTAAATTCTCGTTAATGGTGATCATGCCTTTTTTCCTCTCCTCTCTCGAGAGCATCCCAGACACCCCAGAGATACATGATGCCTAAAGCACGATCATAAAGACCATAACCTGGACGGCATTTTTCACCCCAAATATGACGGCCGTGATCGGGTCTTACATAACCAGTAAATTTGACATCGTGATAAGCTTTTACAATTCCAGCAATATCAACAGACCCATCCTGTGTACGATGGGAAGTTTCTATGAAATCACCGTTTTCATAGACTTTAACATTCCTAATATGGGCAAAAGGAATGCGATCTGCAAATTCATAAACCATCTCAACAATATCATTTTTGGGATTCGCTCCAAGGGACCCGCTACATAGGGTGATACCATTATAGGGACTGTCAACCAGTTTTAAAAACCTCTTGATATTTTCTTTATTTGTGATGATTCTTGGCAGTCCAAAAATCGGCCATGGTGGATCGTCTGGGTGAATTGCCATTTTTATTTCATTGGCCTCTGCAACCGGAATGATTTGTTCCAAGAAATATTTAAGATTATTCCAAAGATCTTCCTCGGTCACATTTTTATATGCTTCAAAGAGCGCGGACAGTCGACTCAATCTTTCAGGTTCCCAACCTGGCATTGTAAAATCTGGATTGTTAGCGATGGTGTCCACCAACTCATTAGGATCAATGCTTTCAGCTTTTGCCTTCTCATAGAAAAGAGCTGTAGAACCGTCCTCCATCTCTTTATTTAAATCCGTTCTTGTCCAGTCAAAGACGGGCATAAAGTTATAGCAAATCACTTTAACTCCGACTTTAGCCAATTTCTCTATCGTTCTTTTATAATTTTTAATGTAAAGATCTCTCGTCGGCAACCCGAGCTTGATATCTTCATGGACATTGACGCTTTCCACAACATCAATGTTTAAATTATATCTGTCAGCTTGTTCTTTCACTTCGAGGATTTTGTCCATCGGCCATTCCTCGCCGGCGGGAACATCATGAAGCGCCCAAACAACTCCGCTGACACCAGGGATTTGCTTAATCTGACTCAGCGTAATTGAGTCATTTCCTTCGCCGTACCATCTGAAGGTCATTTTCATACTGATCGCTCCAATCATAAAAACCACATGATATCACGTATTCCATGAATGTATAACCTTTTGATAAATCTTTTCTATTCAACAATGAAAATGACTAGACCTATGCTCTTTCTAGAATTAAAGGTCGATGGATTGTTTGACCATTCACATTTAAAGCTATTTCTGGGAAATTTCCCGCACGTGTTATCACCTTAGGTCCTTCCGAATTCGTGATGATAGTATCCTCAGATTTCACCCCACTAATCGTTGGATTCCATGCGAAGGCTTGATTTTTATAAATTCGATATCTCGAATCAAGGGTGACTCTATGTTCTCTTGAACGAAAACCCGTTAATCCTCCTTGATGATGATTTTTCCATTCTTCGGGAAATCCTTGTTTTTTATATTCTTCAATGCCTTTTCGAAAAATAGAATTATAAGATGCACCCGGGACTGTATTTCCAATAAAGACTGCATCAACAGCCGTTACGGCTTCCTGCTTTCTTTTTAATTCTTCTGAAACTCTACCAAAATGAACAAGACGTGAAAGTGAAACAACGAGTCCATGCCGCCTTGCTCCTAATGCCAACAAAATATATCGATCAACTGTTTTGGAAGTCGGCAATGGATGACGGTAAGTAAAGACTCTTTCGTCAGACGCAACCAGATTAACGACTGGATCAATATTTAAACGTTTACATTTCATAGAAAGCTGTGCTGCAATTTCCCACTCTGTCTGTCCTCTCTTTACTTCATTACAGAGAGATTCCATTACATTGGCTGCATCGCGTCCAAGTTCGGTAAAACGTTCAATATCATATGGGGTTAGGCGGGTCCTGATTAATAATAATTCTTCTTCAACATCGGACTCAAAAGCTATGTCTATCTTTTTGGTTAATGAATGTATTAAACAATTTTCTCCGCAGTTTTCATACCAATTAAATGATAAAACCTCATCAAACAATCCACATCCTTCTTCGGACTTTAACCTCTCTTTTTCAATATTATTAACGATTAATAGTGCTGATGAATGGGTTATCAAAATTTTGCAACAGGCTTCTGATGTTGCTGTATTGATAAATCCTCGTCCACCCGTTAACCAAGCAAAACTATGCTGCGTAGTAAGGATTAACCCATCCTTTTGTATTTCGTTCAATAGATGCCTAATTTTATTTACCTTGAGGTTAAAATCATCTTTAAGCAAATGTCTCCCACCTTAGAACATAATATTTTTATTCACCAGTTTATTTATTTCAATCTGTTTACAGTGTTCCAGTTATCTTTGGTAAGAACATAACAAGTTCAGGAATAAATGTGACTAGCAATAGGACAATAATCATAGCCGCATAAAAGGGCATTAATGCCTTAGTGGCTTTTTCTATCGGTATTCCCCCTATAGCGCTTCCGACAAAAAGGGAAGACCCAACCGGAGGGGTAACCAACCCGATAGCTAAATTCAAAATAAGCATGACGCCAAATTGAACTGGATCCATACCAAAATCGGTAACGACAGGTAGGAGAATCGGTGTTGTAATCAAAATCAAAGGGGCCATATCCATAATACAGCCAAGCAGTAATAGAATTAAGTTGATGAGTAAAAACACTATAATCTTATTGTCTGAAATATTAACCAATAGATTCGTAATCATCGCCGGTACATCAAGAAAAGCTAATAACCAGCCAAACGGCGATGAAGCGGCAATTAAGAATAAAACCATAGATAAAGTTTTAATACTTTTCATTAAAATAACTTTCATATGAGAAAGTGGTATATCACGGTAAACAAAAAAGGTAATGATAAAAGCGTATACAGTGGCAACAGCCGCTGACTCAGTTGCGGTAAATATCCCGGTGACAATTCCACCAATTATGATGATTGGAGTTAGTAACCCTAATAACCCGTCTCTAAGAATCTTCGGAATATCTTCTCTTTTTACCGGCTCACCTTTTGGATAATTTCGCTTCACGGCAATAATGTAGGCCGCAATCATTACAGCAATACCAAGAAGAACTCCCGGAATAATACCACCTATGAATAATCCGCCGATCGATACCCCACCGCCAGCTGCCATTGCATAAATAATCATATTATGACTCGGAGGAATGATAACGCCTTGACCAGCACCAGATACCGTTACAGCTACAGAATAATCCGTATCGTAGCCTTTCTTCTTCATCATAGGTATCATGACCGATCCGATTGAAGAGGAATCGGCTACTGAAGAACCGGAAATACCGCCAAAAAAAGTACTTGTCAACACGTTAACTAGCGCCAGCCCACCTCTGATTTTTCCTATAATTACATTTGATAAGTTTATTAAACGGACGGAAATACCGCCTTCATTCATAATTTCCCCCGCAAGGATAAAGAAAGGAATGGCCAAGAGTGAAAAGGAATTCAATCCTCCAACCATGCGCTGCATAAGCGTCTCAAGCGATAAGCCCAAATATAACCCTGTTGCTAGTGAAGAAACCACTAAAGATAATGCAATAGGCACTCTAAGTAGAATGAGAACAATAAATATAATAAATAATATAGCAACAGCCAAAACTATCACACCTTCCCGTTAAACCCATTACTGCTTGTAACAAATAACTTTATAAATGTTCTTAGACCGTAAATAATCATAAGTGCTCCACAAACTGGTATACATATATATAAAAAGCTTGAAGAAAATTTGGTTCCTGGTAACGATGAAAGCGAGGATAATTTTACAAAATTAATCCCTTCTACAAAAAAAATAACACCCACACCGATTGTTAATAATGAACTTAGAGCATCACATATGCTCCTTAAGAATTTTGGTAAATGATTGTAGACCATTTCAATCCCAATATGCAGATGGTCTCTAAAGCCAATGGCAATACCCAATATTCCAAACCAAACGAGGAACACTAATGTGAATACCTGTAAAATAGTAGTTGAGAAATTAAATACATATCTTGTAATTACCTGATAGAATACAATTACTGTCATTGCCGAGAGCAAAATCATAGCAGCGATATTCACAAGGCCATCCAATAGCTTTAGTATTTTAGATACTGCCTTCATGAGAATGCCTCCTGCTTTAAAATTGGAAAACCATCTTGTTAATAACTAAAACTTAGTCTCCTCTTTTTTGGAGCATTTAATTTTCGATTTACTTACCAAAAAGAGGAGACGACAATATCTAATTATTTAACGGCTTGAATTTTATCAATCCACTCTTGATATTGTTTTCCGTATTTGTCATACAATGGCTGAACCGCTTCTCTCCAAGGTGTGATATCTTTTACTTCGGTAAATTGAGCGCCGCCCTTTTCTACTTCCTCTTTAGATTTTTCCTCTAATTTTCTCCAAGCTTCCTTTTCAATCTTTTGGGAGTTTTTCGCAGCTTCTTTGAATATTTTTTTATCTTCATCACTTAATTTATCCCATAATTTTTGGGAAGCGATTAAGACCTCAGGAACTCCTGAATGTTTATCCATTGTAATGTATTTAGCCACCTTATAATGGTTTGTTGTAAAGTAACTTGGTAAGTTATTCTCAGCACCATCGATAACGCCGGATTCCAATGAGGAATAAACTTCTGAATAATCAATCGGAGTTGCGGAGGCACCCAATGAATTTACTAAATCAATAAACAACTTCGATTGTTGTACCCGTATCTTTAATCCTTTGAGATCTTCCGGCTTTTTAACTGGGTGTTTTGAATTATAAAAACTTCGATCACCTGAATCATAGTAAGTTAAACCAACCATTTTAGCGGATTTTAATGTATCTAATAAATCTTGACCAACTTGACCATTTAATACATCCCACTTCTGATCATCGGACTTAAAAAGATAAGGCATAGACAAAACGCCCATATCTGGATCAAATTCTGCCAAAGGCGCACCGTTAATTCTAATTAAATCTACTGCACCTAATTGCACTTGCTGTGCCACATCATTTTCAGCACCTAGTTGTCCACTTGCATACACTTTAATTTTGATGCGTCCATTTGTTTTTTCCTCAACTTCTTTTGCAAAAGCCTTATCACCAATTACAGTTGGATAATCCTCAGGTTGGTCATCCGAAAGTTTTAATGTCATTGTTTTACTACCTCCAGATGAATCTTTATCACCCCCCGTCTTAGTTGAATTACTTCCACATGCGGTTAATCCTAGAATAAAGATAATTGACAAACCTAGAAATAAAAGCCTTTTCATTTTATTTCCTCCTGGTTTTTAGAAAGTTTTTATTTTAACCAAAGATGTTTTTCTTCATCTTTGGGATTTAAAACTCTGTTGGATTTACCTGCTAAGAACCATAAATAATACAGCTTGTACCCACCTGCCGCAACGACCGGGTGATAACCTTTGTTAATGGCAAAGCTGTCGCCATGTCTTACTATAAAAGCATCATCAATTTCCCCGTCTTCCGTATAATGCATTTGCACACCGAAGCCTTGTTCAGGATCAAGCTGATAGTAATAAATTTCTTCAAGATATACTTCTTCCGGCGGATTCTCGACATCATGCTTATGAGGAGGATAACTCGACCACTTTCCGGCTTCGTTAAATGTTTCGCCTAAAATAATGCGTTGAACCTTATTTTCGAGGCTGTCCGGAATCAAATCATGGACTTCTCTCGTCCAACTTTCTTTCCCACGATGATTAACGATGACATCATCAGGTTTTACGACAAATGGTTCAAACTTTTGCTCCGCCTTTGCTTTACATACAGCAATATGTACATCGCTTTCAGCTACAACTTTATACTCGGTTTGACATGGTACGTAAATTGCCGTTCCTTTGCCATCAAACACTGTTTTTCTTCCTCCGAGACCCGACCAGCTCTTATCTTTACAAGAAACGGATGCTGTTCCAGTTAATATCACCAGAACGGTTTCATAACCACCGGTATGCCCTTGAAATTCACCACCCTTTTTTAAAGATATTTTTCCAAGGGCGAGATAATTTAATTGGTCAAAGTTCTCGCTAATGATTTCTTGGTAGCCCTCTATGAAGTTTGCCTTGAAGTGCAATGATGACATTTTATATACCTCCGTTAAAAAACTGTTAGGACAACGCTTTCAAAAATAGTTTTAAAGCTCGATCGATACCTTCTTTTTCTATCAGCAGCATATATTCCCTTGTTAAATCTTCCAAACCTTCAAATCGAGTAAGGTCGATACTCCACATGCTTTGTTCCGAAAGGATCCTTCGGATAATGTCCTCTAAATTCGTTCCCGATTTCCACACTTCTTCTAGAAATTGAATATAGAACGGACGATCCCTAATCCTATATTGTTTTTCTTTCCATTTACCGATAAAATAGTCGCCTTCCACTTTTAAAGGTCGATATAGTAAAAGTAAAGCGGATAATGAAAAAGTAACGAATTTAGAGAAACTATTTACTTCAGATTCATATGATTCTTTTAAAGTAGGTAATAATCTTGATTTAAATTTAGATAAACTATTTTGCCCTATATCAATCAAATAATGTTTGATATATGGATTTAAAAATCTGTCAAAGGTTTTCTTTGCGAAATCTTCTTTATTATTTTTAATGAAATTCACATAAGGCAAAATATCGCTTTCAACAGCTTTTAAAATAAAGTGTCTTATGCTTTCATCTTGCATTGCCTCATAAACTGTTGCTTTCCCCGCTAATAAACCTATGGCAAACATCATAGTATGTGCCCCATTTAATATGCGTGTCTTTAATTCACGAATAGGCGCCACATTTCCCCATTGAACATTTAATCCGACTTTTTGAAAAGGAATTTTTTCCGATAAGTCTTGATGACTTTCGATAGCGAAAAGATGATAGGGTTCACCAACAGTCAAAAGTTTGTCATAGTAACCTAATGACGCGTTGATTTGCTCTATTTCCACTGACGGAAAACCTGTGATAATCCGATCCACTAACGTATTACAAAATATATTCTCTTGTTCAATCCATTTTTTAAAGCTGTTAGGAAACTCCCAATCATCAATAATCTTTAAAACAATTTGTTTTAAGAGAGTGCCATTGTTTTCTACTAATTCACAAGGAATAATGACCATCCCGGACTTTTGACTAATAAAACGGTGATATAGGAAAGCTGTGAGTTTTCCCGGAAAAGATGATGGTGCTTTACCGGTGATATAATCTTCCTTTTTATACACCAATCCATTTTCTGTTGTGTTTGAGAAAACAAATTCGATGTCCTGATTTTCGGCAACCTTTAAGACTTCATTCCACTTCTCATATGGGTTAATCCCTCTACTGATGGAAGTAATGATTTGGGTAGTTTCTACCATTTCCCCATTTACCAATCCTCTTAAAATAAGTGTATAAAGGCCATCCTGTTCGTTAAGTTTTGGAACAACCTTCCCATGGGGGGTCGGTTGTATTGCTACAACTCTACCATTAAATACCCCTTGACGATTCATTTCATGAATCATCCAATCAACAAAGCCGCGAAGAAAATTACCTTCACCAAATTGAATGACTTTTTCCGGTAGTTGTTCAAAATTAAAATCCGGGAATAAATTTTTATCCTTAACTAGCCGTGCATTTAATTGATCCAATTAGAACACCTCAAAAATTACTTTCATCTTAAAGCGTGACGCCATCCTTAAAAATGGCAATTTCCTTAAATCCATAAAGCTCATTTTTTGCCCGTTTTTCTCCTGAAGCTAGACTAATAATATAGTCGAAAAAGTCCTTTTCCAGTGTTTCTAAATCTGTTATCCCTGCCAATTGACCCGCATCATAGTCAATCCAATTTTTCTTTTTATTAAATAGCGCAGTATTTGTTGATATTTTAACGGTTGGAACCGGGCCTCCGAACGGTGTTCCTCTACCTGTTGTAAACAAAACAATTTGGGCACCGGCAGCAGTCAACGCAGTAACTGACACTAAATCATTCCCCGGTCCTTGCACAACGTTTAATCCATTTTTGGTCACACGCTCCCCATATGGAATGACATCAACGATATTTGCAAAGCCTCCTTTTTGGATACATCCAAGTGATTTCTCTTCTAATGTCGTAATGCCGCCATCTTTATTTCCTGGAGAGGGGTTTTCGTAAATCGGTTGTTTATGCTCTATAAAATACTCCTTAAATCCATTGATTAACTGAACCATTTTTTTAAAAACCTCTTCACTTTCAACTCTTTGCATCAAAAGATGTTCAGCGCCGAACATTTCAGGTACCTCTGTTAAGATCGTGGTTCCTCCTTGCGAGATTAATTCATCCGAAAATTTCCCTACCAATGGATTTGCGGTAATTCCTGATAAACTGTCAGAACCCCCGCACTTTAAACCAACAATTAATTTTGAAACAGGGACATCCTGACGTGAAAAAGTCACGGCATAATCTACTAATTCTCCGATAAGTTTAAGCCCGGCTTCAAGTTCATCATCAACGGATTGTATAGATAAAAACTTAACACGTTTTTCATCATAATCACCAATTACCTTTTTAAACTCTGAAAGATTATTATTCTCGCAGCCGAGCCCTATTACTAGTACACCTGCGGCATTGGGATGTCTTACAAGATTAGCCAAAATCTTTTGAGTGTTATGAAGATCGTCCCCTAATTGAGAGCAGCCAAACGGATGAGGGAAACTATAAATACCATCTAAATTCTGATGATGATAGGTTTGATTTGCTATTTTCACTAAAATTTCAGCTGTTTTATTAATACAGCCGACTGTATTAATCACCCATATTTCATTGCGGACGCCCACTTCCCCGTTTTCCCGGACATACCCCTTAAAAGTTCTGTGCGTGTTTATTAATTTTATTTTCCTTTGAATCGGATGATATTTGTATTCAGAAAGTCCCTCTAAATTTGTTTTCATATTGTGGCTATGAACCCAGTCTCCGGCTTTAACATCTTCTGTAACTTTGCCGATAGGTGACCCGTATTTGAAAACGTTGTTATTTTTATTTAAATTTTTAATAGCTATCTTGTGTCCCACGGGAATATCACTGATAAGAGTTATTATTTTATCATCAACAGATATCGTTTCCCCTTGTTTTCTTGGTTTGAGTGTAATTACTACATTATCATCAGGATGAACCTTAATTAGGGTCTACTGAATAACAAAAAAATGTTGATTTAACAAGGGTTTTTCACTTTTTTGTCGAATTTCTTTGTTGTTAATTATTGCCTCAAATAATTAAACATTATAATATAATAACAACGTTGTTATTCTGAATAGTAACTTATATTCTTAAGAAAATCAATACTTGGATTAAAAAATTTAAAAATTTTTTTGAAGTGAGGAGTGTATTATGCGCATAACAATAAAAGATATTGCAAAAGTATCGGGAGTCAGTTATTCAACGGTTTCGAAGGCACTTAACAACAGCCCACTTGTAAAGGAAGATACAAAAAGAAAAATTCTGGAGGTAGCTAAAAAACTCGGCTATCAACCTAATATTTCAGCTAGAAATCTAGTTTCAAAAAAAAGCCGTATAATTGGAGTAGTTTGGCCAACTATTGAGAGAATAGCCTTATCATCTCTTGTAACCAGAATAAATCAAATAATTGAAGAAAATTCTTATTCCATGATTTTATCTATAAGCGACTTCCATACCTCCGTTGAGATGTTAGCGCGTTTTCAAGTTGACGGCATCATACTTTTTGAAGAGGAAGAAAAATCTAATATTGATCCAATGCTCTTATCCAGTGTTCCTATATTATCATACAGTGTTCCAAATAATAACCCATATCCTGTTGTAGATGTTAACCATAAAAAAGCTATCAGTATGTCTGTCAACTATTTAAAAAGTTTGGGACATGAAGATATTTCATTTATTGGTCACCTATCTATAAATGATCCGAGGCAAAAAGAAAAATATTTGGGGTTTCTTGAAGGGATGAAAAACGCCCATATTCGAGTTAATAAGAACTTTATCATTGATACAAATGGATTAAATTTGTACAATGGATATTTAGCCGCAAAAACACTTTTAAAAAAATCTATTTTGCCGACCGCGATTATCGCGTCAAGTTATGATATAAGCGCAGGAGTACTTAGGGCAGTTAAAGAAGCGAATTTGGAAATTCCTAATGATATTTCGATTATTGCTTATGATAATATCCCCCAAATGGCAAATTTGGAAACTCCGTTAAACAGCATTGGTGTTCCTATAGATAAGCTTGCTTCAAAGATTGTTTACTCTCTTCTTCAGCTAATCGAAGAACCTAATGCACCTGTCCCCCTCATCCAATCTATGACACCTGAATTAGTGGATAGGGGCTCCTGTAAACGTCTATAGTTAATCATGCATAACAATTGACCAGAACATAAACTTTCACTTCAAATCCGCTCATTGTCCGAGCCTTGCTTCTAACAATGGGCGGACACTGTTATGTGAAATTCTAATAAAGCGATGATTCATACCCACACCTACATAAGTTTGATTTTGCCATTAGATTAACCATCGATTGTCAAATATAATCATGGGGGATTAGCGATTTTAGTGTAGGAGGTCAGTTGCCACTGGTATAAAGCTCAGCCAACCCCTTTGGGTGAAAGTATAGCTTCAGTTACCTTTATATCTTCCTGAAAAATAAATTCCTGGCCTAAGCAAAAAAAACCGCACGCTTAGTCGTTGCGGCCTTTTTTCTTATGAATGAATATTGGGATCATCACAAACAAAGCAATAAGAGCGCCGCACGCATCGATCGCCACATCTGTCACTTTCGGTGAGCGCCCGGGTTGAAAGGACTGATGCCATTCATCGGTTGCTGCATAAAGCGTCGTTAGCAGCCACGCCCAGCCTTTCGCGTGGCGTTGCGGTACAAGCGCTCTCCATATCAGAAAAGCAAGGATACCAAAAACGGTCAAATGGGTAAGTTTGCGAATCACATAATTCCAAGAAAACATTCCGTCATCTATATGAGCCCCACTTCCGATGTGAAAGTATGTCATCATCTCCCTAATCCAATGGGCCGTATGCGTTCCGGTAAATAAGGGCGAACTTGTAAAATAAAAAATCATTCCACACCAGATTAAAACAAGCAGCCAATCCAACCACTTTTTTATCATGCCATCACCTTCAAGCTAATCTTAAAAACTAACATGATTTTAACATGAAGAACGTTTTGTCATCGTTATTTTGAAAAACTCTATTTTTTCGTTCGCCCGCAACCAACATATGGGTAAAAGAACGGAAGCACCGAGGTAAAAAAATTAGGCACTACCAAGCCTTTTGGGCAATGGCAGAGCCTTAGTTGTCATTATTCTGCCTAAAGAATAATAAACGTTCTTACCAGTATAAAAAAATTCGAACGTATTCTAATGGTTGTTTTTTCTAATGCATTCGGATGTCCGTAAGCACTTAAAGCAGCTGGATGGCCAAACAAACTTACCCATCAAAACATTTAAATCACCCAATATATGTACTAAAATCATAATATAGGCGCAGAAGACAAACCCATAAAATGGCGGAGCTCTTTATATAGGGTTCTATGTTCTGGTTGTTTCCTGGCCACTTATTGACCGTTGCTACGCCCATTAAAAGATTTTAAATAGAATGGAAAGGGGCCGTTATATGAGTGTCTTAAAATCTTATCGTTTCCCTATTATATTACTTACATCCATTATCATTGGCGTATTTGTTGGTCTCATTTTCGGGAAAGACACACAAGTCATAAAACCGCTCGGAGATTTATTTTTAAACGCGATGTTCACCATTGTTGTGCCGCTGGTGTTCTTTAGCATATCCTCAGCTATTGCGAATATGGATAGCGCCAAACGGGTAGGTAAAATTATTGGTTATATGTTGCTCATTTTTGCTATTACTGGCATCATCGCCAGTATCATTATGCTCATTGTTACATTAATCTTCCCACCTGCTAGCGGGGTGCATATCGACTTAACCGAAGCGGCAAAACAAAAAAGCCAGCCATTCCTAGAACAAGTGGTAGCGGCTCTAAGCGTCAATGACTTTCCAGCGATTTTATCTAAAAGCAATATGCTCGCGCTTATTGTGTTTAGCGGCCTCGTAGGTCTTGCCACCAATATGTCAGGTGAAAGCGGTCGACCTTTTGCCAAATTTTTAACCTCGGCATCGGATGTTTCTATGAAGCTTGTCAGTCTCGTCATGTATTATGCACCAATTGGTCTAGGAGCCTATTTTGCGACACTTGTCGGTATTTTCGGCCCGACTCTTTTAGGTGACTATTTCCGAGCCGTTGTGATTTATTACCCGGTCTCCATCCTTTATTTCTTTATTGGTTTTACGTTTTATGCGTTCTTGGCCGGAGGTGGTTTGGGCGTTCGCACATTTTGGAAAAATATTTTATCTCCAGCAGCCGTCGCCCTCGGTACATCGAGCAGTGTCGCGACGATCCCCAGCAATATCGCCGCTGCGGAAAAAACCGGGGTGCCGAAAGATATCCGGGAGACGGTCATTCCAATCGGCGCAACGATACATATGGACGGGAGCTGTTTAAGCGCCATTCTGAAAATCTCCTTTTTGTTCGGTATTTTTAACAAAGACTTTCATTCCATATCCGCCTTTTTAATTGCAATCGGCATTGCACTTTTAAGCGGTATGGTCATGAGCGGCATCCCCGGCGGTGGTTTTGTCGGTGAAATGTTAATTGTAACCATGTACGGATTCCCTACAGCCGCTCTTCCGATTTTGGCTGTTCTCGGATCTGTTGTCGACCCGCCAGCAACCCTCGTCAATGCTATCGGGGATAATGTAGCCAGTATGTTGGTTGCCCGATTGACAGAAGGGAAAAATTGGATGAAACAGAAGTTCTCGCATTCATAAATAATCAGATTTTATAAAATCTAGGCTCTGCTTAGCCATGAAGGCGATGGCGGAGCCTTAGTTCATCTTATGAACCTAAAAATGAAGGCCTTTCTTATCAATACAAAAAGTTTTTGCTCTCAAACAATGATGAAGGTGAGTATATTCTCTTATAAAAGTTCAAGGTTAGTGCTAAAATTTAATGCATAAATGAAGTTTCCTAAGGAGGAATATAGCGTGAGTCAAACAGACCAAATGATTGCCCTGTTTAAAAGCCATCGTGACGTGACGAATGCATTGATCGGGAAAATTAAACCTGAACAGGAAGCGTATCAGCCAACGCCTACCTCGATGTCGGCAAAACAACTGGCCGTACATATTCTCACAACGACTTATAAATTTGTACGAGTTGCAAGCACTGGGAATCCGAGCCTCTTCAAAGAAAAAACAGAAGTCCCCCAGGCGAGCCTTCAAGAACTGGCCGAATCACTGACCGAAAGAACATTAGCGCTCATTCAAGGAATGACCGATGAAGACTGGGAACGCGAGTTGGATGTCACCGACATTCTCGGGAAAAAAATGAAAGCAAACGCCTTTTTCCGATTGGGCATCGACCATGAAATCCATCATAAAGGACAGCTCTTTGTCTATGTTCGGGAAATGGGCTATACTGATTTGCCCTTTTATACAAAAAAATAATAAAAAGCAAGGGGAATTCCGCGGGGGATTCCCCTTTACATCTTGTTTTTGAGCGTTCATCGCTGGAGTTGGAGGCTTAGTTTCGTTTGATTACCAGCAGATTTCTCCGTCTTTCCAATAGAATTGGTCTTTTGGTTTGCGAGTTTCAACTGCTTACCCGCAGGTTTTAGCGATTTACCACCAGTTGGAAACCATTCTATATTTTCAGAACAATAACTTAAGCAAATTTTTATGTGATTTGTCCTTTGATCAACATAGTAATAAAAAATTAAAAAAACCGGAAATGGACTGGCTCATCTCCGGTTTTCCCATGTTTAAATAGAAAATCTCATCTTCAGTTCACAGTTCAAAGCTCAAAACATCAACTGTGTAAAATTCCAAAGCTTCTTGATCAACCTCATAACCGATGCCAGGCTTTTTCGGGACTTGGATCAGGCCGTCATGCACCGTGACTTCCGGCGTAATAATATCCTTGTCCCAATAGCGGGCGGAAGCCGATGTATCCCCGGGGAGCGTAAACTGCGGCAAGGTTGTGATCGCGATGTTATGCGCGCGCCCGACGCCTGCTTCAAGCATCCCGCCGCACCATACCGGAATGTCATGTGCCTGGCAAAAGTCATGAATGCGTTTGGCAACTGTTAAACCACCAACGCGTCCGATTTTAATATTGATAATCTGGCAGCTCCCCAGTTCCACCGCGTTTTTGGCATCGCCAAAGGAATGGATGCTTTCGTCTAGACAGATCGGTGTTTTCAACTCGCGCTGAAGCCGCGCATGCTGAATGATGTCATCATGAGCCAAAGGTTGCTCAATCATCAGCAAGTCAAAATGATCCAATTGTTTAAGATGATCCATTTCTTTAAGCGTGTAAGCCGAATTCGCATCCGCCATAAGGGGGATATCTGGAAACACCTCCCGAACGCGCCTTAAGACATCCACATCCCAACCTGGCTTGATTTTAATTTTAATCCGCCGATAACCTTCATCCAGCGCGGCGCCGATTTGGTCCAGCAAGGTCTCCACATCCTTTTGGATACCTAAACTGATGCCAACCTCGATCTGTTTTTTACTACCTCCCAACGCTTCCGAAAGAGGCAAGCCTTGTTGTTTCGCATAGAGGTCCCAGATGGCACCTTCGATCGCAGCTTTTGCCATATTATTGCGGCGGATAGCGGAAAACCTTTCACCCAAATCATCTGGGTGGCTGATCGGCCCTTGACGTAGAAGTGGGATCAGAAAATCAATCATCACATGTTCATTGGTGACCACCGTTTCCTCGCTATACCATGGAGCGTCGAAAGCGACCGATTCCCCCCAGCCGCTTAAACCATCGCGGTCAATTGCTTCAATAATGAAAAAATCGCGATAGTGTATGGTTCCGAAACTTGTGGAAAACGGTGCTTTTAACCCCATTTGAAGTCTTCTTAAAACTATTTTTTGAAGTTGTAAATCGCCCATCCATCTCACCTATTTCTTTCATCTTCTTTTTATAACCTTAACAAACTGCGTTTGACGAATACATAGTCACTGATTACAGCATCTTTTTCTCTCAGCACTTTAACCCCTACAAAACCTTCGGACATCAAGTGTTGAAAAATTTGCCTTGTTTTCTTTCGCCAATCCCGGGCCAAGGACACATCTTTCTTTTTCAATTCCTGAAAAGTGCTGGGGATGGGGACTAACCAGCCCTCTTCTTCCGAAATCTGAGGTAAAGTCTCAAGATGAAAATCTGAAAGTTTCGGTAGGCGGCGGTGGTCGGTTTTGATATCGATAACTCTATGTAAATCGCCTATAGCCAACTCTGGGCTATGACGAACATAGTCACTATTGATCCGCCACTCGACTTGAAAGCGATCCGTCTCGAGCCCGGCATTCAAATCATCATCCAAATCCCCATACAAATTCTCTATGAAACTAGCTGCAATGCCTCTCAATTTTGTTAAGTTCAAGTAGCCGTTCACGCTTTCCAACGGGTCAAAAGTCCATGTAATTATAGAATACCCGAGTCTTCGAGCTTCCTCCATTTGTTTCATTTTTAAAGCATAACCGATGCCCCTTTTTCGATAGTCTTTATGAATGCCCATCATGTGTGAACACAGATAATGCTCCCCATTTTTAAAACCGGGAAACCCATAATTGAAACCGACCAGCCGCTCGCCGTCCAAAGCACCGATCATCACGCCACCATTCTTTATGGCTGTCAGCGTTTGATGAACAGGAATAGGGGGCATACCCCAAACGGCTTCTTCAAGTTCTTGCACTTGTTTTAATTCATCCAATGATGTTAAATTTTTGAGACGGATGTCACCCATGCCGCTCACCTCCCTTGCCAAAACTTTCCAAAGTCTTCATCACAACGCGGGTTAAAATGCGGACACCCGCAAGAAGCGCCCGTCGGTCAAAAGTCATATCGGGATGATGCAGCCCAGGTTTCAGGCCGCAACCTAAGCCTAGCATCGTCGCCTTGAGTTTAGGTTTTTCCACAGTATAGAAATGGAAGTCATCACCGCCCGTCGATTTTATAGCGCCGGCCATATATTTCGCTCCTAACGTTTCTTCGATCGCTTCTTTCATAAAAGTCTCCGCCTCACGATCGACCACTGCCGCTGCCACAAACGCTTCCTTTTTTAAATGAATCGGCACGCCGTAGTAACGGGAAAGCCCATCTGCCAAAGCAAATATCTTTTCGATCAGCGCATCCATTAACTCATTCGTTTGTGCGCGCAAGTCGATGCTGAATTCGGCCTTCCCAGCGATGATGTTAGGATTTTGCCCGATCGTCTGAAATTGCGTGATTTTGGCGGAGTACGATTCAAACGTTTTTAATGAAAGGCGCTCTATTTTCGAGCCGAAGTCACTTCCGACTTGAAAAGCGCTCGGCCCCATATAAGGCCTTGCCCCGTGAGCGTCTTCCCCGTCAATTGTGCCTTTTATAAAACAAGCGGCATGATGGCGAATGGATGATCCGGCATAACCGTTCGGCAATTCATTTTCCGGACGCAAATGAACGCCGTATAAAAAATCAAGGTCATCGGCGACGCCGCGCTTAACCATCTCCAATGCGCCTTTTCCGGTTTCTTCAGCCGGTTGAAAAATCACACGGACCGTGCCTTTTGGAATTTTTTTATTCAACAGTTCTTGAATGACACCGAGAGCCATGGTCATGTGCGCGTCATGGCCACAGGAATGATTGGCCCGCATTTCACCGCCGACTTCCTGCCAGAGCGCATCTATATCCGCTCTTAACCCGACAACCGGAGACCCGCTTCCGATATCCACATAAAGGCCCGTCAGATCATCAAAAGTGATAGGTTTTAACCCCCAATCAGTTAAAAGCCGCTTGATATATTCGGTCGTCCAAACTTCTTTCCAACTCACTTCCGCATGATGATGTAGGTCATTAAATGTCGTTTGGAGAAAGCTTTCTATATCGTTATTCAACACGCTCATCCCCCTCATGATGTAAAAAAGCGGTATGCTCGCATCGCGTTCATCGAAATCTTCCCGCTGATTGATACTTTCCAGATTTTTAAATACTCCCTTATTTAATGAACCTGGCCTGTCAACAAAATAAGAAAACGGGAGTGCATTCGTATTCTATTTTTTACATAAGCCTCCCGTTAGCGAAAAAATCGCTCATTTATTTTTATTAAAACCCGGAATTCCATGCGAAGATGATAAACGTCGTCCATATAAATGAAACAATAATGAAAACCGAGCTAATGATCTTTAGTAGATCATCGAGTCTACTTTTATTAACCTTTAAATACAGCGTCCCGATTGAAATGAAGCAAAGGACATAAGATAAGATGGCGCCCAACCAATACCACTGCATCGTTTTTTCTCCGCTGTTTCCTAAGTAAGCCATCCCTTGAAATTCGATACTGAAACCAAAACCAGCTGCAGCTAAAATCAGAGATAAAATACTGAGGACATTAGCTTTTACCAAATTACACCCCTCATTTTTCTTCAAAAAACGTCACCCGTAATCCAGGGGACCTAATCTTCAAAATCTTAAATATTATTTTAGCATAAATTATTCATTTAATATCGCAAATTTGCAACCATTCACGAATTGCCCATGACATTAGCCACCTATTTGGCAACAGGAGATCCATTCCCTGCACTGTTTATCACTAAAAGGCAACCAATAAAAATAGAGGGGCTAAACCCCTCGGTTGCGACCCCAGAACAGAAGGACCTTTATCGGGTCAATATAAAAACAGTTTTTCACTGTTCGCACCCTTTTCGTATCCCGATTTTCTTTATATAGTTTTAAAGTCGCAACGATGAGAAAGCTGACGATCACTAATAAAAGCCAGGAGCTGACTTTTCCGGGATGGACGAGCGTCCAGCCATTGGACTGGTTGGGATATTGCCAGGCGCCAAAAAATGTGGCAATGTTTTCGGCAACCCATATAAAAAAACCGATGAGAAAAAATGACAGCGCAATCGGCATGCGATACTGGATGTCATTAACTTGGTAGGACACCCAAGATTTTCGAAAGACGAGGATGACTAGCCCTGATAACCACCAACGGAAGTCCGGCCAAAAATGATGAGTGAAAAAATTTAAATAAATAGCCGCAGCTAATGGAACGACCGATACCATGGAAGGCCAATCGATGAGTTCCACCTTCAAACGGCGCCACGCTTGACAGAGATAACTCGCGACACTGGCATACATAAAGCCGCTGTAGAGCGGGACGCCAAACACCTTGGTATAACCATCTTCGGGGTACGACCAAGAGCCCATATGCACTTTGAAAATCTCGAGGGCAAGGCCGATTAGGTGAAATACCGTAATGACTTTTAACTCATCTTTTGTTTCAAGACCTACATGGACCATCCACCACTGCATCAGTAGACAGATGATGAGCAGCCAATCATAACGCGGAAAAAAGGGAAGCGGCACCAAACGCGTTAAGGCCAAGGAGGTGAAAATCACAACAGGAAACAGGCAGGATAGCGCTTGTTCCCAAGCGAATGACAGCAATTGTCTAAGCACGTATCGCACGTCAATGTTCAACATCTTCATCACGGCGGTATTCTAGAATATCCCCAGGTTGACAATCTAAGGCTCGACATATCGCATCTAAAGTAGATAACCGAATAGCTTTGGCCTTTCCATTTTTTAAAATGGATAGATTCGCCATGGTAATCCCGACCTTCTCCGACAGCTCGGTGACGCTCATCTTCCGTTTTGCCAACATCACATCAATATTGATGATAATCGCCATCTTCGTCACCTCAGATCGTTAAGTCATTTTCATTTTTAATTTCGAGGGCTTCTTGCAAAAGTCGTTCAAGGACGGCCGCAAAAACGGCAATCACTATTGAGGCAAAAATAATCGTCAAGCCAAAGAGAATCGCTCCGGGCGCATCATCTCTTTCCGCTACCAGATAAAAAAGCGGTAAGCCCACGAAATACAAACCGGAAATGATAAAGGCACAGTTTTTGATCACTCGTAAAGCCCTCACCGATAAATCCGAAAAGGCTTGATCTTTATCAATAAAACGCAACAGCTTAAACGCCTGAAATAACCCGATGTAAAAAGGTATCGCCGCCCCGTACATAAGGATAAAGACAAAGTAGCGAATCACCCAAAAATCCGGGTACAACTTCGCAGCATAGTCAGCGATGCCGGGTACTAAAAAAATGCACAAAGTAAGTATGACAGCACCAATCAAAACCACAGCGGTTTTTAAAATCAACGTGGACCCACGTTTCATCACATACGCTCCTCACGTCATTATTTTTCTATAACAATCTAACATAGTATTTATTGTTTTAGTTGATCTTTTTTATCCAAAATAAAAACGGGGGATGCCATCCCCCTTGCAAAGCGTTAGTATTCACGCTTTTACCGTCGGATTTCGGTGTTTTACGTCGGGTTTCGGCAGTTTACTGACAAATTTCAGTTGTTTACCGCCCAATTTCAGTTGTTTACCGTCAGTTTTTTTAAGTTTACCGCCATATAGGAACAATTCTGACAAATTATGAAGCACTTTCAACAGATACTCAATAAACGTTACCGGCGAATTTCTCGGTTTTACCCATTTCCAGTTTTGCCCAATTTTTTGCATTTTGTCTATGTTCATTCGCACCAGAAGAAATTAGTTTCCTCAATTGCCTATCAAAAGCCGAGTTGAAAAGGCCAAAATATTAGGCTTTTAGCTAAATGGCCTAAAGTTATTATCCAGATTTACCCAATTTTTTGTGTTTTGTATGCCCTTTAAAGCTTTTCGTGATCGGAAATCATATTTTTTCCCAATTGCGCGTATCAAACCGCCGATACAAAAGCAGCGGTTTACAGCACTTGACCGTCAATCACTGCTTTGCCTGATTTTGAGTTCTGTAGCGAGGAAGACCTTCTTGGCGACTTTTCGGTTTGACAGTCGCTCCATTAACAAATCAACGGCAGCCTCCCCCATCATTTCGGTATGAACTTTAACGGTGCTGAGCGGCGGGAAAACATATTTGGAAACGCTGATGTCATTGAAGCCAATAATATTGACACGCCCAGGGACTTCGATTTTTTCCTCATGAAGCGCCCGCAAGCAGCCGATCGCCATCGCATCATTGCCGACAAAGAAGGCCGTAGGCAAAGCATCACCATGGTCTTTTATCGCTTTTTTCATGAGGGCGTATCCGTCATTTACTGAAAACGTCCCAATGTATACCGCGTTTTCATCGAAAAGCCCTTTTTCCTCTAAGTAGGAGCGGAATGTCCGTCCCCGCAAGTCTTCGATGGTTGCGGTTTGGTCTTTATAACGCTCGTGCCCGCCGATGTATCCAATGCGGCGATGACCTTTTTTCAAAAAATGATCTAACACTTTCCGCGTCGCTTTCTCAAAATCAATGACAACGGAATCGTAGATGTCATCATCCGGCGAACAGTCGACAAATACGATGTTTTTCGTCACGCGATGCAAGGCTTTCGCTTGTTTCGGGCTGAACTTGCCGATTGCAATAATGCCTTGAACGTTTTCGCGGTCGATATCTTCATGGTTGTCATAAAAAAGTTTTACCACCTGCAATCGCTGGGTTTGGCACTGTTTTTCCGCGCCAAGGCGAATCGACATATAATACAAATCATCCAGTTCTTCCTTTTCGGTATACCAATGGATGATCGCCACCTTTAGCGCTGTGGATTTGCGCGCTGTTTTCTTTTTATAATCGAGCGCTTCGGCGGCTTCAAATATTCGCTTTTTCGTTTCGTCCGTCACCGAAAGGGTCGGGTCGTAATTTAAAACCCTTGACACCGTTGCGATGGACACACCGGCTTTTTCAGCGATATCTTTAATCGTTGCCACGGCCACTTCTCCTTATTTCACACAAAAAGTATAAATCGTCTTCGCTTGATAGGTGCCGCCCTTTTCCAAAACAACGGACGGAAAATGCGGATGATGCACCGCATCGGGTAGCCCTTGGGTTTCAAGACAAAGCCCCAAATATTTCCGGGCTTGCACACCGCGAATCATAAAATCATCCCCAAGCTGATTCCCTGTATATAAAACGACACAAGGCTGATCGGTTTCGACGATCAATTGCCGCCCGCTTTCCGGATCTGTCAGGACAATTTCCCGGTCAAAATGGCGATCTAATAAAAATGGATGGTCATAGCCTCTTGAGGCAATCAGATTTTGTTCATGAGTGGACCTGACGCCATCTTCCACCCGCCGTCCGCTTCTGAAATCAAAAGGCGTGTCCTCGACAGCCAAAATTTGTCCAGTTGGTAGAAGCGAGCGATCCAGTTCCAAAAAGCGGTGACTTTTCATTTCTAAAGTGTGCCCCAAAACATCACGTTTCAGGTTACCGCTTAAATTAAAATACGTGTGGTTCGTGACATTGACAAGCGTCGTCTCGTCACTCACCCCATGGTACCGGATGGTAAACCGGTTGTCATCATCCAATGTGTAAACCATTTTCATCTGCAAATTCCCAGGATACCCTTCTTCCCCATCAGGACTCTGATAGAAAAACGCGACGCTGGCCGAGTGATGGTCTTCCGCCGTTTCCATGTCCCAGAAAACATGGCTGAAACCCCTATGGCCGCCGTGTAAATGGTTGCCGTTTTCATTTTTCGTCACGTGATAGGTTTTACCGTTAAGAGTGAACGCTCCGCCTTTGATTCTTCCGGCAACACGGCCGACCACCGCGCCAAAATACGGCGAATATTTTTCATATTCTTCGACCGTATCAAACCCCAAGACGACATTTTCGACCTTTCCGGATGCATCCGGCACCAAGATTTTCGTGATAATCCCGCCATAGTTCAGACAAGTGAGCGTCATCCCATGACTGTTCTTAATGGTGACGGCTGTCACCTCACGCCCGTTGATTTCCCCGAACCGTTCCTGATTGATCCTCACTGTCATGCCTCCACTTCCCCTTTAAGTTGCTCGCGTATAAATCGTTTCAAAGCGGCTTTTCCTTTTTCATCTCTTTTAAAAACGGCCGCATCTTCCAACACCCGCAAAAATTTCATGCCGACTTCATGCCGCACAATTTCTCTGACTGATGTTTCCGTAAGGCGATCTCTATAAATCTCTTTCATATGATTCGCCCACGGGACATGATAATCCTTGATGTCATTAGGCCGATCCAAAAGATAATTTTCGACGTGCTCCAATTCTTCCTTTAACCGTGCCGGCAAAACCGCAAGCCCCATCACTTCAATGAGCCCGATATTTTCCTTTTTAATATGATGGACATCTTCGTGAGGATGAAAAATGCCCAAAGGATGCTCGGCGTTTGTGCGGTTATTCCGCAACACAAGATCCAGCTCATATCGGCCTTTCCGGATTCTTGCAATCGGCGTAATCGTGTTATGCGGCGTCTCATCTGTAAAAGCAAGAATATCGACCGATGGATCATTGTAGGTTTTCCATTGTTCAAGGATAAAATCGGCGCACGCCGCCAAAGCTTCCGCATCTTCGCCTTGCAGCCGAATCACAGGCATCGGCCATCGGACAATAGCAGCCGCAACATGCGGAAAAGCTTTCAACCGAAAATGGTAGTCGGCTTCGGCTTTCGCCATAGCAAACGTATAGTTCCCGCCTTGATAGTGATCATGGGCGAGAATCGACCCGCCGACAATTGGCAAATCCGCGTTCGAGCCGAGAAAGTAATGGGGAAACTGCCGGACAAAATCCAACAAACGCCGGAACGTCATGGCGTCGATTTTCATCGGACGATGGGTTTCGGAGAGAAGAATGCAGTGCTCGTTATAATAGACATAAGGGGAATATTGAAAATGCCAGCATTCACCGGCCAGCTGAACGCGCACGGTGCGATGCTGAGAGCGCGCTGGATGACCGATCCGCCCCAAAAAGCCCTCATTTTCCACACACAGAAGGCATTTCGGATAACCCGGGCTTTTCGTTGCCTTAGCTTTGCTGATCGCTTTAGGATCCTTTTCCGGTTTTGAGAGATTGATCGTGATATCGAGCGCACCATAATCCGTTCTAACTTTATAATTGATATTATTCTGAATCTCTTTCATTTTAATATATCGGCTGTTTTGGCTTAATTGATAAAAGTAGTCGGTGGCCTCCTTTGGATCATGCCGATACCGCTCAAAAAACGCCCGATTGACCTCGGAAGGCCGAGGGATGAAACAATCCATGATTTCCCCAGCGAGGATGTCCTTTTCATCATCGGCGTTTCCAATCATCCCCTGCTCGCATGCTTCTTGGATCAAGGCCTCAAGCGGATCCGTTTTTTCATTCAAGTCCGGTTTCGCATCCATCGTGAATGCATCTAGATCTTTTGCGGCGACACCAACTTTATTCAAATGATCCGATTCTGTATCCAATGTGAACGCATCCAAACCGAGGCGTGCCATGATCCGGTTGCGGACGTATATTTGATCTTCATTTTCTATTAAACCCAACGCCAACGACTGATGAATTAACCGCTGGATATGGTGTTCCATCGCCATTTCCACCGCTCCTTTCCCTTCGACGAATAAAAGGGGGTGCAAAAGGATTTGCCCGCCCTTTATCGTTTCCCTGCTAAATTTCCATTTTGCCCCGCATCGACATATTCGCGTTAACTTATATCGATGAATGGCCAACTTCCGAAAGTTCACAGGCCCCTTTTCCGATATTGGCCGTATAAAATGATGCGTCATAACCGATTTTTTCTTTATAAATGGCTCCGACATTTTCAATAAACCGGGGCAATGCTTGGTTTTCAACAATAGCAATTGCACATCCTCCAAAACCGGCACCGGTCATCCTGGCGCCAACGACCCCTTCTTCTTGCCAAGCAGCTTCCACCAGCGTATCTAGTTCGATCCCCGTCACTTCATAATCATCACGCAAGGAACGATGCGACGCATTCATTAATGCTCCAAATCCTGCCAAGTCGCCGTCTTGAAGTTTCTGATAAGCTTTCAACGTCCGTTGGTTTTCATAGACGGCATGCTTCGCCCGTTTTTTCAAGATGTCATTCTCAATGGCCGATTGATATTTTTCAAACGTTTCTTCGGTCAGCTCCCCTAATGAGGTGATCGAAACGACGCGTTGCAATTGCGCGAGCGCTTGTTCACACTCATGCCTTCGTTCATTGTATTTGGAATCGGCTAACTCGCGGCGTTTGTTCGTGTTCATAATGATGATTTGGTGATTGTCCAACTGAATCGGTGCATAGTGATACGTTAACGTTTGGCAATCTAGTAGGATCGCGCACCTTTCCTTCCCCATTCCAACCGCAAACTGGTCCATAATGCCGCTGTTTACGTGAATGAATTCGTTTTCCACTCTTTTCCCGATTTTCACGAGTTCAATGCGATCAATGTGAAAATCATAAAGCGCCTCGATCATGACGCCGAAAAGCATTTCTAGTGAAGCCGACGACGAAAGTCCCGCGCCATTGGGCAGATCACCGTAAACTAAAACGTCCATTCCCGTAGTTATAGGGCATCCCGCTTCGATTAAATAACGGATCATTCCTTTGGGATAATTCCCCCAACCGTCTTCTTCCTTATAATCAAGGTCGTTCAGGCTGAAGGACACGATCCCTTCAGACGGAAAATTCATGGAATACAACTGCACCATTTGATCCTTTCTTTTGCGCGCCAATCCATACGTCCCCAGCGTAATCGCGCACGGAAAGACATGCCCTCCGTTATAATCGGTATGCTCGCCGATTAAGTTGATCCGCCCGGGGGAGAAGAAAGAACGAAAATCCTCGTTCCGGAATTTCTCTTTGAATACAGATTTCATCGTCTCTAAATGCACGGTTTGATCCTCCAATAAATCTTAATAACTTTCAAAGCAAAAAAGTCGCTAAGCCACAAATTCTATGCTGGTAGTTTTTATTTTCATTATAAAAAGTAAGCGTTTAACATTCAATAAACTTTTACTGAAAAACATTATTATTTTACCCATGCTTTTACTTAGTAAAAAGAAAGGCTAAGGCCATCACTCCTTTATGCTAAAAAGATACAAATGTCCTTTCAATAACCACAGTTCTGTAAAAGAAGTGCGCTTTATACGTTTTTTTAATTTTCCACTTACCATTGTTTATTAGATAAGTACCCTAACATATTTGCAGCTTTCAGCCTATTGAGGTCATTGCAACAAAAAAGACTAAGCACACTCCAAAACAGTACTTAGTCTTTTCATTTTACAACCCCCCGCATTCGGATGACTTTTCCATCAAATTCCGGGCCGATAGCCGTTAAGCCGATTTTGTCATAAAATTTAAGTGCACTTGTATTAGTCGGGGATACCCTTAAGTGATATTCACGGATTTTTTTCGATTTAAAAAAATCCATCGCATAATCATGTAGTTCTTTTCCTTTACCTTTTCCCCGCATTTCGGGGACTAAATAGTAAAGGTGGACATACCCAATTACTTGGCCTTCATATTCTCGAATCGAACATTCCAACTGGCCGATGTATTTTTGACCTTCTTTTGCGAGGACAAAACCATCCGGGAATTCCGTGATTTTTTCCTCCAGCCAACGTAAATAGTCTCCTTCATCACCAAATGCGGTAACATCTCCGAAACTCACTATAAAAGAGTCTTTTCGGAAGGTAATGACCGTTTGACGGTGTTTGTTAATATCAATCGTTTCAAAATACACGCGATCCCACCTCACTTAGGCTGTTTCTTAATATTTCTGCTAATCTTTTTTGCCGAACTCAAAATTTATCAAAAAGCTTGCCTTTTTTTCGGTTATTAATAAGATAACCATATCTTCCACCATCCTGCAAAAGAGTGACAAGCTTGTGTCCATAATGATTCGCTAACCGCTAGAATCATTTACCCTCACGCCATTCTTTTCCGAAGTCCTCTGTTAAATTAGTTGATTATTGGAAAAATGAGGAAAGCCCGATCGTTACCTTAAAAAAATGGTTGCGTTCTTATTTTTTCTTGCACGTCTTAATAACGTTTCAATCTTTGCCCAAAGAATATAACAGCCAACGCCAATAACAGCCCCTAATGTATTTAAAATGACATCATCAACATCTGAACTTCTTCCCCTAACCATTTCAAACACTAAGGCGAAAATACTTTGGAAGAATTGGACAAACTCAATTCCGATTGAGCATAGTAGAGAATAGACTATAGCTTGTTTATTACTCTTTGCCCACTTGAAATAAAGCATAGTAAATGCTAATGGGGTAAGCATAACGGCATTGCCAATAATCTCAAATAACGGAGAAGGGTTATTATGAATGACATCAATTATTCCTTTAAAGGGTACTAAATTAACAGAATAGACAATATATTTCATGTTTTCTAATGTGATATGTACATTCCCAGAAAAAATAACCTCTATCGTATTATGGTACAGTACGCAAAAATATACCGAAAAACAGATCCCTATTATCCAATCAAATACATAATGTAGTCTTGTTCGCTTTAATAGAAAAATCATACAAGCTGAGACCAAAACGGTGTTCAGCAAAACTTGCAAAATCAAAGAAATAGAAGAATAGAAAATCCCTGGTCCGTAAAGGATAATAGGTATACATAATAATATATATTTTCTCATAACCCGCCTCCTAAAGTTGATAATTATAACAGTTCTCCTGACCCTCTGAACTTGATGAACCAAAAAATGGCTAAAATCAATAACAAACTTAAAAAAATGTTAAACGGCTTTTAAAACAAAACGATCCTTTTCGCCCCTATTACTTCAGTGGACGCGACGATAAAAGTTGCACTAATTCTTTATCATTGACATCGCGAATATCAACAATCTTGTTTTGGCGATTAAGGTTGATATAGCCCGTGACAGTGGTCATGTTTGTCTTGCCTTCTTTTGTCAAAGCCAACTTAATTTTAAAAGTGTAAGCATTATGTTGACTGTTCTTTTCCAATTCAATGGTATTGGGGTGAAGTTGATATCCTATGCGAAAGGCATGCGGTAGCCATCTTAAGATTTGGTTGACATTGATAAACATTTGATATTGGTTTTCCGCAACAAGGTCCCGATAATTTTGATCGATGTAATGCTTCAATGCCAAGTTTTGTTTTGCAAAGTCGTCTATCCTTAATATTTTGCTTAATTCTTCATTCGGACCAGTGAACTCCTTTTTCAAATAGGTGCGGACGATTTGCTCGCCTGTTTGCTCATTTTGCGAACCGACGCCTGCTTTTTTCCCATTTTCAGAAGCAACCGTTGTCGGCTTTTCTTTGCTGGTCGAGGAGGCCGAATCAAAGAGCGCGCAACCGGTATTGATCATCAAAAAACAACCTAATATCATAAACCCAGTAATAAACCTTTTCATAACGTCCCCCTGAAGTTTTTTGGAGCATCATCCATATTTCCTAACATATTCATCCTCTTAAAACTCCAATTGGAAAATTTACCCTTTATTTAACTTTACTCTAATTATCAGTATATTGCAACATTAACTTTCTTTTACTTTTTGGCGTGCAGGTTACCACATCCAGATGCCCGCTAAAGTTCACGTAAAATCTTATTTTTCATGAAGCATCAAGTCTCATACTGGTAAAAAAATAAATCATTTCAACCGGCCAATCTTAGGACAACTAAGGCCCTACCTTCTCCTAGAAAGACTTGAGTATTCTTTATACTTGTCAGATAGTAATTTTTTTGCCTGCATATGTGTAGTTACGGCCCCGCCCCATCTAAGAGACTTGTCAGAGCCACGTTTTCTTTGTTTTACCGCCACCTAGTTTTTCCCGCTCCGATCGATTTGGTAAAATAAAAGGGTGTAACCTATTGATGGATGACATAATGAGTAAGGAGAGATGGTTATGTCTATACATATCGGCGCTAAGCCGGGTGAGATCGCTGAATCGATTTTACTACCCGGCGATCCGTTGCGCGCCAAGTATATTGCAGAAACTTATCTGGAAGATGTCACTTGTTACAACGGGGTGCGCGGGATGCTTGGCTTTACCGGAACCTATAAAGGAAAACGCGTCTCCGTTCAAGGCACCGGCATGGGCATTCCGTCCATCAGCATTTACGTCAATGAATTGATTCGCGAATACGGTGTGAAAAACCTTATTCGCGTCGGCACTTGCGGAGCCATGCAAAAAGACGTGCATGTTCGCGATTGTGTTCTTGCACAAGCTTGCTGTACGGATTCTTCCATGAACCAACATGTTTTTGGCGGGTTTGACTTTGCACCGGTGGCTGATTTTGAGTTGTTGAAAAAGGCATATGAAAAAGGAACTGAAAAGGGCCTCAACCTTCATGTCGGCAATATCTTCAGCTCTGATATGTTCTACCGCGATGACAATACCTATGTTCAAAAACTGATGGATCATGGTGTCCTCGCCGTCGAAATGGAAACCGCGGCACTTTATACGCTAGCCGCCAAATACGGCGTCAAAGCCCTCACCGTCCTGACGGTCAGTGACCACCTGCTCACTGGTGAAGTGACGACCGCTGAAGAAAGACAAACGACTTTCAACGACATGATGGAAATTGCTTTAGAAACAATTAAAGAGTTTTAATTCAAGGTCACACACGTCAGTCTTTTTTTCAGAACTTGGGACTAAACCGCTTTGCAAAAATAACCCCGGATCATGCTTATGTGGTACGGGGTTTTTTAAAGGACTTATTTTTGAAGAATAATCCGATCTTATATCGTACATGGCAAAGACAATGCCCGTGAGCGTTACATGGTGTTCCCGTACAGATCGACTGTAACGACATCATTTTTATGAAACAATGCGATGTCAACGCGAATGGCGTACCACGCGAGAGGACCTATGCACCTCCGATGTCGTGTCCAAATAGTCATTTCGATCACCACTCATCCGTTTCCCCTATAAACCAGACATAAGCCCAAGCTTTTTGGTGTCGAATCTTCTAAAGCTCCTTTTGCGCAACGATATCCCGCATCTGAAGCTTCAAAATGGTCTTTAGGATACAAATGTTGGAAAAACAACCTCCGAATCAGCCCGGCTTTTCCAGTAAATGAAGCTTTTGAGCTTTCTAATACTAAAAAAAGGCTCCGATGATTAAGCGAACCATCGAAACCTTTTTTAAAAAACGATGAAACGTCACTTTTTATTAAATGAAAGGGGTTATTTCACGCCGGCTTCCCATTTTTTAATCAAATCGGGATTGTCTTTTATAAACTTCTTCGCCGCTTCTTCAGGTTCCATTCCTTTTTGAATGTCAACCATGAGTTGATTTTCTTTTTCCGGATCATAATTTTCGGCCATTTGTTTTAAAACTTTATAAGCAGCCGGGGAGTCTTCTTTAAAACCTTTACGGGCAACAATATAGATTTTGTCGGCCGTTCCGTAAACTTTTTTAGGATCTTTCAAGATTTTTAAATCCCATTGACCGAAAGCCCAATGCGGTTTCCAAAGAGTGACAACAATCGGCGCTTTTTCTTTTTCAGCTTTCTTTAAAGCAGAAAGCATGCCGGCTTCAGAGCTGGATTGCAGTTTCCATTGATCTAATCCGTATTTTTTAATCGCCTCTTGAGTTGCCTTCATCTCACCCGCACCGGGGTCAATACCCGTAATGGTCCAATTGGTCGCTTCACCGAGTTTCGTATTTCCTTTTAAATCTTCTATGGAGTTAACATCTTTCATATAAGTAGGAACGGTTAAGCCAAGCGGAGCTTCATCAATGACTTTACCGATTTTCACGAGTTTGTCTTTATATTTTCCCCAGTAACTTTCATGTGTAACGGGGAGCCATGCGCCTAAGTAGGCATCTGCTGAGCCGCCTGCAAGACCGGCAAACGCAGGACCCGCTTCGACTTGTTTCACATTCACATTATAGCCGACATCTTCAAGAACAGCCTGAGCCAAATACGTTCTCGCCACAACACCCGCCCAAGAGACATAAGGCAAGGTAATGTCTTTTTTCCCAAGTGTTCCAGATGCTTTATCACCGTCTTTACTTCCCGAATCATTATTTCCACACCCTGCTAAAACGACCGACAGAACTAAGACGACAATAAATCCTAATAAGCCTATTTTTCGCCACACATTCGTTATTCTCACTTTTGAAGTTTCCTCCTTTTCAATGATTCTTTTAATATTAAAGCCTTGGGGGAAGGGCCTCGGCTGACATTGGGAAAGCCTCTGCATGCTTAACTTAGCCAGCCGAACTTATTGGGCTATCAAGCCTTATTTTTCTTACGCTCACGACCTTGTGAAATGCGGTCGAGAATAACAGCGATAATAACAAGAGAAAGACCACCTTCAAAACCAACGCCAACATCAATGGTTGTGACAGATTGATAGACAACAGCCCCGAGACCAGGCGCACCGACCATAGAGGCAATGACCACCATCGAAAGCGACAACATAATGCTTTGGTTGACGCCTGCCATAATTGTTGGAACCGCTAAAGGAATCTGAACCTTAGTTAGTCTTTGCCAGGTCGTCGCACCGAAAGCATTCGACGCCTCTACAAGATCCATTGGAACTTGACGGATTCCTAAATTCGTTAACCGTACAACTGGCGGCATCGAAAACACGACGGTTGCGATAATCCCAGGAACAACACCAAGGTCAAAGAAGATAACTGAAGGGATTAAATAGACGAAGGCTGGCATAGTTTGCATAAAATCAAGAATCGGGGTGACGATCGAACGCACCCAATGATTTTGCGACATCCAAATACCAAAGGGGATACCAATGATGATGGCAATGATGACCGATATTAGAATTAATGTTAATGTTTGAACGGTTTCTTCCCAATAACCTAGGTCAGCAATCAACCCAAGCCCAATCAATGTAAAAAGGGCAAAACGCCAACCGGTGCGATACCAAGCCAGGACGAGAAAAATAAGAATGAGCACAATTGGCGGTAAAAAATTAAGAAATGCATTCACACTATCAGCAATCATTGAAATAAAATGGGATAGTCCACCAAAAAAACCTTGTAAATGATCCGTTAAAAAGTCCACGAAGGCTCGAACCCAATGGGCTAATGGGAGTTTTGGAAGTTGATCAATCATTTCGGGTTCACCCCATTTCCATTCAGCGCTTCTTCAATTCCAGCCAGCGCTCCAATGACCGCCCCCCGTATCACAATCCCTTTTAAACGGCCATTTTGATCAATAACCGCAAGAGGAACAGCGGTATTGGCCATCGGTTCAAATAAATCGGCTAACAAGGTATCCGGGTTGATGCCTATATAATCTGTCATGAGTGTTTCTTTTAGAGACTTTTTTTCTTTAATAGCTTCCGAGGCCCGATCAGCCGTGATATAACCTAATAGTTTTTGAGTCTTATCGATCACATAAAGCATCGATACACCGCGGTCCCGCATGAGTTGTAAAGCGACGCGTAACCCTTTATCGACCGTGATCGTTTCTGCCCGCTTCATGACATGAGACGCGGTTAGCACTTTGGAAACATCTACATCTTCCACAAAACGTTCAACATAGTCATTGGCCGGATTCATTAAAATCTCTTCGGCCGTTCCAATTTGTACGATTGAACCGTCCTTCATTAAAGCAATCCGGTCGCCAATCCGCAACGCTTCATCGAGGTCGTGGGTAATAAATATGATGGTTTTCTGCATGGATTGCTGTAATTCTAGTAGTTCATCTTGCATGTCTTTCCGAATTAAAGGATCCAACGCACTAAAAGCTTCGTCCATCAGCAAAATGTCAGGGTTATTGGCCAAGCCTCTCGCTAAGCCAACGCGTTGCTGCATCCCACCGGAAAGTTCATTTGGATATTTATCCAGATAGTCACCAAGACCTACCAATTGTAGGGCTTCTGCTGCTTTTTCTTTCCTTTTACTTTTGGAGACACCTTGGATTTCCAAGCCGAATTCCGCATTTTGTAAAATTGTTTTATGCGGGAGTAAAGCAAAGTTTTGAAAAACCATGCTGATTTTTTTTCGGCGCAAGTTGCGAAGTTGGTTCTTATCCATTGTCGTGACATTTTCGCCATCAATCCAGATTTCACCAGCGGTCGGTTCAATCAGCCGATTTAACATGCGTACAAGCGTGGATTTTCCGCTTCCTGAAAGGCCCATGATGACAAAAATTTCGCCGGCTTGGACATCAAAAGAGGCTTGATTGACGCCAACCGTCATGCCCGTTTGCGATAGGATTTCTGCTTTACTTCGGCCGCGTTCAAGCAACTCAATGGCCCGCTTAGGATTTTTCCCAAAAATCTTGGTGACCCCGCGCACTTTCATTTTTTCCATATCTTCACCTCAATTCTCTTGAAAACCGCTTGCCCTGACCCCAAAAGATCTGACCTTATTAAGCTTACATAACATGGATAAATAAAACAAACTGTATATCCTGTTATATCCGACTATATTTTACGTACAGTTTATACTGTACAAACATATTCTATGAATATGTAAAAATACTCTCAAATGCTCCCGATTCCGCCCAAAGTTATGGGTGTTATTCTTTAAAATTTGCGCTATGATGGAAGTAACGAAGAATCTTTTAACAGGATAGGTGTTGGCATTGTCTTATAACATCGTGGAAAACAACCAAGCCATCATTGAACGTGCCCGCGAGAGGGTTATTGAAACCATCTCCCAGAATATGCATCTTTATGGGGTGACCCCTTCAATCGGTCGTCTGTACGGTACTCTCTTTTTTAATGATGAGCCGATGACGCTTGATGAAATGAAAGAAGCCTTGCAGATGAGCAAAACCAGTATGAGCACTTCTGTACGCACGTTGATGGATTTAAATATGGTCGAAAAAGTTTGGGTAAAAGGAGTCCGCAAAGATCTGTACGCAGCCAAAAAAGACTGGTACCAAATCTTTTTTGATTTCTTCACCAATCAATGGGCGAAAGTGATCCAAATCAATACCAAAGCGATTCATCAATCCATGAAAGAACTTGAAGACCTCTTAAGTAACGAAAATGGGTTGACAGACGAACAAAGAGCTCAAATCCAACTCGACATTGAAAAACTTCGTTATACAGACGCGTATTATCGCTGGCTAGAAAAACTCATCTCTACCTTCGAAAATAAAGCGATTTTCGATTTCGTTAATCGCGAACAAGAACGGTAACCACTACCCGAAACCCTTGTCCAGTGGCATTGTTGGTTAGGCACTTTGGGCGGGCGTTAGGGCCCGTTTTTGGATTGCGATGATGAGACGATCCGACAACCTTGTCTGAGCACATTTTACCCAAGAAATACTAAGGCAAGTGCCGTCTGCCCTTTTTTAAATAGGAACTACGGGAAACCGATGACTGCCCATTTTTATATTGTGATTATGAGATGAGCGATGAATGCCCTTTTTTTGGATGGTGACTGTAGGATAGGCATGAATGCCTTTTTTTGGATGATGACTATGGGCTGGGAGATGAATGCTTTTTTTGGAAGGTGACTGTTGGGCAGACCCAGTTGCCTACGACAGAATAATGATTTTTACTGGAGTCATGCAAGGCTGATTGTTGATTGAATGAAATCTTTTTAGGTGACGCTTTTGGCCCTTTTCGCCAAAAGCGTATTATTTTGACCCTTCCAACCCGGCGTTTTGATACGCAATCGGAAAAAGCGTATCATTTCCTTATCGTCGCCTTCCTGAAATGAGTCACAATCAGAAAAAGAATATCGTTTACGCAAAGGGGGCGGAAAAAGTGTGGGTTATTCTTCAAATATAGCCTGATCCATCAGAATCTTTAATGAAACTATATCTTTCGGACTATTTTCATTTTTGGGGTAAATGTTATAATATCCCCATGTTTAAATTTTAAGATTCTTTTGGGGCATCTACTCTTTTATTCCGATTAACCCGATATGAAATGGTTTTATCGTCCGCAATGGTCACAACGCCCTAGGGACGGCAATAGCCCCCCAACGATGAAAAATACATTTTAGAAAGGAGCGTTTTTATGTCTGTAGGATCATTGGACATCCGTAAAATTGATGAATGGGTCGAAAGTGTCGAAGAGGATGTTGTGAACTGGCGAAGGTATTTACATCGCCATCCGGAATTGTCTTTTCATGAAGAAAAAACCTCGCAATTTGTTTACGACACCTTAACGTCGTTCGGTGGTCTGGAATTATCGCGTCCGACGAAAACAAGTGTCGTTGCGAGGCTTAAAGGCGGTCGACCGGGGCGGGTGTTGGCCATCCGGGCGGACATGGACGCGCTTCCTATTAAAGAAGAAAACGATTTCGAATTCGTCTCACAAAATGAAGGCGTCATGCACGCCTGCGGCCATGACGGTCATACCGCCATGTTGCTCGGTGCGGCCAAAATCCTTTCTCGCATAAAAGAAGACATCCCCGGGGAAATCCGCTTTCTGTTCCAACATGCCGAGGAACTTTATCCTGGCGGTGCCGAAGAAATGGTACAAGCGGGAGTCATGGACGGCGTTGACCAAGTCATCGGCGCCCATCTATGGGCACCGCTTGAATTCGGTAAAATTGCTCTTATCTCTGGACCGATGATGGCTGCTCCAGACGCCTTCCATATCACTATCATAGGTAAAGGCGGCCACGCAGCCCAACCTCATTTGACAACGGACAGCATCGCAATTGCCGCACAAGTTGTCACGAACCTCCAGCATATTGTCTCAAGAAATGTTAATCCATTAGTCCCACTCGTCGTCTCCGTTACCCAATTCATCGCCGGGACAACCCATAACGTCACTCCTGGTTCCGTCTATTTGAATGGAACCGTGCGGACATTCAAACCTGAGTTAAGAGAAGAAGTACCTACTCTTATAGAACGGATCGTTAAAGGCATCACGGACGCCCATGGTGCCACCTATAAATTTAAATATGAATATGGGTACCGCCCGGTCATCAATGACGAGGCAGTGACCGCTAACTTGCGTGAAGTTCTGACCGAAGCATTCGGCGAAGATTTTATTCAAGACGGCCAGCCAACCATGGGCGGCGAAGATTTTTCTGCATACCAACAAAAAGCGCCTGGCTGCTTCTTTTTAATCGGGGCTGGAAACACCGAGAAAGGCATCATCCACCCGCACCACCACCCGAAATTTACTGTAGATGAAGCCGCCCTTCCGATTGGGGTTAAAGCCTTTGTCGCTTGCGCATTAAAGCTGGTATAGAGGCCATTTAAGAAGGTTTTTTACACACGAAACCTTGAAAGCCATGTGCTCATCTCGCGTTCAATCATTAAAAACGGACTGGGCACCGCTTGCCGAACAAACGGTACCCGACCCGCCGGGAGGTTATCAACATGCGTTTCGTGCTCGCTGCATTACCCTTTCTTGCTTTAATCATCGGCATGTTCTTTGCCAATCGAACAGAGCCTTATGTTCTCGGCATGCCTTTTATCATGTTTTGGACGGTCTTATGGGTCGTACTGACCTCTGTGATTATGTTTATTGTTTTTAAAACCGATCCCGCAAACAAGGAGGGTAATGCTGAGTGAATAGCGCTTTGATCGTCATTCTGGCGTTTCTCCTCATCTCGCTTTATTTTGGCATACGCGCCCGGCAAGGCAAACAAATGAACCTTGAACAGTGGACGATTGGCGGGAGGAGCTTCGGGACGTTGTTTGTCTTCATCCTTAGCGCCGGAGAAATTTACACGACGTTCACTTTTCTTGGTGGTAGCGGTTGGGCTTACGGTAAAGGCGGACCGGCGTTATATATTTTATGGTACGGGTCACTCGCATACGCCCTTTCCTACTGGCTGCTCCCCGCGGTCTGGCGGTATGCTAAAAAACATCAGCTTTTGTCACAGTCGGACTTTTTCACAAAAAAATATAACAGCCCCGCACTCGGTGTCTTGGTTTCCATCATTGGCATCGTGGCGATGGTCCCGTATCTCGTCCTCCAGTTAAAAGGGCTCGGCAGCATCGTCAACATTGCTTCCTATGGGTCGATATCATCCGGAGCCGCGATTTGGATCGGCGTCATCGCTGTCGCGGTATACACGACCATCTCAGGTGTGCATGGCGCAGCATGGACTTCAGTGATAAAAGATACGCTAGTGTTATTAGTTGTTATTTTTCTTGGCATCTATTTTCCGATCCATTATTTCGGAGGTTTCTCCGACATGTTCCACGCCATCGACCAAGTGAAGCCTGGATTTTTAGCATTACCGGATCAAGGCATGAGTGTGTACTGGTTCATTTCAACGGTTTTACTTACGGCCCTTGGTTTTTACACATGGCCCCATACATTTGGCGCCATTTTAACGGCGAAAAACGAAAAAGTCTTCCGACGCAATGCGGTTGTGTTTCCGCTCTATCAATTGATTTTATTATTCGTCTTTTTTGTCGGCTTTGCTGCGATTCTTACAGTGAAACCAGCCCTTGAAGGCGCAGAGGTGGATAATGCGCTTCTGGAACTTTCCGTGCAAAGTTTTCCGCATTGGTTTGTCGGTGTCATCGGAGCAGCCGGCTTGTTATGCGCGCTCGTTCCAGGTTCAATGCTTTTAATGACATCTTCAACGATGATTTCCAAAAACCTCTATAAGGTGTTCAAACCGTCGGCAAGCGATGCTCAAGTCTCCAACTTGGCTAAATACTTGGTACCAATTGTCGCTTTAATCTCCTTATATTTTACATTTAAAGGCGGACAGACGATTGTTGCCTTGCTTTTGATGGGCTACAGCATGGTCACGCAGTTTTTCCCGGCTATTGTCTTTAGCTTCCTGAAACGCAATCCGATTACGAAGGTCGGTGCCTTCGCGGGAATTGTTGTCGGTGAATTGGTCGTCGCCTACACCACGGTGACCAATCAAACCGTCGCCACCCTTCTGCCGTTTATGCCGCAAGCCGTGAAGGACTTAAACGTCGGCATCGTTGCCATGATTCTCAACCTAATAGTTACCTTTGTTGTCAGCGCCTTTACTAAGAAAAAAGCCGCTCAAAAAGAATTAGTCGCATAGTAAAAAGAAAATGGCCGACGCTTAGGATAATAATAAAGAAAACTTGAAGCTGACTCATAAGGGGTCGGACCCCGGACTATTGAGTCAGCTTTTTCGTTACCCATATGCTAGCCTAAAAAGGATAGACATACTTACCGATATAAGGAAAACTGAGCATATGCCCGGATATTATTTTATAGTAAAACCTTTTTGCCATAGCCCTAGGGTGAACGCCCATCGACCTACCAAATCTTGCGTATATGTTTTTTAATAGATAAAAGAGTAAGAACCGATTGAGCTTTGACGAGGCATTTCGAACCACTTAAAATTAAAATAAGTATGACAGATTCCCGAAAGCAAGGCTCCAAGTAGCCGCTTCTCGGCCTTCCGTCATAGGATGTGGATTGAGTGGCCCCCGTCGTCATAAGGATCAACTAAGATGTCAGGTGAATGGCCTGCCGCTGCTTTACTTCACTTCATTGATCAGTAAAAGGCCTCTTTTATATAAATTGCTAAAAAAGGCAGGAAACAGCAATGGGGTTTTTGCGACGTTTATTAACAACTGTATTATGTCTGGGTTTCATTGCGTCGGTCTTTTTTTCCGTTTACTTCGGAATGAAAGCGCTACAATTTGGTGATACGGTGATGAAGACGGAGGCAAAAGCGAAGCGAACCTATCATTTCGTCCTCGTCCCTGAAGAAATGGACAATGATTATTGGCGGCTTGTCGAAAAAGGCGCCCGAGCGGCGGAAAAAGATTTCGGGGTAACCGTCGAGTATACAGGGCCGGAAAAAGCGGATACCGAACAGCATATCAAAACCATTGACATGGCCATTGCCTCCAAAGCCGACGGCATCATCACTCAAGGTTTAAATGAAAAAGCTTTCGACCCGATCATTAACAAAGCAATGCAAAAAGGGATCCCCGTTGTCACAGTTGATACCGATTCTCCGACAAGTGAAAGAATCGCCTATGTCGGCACCGATAACTATTACGCGGGCGTCCTTGCAGGCAAAGCCCTTATTCATGATACGAAAGGAAAAGCCATCGTAGGGATTATTACAGGACGCTTTGACGCTAGCCACCAGCGCCTCCGCGTTCAAGGGTTTCGCGATACGGTCAAAAACGTGCCAGGAATCAAGATCGTGGCGATCGAGGAATCCAAAATTACCCGGATCGGTGCCGCGGAAAAAGCGAGCAAGATCCTTGATGAACACCCGGATGTCACAGCCTTCTACGGTACAAGCGCTTTAGATGCCATTGGGATTTCCCAAGTTGCCGAGAAACGGCATTTAACCAGCTCCCTTTATATCATTGGATTTGACACGCTTCCGGAAACGCTCAATCTCATTCGTACAAGAAAAATCGATGCGACCGTCACCCAACAGCCGTATGAAATGGGATACAAGTCTGTTGCGCTCATGCGCGATATTGTCGAAAAGAAAAAAGTGCCCGAAATCACCAACACCGAAACGCGCGTGATTCATCTTCAAGACCTTTTACATAAAGGGGATGCACCCCAGCCATGATCTCGATTCGAATGAAAATCATTATTTATTCAGGCATTCTCATCTTACTTCTGAACGGTATTTCCTTTTTTCTTTACCAAAGCAGTCAAAAAGCCGTTAATCAATATAATGTGATTTTGCAACGCTTTTTCTTGCTAAACGAAGTCTCACAGAGCACCGATGAAGCATATAAAGGCTTAAATGCCTATCTGATTGAACGGGATAAAAAAGACCTGGAGCGCTATGAAAAGGCGCTTCGTGATTTAAATGCGGAAATGCCCCTTCTCAAAGAAAAAATCAATCAGGCCGACCTAACCGTGCAAAATTACGAACATCTCATTGAAAGTTTTCGAGAAGCATGTTCTATCGTCATGAGAGCCTATCAAGAGCAAGATTTGGATGTGTATTCCTCTCATTTAATCGAGGCTGAAAAGATTTCCGGTTATATTCAGGAAACGACTCTAAAACTCATCCAGAAAGAACTAACAAACTATCAAACTTTCTATCATGAGATGGAAGAAAAACATCAATATTTTCGGTCCATGAGCCTTTCCATTTTTATCGCGTCCTTATTATTCGGACTGCTTTTTGCTCTTTGGTTTTCAAAAGGCATGACACGGCCGATCACGCATCTGTCCCTTGCCGCCAAAGAAATTTCACAAGGAAACTTTAACGGCAAAGATGTTCCGGTCACAACCAATGATGAACTGCGTTTATTAACCCAGACGTTTAACCATATGCGCCAAAGCATTCGCGAACTGGTCAAAGAAATGAAAAAGAAGTCCGAGCTGGACCAGCTTTTAAAAGAAATGGAATTAAAAAGCCTGCAAAATCAAATCAACCCGCATTTCCTTTTTAATACACTCAATGTCGTTTCCAAGATGGCCTATATCGAAGGCGCCGAAAAAACAAGCGATTTAATTATCTCGATTGGCACGCTTTTGCGCTATAATCTCGGCAATTTAGATAAACCTGTCACGTTGGAAGACGAGGTCAATGTGGTTAAAGAATACTTTTTCATTCAACGAACGCGTTTCGGGGACCGCGTCAATTTTACAAGTGAAATCGATCCAGATTGCTTACATCTTCCGGTTCCCGTTTTAACGCTGCAACCCATTGTGGAAAATGCCTTCATCCACGGCATCGAATCCATTGAAGAGAAAGCGAGCCTCACGCTTCGGGTGTATCGCAAAGAGGAGCTCGTCATCGTGGAAGTTGAAGACAGTGGCGTGGGAATGGATCAAGAGACGGTACGGAAACTGTTGCAAAAACAACACGAAGAAGTCCCCCTTTTTTCAGGTCACAAAGGCCATTCGACCGGGCTTGGTATGGAAAATGTCATCAAACGCTTACAACTTTTCTATGAAAGGAAAAACGTGATTGACATCCAATCCCGCCCGGGTGAGGGTTCGATTGTCAAATTGCTGCTTCCGGCGAACTTCGCAAAGGAGGTTCAACATGTATAAGCTCTTAATCGTGGATGACGAAGCCGTTGAACGACAAGCGTTAAGAATGATTATCCGTCAATCCGTTGAGAACGCCCAAATTATCGGGGAAGCTGAAAACGGCCGGCGCGCGATTGAACTTGCCGAACGCGAGCATCCCGACCTGATTCTCATGGATATCAAAATGCCTGGCATCGATGGCGTGGAAGCGGTGCGGATAATAAAAAAACGGCTTCCAGACACGAAATTCATTATGATTTCCGCCTTTGACACATTTGAATATGCCCGCCAAGTCATGCAACAAGGCGTCAAAGAATACTTGCTTAAGCCCTCACCAAAAAGGGAAATCGTTGACGCCATCCATCGCGTTTTAAAAGAGATTGAAACCGAGCGGCGAGTTAAAGAAGAACAACATCAATTGCGAACAAAATTGCAGAAAGCGCTTGATTTTGCTCAATCCGAATGGGTTGTTTCCCTATTAATGAATCATCTGAGTGAAGAAAACCTCAAAGAATGGGGAGAAGTATTCGACCTCACCATGCGTTCTGCTTTTGTCATGGTGTTTTCGCTTCCGGAGTCGACCAATAAGTCCAGTTACGCAGCGCTCGAAGCTGTTTTAAAAAATGCTGATGAACAGATTTTAATCAGTCCGATGTCTCGATTCAATATGCCGTCTTTAGTCATGAACCCGTCGGCTCCGCCTAAAGCAGTCGCCACAAGCATACTGAGTCATTTTCGAGCGAGGCATCCAGATGTGCCTTTAAGGATCGGCGTAGGAACACAACAATGGCATATGAATAAAATCGCCCTCTCCTATCGCCAAGCATTGATTGCCCTTGAAAATACAAAGCCTGATGCTCTCATTAACTGCTACAGTGATGAATTTTTTACCGATCGGGAAATAGACTTTATTTTCCAATGCAGCCAACAAATCATTGACGCCATGCGCCTCGGTCACAGCGGACAGCTGATTCAATGCTTTGAAGACTTTTACCACCAAGCTCAACAGCAGCTGGGTCAAGAAAACAAAATCAAAAGAGCGACAGAAGAGCTGCTCGTCCTTATAAAACATGTGGCCGCCGATATGGGGATAGAAATGAAAAATGACGAGGCGTACCGCTCAGCGCAGTCCATCGATCAATGGCGAAGACTTGCCTTAAAGCAAATCGCTTTTATTGCCGCGCATTTCGATGATCCACTGCCGTTCGATGTCAAAGAGACGATGGTGCGGGCGAAACAGCATATTGATGAACATTATTTTATGAAAAATCTCTCGCTGGAAGAAACCGCCGAACATGTCGGCCTTTCTCCCTTTTACTTCAGCAAGCTTTTTAAAGAAACATTCCATATGAATTACATTGACTACTTGACACAACTGCGCATTGAAAAAGCCAAAGAGCTGATCAGAAATCCGGAAAATAGTTTGAAAGAAATATGCTTTGACGTCGGATACCGAGACCCTAATTACTTTAGCCGGGTATTTAAAAAAGTCGTCGGGATCTCACCGAGTGAGTACCGAAAAAGCCTCATCACAAAAAAGTGAAGGTCATCGCAAAAGAGTGAAGATGGTTCCCCTCCCCTGCCATCCACGACATGGTACGATAGTCTTGTAAGGGCTTACAATACTGATTAAGGGGGATTCAAATGAAAAGAAAATGGCTGATGGCATTCACCGCTCTCATTTTGACCTTTTCTTTGGCCCTTCTCGGCTGTAATTCCGACTCGAAAACAGGCGGGAAAAGCGGAGGAAAAAACGGAAAAGGCACCAAACTTGAAATCTTCAGTTGGTGGACGGGTGCTGGTGAAGAAGACGGCTTAAAAGCCATTCTCGCAGACTTTAAAAAGAAACACCCTGATATTAATGTTGTCAATGCGGCCGTCGCAGGTGGTGCGGGAACCAATGCGAAAGCCGTTCTGGCTAACCGCATGCAAGCCGGTGACCCGCCATCTACCTTCCAAGTCCATGGTGGGGCTGAGTTGAATGACGGCTGGGTGGCCGCCGGGAAAATGGAACCACTGGATGATCTGTATGATAAAGAAGGTTGGCGGGATAAATTCCCGAAAGATTTGATTGACCTCGTCAGCAAAGACGGAAAAATTTATTCCGTGCCAGTCGATATCCACCGCGGTAACGTGATCTTCTACAACAAAAAGATTTTTGAAGAAAACGGACTCCAACCGCCAAAGACCTTCGACGACTTTAAGGCTGTTGCCGATAAACTTTTGAAAAAAGGCATTACCCCGCTTGCTCTGGGTGACAAAGAACCGTGGGCCGCGACCATGGTCTTCGAGGATATTTTGTTAGGAAAACTCGGACCCGATGATTATCGAGGCTTGTGGACCGGAAAAGTCGGCTTCGATGATCCGCGTGTCAAAGATGCCGCGGAAACCTTCAAAAGTTGGATTCCATATTTCAACAAAGACCACAGCTCACGGAACTGGCAAGACGCCGCCCAACTCGTCGGTGAGGGCAAGGCTGCCATGAATATCATGGGTGACTGGGCGAAAGGCTATTTTACCAATGACCTGAAACTGAAAACCAATGTCGACTTCGGTTGGACAACAACCCCGAATACAAGTGACGACTTCATGGTTATTACTGATACCTTTGGTCTGCCGAAGGGCATCGATAACCCGGATCAAGTAAAAACCTTCTTGAGTTATCTCGGCTCAACTGAAGCACAAGACATTTTTAACCCATTAAAAGGTTCCATTCCGGCTCGCGTCGATGCCGATCCATCAAAATATGACGAATATGGCAAACAAACCATGGAAGATTTCAAAACGGCACATATCACACCAAGCTTAGCCCATGGTTCCGCCGCACCTGAAGGCTTTCTCACAAAAGTCAACAATGCCATGAACATTTTCGTCACGCAACAAAACGTCGACAACTTTATTAATACGCTTGTCAGTGCTTCGAGTGACTTGAAATAACAGACTCATCGGGGAAGGATGTGTTCTTCCCCGTTTAGCCTTTCATGAAAAGACGATACAATTGAACGCCTTTCACGAAAAGACCAGTACAATTGAACTTTGTTTTAAAGGGTACTATCGTAAACAACGTTTTACCCTTCATAAAAAGACTATACAATTGAACCTTTTATTGATGTTGCCTTTAGGGCACCTCTAGAACGGAGGGATATCCAACGTGACGTTACAACCTGAGACGAAAACTCACCCTACCATAAAACCGAAAACAAAGAAACGGCTTTCGAAAGATCGATGGCTCGCATTTCTCTTTATATTACCGTCTATTATTCTTATTGCTATTTTCGTCTACGGCTTCATTGCCTGGACAGGTTATGTTTCCCTTAGTAATTGGAATTCACTTGTCCCCGATCTATCCTTTGTTGGACTGAAAAACTACTTATTTTTATTTCATGATTTCCGTTTCCAAGCGGACTTGCGCAATACCCTCTTTTTTACGATTTTGTTTATCTTGTGCGTACTCATTTTAGGATTGTTTTTAGCCGTCTTATTGGACAGGAAAATCCGCGGCGAATCGGTCTTTCGCAATATTTTCCTTTTCCCGATGGCTTTATCGTTTATCGTTACCGGCGTCGTCTGGCAATGGATTTTGAACCCGTCCACCGGGGTGAATTTAATCCTTCACAAGCTTGGCCTCAAACCGATGTGGTATACGAGCGTTTCCGTGATCCCGGGTGTGGAATGGGGGAAAATCCAATTCGGGATTCCAGTGGCTATTATCGCTGTGGTGATTGCCGCCGTCTGGCAAATGACGGGTTTTTCCTTGGCGATGTATCTCGCAGGACTCCGCGCCATACCGGAGGAACTACGGGAAGCCGCCCGGATTGATGGCGCAAACGAATTTCAGGTCTTTACGAAGGTCATTTTCCCGCAACTTATGCCGATCACTGTCAGCGTCATCATCATCATGGCCCATATATCTCTGAAAATCTTTGACTTGATTTACGCCATGACCGGCCCTGGCGCCAACTTCGTGACTGACGTTCCCGGTGTTTATATGTATGAAACGACATTCCGCGGCAACTTCTACGGGAATGGTGCAGCCATTGCGATCATCATGCTATTGTTTGTCGCCATCTTCATCGTTCCATATCTTATTTCCAGCCGCAAAGGGGGAGAATCATGACAGCCAAAGCATTCACTCGCCCTTTGATGTATCTGATCTTGGCTTTATTAAGCATTCTTTTTTTGATACCGGTCTATGTCGTGATCGTAACAAGTCTGAAGCCGCTTGATGAAGTCACTCTGGCGAAGATGTGGGCATTGCCGACTCACATCGACTTCAGCAGCTATGCCGAAGCTTTTTCAAAACTAGCACCTAACTTTTGGAATTCTGTGTATCTCGTCATACCGGCAACCATACTCTCAGCCTTTCTCGGCTCCTTGAACGGGTACGTGCTCTCGAAATGGCGTTTTAAAGGGGCGGATTGGATTTTTACCGCCGTTTTGTTCGGGATGTTTATTCCGTATCAAAGCATTTTAATACCGCTGATCCGTTTTTTAAGTCATATTGGTCTTTACAACACGATCCCCGGACTTATTTTGGTCCACGTGGTCTACGGCATTCCGATTACGACACTCATGTTCCGCAACTTTTATGCGAGCATACCGATGGAAATGATTGAATCCGCGCAAATTGATGGCGCCGGTATATTTAAAATTTACCGCCATATTATGATTCCGCTCTCGCTATTGGGCCTTGTGGTCGTTGGCATTTGGCAGTTCACAAACATTTGGAACGAGTTCCTTTTTGCGGTCACCATTACAACAACTGACCAACATCCCATCATGGTTGCCTTGCAAAACCTTTCGGGAAGCCAAATTGTCCAGTGGAACGTGCAAATGGCCGGTGCGATTATCGCTGCCCTACCGACCTTGCTCGTGTACATTTTCCTCGGAAAATTTTTCGTCCGCGGCATGCTCGCTGGTTCTGTAAAAGGTTAAAAGCTTGACTAATTGGAAAACGCCTGGGAATCCGCGGGCGTTTTTTTACTTTCAGAAAATCAGCCGGAATCGTTTATTACTTGGATTTGGCACTTATTGTCGGATTGGAGATACAAATATTGGTAGAACGATACCTGTTTTGCTCTCGTTTTTCCAGTAAATTCAAGCTAAAGACCTTTTTCAAAAAATTTTTCAACCCGAAATGGCAGATAGAGCCGCGCTAAATGTCATTTTGGTCGGCTTCCTACTCCAAAATGGTCTTTTGAATACAGGTATTGGAAAAACTATCCTCGAAACGGTCACGTTTTTCCAGTAAATTCAAGCTAAAGGCCATTTCATAAAATTTTTCAGACCAAAATGGCTGATAAAGCCGCGCTAAATGCCATTTTGGATCGCTTCCTGCTCCAAAATGGTATTTTGGTTACAGATATTGGGAAACCCCATCTGTATCACTTATCCAATGCTCTGTATCGAGTCCAGTAAGCATAAGATTCCTCTGCCAAAAATGAACTTTTTACTCAGGCCACCGCTTTAAAGCCTTCAGTTACTAAAAAACTGCGGCAGATACTCGCGGTTTTCTTCAAGGATGTCATCTAAAATTTTCTTTGCAACATCTATCGATCCGACCAACGGGTGGATCGTTAGCGCTTGAAGTCCCGCGTTATAATCGCCGTGGACAGCGGCTTCAACGGTCAATTCCTCGTAGGCTTTGACAATTTGTAAAAGCCCTCTTATTTTTGGAGTCATCTCGGTAGTGATTTGAACCGACCGGGCACCCTGAGAATCGATGACACAATTGACTTCGATCGAGGCGTCATCCGGCAGACATGGGATTGTGCCATTGTTTCTTACATTTACCGTTTGAATATCTTTTTTATTATTGTAAATGGATGAAATCAGATTGATAGCCGCCTCCGAATAATAAGCTCCGCCCCGTTGTTCAAGTTGTGGCGGTTTAACAGCGAGATTTGGATCCTTATAAAGTTCGAATAACTCTTCTTCCACTTTTTTCACAACATCTGCCCGAGTCCCTTTCGTCTTTAAGTCCTCTAACTGCTGTTCTAACATTTTGTCCTTCATATAATAATAGCGATGATAGGAACATGGCAGGGCACCTAGTGACAATAAAAACGCTTTATCCCAACCAAAGTCGGGAATATTTTTCATCGTCAAACCACTTGCTTCAGCTGCTTTATGTAAAATGCTTTCGGTAATATCCACTCCGTCCACTAGGATTTTAGTTGTCCAGTTTAAGTGATTGATGCCGACCATTTCAATCTCCACTTTTGATACGTCCACATCGCAAAGCTTTGCGATCTGTTTACGTGTACCAATGGGTAAGTTACATAAACCAATCGAACGAACATTTGAATATTTTATCACTGCCTCTGTCACAATCCCTGCTGGATTCGTAAAGTTTAAGAGAAAAGCATTCGGGGCTAACGCTTCAATATCCTTACAAATATCTAAAATGACCGGAATCGTTCTAAGGGCTTTGGCAAACCCTCCCGCACCTGTGGTTTCCTGCCCGATCCGGTTATAACGAAGCGGAATGCGCTCATCTCGAGCCCTTGCGTCAAGTAAGCCTACACGAATTTGCGTGGTAACAAAATCTGCATCTTTTATCGCTTCCTGCCGGTCAAAAGTGAGATGAATATTTATAGGCACACGGGCTTTTTCAACCATCCTTTTCGCTAACCCACCGACAATTTCAAGTTTTTTTCGGCCTTTTTCAATATCCACAAGGTAAAGATCTTTAACCGGAAGTTCATGATAATGATTAATGAATCCTTCAATCAATTCAGGTGTATAGGAAGAACCACCACCAATAACGGCTACTTTAAGCTCATTCTTTTTCATCTTGATATCCTCCGTATTGAATAAACTTTTCTTCCACCTCTTGAGATACCTCAATCCCTAATTGATCCATGCCAAGTAAGACCGCCCCATATACAGGCGCCATTTTGGGGATGCGGAGTTTAATGGCATATCCCTCTTTTTCAATAACAGCTTTTGTGGCGTTAATTAAATGAGGACTTCGCCCCTTTTGGACGACACTTCCGACCATCACAATCGGTATCACCGTTCCTTCAAATCCCCCTAATCTTCTGATGACAGATACCGCCGCCATCCCGAGTTCTTTCCCCGCCTCTTGAAGTATGCGAATCGCTACCTTATCACCTTTTTCTGCGGCATCATGAAGGATGATGGAAAGATCGGCCGGAATCCGTGTGACACCTTGATCCAGACACCCATGGAACATCGCTTCTACGGAGTCAAAACCTAAAAAGGACGGGACTGTTTCGGTTAAAAGGGTTGGCTCTTCACGTTGTTCCCAAGAGCGGATGGCCGCGCGAAAGGCCTCTATAGCTAAAGATTGACCGCCAACCCCTCTACCATCCCCATATAAATAACCAAATCCGCCCGTTTGCACCGTCTTCCCTTCGAAATTTCTTCCCGCGGCATTTGTACCGCTTCCGCATATCAGCACCACACCGACATTTTTGGGACTCCCTGTTCGTAGGCCTTCCATCGTATCACAGACAACATCCCACTTTGCAAAAGGAAGTTGAGAGAGTTGCGGCCTGAGGATCTTCAGATCTGTTTCTCTATCTGCTCCGGCAAGACCGTATTGCACAAAATCAATATCGGATGGCTTTAGATCTGCTTGTTTAAGAGCTTGTTGAATGGACGACTCAATATTTTTCATGGCTCGTTCAAGTCCCACCTGATGATTTCCGCAACCCGTTAGCCCTTCACCTAATTTATTACCTTTATCGTCTGTTATGACGGTGTACGTCTTGCTGTTTCCACCATCTACCCCCATGATATAAGCCATTCTCCCACCCCTTTTAGGTCAATGATTCAACCATTTTATGAATAACTTAATTATTATTATATGGTAAGCTGCGGTTTTATTTTTAACTTTTAGATTATTTTGCTTGAAATCTTTCATTTTGAGGAAAGAGAACAAAGCTTTTTTAAGGTAAAATGTTCGTCGGCAGAGCATATCTAGTAAAAAAAAGAGCTTTGCTTTCCTAAGCCTTTCGGGTGAAGGCTAAGTCCAATCGCCTAAGCCTCATTAAAAACTACTAGAATAGTCAACGACCCCAGCTGGATCAGACCCCCTGGAAGCCAAATTTCCGCTTGCGTAAAGCCAAATATACTTGTATAAAACTGGTAATATAGACCTACATAAATTAACATAGAATTCTACAAAAATGGTTCATTTTGACTATTTCTTCCACCCTTCTATTTATTTAAAATATAGTAAAATAGAAGGCTTGCAACGGAGAGGAGATAGATCTACATGCAATCAGCTGTAATGAACATGTCCGGATTGCTTTATCTCCAACTCATGCGGATTGGGCAGTTTTTTTCCATCAAAAGCGAAAAGAAAAAAGCGGTATTGGCTAATCCGTTAGTCGTATTCGTCGTCGTGGTTGCCGTTATTTTTATCGTTTGGGCTCTCGGCGAGCTTCTTTGTTGGAAACATGGAAAGAGCCATTTTGTTTTCTCATCGAAAATAAAGGATGGCGTATTCCGCCTAGGCTGTCGATAAAAAATTACACTTTGCAAGCCTTCTATTTTTAAACACAGTAGTTACTGACTGCTCTTCTGGGGGTTATACTTTCGCGATTTTTAAGGTAATTGGCTTAAAAACCAGCGGTATAAGTACATTGTTCGCAAATTCATGAAATCCACGTTGTAGTACAACCCTTATTACCGCTTTTGATTCCAAAATTTCATTAAAGCAAATTTCTATTTTTTGAACAAGGTTATCACTATGAAATGCCGATGCTACCGGAGTGCTCAGTTTTCAAAATGCATTTAGCCATACAAAAATTCTGCTGTTGCCAAAGTTATGCCTTTTGGCTATAAATACCATCGTCACCACTTTGGCATTCAACCTATGGCGAGTTTGCGTTTTTATCCTAAGCTCACGTTGGAAAATTGCCAATGGAGGGGGAATGGGATGAAGAAATTATTTAATTTTGCTTGGTTAATGGTGATCAGGTTAAGGAACAGGGCGTTAATTTATCTGTATCAACGGCCAGAGTCAGCCTTTTTCTTCCTTTTATTAATTCTACTGGGAGCTGGGCTCGTGGCCTTTGCACCAGCCCTGTTCAGTTTTCATATCGACATGGTACCGGAAATGTTTCCAACAGCAGCGTATATTTTCCTAATCGGCGGTCTGATGCCGTACATCTTTTTTATGACAAGGGGAAAGGCATCGGAAGATACCGAGGGGTCTTTACTCCACTATATTACCGCAAGTTTTCTTAAGCATCTCAAAAACATTTTTGCCTTTGTGAGTCCTTGTGTATTGTCTGTGATCTTGCTTTATCTGATCTTATCGATTTATGATAACATTCATCTGCCTTACGCGCTTTTATATTGGGAAGGAGCTGTGCAAGTCTATTTTCTCACAGCATACGCGATCGAACGGATACTGCAAAAAGGATTATCCTATTACATCACACCGCGCTACCAAACTTTAACGAAGTACGGGATATTCCTAGGGCTTCTTTCGGTGGAGCTTGCGATTCCGATTCACAGAATGCTTGGCAGATGGTGGCTTTCCAAATCTGTGCCGGGCTATGTCTTATTTCTACTATTATTAATGGGCTTCGCCATGTATTTATTAGTAAGCGCAATTAAAGTAGAGTATCGGAATCAGCAGTTAATGAGTCAAAGAAGGCTGAAATGGCTTAAGCGTTACAACCTCGGTTACAGTTTCTTGGTCATCGTCCACAGCAAAGATTACTGGCTTTTTAACTTCTTTTCTGCCGTGTTTATTGCGGTGATATCTAAACTCGCCAACCACTATTCCAGCATGAATGACGTGTATGTTCTAGCTTTTATTCTTGGGGGGACGAGTTTCATCTTTGCCAATTTGGCGAAAACAGCCGAAGCGATCGCTGTACTCCGCTTATCACACATAAAATACATTGGTCATCTCTTGCATCTTTATTTTGTCGTCGGAGCGGTATTTCTGTTACTATACCTCAGATTCATTGCGTCCTTACACCATTTGAACTTTTATTTTTTATTAAACGACATCGATTACATCCATACCTTGATCATGTTTTACTTTTGCTTGTACGCGGCGATTGTCGTTTACTATCTCTTCCATCGATTTTTTGGCACGTTTGCTCAACTTATTTCTAGTATTTTTATCCTGCTTATGACATACAGAGTTTTACCGGAGTTTGAAAGCCGGGTCGAGGAACTCGGGACATGGTATGGGGTGGCTGCGGGGTATGGATTTGCTGCGGTAGTCTTGGTGGTGATTGTATGGCTTGTGATTGGCGGTTACCAAAATGAAACGACCTTACGTTAAGGAACACTTCACCTCTCTCAAGCCTTTTGGGCGAAGGCAGAGCTTTTGTGGTCCTGGTACTGGCTTGAAAAAATATAAAAAAGATCCTCCATCTTCTACGGACGGAGGCCACCCCCGCAAAAGCCCAATGCCAAGCCGTCTTGCGAAACAGTACGGGTACTTATTGTATCTTTGTTTTTGTAAAAATATACTGATATTAGTCTTCATCATTATCGCTGGGTGGCTGATGATTCGGAATACGGAAATAGCTGTTGTGCTTAGCTTTATTTATGCGGTCCACGTCAGCTTTCACGAGTTTGGCCATATCTTCTTTTTGGAAAAATATCACATTCCCTACCAATGCCAGAGTACGCGTTGGTCGGTGGAAATCACTTATTGTCCGTCAACCTTTGGTCAGCTTGAAAAAAGACAAAAACTGTTCATTATCTTGGGTGGTTCGCTGTTTAGCATTTTACTTGATGTGATTTTAATTTTACTACCCGACCGAGACGTCATCGCTACTTTTGCGGTACTTCTTATTATCGTTGAAACTCTTAACCTCATTTTTGGCAAAGATGCCAGAGTATTGGAACAAACATTAAAGGAGAAATCGCAATGAAAACATTACGGGTCTATGTCATTATTTGGTTTCTAAATGCCCTGATTGGTTTTTTCATTTCCTTTTACCTTCTATCAAAAAATCTCACCAGCCCCGTGAAACATACGGTGGATCTTCCGACAAAGTCCTTTCAGATGTACCGGCTTTTGACGAACGGCGAAGTGGAAATCCATTTTATGAACATCATCATCGCTGCCGTGCTTTTAGCTATCCCCATCACCCTAATTGTTTTATGGCTCAGCCGTTTAATTAAAGGCTATTTTACGAAGCGGGGAAGGGTATAACATGCTCAGTCAAATTGTCATTAATGATTTATCCGTTTCTTATGGCGGCAAGGAAGCACTCACGGGGGTTTCAACCCATTTTGAAAAAGGCCGTTTGTACGCTCTCATTGGCCATAACGGAGCCGGAAAAACGACGCTTATAAAAGAAATTTTAAAAGCAAATCTGAAACAAACGAAAATCCGCTATATCACGGAAAACGGGGACAAATCGGATAAGAAACTGAAATACAAAATGGCCTTTTCTCCAGAAAAACCCGTTCTGTTTGAAGACCTGACTGTGCTGGAATACATCACTTTTGTGTTAAAAATGTACGAGGCGTATGACGACAACCATTTGGAAAAGGTCGATGCCCTCTTAAAAAGCTTTCGCCTTGAAAAAGAGAAAAACAAATTTATTTTTGCCTTATCGAACGGGATGAAGAAAAAGGTCGGCCATATTGCCGCCCTCGCCCTAAACGCCGATTTTATTTTTCTTGATGAACCCTTTGCCGCCTTGGACCCGATCTCGATTTACGAATTAAAAAACTATCTGCTCGCCCATCGGAACGAATCGGCTTTTGTTCTTTCGACACATCAACTCGACATCATTGACAACTTAGCCATTGACCCTGACCAGCTTCATATCCGCCTTCTCAATCAAGGCCATCTTCTGTTCAATGGCACCAAAACCGAATTGCTGGCCCCCGAACCCTTTAACACCATAGAAGAAGCCTACCTGTTTTATCACGAACCGGGCGCTGTTTGATGACATCGCCTCACCTTTGAAAAGGCAAGCGGAGAATACGCCAAGACAACTAAAAAAATCCATTCAGGTTTAAACCCCGGCACAATCCGTTGTGCCGATTATTTTTTATCGGAAAGTGGTCAGTGTTTTGCGTTGTTATCCGCTTTTCGGGGAAAAATATTATCGAAAAGGGGCATTTTAATAATTTCCCGCATAAAATAATTATATATTCCGCTTTTTGAGGAAAATATATAGAAAGCTCGCCCATTCTTATTTATAATGAAGGTAGGTATGGAGGTGAAGGTAATGGCAAAAACCAACAAAATTGTCGGTCAAAATGTCAAAGAGTATATAGAGCGTAAAGGTTTAAAACATTCATGGGTAATGGAACGCACCGGTATTAAGAAGACCGCTTATTATAAGTTCTTAAAAGGTGAAGGAAATGTGGAGGAGTATGTAGAAAAGATCAATAAACTGTTCCGCATTAATGATCCATTCTTTTTTTACAAGGAAGATATGGCATTTACAGAAAAAACATTAAAACGCAGCCGGTCTGATTCCTTTATGGATTATGTAGCACTTTCGTATCATGGAACAGTGGACGAAGAATTAAAAAAGGGCATGCAGCTTTTCGGCGAAATGGTTGAATTGATCGATGTGCTAAAATCAGTCACCCATTCAGGGAATCCTAGGGGTGAGTCCATTGATCACTAAAGACAATCTCGTAATGATTCTTGAGCATAACAAAACACATTTACCGAAAATCAAAAAGGCACTGGACAGCATTTCCTCCCTTGGAGATCCTCTTACCAATGTCAAGCCGCTAGATTTTATCAAAACTTACCTTTATGAACATACCAATGTATTACAGTTTCCAATACAAAACCCCGACTATGGCGGGCTTGTGTATTATTATAATGGCGATTATTATATCCATATTAATACCGCACAGCCAAGAATATATGAAAATTTCATGTGGGCCCACAAGTTTTATCATTTCTTTTTTGACAGGGATAATATTAAAAATCCCGAACAAAATTTTATCAAGATTGATCAGATTTATGATGAAAAAGAGCGGCTCCCTAATCTCTTCGCGTCTGAATTTTTAATTAATGACTTTGTGTTAGAAAGAAGTTTCCGTTTTTTAGATACCTTTTACACAAAACAATCTCTTCCGGAAAAAGTGATGCGATTAATCAATATCTTTCAAATCCCGTATAAAGCACTTGTTGTTAAACTCGCTCAAAACGAATTGATCTCAATCAATGATGCGAAAAAAGCTTTAGACTATGATTATCGAAATCGTATCCCCCATGATATGGACAAATCATTCTTTGAGCCTAGTTATACAATAAATTTCAGTGGGTTTGAAGGACTTTTTGATAAAGCAAAAGGACTGATGCATGAAGAGGATCTTCAATCAATTAAGAAATCATATAGTAAGATCTATGAACAATTACTGGCGTCGGTGCACAGCCAAAGGAGGACTGAAAGATGAAGGTCCTCGAAATTCCTGTTTTAGAATCGGTACGCCCATTTTTTTCTGTCGATGCAAAGCGATTGTACCGGTCGCTAAACGAATACCAATCTTTTTATATGTTAGATAATATGTTTTTAACAAAATTAGGGAAACAACTATCGCATTTGCCGCTATTACTAAAAGGGTATCATCAATCTCCGATTTTCCTTATTCCAGATGTCGTGTTAGAAGAGTCTTGTAGAAATATCCCTACAAAGGAAAGATATAACGATTATTACCTTGAACTTTTTAAACAATTATCTGATACGAAACAGCTATACCTGATCTCGTTGGAGTCTATTTTTCAATTACTAGAAAATGGAATGGCGAAAAAACAAGACATATGTAATGCGATAAAATTACTTGCTCTGGAAGCTTTCAGAGTAAATAGAGATATTATAAAAAATCTACAACGCTTCGATTTAAGCTCTTCCAATGATCTTCCGAAACTGAAACAAATCATTTTACATAGCGGTAAAAATGCAGGCGAACGTTTTATTATCCTTTTTTCATTATTGCTTGTTCATCAGTACTACGGTCCTGCCCATATATGTAGTGATGACGGAAAAGGTATATATACAATGTATAGTACCTTTGTTAATAACGAAAATTTATTTCGATTATTAGATCTTGATGATTTTTTGACGTTTAATAAGGAATACATCCTGATGTCCTATGATCACATTCTACAGTTATCGTTTAAAATTCGAAATTGAGCCCGGATGAAATCTTTCCTTTTTTACAGATGAGCGGCCGAGACGAATCAAGAAAGGTCGTCTATTCTTTGGACGGACAGTCCTACTATACCTCCATAGATAATGCTAATTTAGCAAAATGGATAGAAAAAGGGTGTATAGAAATATTTTATTAACATTGTCCCGAAAATTAATCGAAGACCATTGTATTTGGATACAAATATTAGAAGGCCATTCATAAGGAAAAACGACCCGAATTTTCGAGTCGTTTTAAACCGATGTTTTGGGCTCCGTTTATATTTCCTCTCCCTAAACTGAACACGTTACAAATTGGAACTGACCCTTTGATATTATTTAGCCATCTCTTGATTGTTTTGGAGCTCCCTAGTCGTCCATCTTCTTCCGAGGAACCAGAGGACCGCCACAACGACTAGAAGAACAATAATGCCAAGAATGATATTATCGGAGATGAGTTTCGTCCATTTAGCAAAGGCGAGTCCTGCCGTCGCATAGAATGGGTCACCGAAGGTACTGCCGGTTGTCGCTAAATCTCCTGTGCTCGGGAGCAGTAATCCTGTACCAATGGCCAGAACGACGCCAACAATAAACGGTCCGACAATGGCCCCTTTCCATCCACCTGTGCTGTTTCCAAAGATCCCCGCCGTACCACCTGCGAAGAACGCCGGTACGATGCCCGGAAGAATGATGTAGACGGAATGAAAGCCCATTTGTACGAACATACCAATAATCATACCAATAAACATTGAGATAAAGCCTAAAAGCAGCGAAGTCGGGCCATATGGGAAGACGACCGGACAATCCAAAGCGGGTACGGCACCCGGAACAAGTTTACTTGAAATCCCAGTAAACGCTGGCATAATTTCCGATAACATCATGCAGACACCTGCAAGGATAACCGTGACACCAGCCGCAAAGGTCAAGCCTTGAATAATGGCAAACATGATCGGATCCGTGGAACCGCTTACGTTTTTAGCAACAAAACTATATCCAGCGATTAAAACCACGATTAAGTAGGGTCTACTGAATAACAAAAAAATGTTGATTTAACAAGGGTTTTTCACTTTTTTGTCGAATTTATATGCAAGGGTATGATTCGGAAACT
>NZ_AUMM01000019.1 GCF_000430685.1 Tuberibacillus calidus DSM 17572 | reverse complement strand
AGCGTATGCGCAAATTGAAGGTAGAACCGACCAGAAAATGAGCAAAAACCGCATTTATGCTCAATTTTCAGCTGGAAGAGCTACGAAAATGAGCAGACGCTCCAGAAAATGGAAAAACGAGATTAAAAGCAAAAAACCGCATTAAAGTCATTAACGCTGGTCGGTTACGCGGAACCTAAAAATTTATCAGCAGCTGTTAGAAAGAGCATGCCCGCCTTACTGGGCGACATAGCCACCGTCAAGGACGACCGCCTGGCCAGTGACACCCTTGGCTTTATCACTAGCGAGAAAGACGGCATAATCTGCGATCTCTTGTACATCTATCAGTCGTTTTTGCGGAATAAGCGAGTACAAGACGTCCTCCAAAACTTTTTCCAGCGGTACACCTCGGGTTTTTGCCAAATCAGCCATTTGGTTTCGAACCAATGGGGTATCGACATAGCCTGGGCATAAGGCATTGACGGTAATGCCGTCAGTGGCACATTCCAAGGCGGCGACTTTCGTCAACCCGATTAAACCGTGCTTGGCGCTGTTGTATCCGGCTTTGCCCGCAAACCCGATCAGTCCGTTAATCGAAGCCATATTAATAATGCGGCCGAACTTTTGCTTTTTCATGATAGGGAATGCTAGTTTCGTGGCAATAAAAGGAGCCGTGAGCATAACTTTCACTAGTTTTTCAAACGTCTCGGTTGGGAATTCCTCAATCGGAGACACGTGTTGGAAACCGGCGTTATTGACAAGGATATCGAGTGACCCATATTTGGTAACAGCGGTCTGAATCGCGTTTTCCATTTGCTTTTCATCAGTGACATCACATGGAACAGCGATTGCGTCATACCCTTTGTCTTTTAATCCAGTAGCAGCTTCCTTAGCGCGATCAACATTTAAATCGGCGATCACTACTTTTGCGCCTTCCTTAACAAATGCCTCAGCAATAGCATGGCCGATACCGCTCGCAGCACCGGTAACCAAAGCCGTTCGATTGTCCAACAATTTTCCCATAATGATCCCTCCTCATTTTTTATATTACTCTCAATAGTACAAATAAAAAATATTTAAATTTCCATCGATATAAAGAGGCCGAATCACAACAAGCTACAAGTCATGATGTCTCGCGAACGACCGAGGGGGATTCGAGTTCGAGAGGCATCCATCATAGACGAGAGCCTGTTTGTACTTAGACTACACGTTTACCTTATACAAGTCGGCCAAGATGCCATATAGTAAATTAAGTCCGTTCACGCATTTTCGTAATAAAAAATGGGACAAATACTCCAAAAAAATGATGAGGGAGTGGTTTAAATGTTTGGATTTGGTCCATGGGGCTTTTGGGGGCCAGGTTTTGGGCCAGGTTTTGGCGCGTTTCCAGGAGCCTTTGCCGGTGGTTTTGCCGGTGGACTCTTAGGCGGCTTTACGGGTGCCGCTTTAGCCTCCCCATTCTTCTGGTGGTAAGTCATAAAACCTTTTTAAATAAAAGGGAGTGCATTCAACAGCGTGTATCGGCTGAATGCACTCTTTTTTATACTGGAAAGAAATTTGCGACCTAAGTTTAAAAAAGGCATGTACTGGGTGGGAATGTAAACCATTCGAAAGTCCAGCATAAGGGTAACGATCTGCCTTCGTTCACGAACCAGACAAGAGCCATGTTTCCTTTACGTTTTATTGGCGCTTTTTTGTTTTCTTATTATGGATTCTTTCGGCTGTAGACAACGGTTCATTCGCCATTTCGTGATCAAAGTCCTTTGACAGTGATTTCCGAACGGCTTGTTCATCATTTACGCCGCCTGTAAACAACTTTTCTTCATTTTTTTCGCTCATGCCCACACCTCCACGAGTATTTTTTCACCTTAGCTGAAGGAATATGTATCGACCCACTCCGCACATTTGAACGTTCCGAGTTTCCCTTATTTCTTGCCAGCCAAGCTTTTTAGGAAAAGCCTCAGTTGCCCTTATGCCTGAAAAAGTTTCACACTTCTTTTACGAGTCAGTGTCTTCCTTCAACCAATTAACTTGACAGAGCCAGGCTTTCTTTAAAATTCGTGCGTGGCGGCTGATCTGATATAATACATGAATGGCAGATCGGAAAAACTAAAATTGGTAAACGAACGAAAAGGAGAAAAAACGTGAGCCATAAAGGTAACCCCAAAAGGTTTCAAAATAAAATTATTGAGTTAGCAGTCGACAAAGATCAAACATTATTGCCTTTTCTTTTGGAAAAATTATCGAACAGAAGTCGTAACTCCATCAAATCGATCTTAACGCGAGGGCAGGCTTCCGTCGGCGGCCATATTCAAACCCGTCACAACTTTCCGCTTCGCCCTGGGGACAAAGTCCAAATCCGCTTCGGGACTCCGGCGGCTGGAACCCATCTGCAGGGACTGACCATCCTCCATGAGGATGATGATTTGATCGTTGTGGAAAAAAGTGCGGGGCTTTTGACCATTGCCACAGACAAAGAAAAAGAAAGGACGGCCTACCACCAGTTAATGGATTATGTCAGGGAAAAACACCCGACACAACGAATTTTTATTGTTCACCGGCTTGACCGTGACACATCCGGTGTGATGCTATTTGCCAAAAAGAAATCAATTCAGCAAAAGCTGCAAAATCATTGGAAGGACATCGTGCTTGAACGTACATATATTGCCCTGGTGGAAGGCGAAGTGAAGAAAAAGGCGGGTTCGATTACGTCGTGGTTTAAGGAAAGCACCACCCATCTCGTCTACTCAAGCCCAAAGCCGAATGACGGCAAAAAGGCTGTCACGCATTATAAAGTGTTAAAGTCGAACCGAAAGTATTCCTTGCTTGAGGTCAATCTGGAAACGGGGCGAAAAAACCAAATCCGGGTTCATATGAAAGACATCGGCCATCCGGTTGTCGGCGATAAAAAATACGGAACAAACAACCGCGTGATCGGCCGGCTTGGTTTGCATGCTGCCGTCTTATCCTTTAAACATCCGCGAACAGGTGAAGTCTTACGCTTTTTATCAAAAATGCCAAAGGTTTTTTTAAAACCCTTTGCCTAGTTGAAAATCCATTGGAATGAGGGTACCATTTTGAAATCCATTCAACAGATGCTGTCCATACTTGATGACATTTTAAATTGGCTGGATGAGGCGCACATCTCTTACTGTCTGCTCGGCCCCGTGGCGTTGAAACTGCAGGGGGTCGATGTCCAAGTGCAGGCTATTCATCTGTCAGTGCAATGGGATGCATTTGAAAGAGCAGCGGAACATTTTGGCGGAATGATCGAAAAGACAGGCGGAAAAGGCTCATTTTCTTGCTTTATAGACAGAACGGAAGTCATTTTCACATGCGAGTATAATACGGTCGTTTTGACAGACCCTGACCGGATTTCGGTGACATACGACCATAGAAATTATTGGGTGAAATCGTGGGATTATTATCTCCGCCGTCTTGACCACGATTCGCCGACGAGAGTGGCGATTAAAAAACATCTCCTTGTTCTTCAATCTGAAAGCACGAAAGCGGCGGATGAAGCATGGAATAGCGGAGCTTACGAAGCGTGGCTGAACCGATTCGGGTTACCGGAAGAGTGGGCGGAGCGCATCAAACGCGACCCACAAACAAGGATCGCTTCACTTCTCTCCTACATAGGTAATGTTGAAGGGAAACGGATTATCAATTTGCTCGGATCCCATGGCACAAAGGCGATCGCCATGGGGCTATTGGGTGCAGATGTCACGGTCGTCGACATTTCGAAGGAAAATGCCCGTTATGCCAAAGAAGTCGCTGGATCCGCTGGTATTTCTTTGCATTATATCATCGCGGATGTTTTAAATATGCCTAAAGAAGTCCTTTCGCGGGACTTTGATCTTGTTTTTATGGAGTTGGGGATCCTCCATTATTTTATTGATCTTGAACCTTTAGCCCATGTTGTGAGCGAGTTGCTGAAACCCGGCGGACGTGTCATCGTTCAAGACTTTCATCCGGTATCAACGAAACTTCTGACATCGGCAGGAAAAAAACATAAAGTCACCGGTAATTATTTCGATAAAACGCTGACCGCTGTCAACGTCGCTTTTAGCAAGTACGAAACGTCATCATCCGAACAGAAAGTCGTTTACGAAAGAAAGTGGACGCTAGGTGAAATCGTCAATGGCTTTGCTGATGCCGGTTTATTTATTCGCCGCTTGGATGAACATCCGAATATTAAAATAAACGATATCGGCATTCCGAAGACCTTTACCCTGGTGGCTGAAAAATGATCCTCCGCAAGACCGATGTGCTGTGCTTATGGCTAAGTTAAAATTTAGAAAAAATGCATGAAAGGGGTCATAAGCATGGCACAGCTTAAACAGTCGGTATTGGTGCTGGGGACTTATCATATGAACCGGGGGCAAAGAGATGTCTATCGATTGGATCCCGGAGATGCAAGTGCGAGGCAGGAAGAAATCCTTGAGTGTGTCGAGCTTTTAAAAAAGTTTAAGCCAACCAAAATTGCCGTGGAATATGACAAGGTGAGGGAAGATTTATTGCAGTCGGCGTACAACAAGTATCGGAATGGGGATAAGCCACTTGAAAATGACGAGATTGAGCAATTTGGGTTTCGGCTCGCCAAGGCATCGAACCATTCAACCATCTATGCGGTCGATTGGAACCGCCCGGTGGGAGGCATTCCGGTTAGTTTTATCTATGATTTTGCGAAAGACACTCAGCCGGTATTCTTTGAGGAAATGGTTCAAGCAGGAAACGCTGAGCATCAAAAGAATCAGGAAATATTCAACCATTCAACCGTCAGAGAATACTTATTATATTTAAATTCAAAGAGTGAAGTACTGAACGACCATCGAACCTATATCAAATATTATGCCCGCGTGGCAGAGGACGACTATTATGTTGGCATTGACTGGTTAGCCAACTACTGGTATAGAAGAAACCTCATTATTTATACTAATATTACGAGAATAATTGAAACAAAAGATGAACGGCTATTGGTCATTTACGGAAGAGGCCATAAATATCTATTGGACCAATTCCTTAAGGAAAGCGGTCTGTTTCATGTGGAGAAAGTGGAAGATTATTTAGGAACAATATAGAGGTGTTCATGATGATGCGCGGGCGTTTTGCACCGAGTCCATCAGGAAAAATGCATATTGGCAATGCCGGTTGCGCGCTTCTTTCGTGGCTTCAAGTCCGAAAAGCCGGCGGTTCTTTTATTTTAAGGATTGAGGACATTGACCGCGGACGTTCGCGCGTTGAATATATTAAGCAGTTGATAGAGGACCTCAAGTGGCTTGGGCTCGATTGGGATGAAGGCCCAGATTGCGGGGGCCCTTTTGGCCCATATATTCAAAGCGCTCGTACGGAATTGTATGAAGCAGCATTTGAGCAGTTGAAAGAGAAAGGACATCTTTTCCCATGCTTTTGCAGTCGCAAAGATTTGAAAATGCTGGCGAGCGCCCCTCATGGCAGGGATTCTGAAGGCCCGGTTTATCCAGGCATTTGCCGACATCTACCCGAAGAAGAGCAGGCGGTCAAAACACGGATCAAAACACCATCGTGGCGATATAACACGGAAAGTGTCCGTGCGGTGCAGTTTACCGACCTCGTTCTCGGTGACCAATATTTCCCTGCCGGCTTCGGTGGCGATTTTGTCGTCAAGCGGGCTGACGGGCTTTTTAGCTACCAGCTCGCCGTTGTGGTGGATGATGCGTTAATGGGGATTACCCATGTCACGCGGGGCATGGATTTGTTAGATTCAACGCCAAGGCAAATTTGGCTGTACGAAGCGCTCGGTCATGCTGCGCCGTGCTTTAGTCATATTCCCTTGTTATTTGGCCCCGACGGCACGCGCCTATCGAAACGGCATGGTGCCGATATCACCATTGAGGCACTGCGGAAAGCTGGGGCGAGACCGGAAGCTGTTATTGGTTATTTAGCCTTTTTATATCGTATCATTGATCGTTTTGAACCCCTAAAGCCGACTGAACTCATCCCGCTTTTTCATCTAACAAAAATCCCTAAAGCTCATCTCGTAGTCGAAGATCTCAAGCAGATAAGTTCCTTAAAGCTCTCATGATTGAAAGACGACAGGTGGGGGGTGAAACGGCGACGAATGATCAAAAATTGGATCTGATTGTGCAAAAACGTGACGACCATAGCAGCGATTCGCGGCCATTGGTCAGCGATTTGACGCTATCGATCAACCGTTTGAAGCCATTGATCAACGGTTTGCAGCCATTGCTCGGCATTTTGAAGCGAACGAGCAAAGAATGGAAAACATGGAGCGGAAATGGGATCATCACGGTGAAATGATCAAGGCGCTTATGGATGGCCAAATGAAGTTAGCGGCCAGTCTGGAAGGATTTGTAAAAGAAACTGAAAAAACTTTCAAGATATTCATGCCACCCTCAAAAAAATGGAAGCCACCGATGATCTGCTTGCTCATAAAGTATGGACCACTAAAAAAGAACCTTACTGCCTGAAAAAACTAGTCCGTGTCCACTTATCATCCCCACACAAAAATCCCATAATCGCTAAAAGCCGTGCATTTGCGGCGGATGAGTGATTCCCGCCAATAATGGACGGCATTTTTATGTTAAATTGCCAGAAAACCTATTATACTATTATAAAAGAACGTATTTATCATTGCGGGTGAGTGGCTATGGCTGAGACGATTTTACAATTTAATCATGGCATCGCCAAAACGAAACCGAACAGTTTTCGCCGCCAGATCGCTTGTCCATTTTGTAATCGGGAGTCTCTGACGGATATTTTAGATACAAAGGGCCCCATGATTTGGTTGAAAAATAAATATCCCGTTTTAAAAGATGCTTTTCAAACCGTGTTGATTGAAACCGACAAGTGTGATTCGGAATTGTCGGAATATGCGTTGCCATATCTGACGGAATTGCTTCACTTTGCGGTTGAAAAGTGGTTGGCTTTGGAAGTCAGCGGCCGATATCAATCGGTTCTCTTTTTTAAAAATCACGGTCCGTTATCAGGTGGGTCGATCCGTCACCCGCATATGCAAATTGTAGGCTTGGAAAACGTTGATTACCGCGATCGTTTGCGTGAGGAATATTTTGACGGCACATTGATTGACGCTTCACGGGATGTCGTTTTCAATCTATCCACAAGGCCTATGATCGGCTTTACCGAATTCAATGTCGTCATGAGTGATGACGGACAGCTGGAACAAGCCGCCGAATATATTCATATCACCAGCCACTATATCTTGAATCATTTTAATAATAAGGGTTGCAATAGCTATAATCTCTTTTTTTATCATTGGAAAAATAGAATCTTAACAAAAATTGTTCCGAGATACCCGACGACTCCGCTTTTTATCGGCTATGGCCTTCGCCAAGTCGCCACGAATGCGGAATCGGTGATTGATGATATCAAAAAATTATATTTCAATGAAAGCTAAGAGGCTGACTCATAAGGGGGCCCTACCACGATTCGTATATGGTGGTTCGTTATTTTAGAGCCACACGATTTATGGTTTGGTGGGATCTGACTCCGGGCTTTGAATCAGCCTCGTTTTTTTGCATGAATGAAGTCGTCAAGGATATTTTCTTTTAATTACGATAAAGCTTAGCAGGTGTGGGGAAATGCTAATAAAGAAACCGTGGCTCTACCTAGTCTTTTAGGCGTAGGCGGAGCCTTCATTGCCTTAACGTGCAGGCTAAATGAAAAATTTCTTGCCAGTACGGGCACTTTTGGAGAAGGCAGAGCCATAATTGCCCTAATGCATCAGTACAGGCCTACGTCAGCAGAGCCTTATTTCCCTTTATATTCACATGGAAAATGGACTGACTCCCTTCCCAGTATTAAATATAGTTCTCGCATTTTTTGAGAGGATGGAACCTATGACAAAAGCCCAAGAAGTAAAACCCTGGATGTACGTGTTGACAGTTGGTTTAGGCGTATTGCTAAATCCGCTGAATTCTTCCATGATTGCCGTTGCCCTGACAGACTTGCAACGGGAATATCACCTCACGTTTGCTGACGCTTCATGGCTGATTTCCGCATTTTACATCGCCAGTGCGGCGGCCCAACCTGTTATGGGGAAGTTCAGCGATATGTTCGGTCATAAAAGGTTATTCATAACAGGTCTGATTATTGTAGCGCTATCATCCGCCTTGGCACCGTTTTCTCCAAACTATTGGGCGCTTGTCGGTTTCCGCGCTTTGCAGGCGGTGGGGAGTTCAACATTATTTCCAAGCGGGATGGCAGTCATTCGCAGTGAGATTACCCAGGGGCAAGCACAGGCGCTTTCTGCCGTTGCGGTTTTTTCGTCTGTTTCCGCGGCGTTTGGCCCTTCAATTGGCGGTTTCTTAGTCGGCACTTGGAATTGGGAAGCCATTTTCCTTGTCAATTTACCGTTAATCATCTTGGGGGTTGTGCTTGCGCTAGTCATTTTGCCTGGCGGAAGAGAGGTTAACGTAAAACTTAAACGGATAGATTTTAGTGGTATCGCCCTTTTCTGTGTCTTTATTGTCGCTTTTATTTTATTTCTGCTCTCTTTGGGCGAATCGATCCGTTGGTGGGCGGTTCCGGTTTTTATGGTGGCTTTGGCTGCTTTTGGCTATGTTGAAAAGAAACGAGAAGAACCGTTTATTGATCTTGGGGCTTTAAAGTCAAACACCAAAGTGACGCTCGTGTATTTACAATTTTTGATAATTAACATCGTTTTTTACTGCATATTTTTTGGCATGCCGACGTTTTTACAACAAGTCAGCCATTATAACGAAAGCAAGACGGGGTTGATCATGCTTGCCGTGGCCGGTTTCGGCGTGGTTCTTGCACCGCTTGCGGGTTATTGGATCGACCGCGCGGGGTCTAAGCCGCCCCTCATCTTAGGTTCGTTTTTTATGCTCGTTGGAATGGCGGGCATGTTGACGATTCATGAAGGAACGGCACTTGGCTGGCTCGTGGTGGTGCTGTCATTACTTGGCGTAAGCAACGGATTGAACAATATTTCGATGCAAACGGCGTTATATGATTTTGTGACCCCGGAAGAAACGGGGACTGCATCCGGACTTTTTCAAACGAGCCGATATTTGGGAGCGATTTTTTCATCGACACTTCTAGGATTATTGTTAGATAAACATATGGACGTGCTTCATCTCCACTATGTCGTCATGGTTTGTGCCGTTTTAAGCGTTGTGATCACGATTTTATCATGGCGTTTACCTAGCAAGAAGCAAGCCCGCCTCGAGCATTAAGTCAGGGATCGAGCGATAGGTTATTGCTTTGTATAAATAGACGAGTATTGGCAACCCTTTTCGGAATTATAAAAATTTTTACGAAAGTGTATTCACATCTCAACTAGAAATTGTTATAATTCAAAAAGAAGGAAAATTCAAGTATCATGAAGGTGGTATTTTGATGACGTTAGGTCAAAGACTTAAAAAGCTTAGGGAAGAAAGAGGCCTCACGGCGGAAGAATTAGCTCATGAACTTCAACTGTTGAAAACCGTTGTTTGGGGTTTTGAAATGGATAAAAAAGAACCAACCGCCAGCCAATTGCTGAAATACGCGGAGTTCTTCGGTGTTTCGGTGGATTATTTAATGGGACGTGATGAAAGCGTTTTACCAGAATCAGCACAATCAAAAGAAATTTTAAAAAGGGTTTTAAACATTCCGGGTGAGGCGATCACAGACGAGGAAATTACGGAAGCAGTCACCTACATTAAGGCTAAGCGAATGGTGATGGACGCTTTACAAAAGCAACCTTCCCCCTGACCGATGCGGTTAGGGGTTTTTTATTGGAAAATGCGCATAAATGCCGTTTTTGCGCATTTACTATGCCCGCGTATTGGTGACATTCGAACTCTCACTTTAAAAACACAGCTGGTTAATACGTTTATCTCCAGAAATGATTGCATATCTCTTACGTTCGCGCTACCATCATCTTGTTAATAAGTACATATGAGAGAAGGATGTTCATGGACGAAGCGTCTTGCTTGGATTTTCTCGGTCAATTTCATACAAAAGTGTCAACGCGGACAGGTGGGCGCCATCATCGGGTTATGCACGATTTGTTCCGCCGTTTTGAAATTGATCCGAAGGCCTTTGATATTGTCCAAATCACCGGTTCATGTGGAAAAGGATCAACCGCGGCGTTTATTTCTGCCATGCTTCAAGCGCAAGGAATCCGCCATGGCCTTTTTACTGGACCGCATTTGTTTCGTTATGAGGAACGGTTTGCCATCGATGGCCAATTCATTGAAACCGGTGCGTTTATTGAAATTGTTAATGACATAGCCGAAAAGACAAAAACGATGGATTTGACCGATGTCGGCCACAAACATTTAATGACGTTAATCGCCATGATGTGGTTTTCGAAAAAGCAAGTACCGCTTGTCATCTTTGAAAATGGCGCTGGCGGATGGAGTGATCCCTCCAATGTCTTTGATCCGGCGATCGCTTGTTTAACCGAATTAACGCTTGATCACACACAGCTTCTAGGGGATTCCATTGAAGCGATAACAAAGGATAAGAGTGCTATTATCAAGCCGACCACGCGATTTGCCGTCTGTGGCATGTATAACGAAGAGGCGAGACGCTTTTTGTTAGACAAGGAAAAATCATCTGATACGCGGTATGATTTTCTCAATCGAGACTATGCACTGTTTGAAGCTAACGGTCGTTTAACTTTTAAAAATTATCATTTTGAGCTGTCAGATGTGACATTGGGTTTAGAGGGAAGGCATCAGCGACAAAATGCAGCCAATGCTATTCAAGTCATTCAGTGCCTTGGGGAGTTAGGCTATCCGGTGGCACCCCAAGCGATGAAAAAGGGTTTGGCGAATGCCCGTTTTCCAGGCCGTTTGGAGAAGCTCGCGCGGGAGGGGACGGAATGGATTTTGGACGGGGCGCATAATCCATTGGAAATGACCGTTTTATCGGAAAACTTGAAGCAGCTTTCGGTTAATCCAAATGTTGTTGTCATTTCTTTTGCCTCAAAAAAAGATGTGGAAAAGATGCTCCTTGGGTTACATTTAACCGATGCTTTTTATTTCGCTGTCGCATCACCTTTTGCCGCACGACAGCAGCCACAATCCGAAGTGGAAGTAGTATTTCGTCGGTTAAAGTTGCCGTTTCAATATTGCTCATCGGTCGAGGAAGCGCTTCATGAAGCAGAGGTTTTAAATGATCACCGCGGGCCGATTTTGGTGACGGGCTCTTTGTACCTCGTCGGAAACGCCCGCCAATGGCTTTTAAACGGTCAGAGGCTGTAAGAAGTTCCAACTGAGCCAGTTGGACAGTATGTATGGGGGTGAAGGACGATGGGGATCACCAATCAAAAAGAAGCAGAAGATTTGATTTACCGCTCATTTTTACGTGCCAAAGATCATATTCCGGCTGCAGACGATGCGGTGACAAGGGATATTGCCTTAACGAGGGAACTCCTCACCCGAGCCGACCATCCGGAAAGAGGGACCCGCACGATCCTAGTCACTGGGAGTAAAGGCAAGGGCACAACGAGCCGAATGATCGCATCGATTTTAAGGGAACACGGCTATAATGTCGGCTTATTTACCTCGCCCCACCTTCTCGACTTCAGAGAGCGGATTCGTGTAAACGGCGAGATGATATCTGAAGAAGATTTTGTTCACATTATGAAGGCACTAGAAAAACCGGTGCTTGATATCGACCGACGCTTGCCTCCGGAAAAATATCTTGGGCCGATCGGCATAACTCTTACGGCGGCACTCATTTATTTTCGCGAACAAAAAACGGATATTAATGTGGTGGAATGCGGCCGCGGCGGCCGCTACGATGAAACCAATCTTCTCGCTAATGAATGGGCGGTTATCACGCCAATTATGTCTGAACATATCGGCCCGTTAGGTAAAGATGTTTACACCATTTGTGATCATAAACTCGGCATCATCAAAGCGTTGACATCGCATACGGTCATTGGCCATCAATCCGAAAATGTTTTTCGTTACATGCAAATGCATGATTTGTTGAAAACAAAGTCGAACGTGTACTATTTTGATCACAGCCTGTGGGTTTCGGGGGAGAAGTTAAGGTTACATGGGCTCACCTTCCATGTCCATACGGACTTGGCGGAATATAGGGACCTTACGCTTTCTACCGTTGGCCGTTTTCAAGCGGATAATGCCGCAACAGCGATTAAAACATGTGAAACAGTCCTTGGGCGGCCGCTCTCTGTAAAAAAGGTAAGGAAAGCGTTACGGCAAGTCAATTTTTCTGGGCGCTGTGAAATCATCAGCCATTGCCCCCTTACCATCCTTGACGGCACGATCAACCGGGCTTCTGCTTTATATTTAAAAGACATTGTTCAACATCTCGGGGCTAAACGGGTCGTATCGATCATTGCCGTTCCGGAGGATAAAGATTATCACGGCGTGATGGAAGTTTGCTCGCAATTTGCAAGCCGCCTCATCATAACCGAAGCATCCCGCTCGCACAAGAAGTTTCCGGAAGACGCACTGAAAATAGCACAGAAGTACGATGCTTCCTCGGTAAAAATCACCCCATTCACCGCCGCATTGAGAGAAGCTCGAAAGTTTCACCCCGACCTCATTTTTATTTTAGGAACACAGACATTTATCGGTGAGGTGAAACAAGCGTTTTAACTTTGTTGAATATTGGGCAAACCATCTCCTAGAAATTTTGATATAATAAAATGAGTCAAATTTATGTTGGTAGTAAGATTAGTTCGGTGAATGACACTCTCAAGTGATCGGGCGAATCATTTTATGGGGGCGGTAAAATGGACATTGTGGCACTTATTGCGGAAGACAAAATACGCACGGCGCAAAAGAATGGTGAATTCGACCATTTGCCGGGTAAAGGAAAACCACTCAAGCTTGAAGACCTCTCCGGGATTCCGGAATCGCTTCGCATGGGGTATAAGTTGTTGAAAAACGCCGGGATGCTCGATGACGAAAAACAACTTAACAAAGAAATTATCGGATTAAATGATATGATTGCAGCTTGTGCGAATCCCCAAGAACGTGAGGCGCTGAAAAAGCAGCTCAATGAAAAAATGATGAGATACAATCGCTTGATGGAGAAAAAGGAAATCTCACAAAATCCCGCCTATAAAAAGTACCAAGAAAAAATTGATAAAAAGCTTTTTAAATAGATGCCTGCTCTCTTCTTCGGAGGAGAGCTTTTTTCTATTTTCTTACCAGTGCAAAAAGCGGCGTATGCCCGAACTATTAGATGAAAACAAAATAAAACCTTTACCTTGTCCGAAAATTCATGCATTATATTAGTAACAATATTTATAGCTGTCTGTATGGGGGTCCGGGCATGTTAGTTGTCAAACGAATGCATGAAGTCCCGTTGGAAGAGGCCGTATCCGTTCTCCATCAGAATGATCATGATATTTTTTATGATAAGGAAAGAAACATTCGCCATTTTGCGGCGCGTTTCGGCCGCGAAGGATTGTCCCCAGTTTTATCAGTTGTGACCTATGATCAAAAACAACCGGTCGGATTTGTCTTATCGGGTGTGCGCGAAATGGGCGGGGAAAAAGTGGCTTGGATCTGTGAAAATGTCGTGTTGCCGGAATATCGCGATCATCATGTTCGTGAAGTGATGCTCGATACCGTCATGGCCGCTTTTGAAGAGGAAGGCGTAACCCTCGCAACTCTTGAGGTCAACGCCGAAAATGAAGAGATGATTGATTTATATAGCCATCTGGATTTTGAAATCGTTGATCGTCTTTTGCTTTTAAAAGGGGAATTATATGCAGATGACGCTGAAGACTGGCCGCCTTCAGAATTAACGTCTTTTCAAGTGGAAAAGTCAGTAGCACAGGAAGCCCGCTTTTTCCATGATATCCGCATCGTGCCTTGGCGAAACCAATGGCAAAGCTTAAGGAGCGATGGAGAGCTTTTGACGATTCTTGATGGTAACGCCCAGCGAGTCGGACATCTTATTTTTAAAAGAAGATACGATCAAAGCCACAACCTGTCCACTGTAACCATTCATCAATGGCGAATTGAGGAAGACCACCCGGACGCAGAAAGAATTTTTTCATTGGGCTTTCGGCATTTGCAGTCTATCATCGGGAAAAACGTCCCTGTTATCACATCCATTTTAGCCTCTGATTGGCAGATGGTAGAGAGGCTAGAGTCGATCGGATTTTTAAAAATGACGGAACATGTGTTTATGATAAAAAGATTTTAATGGATAGGATATAATGTATCTTAAATAATGAAAGAAGGTTCCGATGACCGTCTATCGATCGTCGGAACCTTTTTGTACTAGATATTTTTTGAGCCAGCTCATCGCCTTTGGCGGTGTCCTTTTTCAACTTCGCCATCTTGCATACTAATCCTCATTTAATGCCTCTTGGTTATGCCTCTTCACTTTTTTTCAACGCTTTTGAGGGTTTAAATAATGGCACGAGGAAGAGAATGCCTATGACAAAGAGCAAGGCAGAACCTTCGTACAAGCCCAAAAGGGAGAAGGTTTTCTTTAGCCAGCCGCTTAAGGCCATCATCAGCACCATCGTTCCCATAAATAACGGGTTTAAGATCCCATTGACTCGGCCGATAAAAGCCGCTTCCGTGTTTTTCAGGATCATAGTATTGATCCCGATTTGAATACACGGCATAAATAAACCGCTCAAAAATTGTGCACCAAGCGTCAGCCAGAAAAATTCTGAAATACCGAGTACAGAAAAACCGACTGCGCTTGCTGACATTCCTAAGGCGAGCAAGATTTGCGGCGGTGTTTTTTTCGCCATACCGACGGTAAGTCCACCGCCTAGGATCATACCGACGCCAAAGGCCGCCATTAGCCATTGCAGCTGTTCTTTTGGCAAACCAAGTTTTTCGGTGACAAGAAATACCGCAAGTGGTTGTGTCATCCCGATTGCTAATCCGGCTGCCGCAAAGCAGCATCCTAGTAATGTCAATATCCGGCTGTGCCATACATAACTAAAACCGGCCTTCATTTCCTCAAGGACTGTCGTTTTTACTGCATTCTCCTCCGCCTTATAATCCTTTGGAAGCATAAAGAGTACCGCAGCCGACATTAAAAAGGCAACACCCATAATGGCAATGGCGGTATCAATGCCAAAATGCTCATAGACAAAAGTGCCAAGGACAGGTCCCAAGATCAAAAATACGGCAAATAGCGTTTGGTAGATGGACATGCCCATTTGGATCAGTTCTTCTTTGACATGCAATTTAAACAGTTTCATTCCGGAAGGCTGGGAAAACTGTGACAAAATCGAGGACACAAGGGTTGCAAAGAAGATGACCTTCCAGCTTCCAAAAATAAGCGTTAGCAAGACCGCAAAGACAGAAACGGCGCTCAAGAAATCACACCAGATCATCGTCCGTTTCGGTAGCCAGCGATCGGCAAATGTGCCTCCAATAAAGGAGAAAATAAAGATCGGCGCAAATTCGGCTACTGAAATAAGCGAAACAGCCACCGGATTTTCATTTGTCTTTTCTACGACAAACAACAAAATGGAATAATTCCGCACCCATATGCCGATTTGTAGAAAAAGCGTTGAAAGCATAAGAGTACGAATGACCCGACTTCGAAATAGAGCCCCAATCGTTACATCGGTTGAATTTTTACTCATAAAAAAACCTCCTTATCCTTAATCCGGATAGGGGGCCTACGGCGAAAAACGATAAATCACTGTATCGATATGAAAAAAATAGACCAATCCTATCCAGAATGATTTCGTTATATTGACGAAAAGCATCTAAACAGGATTAGTTGTTCATTGGTTTTATATCACCTTTCTAATACAGATATATAAATATTACTCGATTAAAATATGGAGTTCAATATTAAGTTTGTAAATTTTTCGTTGTTAAGATAAACTTGCAGCGCTAACGAAACTTGGTTTTGCTTTAGATAAATTAGCCTGCTAATGAAAATTTAGCTCTGCTATAGAAAACGGGGCTCTGCCAATCCTTATAGGCGATGGCAGAGCCTTCGTTGCCCTTATGCTGGCCTTGGAAATTTTAAGACCTCTTACCAATATAAAAAAAGAAAGGGTGAACAGATGGTTAATAATGGTTCACCCTTTTATGTAGTCTTTTAGTTAAAGATCAGCGCTTCTAAATCTTTCATTGGTTTTTTGAGGATTTTACCATCATGTTGATAATGCTTGCGATGAGGCCGCCCCAGAGGATCACCATGCCGATCACCATCATCGTAATTGCTCCTCCTGACATATCAGCTGACCTCCTTTTGTGTTTCTTCACTTAAATTCTTTTTCCACTTTAATGCCGCTAGATAAATACCGGCAACTAATGCAATCACGGCGCAAGCGATACCGATCGATAAAAAGCCCCAAGTATATCCGCTATAAGGCTCTTTGAAATCGTGGATAATGCTGTCAATCATCATGTAGCCCAAAACAATGGGGGTAATGATGCTTAAGCAGATTTTCCACCAAAGGCCAAGACGCATGTCCGACATACTATTGGCATGATTTTGCAGATCACCGAGTTTTTTGAAGACCCAAGCAATTAGAACGACCTCAATAAGGCCAGCAAGCGCAATCCCGTAAGAATTGACGAAGTGATCCACATTATCAAGAAAATACAATCCGCCTTTTGTGGCATAGACGATGGAAATGATTGCTGAAATCCCGGCACCATAACCTATCGCTTTTTTGCGTGAGATGTTAAATTTATCCTGCACAGCCGAAACGTAGGCTTCCACGATGGAAATCAGAGACGTCAAGCCGGCAAAGATGATGGATAGGAAAAACAGAACGCCAAAAACACCTTGGAAGGCCGGTAACGTGTTAATGATTTTCGGAAGGACGACGAAGACCAAATTCGGTCCACCGGCAGCCACTTTATCGACGGATACGCCTTCCGCTTGGGCCATAAAGCCAAGAGCCGCAAATACGCCGATTCCAGCTAACAGTTCAAACCCGGAATTGCTCAACCCAGTTATAAAGGCATTGTTGGTAATATCAGATTTTCTTGGTAAATAACTCGCATAAGCAATCATAATACCAAAAGCAATGGACAAGCTAAAGAAAATTTGACTATAGGCGGCAACCCAAACGCTACCGTCCATAATCTTCGACCAATCTGGTTTAAAAAAGGCTTCGAGACCGGCTGAAGCTCCATCCAAGGTAACGGCACGAATAACGATGATCGTAAAGAGGATAACGAGCATCGGAATGAAAAACTTGTTTGCCTTTTCGATTCCTTTACGTACTCCTTTAAAAAGGATGATAAAGACAACAGCCCAGACAATGACGAGAGGTATAAAAACTTGCCAGACAATGCCGCCCATTTGTCCAGGAGCGACAAGGCCGAATTGAGCATAATCTTTGGCAAAAAAGCTTCCCGTGTCATTACCCCAACTTAATTTAAAAGAAAAGATGGTATAAGAAAGGGCCCAAGCCACGATAATTGGATAATAGGTGGAGATAAAGAAGGACACGAGCACTTGCCACCAACCGAGCCATTCTCCTTTTTTAGATATACGCCCGAGTGAGAGCGGGGCAGAACCCCGATATTTTTGGCCGATAGTAAATTCTAGGATGAGAAGCGGAATGCCCGCAGTAAGAAGGGCAATTAAATAAGGAATAAAAAAAGATCCACCTCCATTACTATAGGCTACGGCGGGAAAACGCCAGATGTTACCGAGTCCGATCGCTGACCCAATCGCTGCAAGTACAAATCCAGCACGTGATCCCCATTGTTCTCGATTTTCCAAGATTGCTCCCCCTTTTTTCTAAAAAAATATATTTATCAGATAATTACTCTAACATAGTACATGCTAAAAGTATGTTTGTCAAATCATTTAAATTGAATTATTGCATATTTGTAAATTAACTGTAATTTATGGATTTGAAAAATAACAGCACAAACGGTATAAATAGGGGAAATGGGTACTCGGTGTCAGTCACTCCTGATTTTTCAGTATTTCACGAAAAAAGAAAGGAAGTGGTACAACTTGTCCGAAACAAAAATAATACTGGCATCATCCTCACCGCGCCGAAAAGAACTGATTCAACGCCTGGGATTACCGGTTGAAGTCGTCCAAAATCCTGTCGATGAAACGGTGGATCAAAACCTCGCTCCCCACGAGGTTGTTCAAACACTTGCCAAACGAAAAATGATCGCAGCATGGGAGAAAATAGGGGCAAAAAAAGACTTCATCATCATTTCTGGTGACACGATTGTCGTCCATAACGGGGACATACTCGGGAAACCTTGCGATGCTGATGATGCGTTTCGCATGCTTAAACGGTTGCAGGGAGAAAGACATACAGTATACAGCGGCGTTGCTTCGATGCATGCGGAAACCGGTAAAAAAATCATTGACTATCGTGCGGTTAAAGTGACAATGAAGCCGCTTTCCGACCGCCAAATACAACGTTATATCGCCACAGGTGAACCAATGGATAAAGCCGGAGCCTACGGGATTCAGGGACTTGGCGCATCGCTTATAGAAAAAATCGAGGGTGATTATTTTGCGGTCGTTGGTCTGCCGCTTGCCCTCGTTCGGGACATGCTTTCTGCCCTTGGTGTCGAAGTACTTTAAGCCCCAATAGAATGTGATGGTTTGTTTTTTCCCCGTAAGATAGCGGTAGATTTGATTGTAACTTTTTTGGGGTTTGGTTTGACAAGCCCCGCGGCTTTTAGTATTGCCAAATTTGCTTTTTCGTTAAGATGAGCGGCTTGAACGCTCGTTTGTGAAAAGGATGGGTCTGGCCACTCGCCGCAAAGATCGAGCCCGTCCCAACTTAGGATTTGCCATGCGTTGAGGCAGTAGAGGATAGTGTTTAACGCCATATGCCCTTGGTCCCAGTTGGTTTTGGCGTCATCTTCGTTTAAAACATCCTTATCAATGCTGATGTAAATGGAATCGGTATCGCAAATGGAATAAAAAGCATGGATGATTTTTATAGCTGACCAATTTTCGGGAAAGATGGTGACTTTTTCTTGAAGGTCGAGGGGAATTTTATCGAGATCTTTCGGGTCCGGACCGATGATGACGGCTCTTTTAAGGTTAGGAATCGTCCTTAGAGCCTGACAGAGCCAGGAACCGCAAGTCAATAAATCGTGATTTTCCATTAAATCGGTATGATGATCAAATAAAATGAGTGTGAAAGGATGGTCGATGCGGGACAGGTGCAGGTAAGTGACATAATGGTAATTGCCGCTTCCAATCAATGCGGCAGGGGTCTTTTTCGCAGATAGAAGGCGCCGTTTGATTTCCTCAAAAGCGTTAGGCGCGCAATACAGATTTTTCCCTTTAATATCCGTGCAGTCAATCACTTGATGCGGGCATTGTCTTAACAGCGTTTGATAGTTTAAAAGAGTGCCGTCAAGATTATAAACGGTTAAAATTGGTTCCATCATAAAACCCCTCCTGATAGTCCAAATGAACAATCCATTGGGCTGAATCATGATGCTAGATAATGAACCTTAATACTATTATTTTATAAACATTAAAGTGATAAAATCAATTGACAAGGATTCGATCAAAGAAAACTGAAGCGTCGGGTTCCGCATGGCACCCGACGCTAAAAGTCTGTGTGTTTTTACATAATGCGCAAACCTTTTGGGTAAAAATTTTTCAAGGTCCCTTTAACTTCTTTTCCCCACCCGAGCGAAAAGCCATGGACGGTTATTAAAACCCATCCGCGATCACCACCGGTTGAGAGCGTTTCACCGCGCAGATATTTCTTAATCTCGGCATCATTTAAAGCGATGTGGTGTTTGACATCAGTGGGTGATAACGTCATGGCTAGCGCGTGATTCGGTTCAAAACGATTTTTCTTGAGTGTGCCGAGGTGAAGACCAGGACGCAGCACGCGGAAGCCGCTCAAGTCAGGGGCTTTGTCCGGCAATAAAAAGACTTGATCATTTTGCGAAAACATCGGTCCCTGAAGGCGCACATTAAGAAATTGCGCTTCAAACTCGTGGTAATCTTTGAGTTGTTTCTGGCTAATGTGGCGTTTGAAAACGGAGGCTGCTGGCTGCGAATCGTCTTTGCCGTTTTTCCTCATTTTGGCGACAAAATGCCCTTCCCCTTTTATACGGTGGGGCCAGAGACGCGCCGTAAACGCCAGTTCCGGAAGCTGACGCGGCGACCATTCCGGACGTCCCCCTTCCACACCAGCTGGTTTTTCTATAGGCATGAGTGTCATGTCTTGATGGCGAGAGAGAAACTGATCGATTTGGGCTTCGTTTTCTTCCGGGGCAAACGTGCAGGTCGAGTATACAAGGGTTCCGCCTGGTTTTAACATGCGATACGCGTGCTCTAAAATATTTTTTTGCCAAACAGCGCATTCGCGGACATGTTCTGGTGACCAGTATTCGGCCGCTTCAGGGTCTTTTCGGAACATCCCTTCACCGGAACACGGCGCATCCACTAAAATACGATCAAAATAACCGGGGAATTTTTCGGCTAGGCGCTCCGACGTTTCATTTGTGACAATAGCCTGTGTGATGCCCAAACGCTCGACGTTTTCGGATAAGGCTTTTGCCCGCTTGGTGTTGATGTCATTGGTTACCAAGAGACCGGTATCATGCATTTTTGCGGCGATTTGCGTCGTTTTTCCACCAGGAGCGCCGCAGAGGTCGAGCACCGTTTCCCCAGGTTGCGGATCTAAAACTTCTGCCGGAAACATCGCGCTTGGTTCCTGAATGTAGTAAAGGCCGGCTTGATGGAAAGGGTGTTTTCCCGGCGCATCGGTCTCGTTTACATAAAAACCGGTCGGACAAAAAGGGATTGGCTCAAGCTCAAAAGGGGCGAGCTTTGTAAAAGCGTCTATGTCAACTTTTAAAGTGTTGATCCGGAGTGCCGTCTGCTTTGGGTCACAATATGTATTTAAAAAATCGTGGACCTCATCACCAAGCATAATTTCCATTCGTTCGACATATTGTTTTGGTAAAACCATGGTCAGTCTCCTTTCACATGTTTTCTATTATACCCAAAGGGGAGAAAGGACTGAAAGTTGCATTATGTCGAACCTTTCCGATGAAGTCTTGACTATGAAAATAAAAAAATAGTATACTCTTCTCAGTTATTGAAACTATTCATAAAAAACCGCAAAGTAAAAAAACCTCTGAGATAACAATTCAAACGTCTGCAGACCAAAAACTATCATCATTCTTACGCATTCTTTAATTTCGGTATTATTAAAAATTTATATAAAAATACTATTTTATCGGGGGGATAAGTGTGAAAAAATTTGCCATTTTATCTGTCGCCTTGGTATTAGGCTTAATTTTTGCCATTTCCGGCTGTAATAAAGCGAATAAACAGCTGAGCCTACTCACCGGCGGTACTGGGGGGACCTATTATCCTTTGGGTGGTGAAATTGCCAAAGTCATCAACAAAGCAGCCGATTTGAATATTACGGCACAAACTTCTGGTGCTTCCGTCGAAAATATGCAAACGCTTCAAAAGGGCGATGCCGATTTGGCCTTTACTCAAACCGATATTGCCAGCTATGCCGTAAATGGTGAATTAATGTTCAACAAAGGAAAAGTCACTAAGGTGAAAGCCATTGGGACCTTGTATCCCGAAACGATTCAGATTGTCACTCTGCAAGGCAGTGGCATTAACAGTGTCGAGGATTTAAAAGGTAAGACCGTTTCTGTCGGCGCACCAGGCAGCGGTACGGAAGCTAACGCCAAACAAATTTTAGAGGTTTACGGCATGACTTTTGATGATATCGATGCCAAACATTTAGATTTTGACGAATCCACAAGCGGCATCCAAGACGGTAACATCGACGCTGCTTTTATTACGAGTGGGGCTCCGACCGGAGCGGTTGAAGCGTTATCCGCTGAAAAACAAGTCAATATTGTTCCAATTCCCGAAGATAAAGTAAAAGAATTGCAAGCGAAATACCCGTACTATGCCACAGACGTTATTAAATCCGGGACTTATGGTTTAAGTCAGGATGTGCCAACGACAGCGGTTAAAGCGATGCTTGTCGCTTCAAGTGATTTGGATGAGGATACTGTTTACAACATTACGAAGGCATTGTTTGAAAACGTTGATAAATTAACGAATGCCAAGAAGTCCTACATCTCCGCTGAGAATGCCTTGGATGGCGTCGGCATTGACTTGCATCCAGGTGCTAAGAAATACTTCAAGGAAAAAGGGTTATTAAAATAAATGCACCAAAGGGATGGTGCGGACCGGGGAATTCTCTCCGGTCTTTCCTTTATGATTGCAATCAAAAAAAGCGGAAAAATATGGCTTCCTATTATTTTTCTTTTAGTCATAATAGGCGTAAGTTTGTTTATTCCATTTAAAGAGGCATTAGTCTTTGAGTACCAAAATCAAGGGAAAATCATGGCCTATTTAGGCATAAAAATAAAAGATCGCTTTACAATTCGATACACACACTCCGTGCACTTAACACCCGTCATTGAAGACTACTATGTCAATGAAAAAAACGAGATTGTCCAAACAAAAGAGACGTATGAGCGTTTTGGCATTGGAATGCCTAATAATGCGATCGGTGACGAAATTTTTACGCATAAAGGAAATAAGTATATTATTTCCAATATGCATCGGGTTTTTCCTTATATCGATTTAAGAGTCGGTCAAGTCGTCGCCAATCATACGCTCATTTTTAAAGGGAAATCTTATAGAATTGCGGATTTTACCGGAGAAGGGACATGGGTGCGAATGAAAGTTCGAAAAATCAACCTCTGGGAGATGATGAAAGGAGTTAATATAATTGGCAGATAAATTTGAACAACTAACAGAACAAGAGATGAATGAAATACTCGCTAAATATGATGTGGAAGCCGGGTATCGCAAACTAAACGGCGTTTTATTTTGGATCACGGCGATATTATTAGTCGGCTTTTCCTTGTTTCAATTATATACGGCAATTTTCGGTGTGTTTACCGCTTATATTCAACGTACGATCCATCTAGGGTTTTTGTTATCCTTGGTCTATCTGTTGTATCCCGCTACAAAAAAGCAACGCGGCAAAAAGAGAAGGTTTCAAATCCCTTGGTATGATGCGGTATTGTCAATACTATCCGTAGCCGTCGCCCTATACTGGCCAATAAATATTGATGGATTGGTCAATCGTGTCGGCTTATTGACACCGCTTGATCTAACTGTAGGTTTTATGGCTATTTTATTGGTGTTGGAAGCGGCTCGCCGAGTTGTCGGCATCCCGATTACTACTATCGTCGTCATTTTTCTTTTATATGCATACTTCGGTCCTTATATGCCGGGCTTTTTGGCGCACAGAGGATTTGATTTGGAACAACTGAGCCAAGAAATGTTTTTTACGACTGAAGGCATATTGGGGACACCGCTTGCGGTATCATCCACTTTTATATTCCTATTTTTATTGTTTGGCGCCTTTCTTGATAAAACCGGCGTCGGCCAATATTTCAATGACTTAGCGATGGCCATTGCTGGGCGACGCATCGGCGGTCCGGCTAAAGTCGCCATATTCTCCAGTGCCCTTCAAGGGACAATCAGCGGAAGTTCGGTTGCCAACGTCGTGACATCTGGAGCTTTTACCATTCCCATGATGAAAAAACTCGGTTACCGGAAAGAATTTGCCGGTGCGGTAGAAGCCGCTTCATCTACCGGCGGACAGCTGATGCCGCCAATCATGGGCGCCGCTGCTTTCCTAATGGTAGAGTTTATCGGTCGCGGTATTAGTTATTGGGATATCGCAAAAGCGGCCGCCATTCCTGCCTGTCTGTATTTTGCCGGCATTTGGATTATGACGCACTTTGAAGCAAAGCGCGTCGGATTGAGAGGATTACCAAAAGAAGAAGTCCCAAGCTTAAAGGAAATTCTTAAAAAACTTCACCTACTCATTCCTTTAATCGCCATGATCTTCATGATGACAACCGGCATCAGTCCGACCAGAGCTGCTTTATGGGCCATTGTGTTTGCCATCATTGCTGGGTATTTAAACAAAGAGACACGCCTTGGCATAAAAGGGCTTATTGAGGCGCTCATGGATGGTGCCCGCTCTGCACTCGGGGTTGGAACAGCGTGTGCCGCTGCCGGGATCATCGTCGGTGTCGTGACGTCGACCGGACTCGGGTTAAAATTAGCCAATGGCTTAGTGGATCTTTCCCACGGCATTTTATTCTTAACCCTTTTATTTACGATGATTGCCTCCTTGATTCTTGGAATGGGGGCACCAACAACGGCAAACTATGTTATTACCTCGACGATTGCTGCGCCGGCGTTGATTTTGCTAGGTGTTCCGATATTATCGGCGCACATGTTCGTCTTCTACTTCGGTATCATAGCGGACATTACCCCGCCCGTCGCCTTGGCTGCCTTTGCCGCATCAGGAATCTCCGGCGGTGAGCCGATACGAACAGGTGTGGATGCCTCTAAGCTGGCCATTGCGGCCTTTATCATACCGTATATTTTCGTTTACTCGCCGGCCTTAATGATGATTGATACGACATGGGCATATACAATCTGGGTCATCATTACCTCATTCTTGGGGATGATTGCAATCGGCGCAGGCATGATCGGTTACTGGGTTCGCCCAATTAACTGGATCGAGCGCATCATTGCCGTCATCACGGGTGTACTCTTGATTTATCCCGAGAATTTTTCCGACATGATTGGTTTAGGCTTATTTGTAGCGTTACTTCTGTTCCAATATCTTTCTAAAGGAAAAAATGAAGGTAAGGGCCAAATGGAGGCTGTTAATGCCTAATAAAAAAACCGGCTGATTCTCCACGGTGGGATTCGGCCGGTTTTTCTGTAAATAAAATCGAAGGTTTACGACAACGAAAAACAAAGTGAGAACATGCTTGATCCGTGCAACAAAACTCCGGGTCAAAATGATACGCTTTTGGCGAAAAGAGCTAAAAGTGTGACCTAAAAAATGCCAATTCAGCGGATTGCGTATCATTTTAGGGCTGTTTGGGCGCGGAAATGATATGCTTTTTCCGATTGCGTATCAAAACGGCCGGTGGAAGGCGACAAATGAACCGCTTTTGGCGAAAATGCCAAAAGCGGATCCTAATGCCTTTGATACTGGAAAGCTGTAGGAAAATTTTCGGGCGATTTTTCCGATGCTAGTCTCCCATTGAGCATTTAGGTGGATAATCTAGACCCTCTCTTCACTCAGTATAGCTGAAAAAGTCATGATGTTAATTGAAGATAACGATCAACATCTTGACAAACCGTCTCACACGCCGATTGCCAAAATTTAGGCTGTTCGAGATCGACGCCTAAATGTTTTTTGGCTAAATCTTCGACGCGCATGGAGCCGGTATCGCGCAGGAGGGCATCATATTTTTGAGCAAAAGCTGGGCCTTCTTCCAGAGCCTTTGCATAAATGCCCATGCTGAACAAATACCCGAACGTGTACGGGAAATTGTAAAACGGCACATCCGTGATGTAAAAGTGTAGCTTTGACGCCCAAAAAGTCGGATGGTAGCTGTCAAGGGCATCGCAATAAGCTTCTTTTTGCGCTTCAAGCATAAGCGTATTTAAACGATCAATGCTAACAAGGCCTTTTTTCCGTGCTTCGTAAAACCGCGTTTCAAATAAAAAGCGGGCATGAATATTCATGAAAAAGGCAACGGCGCGCTGCAATTTATCTTCAAGATGGGAAAGACGTTCTTCCTCCGTTTTTGCCGCTTTGATGGCTGCATCGCTTACGACAAGCTCCGCAAATGTCGAGGCAGTCTCTGCGACGTTCATCGCATAGTCTTGATTCAAATAAGGAATGTCATTCATGACGCTTTGGTGATAGGCATGGCCTAACTCGTGGGCCAAGGTTGACACGTTATCAGGTGTGCCGCTGTAGGTCATGAATATGCGCGATTCTTTTGTCAGAGGAAAACTGGTGCAAAAGCCGCCAGGGCGTTTCCCTGAACGGTCTTCTGCTTCCACCCAACGATTTTTTAAGGCTTGCTCAGCAAATTGACCCATTTTCGGGTGGAATGTGCTGAATTGCTCGATGATGAAAGCTGCGCCGTCTTCATAGGACACTTTTTCAGCATTGGTAACAAGCGGTGCTTCTACGTCATGCCAAGCGAGTTTTTCAACACCGAGGCGTTCTGCTTTTCGCTGTAAGTATTTCACAAGCCGCGGTTTGTAAGTCGTGATCGTCTCCCACATTGTTTCCAATGTTTTTCTTGACATGCGGTTGATGTCAAGCGGCTCTTTAAGCACATCTTCCCACTGGCGCTGTTTATAGACGCTGAGCCGGAACCCGGCGAGATGATTTAAAGCGGCTGCACAATAGGCGCTTTGTTTCTCCCAAGCGCTTTCCCATGCGGCAAAAGCTTTTACACGAACGTTACGGTCAGAATCAGTAAGCAAATTGGCCAATTGGCCGACCGATAGAGTTTGTTGGCCTTTTGTCGGGTGGTTAAAATCAATCGTCATTTGCCCGACGGCGGTGTCGTATAACGCGCTCCAACCGTGATAGCCATCGACGGAAAGTTCATTGATGATCCGCTCCTGATCAGCGGGAAGCTGTTCCTTTGCATGCCGGCGCATTTCCTCTAATGGAAAGCGAATGTTTTTCACTTTTTCGTTATCAGTCAAAAGTTTTTCCCAGGCGAGATCTGGAATCGCGCTGATATGGGCTTTCAGTAATGTCAAACAGGATTGGAAACGCGCATCATATGCTTGCACGCGATTTCCCAGTTCATCTGCTTTATGGTCGTGCATGTTTTGGGCTCTCAGGCATTCGATAAAAGCAAAAGCTTCGCGAAGCCTTTTGGCAAGGTCTTCGTACCGATCTAATACGCCAAGCCACCCACGGGCTTGTTCATCCTCCTCAGGAGCTTCGGTCTGGGTTAATTCTGCATAGAAATTTTCAATGTCCGTATGTAAGTCGGAAAGAAACGTTTGAAATGATGCGGATTCACTTCCGCCGCTGAAGATGCGGTCAAGGTTCCATGTAGGATTAAAAGTATCGGCCACCAGCTCTCCCTCCTCTTTTTTTCTGCCGAGTTACATTCAGTATAGCAGAAGGATTCGTAAATGTCTTTAGATGGAGAAGAGTCAGTAAACCGCCGAGTGGGTTGAGGGATAAGGCCAGGAGGTGTCAATGTAAGAGGCTTTTCCGATCAGCTTCTCATTTAATGGTAAAAGCCGCGGTTGTTTTAAATGTGTCTTCTTTAGCCGTAAGCCAAAATGTCACAAGATAATCCCCTTTTTCCAAGTTTTTAACGATCGGGTGATAGGATAAGGATTGTCCCGGTTTTAAGGTCAGGGTGCTCACATATTGGACAAACATTCGGCCATCGGAATATTTCTCAACAACTTCTCCAGATGGACTGGTGATGATATAGTCAAACCGCTGGGATGTCGGAAACGTATATTTAACCGAGTGCTCGGTTTGATTCATAATTGTGAAATGCAAAATGACGTCTTTTCCTTGTTGCTCCACAGTTAACATCGGCGCGACACTTCCTGCGACAATCCCATGTCCACTCGTCACACTGGCGGCATGCGATTCTGTAGGCTCATGATAGTTGGCGATTCCGTAACCAATTGTTATGATAATAAAGAAAGTAAAGAAGAAATATTTAAGCAATGGTGGCCGTCCTTTCTTTTTTATTTTTAGGTTGCCCATAATATGATGGCTATACATTTTTGTTTGTTTATAAATGAAGGGGGTATCTTTTTGATTAAAGTCATCTTTGTTTGCCTGGGAAATATCTGCCGTTCCCCCATGGCTGAAGCTGTTTTTAGGGATCTTACGGTAAAAGCCAAATTAGACCGTTATATAAGCGTAGATTCGGCTGGTACCGGCAATTGGCATGTTGGAGAACCACCACATGAAGGGACACTGAGCATTTTAAGGAAACATCATATTCCTACAGAAGGGTTAATCGGACGAGTAATAACCGAGGAAGACATCAGGGAAAATGATTATATTATTGCGATGGATGAAAGCAATGTCCGCAATATTAAAGCATTAGCCGGTAAAAATGATGCACATAAAATACATCTTTTGCTCGATTTTTTACCAGATGAGGATATTAGGGAAGTGCCCGACCCGTACTACACGGGGAATTTCGAGTATGTGTACAATTTGATTCGCCGGGCTTCAGAGGCTCTACTACATCATATTAAAGATAAAGAAAAATTAAACGCATCGTAAGGGGGGAATTGACGTGAAATTGTTGTCCATCGAACCAACGCCGAGCCCAAATTCCATGAAGCTGACAGTCAGTGAAACGCTGCCGATGGGAACGAGCTATAATTTCACTCAAGAAAACAAAAATGACGCAATTGGCATACTCCATGATTTATTAAATATTGACGGTGTCAAAGGCCTTTATCGCGTAAGTAACTTTATTGCCTTGGAGCGTTTCCCAAAAGCTGAATGGGAAGTGATTCTTCGGGCTGTTCGCCAAGTCTTTGGGGAGGAAGATGAGAAACCTTCCAGCGAAAAAGCGGAGGACGCGCACGAGGAAGCTTTTGGAGAAGTCCGCGTATTTATTCAGAAGTTTCGAGGCATCCCAATGCAAATCAAGCTGTTAGCGGATGGCGAAGAAATTCGCGTCGGGCTGCCCGACCGTTTTATGGAAGCGATTATGACGGCACAAGCGGCAGCAACGAACATCATCTTGGAAAGGCGCTGGGAAGAACAGTCGCCAAGGTACGGCGAGGTTGAAGACATTGAAAAAGATTTGCTGGAGGAAATATCCGCAGCTTATGACCAGGAGCGTTTAGACGACTTAGTCAAGCGGGCTATTCAGGGAGAGCCGGCATCTAATAAGGAAAACTCTCCGTTTCAAAAGGTGACGCTTGAAATGCTGGATGACCCGGATTGGCGAAAGCGTTATGCAGCACTTGAGCGCATGGACCCGCAAGTGGAAGATCTGCCAGTGCTAGCAAAAGCGCTTCGCGATGAAAAAGTCGCGATCCGCCGCTTGGCGACCGTCTATCTAGGAATGTTGGAAGATCCGAAAGCGCTTCCTTATTTGTATGAAGCGCTTCATGATAAAACCGTAACCGTGCGCCGGACGGCTGGAGATGCTTTATCGGATCTTGGGGATCCAAAGGCCATTCCGGAAATGATAAAGGCGCTTAAAGACCCAAGTAAAATTGTTCGCTGGCGAGCCGCTATGTTTCTTTATGAAGTTGGCGATGCCTCTGCGCTCCCGGCACTTGAGGAGGCACAAAATGATCCTGAATTTGAAGTCGCCTTGCAAGTGAAAATGGCACTAGAGCGCATCCGCGGCGGCTCCGAAGCCAAAGGCTCGGTTTGGAAGCAAATGACGGAAGCCCGCCGCGAGCGGTAAATGTTTTTGTCCCCTAATCCAACGGAAAAAAGTCTTGAAAGAACCTTTTCAACCGTTTTTCGCCTCTTGCGGTAAAAAAAACCTGTGTGCGAACATTTTAGAACGGCAGCGGAACGTTTATATTCCGCATGGCATTGGTTCAAACTATGAAAGTAACCGGCTTAGCTACAAGTGGTTACAAAAGGATAAGGGGGACACAAAATGACGGCGACATACCAAAGGAGCAAACTCGGCAAATTCATGATGATCGGTGGTTTGTTGGGGGCTTTTGTCTCCCTATTTGACCGGGCGACGCGGCAATCCATCAAAAAGGGTATGAATGCGGCAGCAAACGGCGGTAAGGCGTTGCTGCAAACCATAAGGACGAATCCGCAGGCTGTTTCAAACTACGTGAAGTCCACGGCCAATAATTTGAGAATGACCGCTCAGGAAGTTTCCCAAGATGTCAAACAAATGGCTGAAAAAGTGAATTATGCCACCAAAAGTTCTACTCAAGCGTATAAATATGTCATGGAAGCGGGGAATGAACTGAGTGAAATTACGCAAAAAATACGTCACTCAGGCCAAGGGCTTTTATCAACTCATGCAATGAATGTCCTGCCTTCTGGTACAGCAACTGCGAATACCCAAAGCATAACGTCATCTACAACGGCAGCGAGTGGCATGCCGCAGACGACGGCAACCGCCAAAAAGACCGAGACATCATACGTTCACAATACGCCGTCCGGGACGAAGGTCCAGATGAAAACAACGGAGACGAAGAGTACCCCGACAGCGCTTCATGCGGGGGCCTCTGGTCACACGACGTCAACGCCCAAGACCGCAACCGCCAATAAAACCACCGACAAAGGCATAACCTCCGACACTCAAACCACCACGATGTCAAACATGAATGCCGCTTCTTTTGCGAAGGAGGATCAAACGCCGGCTTCTGCCAACAAAACGGCAAAGCCGAAAGCAACTCGTTCAAAGCTCTCCGGTTATGAATACTAATCAAGTTTTTAAGTGAGGCATGATGATGGGGAAACGAAGTCCTGCCATTTATTTCTTTAAAATGTTAATAAAAAGAATCAATGAGGATAGGGTTTTTGATTTAGCGGCACAGCTCGCTTATTTCTTTCTGCTGTCGCTATTCCCTTTCCTCATTTTCACATTTTCTGTTTTGCCTTACATAGATATCGACCAAAAGGATGTTTTAGCGTTTATCGGGCGTTATGCGCCAACTGAATTTATGGATATTGTCGAGGCGAATTTGAAAAGTGTTTTTACAAAAAACACAGGAGTGCTCTCCTTTAGTGTTATCGCCACGATTTGGCCCGTTTCTACGGCCATCATGGCTGTTATAAGGGTTTTGAACAAAGCTTATGGGGTGGAAGAAAACCGCTCGTTTATTGTCGCAAGAAGCTTGGCAATTTTACTTACCTTTGCGATGATCTTTGTCATTATTCTTGCGCTTGCTTTAAATGTCTTTGGCCCTCTCATCGGCAAGCTACTCGTCACACATTTTCACGTCAACCCAAAAATCATTTCCATCTTCGACTTTTTCCGGCTTCTTTTTAGTTTTCTAATCATCATTGTCGTCTTTGCCTGTCTATATTTATTTGCCCCGAATAAGCGCTTGCATTTTTCAGAAGTGATAGTTGGGGCGGTCTTTGCGGCTACCGGATGGCAAGTGGCCTCGCTCGCTTTTTCGTTTTATGTAGATCGCATCGCCCATTTTTCAGCAACCTATGGGACGCTCGGTGGCATCATCGTATTAATGATCTGGTTTTACATCACCGGATTTATTCTCATCCTTGGCGGGGAAATCAATGCCGCTCTTCGCTTCAGCAAAAAAATGTCGGATTGACCACTCGGGGAGGGGGATAGTTTTCCGAAATGTTTTTGAGGAAATGATAAAACTAAGGAACGAAAGGGGTGTCTAAAACAAAATGCGCGTGGCAGATTTCTTTGTGAAATGTTTGGAAAATGAAGGTATAAAATATATGTTTGGCGTACCTGGAGAGGAAAACATCGCCGTGATGGATGCGCTTTTGCAATCGGACATTGAATTTATCACCACGCGGCACGAAACTGGAGCAGCCTTTATGGCGGGTATTATGGGACGCTTAACCGGAAAGCCTGGGGTTTGCCTGGCAACGCTCGGACCCGGGGCAACGAATATGCTAACAGGCGTGGCCACAGGCAACATGGATCGGACACCGCTCGTCGCCATTACCGGGCAGGCGGGGTTAAACCGTCTCCACAAAGAATCCCATCAGGCGTATGATCTGGTATCGATGTACCGACCGGTGACCAAATGGAGTGCCAGTATCTCGACACCTCAGACCGTCGCCGAAATTGTCCGCAAGGCCTTTAAAGTAGCCGCGGAGGAAAAACCCGGCGCAGCATATGTGGAACTCCCAGAAGATGTTGCTGATCTTGAAATTCAAAATACTGATACGCTCTCGATTGCTGATAACGACATCCCGGCCGCTACTGAAAACAGCATTAGACAATCCGCTCATCGCATCGATCGAGCGAAGCGGCCGATGATTATCGCTGGTAACGGTGTGACGCGCATGAATGCTGCATCTGAACTCGTGCTTTTGGCAGAAAAACTCAAAGCGCCCGTCGCCGAGACGTTTATGGGAAAAGGGGCGATTTCATGGGAGCATCCGCTCAGTTTGATGACCATTGGCCTTACTGATAAAGATTACGTAAGTTGTGCGGCAGAAAAGGCTGACCTTTTTATCGTTGTCGGCTATGATATGGCCGAAGTGCCGCCAACGCGTTGGGACAAAAGCGGTAAAATTCCAGTAATCCACATTGATACCCAAAATGCTGAAGTCGATGCTTCTTATCCAGTTGCCGAAAGTGTAATTGGTGATATCAAAAAGAATTTACGGTTGTTAACCGAAGCCGTTGCCGCTCGGGATAATAGTCAGCCGGGTATTGAGAAAATCCGCCAAAAAATATTGGATGAATTCCACTCTTTTGCTGATGACACCCATTACCCGGTTAAACCACAAAAAATCGTTCATGACCTCAGAATGGTGATGGGCCCAGATGATATCGTCATTTCCGATGTTGGCGCCCATAAGATGTGGATGGCGCGCATGTACCATTGTTACCAGCCAAATACTTGTTTAATTTCCAACGGGTTGGCATCAATGGGGGTGGCTGTTCCAGGAGCTATTGGTGCAAAACTGGCCATGCCCGATAAAAAGGTTGTCGCCGTCGTCGGTGACGGTGGATTTCTGATGACAGGGATGGAATTGGAAACCGCTGTCCGGAAAGGCTTACCCATCGTCATCCTCATATGGGTGGATCACGGCTATGGCTTAATTGAATGGAAGCAGCGAAGAAAATATCATAGGGTTTCTCATATCGATTTTGGTGATCCGGATTTTGTAAAACTTGCGGAGTCCTTTGGTGCAAAAGGTGTGAGAGTTGAGAAAACCGAAGACTTGCAAGGCATTTTAAAAAAGGCGCTAGAAGCAGACGGTCCTGTTGTCATCGAATGTCCAGTGGATTATGGGGAAAACATGAGACTTACAGAGAGACTCGCTCAGTTGGATTGTAATTTTTAAATAAAAAATTTTTTCTGGGAGAGGAGAAACAATCCATGACAGGCATTGCCCTTGAGCTTTTTATTATCATTTTACTGATTCTCGTGCCGCTCGCCTTTTTTCTGTATTTATACCTTTTTGATGCGAAGCAAACCCAACATGCGGTGCTCAGAAATTACCCGGTTCTCGGAAAAGTCCGTTATATTTTGGAGAAAATCGGACCTGAAATGCGGCAATATCTTTTTGACCATGATACAGAGGGAAAGCCGTTTTCTCGAGAAGATTATCAAAATGTTGTGTTGCCGGCGAAATATCAAACTAATATGATCAGTTTTGGCTCCAAGCGGGACTTCGACCGAGAGGGTTATTTTATTCGAAATGCCATGTTTCCGAAGCAGCGAGAAGAGATGCGCGTAGATAACACCGTTCTTATTGACACCAAAAAATATAAGATTATTGATGATGATTTATTTAAAAGAAAAGAGCAATTTATCGATGCAAAAGCCAAACCGTGGCTTTTAACCGAAGAAGATGCCATCGTCATCGGCCCGAACTGTCGAAACCCGTTTGTTGTTCGAGGACAAATCGGCATGTCCGGCATGAGTTACGGGGCCCTTGGAAACCGGGCAATCACCGCGCTTTCTAACGGTCTTGGGATGGCTCAAGGCACTTGGATGAACACGGGAGAAGGTGGTTTATCCCCCTACCATCTTAAAGGGGGTGTCGATATCATCCTGCAAATCGGCCCGGGGCTCTTTGGTGTCCGCACCAAAGACGGTAAAATGGATTTTGAAGAGTTGAAAAGAAAAGCAGAGATTCCGCAAGTGAAAGCGATCGAACTGAAACTCGCGCAAGGTGCCAAAACTCGGGGCGGACATTTGGAAGGAAGCAAAGTCACTCCGGAAATTGCAGAAATTAGAAAGCTTGAACCGTGGAAAACGGCTGACAGCCCCAACCGCTTTCAGGAGTTTCACGACATCCCGTCGATGTTTCAGTTCATCTCTCAAATACGTGAAGTGACGGGACTGCCCGTAGGTATTAAAATCGTGGTAGGCAACGTCAGTGATCTTGAATCTCTTGCCGATTTTATGAAAAAGACGGGGGAAGGGCCAGACTTCATCACTGTAGACGGCTCAGAAGGAGGCACGGGAGCAACGTATCAGGAGTTGGCGGATTCAGTGGGGCTACCGATTAAGCCGGCGATCATGTTGCTTCATCGGACGCTTATAAAGTACGGTGTCCGAGACAGGGTGAAAATTATCGCCTCCGGGAAACTGTTTACACCTGACCGCATCGCTGTTGCCCTTGGCATGGGGGCTGACCTCGTGAATATTGCTCGGGCGTTTATGATGACCGTAGGCTGCATCATGGCGCAGCGTTGCCATACCAACACCTGTCCGGTTGGCGTGGCAACAACCGACCCAAAATTGCAAAAGGCGCTTGTTATCGAAGAAAAACAATATCGTGTATTGAATTACCTGTTAACATTGCGTGAAGGCCTTTTTACAACGGCGGCAGCTGCAGGCGTCAGCTCTCCTGTTGAGCTGAATGCCTCGCATGTTGCGTATCAGGACGATAAAGGCCGCATTTATTCGCTGGACCAACTGTTTGATCATTATTTACAAGAAATCTCTTAACGACCGCTTTTGGCGGTCTTTTTTTATACTTGAAGGAAATTCTTCTGACCAGAATTAAGGTAACGAGGTGGCAGCTTTGTCTAAATGCATGGACAGCTAAAATTGTAAAATATAGGAGCATCTGCGCAATTTTTAGGCAGAAGCGGCATGAAAATGCGCAAAAAACGAATTTATGCTCATTTATAAGCAGGGAACGGTGCAAAAATGCGCATACGCTCCACAATTTGGAAAAACAGAGGTTAAATATGTAAAAAACTGGAGCGTCTGCACAATTTTAAGGCTAAAGCGGCAAGAAAATGCGCAAAAAACGAATTTATGCTCATTTTTAAGCAGGGGACGGCGCAAAAATGCGCATACGCTCCACAATTTGGAAAAACAGAGGTTAAATATGTAAAAAACTGGAGCATCTGCGCAATTTTTAGGCAGAAGCGGCATGAAAATGCGCAAAAAATGAATTTCTGCGCAATTTTGAGGTGGGAGAGCCACGAAAATACGCATACGTCCCAAAATATGGAAAAAATCATTTTTAAAATAGTCGATTTTTACAACTTTATTACGAGGTAGAAATGAGGGGAGGGACTTGTTTATAATAAAGATTAACGTAGGGTTGTCAATGTGTCTTCCGCAAATAAACCCCACCAATGAACCTCATGAAGAAGGTGCCGCTGTTGATCGATATGATGCCACTACTGAGAAAACGATTAAAACGCTTTTGTGCGGGACTGTTTTGGACTTATTTTTTTACCCTCTTATATGTCACCTTGTTTACATATAATTACTATGTTTATGGTAAGTCCGTGAATTTAGTTTTTTTTGATAGCATTAAGTTAATGTTTGAAAGCGGAGATCCTTGGCTGTTTGCCAAAAATGTGCTGGGCAATGTCGTTCTTTTCTTCCCGCTCGGTTTTTTATTGCCGACAATTTATAAACCGCTGCGCGCTTTTCGGACATGTTTACCATTGGCATTTTCAACTAGCCTGATTATTGAAATCTGCCAATACGAATTTGCCGAAAGGATTTTTGACGTTGATGACATTTTTTTAAACACGTTGGGCGCAGTCTTTGGTTGGCTGACATTTAAAATCGTTCATCACGCTTACACCTTCGTTTTATATAAGTATAGAAAGTATTAAGGAGCGGCCGAACATGACCGCTCCTTTTGATTTTATTTGCTTTCTAAAACCCGGTTGACGCGTTTAGTGAGCAATTTCATGCAGTCACCGCCGGCTTGATAATGGCGAAGTTCGCCCTTAGCATCGAAGACATAATAGGCGGGAACATATTCGTTTTCGAATGCCTCGGAAAGTTTCAAGTTATTATCGACAAAAATCGGTTGGGTGATGTTATATTGCTCTGCCGTTTCTTTTATTTTTTCTATATCTAAGTCGGCTTCCGAGCGCGGGATATGTACCGCAACGACATTCAACTTGTCTTTATACTGATCGCGAAATTCATTGACTTTCGGCATTGCTTCCTTACATAAATGGCAGCTCACCGACCAAAAATGAATCAGCGTTGGCTTCTCGCCAATCAAGTCGGATTTTGATACTTGACCGTTTAACCATGTGGTTTCGCCTGTTAGTTCGGGCATTTCTGCATGTAATCGCATGGCTGGCACTCCTTTGCATGCTATTTATAATCATTATTATTTTATCGTTATTATAAATTAACGCGCTCATGTTCGTCAACTGCAACGAACGGCTTTTGTAGCAAACAAAACATACACGTAAGAAACAGCACGCCGGCAATGGCGACAAAAAAGATCCCACCGCGAAAGCTATTGATAAAAAACCCACCGACAGACGGACCGCACATGCTGCCGATACTATAGGCGATGCCAGCAAGAATATTTCCTGCTGCTAAAAGCGACGGCGGCAAGAGGTCGCTGATGTATGTCATACCCATTGAATAAAGAGAACCGACAAACATGCCAGAAATCAAAAAAACAATGGCTAAAGCAAAAGGGGAATTGGCAAAAAAGACGGCGCACATAAAACTTAAACCGCCGATGAAGGTCACAGCAGGCACTAATTTCTTTCTGCCGATTTTATCGCCAAGCGCGCCAAGCGGAATTTGCGTTAATAAGCTGCCGACGACAAACATTGGCAGAAGTACAGAAATGGTATTGACGGAAAACCCATTTCGCACGGCAAAAACCGGGAAATTTCCGTTTAAGGACGCTTCTAAGAAACCGTAAGCGAAGCTAGCAAAAAGCCCGCCCCAACAAAGGAAAAGGGCTTTTTTATAACGCCGCAACGGATTGGTGCGGGCGCTTTGTGAGTCCAGACTGGGAAAGCTGTTTTTTAGGAAGCATCCAAGGATGACAAATACCATACAGCCCAGCCCTGTCACGAGAAAAGGCCAATATATACCATATTGAACGAGCCTGGTCATTAGCGGCCCAACAGCAAACCCAACGCCGAATGATAAACCGTAAATCGCGACTAACAGACCTTTTTTACGATTAGGGCTTTCCGCCATGATCCAAACTTGTGCGCTGAAATGCAACATATTGTCGCCAATACCGATCAATACACGAAGAAAAAACCAAAACCAAAAGGCTTTCCAAACCGGAAAGAGAAAAAGCGCGCTTCCGACCGAAAGCAGGCCAATTAATAAAACCGGGCGGTATCCGTATTTTTGCATCGGTTTTTCAATAAAGGGGGAAGCAAGCATCACCCCGATATAAAGCGCCGAAGCGTTAAACCCATTAAGGGCGGCGGAGGTTCCGGCTTCTTCTAATAGTATTGATAATAATGGTAGGAGCATACCTTGGGATGCGCCGGAAACAAAGACGGCCCCGACCAAAACGATAAACCGATACAACGGGAATTGTAATGCTGTCATGATTTGTACTCCATGCTGTAGATTCGCTTTCGCAAAAGTATGATTTATAATTATACCGAGGAATGACGAAAATTTCATGGAATTCGCTATAAATCTTTCAGGAAAGGGATGTGGATCAATGGAAATTCGCCTGCAGGATAATGCCTATATTACAGAAACAGGTTTTGGGACTTTGACGATCTCATCGGACGAACAATACGGTTTTCGTCCGTATCAACTCATGGTCGCCTCCATTGCTGGCTGCAGTGGTACCGTGATGAAAAAGATTTTTGCAAAGAAGCGCATGAAATTGGAAGATCTTATTATAAAGGCTGATGTGACGCGGAATCCAGATCAAGCCGATCGCATTGAGAAAATCCACTTGACCTTTTCCGTGAAGGCAGAAGGTTTGGATGGCGCACAGATGGAAAAAATCATGAAGCTGACGCGCAAGCATTGCTCGATGGTGCAATCGGTACAAGATGCGATCGAAATCACAGAGTCATTTGAAATGATTTAAAGGCATGACGTTCGCCTTTTTACGTTACTTATAGGAAACTTATTAATTTTTACGGCAAATTCATCAAAAAGGCCGCCTCATTACCTAAATGAGACGGCTTTTTTTACACCTCAAGTTTTTTGATACACCCACAAAGTTTATCCAATATGAACAGGTTGACTGGTCGAGAAGACGTTTCTATGATTTCGTCGAATCGAATGCGGGTTTTAATCGGAAAATCATGACAGCAGCAATAATCCCTAGAAGGATCACAACGGTTTCGGTTGCCCATAAAGATTGCACGATGCCTGCTTGATGTAAAGCGGGGACGAAATCGAAAACAACGTGAAGGCCAATCGCATAGAGGACATATTTAAACGTTCCTCGAAGGATGGATAGCGAGACGACTAACGCTAAAAAGATCTGAATGATAAGGGCGACGACCCGCTCAACCCCGGCAATGACATATGTCCCGAAGCCCTGTTGGATAAAATGCGCTTTGATGTCTTCAAGCCGGGCTTGCGAAATTTGCGAATGTAGGTCCGGGAGTTGCCCCGTATTGATCATATGAGCAAAAATCATGGCGTACACCGCGGAAAAGGCGCCGATGAGAATCGCCTCCATTCCACCATGCCCAAGGCCTAAAGACAGCCCATCCCCGTATCTTGGTTTTTCCTTAAAAAACCACTTCAAACCTATGTATCGACCAATTTCCTCAAAAACGCCGGCTGCGAGTGCGGCATAAATCGCGAAAGCCCATGGACTTGGTGTAAACTTTAGTGTTGTTCCCCCAGGGGCAATCATAAGGGCATGTAGCAGTTTTTCAAGTACTTGCGAGAAAATGATAAAGACGAAGATACCAATCGTAAGTGGCTTCCAGGACAACACTCCTTTTTTATTAAAAAGGATGAGTAATACCAGCGGAAACCCAAATGCCAAAATAAAATCGACGATCATGCCAGCGTAAGACGCGGAACTGACCACTTCACTTCCTCCTCGAAAAATAAGTTTCAAATCCTCATTGCTATGCCTATCCGGATTTTTCATGACAAAGAATATTGTATATCGCATGTGTCCGGCAAACAATTTCGGATTTTTACTTTTCACTATATCCATCATACCATCTTTTTATCGGATAAACTTAAAATGACCATGCTTTTTATCTTGTCGAATTCACCGCCTGTGTTTTACAGGTGAAGTATTTTAAAAATGGATAGCTTTTCATTTGAATAGTGTGAGGAATTAACGTCACGCCGTGCACATATTGGACTAAGTTTCGATGATTTTTAGCGTCAAAGCGGACCTCCTGCATGGATAAATTTTTAATCCGCCGAAAAAAATAGGAATGATCCAGACAAGCGGTATGAGTCGGAAAATATTACGGCCTAATAAAGGAGGTTCAAACCATGCTCAGGATCCTTTTAGCACTGCTACTTTCGATGATCATCGGTGTGTCGCCGGTTCATGCGAGCGAAAAACAAACACCGCCAAAAACCGAAGCGAAAAAGCCAATACCTCAAAAACCACCAGCAGAAAAGCGACAGGCGCTACCGACTAAAGTGCCTCAGTCCACGGTTGATATATCAAAAGAAAATACTTATCCGAATCCAGAGCAAAATGAACCGGAACTGCAACCGAGCCCTTTAACACGATCGCTTCTCGAGTCGTCGAATGTGGAGATCGAAAATCCGACGTTAATCCGTCTTTTAAACGAATCCACGATTCATCCATCAAAGCTTTCCATTGGTTATCATGCTCGTATTTTTCTCGGGAAATGGCCACTAAATTATACATCAAGCAAAACGACCGTTAACTGGGAATACAAGAAGGTTAATGAAAACCGAATCGACAACCGTGGTGGCAATCAAATGCAGCCGCTTAGCTATCGCCAAGAACGCCAAGTCCACGTCAAAGGCGGTCTGACGGCTAGCGTTCCGAATGAAAAAGAAGTGAAAAAGTTAATGTTAATGGAAGCTTCCAAAAACACTGAGCTTCCCATCGGGTTTTCAACGGTCGTCGGTTATGGAACCAAAATCGACCGCGTCTACCATGTCGAACCGAAGAAAGTTGGTCATCTTTACGGATATGTCCCTGCAGTCAATGAAAAAGGAAAAGTCACATACGGAGAAGTGTACCTTGTTTTAGATGGCGGAAAGAAAAAAATTGACGTAAAAAATATTACGCAACAAGGAATTGGAGCCTGGATGCCCGTACAAGATTACATCTCCTTGCGCTACTTTTCCACAAAATAAAGACTCCGAACTCACCGATGGGTGAGTTTCTTTTTTATTCTTGACCAAGCCTAAATATGTAAAAAACTGGAGTATATGCGCAATTTTAAGGCAGATTGTCATTGAAAATGCGCAAAAATCGCATTTATGCTCAATTTTGAGCAGGAAGAGCTGCGAATATGAGCAGACGCTCCATAATCTGGAAGAAATGATAGGAAGTAAGCAGTGACCGTGCTAAAGCAGCAATAATATGACATCGTCGACGAGGCATCACATATTTTTAGGGCAGGAAAGGCATCCTACTATTGAAGGAGGGTGCTGAATGAAGAAGGCATGTTTACTGGCCGTCCTTTTCGGGCTTTTGTTAGCTGGGCCGCAATGGGCATATGCTGCGGATTGGTATTTTAAACCGAGCAAAAATAACCAACCGGCAACAACCGAGCCCGAATACGAGGCCTTGTTAAATAAATATCATGGCATCTGGATAGGTGATCCGAACGAGAAAAACATTTATTTGACTTTTGATTGCGGTTATGAAAACGGCTATACCGATGATGTACTGGATATTTTGAAAAGGGAAAAGGTGCCTGCTGCTTTTTTTATCACCGGCCACTATATTAAATCCCAACCGGATCTCGTCAAGCGCATGGTAAAGGAAGGGCATATCGTCGGCAACCATTCTTGGGGGCATCCGGACCTTTCTAAGATTAGTGATGAGCGCTATAAAGAGGAAATCAAAAAATTAGAAGCAGCTTATACGGCTTTAACCGGACGAAAAGATATGAAGTATTTGCGGCCACCGAGAGGAACGTTCAGCGAGCGGTCCTTGAAATTGGCTGATGAGCTTGGATACACCAGTGTCTTTTGGTCTTTTGCTTATCGAGATTGGTTGACGAATCAGCAGAGGGGAGCCGATTTTGCGTATAACAGCATTATGAAACGCGTACACCCTGGTGCCATCATGCTTTTGCATACGGTCTCCAAAGATAATGCTTTAGCGTTAGAAAACGTCATCGAGGATCTCAAAAAGAAAGGTTATACTTTTAAAAGTCTGGATGACTTGATGGTACACAAGCATGCACAAAACCTCCATTGGTAAGGTCGACTTAAGAAGTTTCAGGGGCGTCCTGGCTTCTTAAATCGACCTTAATTTTTTTATACCGACAAACCAGAATATCATTTTTCCGGCGAGCGGAAAATGAACGCTAAGCCTCTGTGGAAAAAGAGGCTAGTTCTCATAAGGATAGAGATACTATTTATTAGACCCACATTAGTGGAACTAAGGCTCTGTCATCTAAAAGGATGGGGGAGCAAAAATTTTTTCGCAGAGCCAAGTATTTTTATAAACATTATCCACAAAGTTATGCACAAAAATCCCCTTTGTAACCGCAATTCCTGTGATTTATTCACATTATCCACAGAGAATCTGAAAATCATCCACAAAAATTATCCAGATGGCCATATGAGTCATAGAGGGGAATTTGATAACTTACCCACATATCCACAGAAATATTGACATTCACGATAAAAGTTGTTCAAGGAATGTTTGACCATAGAAACACGAAAGTTTGTGCCAAAACCTTTTGGGCGAATGTCACGCTATAGGCATTTGTGCATATGATGCCATCAAAAGGGATTCCGCCGTGGGCGTCCCTTTCGCATCGTTTCGACTTGGGGTAGCTTGATTGTTACTAAGGAAAACGCCGTCATGCTTTTGCAACGTTTGAATACGGGGCGATGGATAGAGACGGATGGCTGAGGATGCCAAAAAGGCCTGACTAGGAACCTTGAAGGGAGAAGGTTCCTTGATACCGTACTCTTTACCGTTCTGTGGACCGAATGTAGGATGATGCAGATTTTTTATGTTTTAACGAAGGGGTGAGCACATGGAGAAAGAAGTCATTATGGCGGCAAGTCAACCAGTCGCTTACGAGAGGAAGAAATGGGAGAAGAGCCAGAAAAAGCAAAATTACTATCGAACGCTCACGCTTTTTTCGCCGATTACCATTCTTGCGCTTTGGGAAGTGCTGTCGCGCACCGCTCTGATTGACCCCCGGTTTTTCCCGCCGCCGTCTACAATCATCGTTGAATTTGTTCACTTAGCTGTCAACGGAAATCTATCAAGCCACGTGATGATCAGCCTTTATCGGATTCTCGGCGGATTTTTTCTCGGCGTTATTCCGGGCATTCTTCTCGGTCTATTGATCGGTATGTATAAGCCGGTTCGCTACACTTTTCAGCCGCTCGTCATGGCGTTAATGCCCATTCCGACGTTGGCGCTGATGCCGATCATTATCATCATTTTCGGGATTACCGATTTTTCCAAGATGGTCACAATTGCCGGCAGTGTCTTCTTTCCAGTATGTATCAACACGGCCGCCGGAGTGAGTAACATCGATCCCATTTTTGTGGACGTGGCCAAAAATTATGGGGCAAAATCCAAAGATTACTTTTTTAAAATCGCGTTACCGGGGTCATTGCCCGTTATGATGGAGGGCATTCAAATGGGTCAGGCCATTGCCCTCTTAACCATCGTGGCCGCCGAGATGATCGGCGCCAATTCCGGCATCGGCTATTTGATTTGGATGGATTATAAAGCCTTTATATTGAAGGGCATGTATGTCGGCCTCGTCATCATCTCGTTTTTCGGTTATTTCTTCTCAATACTGCTTCGTTTTCTTCAGAGAAGATTGATACCGTGGCAAAAATAAACATCTTTAAGGAGGTCCGACGATGAGTTCAGATATAAAAATTCGCGTCCATCAATTGTCAAAAATATTTTTCAGGAAAAATAGCAGTGTCCACGCCATCAGAGATATTAATTTTGAAGTGAAAAATGGAGAATTCGTCTGCCTGCTCGGTCCGAGTGGGTGCGGCAAAACCACGCTTCTTAGAATATTGGCCGGACTGGAAAAACCGAGCGGTGGATCGTACGAAATGATACACGGTGACCGAAATAAACCGCTGCAGTCCATGATCTTTCAAGAAAAAGGCGTTATTCCGTGGATGACGGTCGAGGAAAATGTGGCGTTTGGCTTGCGCATGCGCCACGCCCCCAAGAATGAAACGAAAGAACGGACCGACTATTACCTCAAGAAAGTAGGATTATGGGAGTTCAGAAAACTTTATCCTTCAGAGATTTCCGGTGGTATGAAACAAAGAGCTAGCATTGCGCGTGCCTTTGCCAATGACCCTGAAATTCTCCTGATGGATGAACCTTTCGCAGCGCTTGATGAGCAAAACAAATACATTTTACAGGAGGAACTATTGTCCATTTGGGAAGAAACGAAAAAAACAGTCCTTTTTATCACACATAGCATTGACGAAGCGCTTTTACTCAGTGATCGCATCTTGCTCATGAGCGCCCAACCCGGCACGATCGTTCGTGAAAAAATCATTGATCTACCGAGGCCAAGAAAAATTGCCAGTGTTCGTTCCAACCCGAAAATGGGCAAGGAATTTGTAGATATTTGGAAGCATCTGCAAGAAGCCGTAAACGGAAATTTAAAAGGGGCAACCACAAGCTTACCAAATGAAGTTTATTAAATAAAGCGAGGAGAAAGCGAATGTTTAAACGGGTCTTTATGGCTCTGATGATCATTCCCTTGTTGATGTTTGCCATTACCGGATGTAGTTCGCAAGCTGAAAAACAAGGGACAAGTGAAAAGCAAACAGAGAAAAAGGAACTGAATAACATTAAGGCGGTAAATGGGGATCTTCCGCCGCTTGAAAAACCAGAAACGGTCGTCATCGCTGAAGATGGGGCGGCATCTGGTGCGGGATTTTATGTCGCAACAGAAAAAGGGTATTTTAAAGACTACAATATAAATGTGAAATATGCGACGTTCTCGAACAGTGATGACATGCTGCCAGCGCTTGCCGCGGGAAAAATTGATGTGGCCGGCGGGATTTCATCGGCATCGTTCTTTAACTCCATCGCTCAAGGCATCGATGTCAAAATGATTGCCGATAAGGGGCACAATATTCCCGGCGCGTCGTATTTTTCATTTGTCCTTCGAAAAGATCTACAGGACAAAGTGAAGGATTATAAGGATTTTAAAGGGCTGAAAGTCGCCGTCTCAACGAAAAATGCCGTAGATGATTACATGTTTCAACAAATGCTTAATTATGCCGGTTTAAAACGCAGCGATGTCCATTTTGTCTTGATGTCTGATTTCGGCAATATGATAGCCGGGATGAAGAGTCATTCCATTGACGCCGCCTTGCAAATCGAACCGCTTATTACCAAAGGTGAAGAAGAGGGTGTACACGTCCGTTTTAAAGATGCGACGGATTATGCGCCAAAAGCGCAAATTGCGATGGTTTTAAGTTCACCGAATTTCCTTGAGAAGCGCCAAGATGTTGCCATCCGGTTTATGCTCGCTTATCTTAAAGGCGTAAGGGATTATAACGATGCCTTCATGAAAAATAAAAATAAAGACGAGATTATTCAAATCATGACGAAATACACAGCCCTAAAAGATCCGAAACAATGGGAAAAAGTCGGGGTAACCGGACTTGATCCGAATGGCAAAATGTTTGTGGATGATATTAAAAAGCAATACGAATGGTATAAGTCTCGCGGAGGTATCGTTGGCGATGTCGATTTCAATCAAGCCATTGACACCTCGTTAGCGGAAAAAGCTGTGGAGATACTTGGTGAATATAAGTAGGTTAATTATTTATAGAGGGGCCTTCTGTTTTGAGGGCCCCTTGCACTTTTTCGACGTCTTTTCACATTATTTTCCGGGAAATATTACTTTTTTTGTGCTCTGTGGTCGGCCGCTTCCATTCGGGCGCGCGCCTCCCAATCATCCTCATCCAGTGGTAATGAATAGCGGATATCCTGTGCTCGGGCAATGGGCAGATCTTGATCCTCATTGTTATTTTTCTTTCTTTTTTTAGCGCTCATGCCAATTACCTCCCATCATTTCGAAAACTTTTGTTTCTCGTAGATGCGATCCGCTCGTTTGAATTCCCTTTGATATAAAACGGATTGGGCTTTATTTAACGGGGAATTTTCACGCAGACTGTTCGGCTTTTTTGCCAAGGACGCTTCCTCCTTTTAAAAAAGTAAGGTATGGTACAATGGAGAGAGAATGGTTCGGGTAGCGGCTACACTAATAGTCATGACCTTAAGCGACATTTTTAAACATGGGAACAAGCCGTCAGGACGAATTAAAAGTGATTGTCAACCTTCGTCAAAAATCGGCGTGTTGCCCTTTAACCAATAGAGTGGGGAGGGTGAGGTTGAACTAGGCTCGACTCAATGGGGATGTATAAGCGCTAGCGGATAGCTGATGACAATAGCCGTTTTTAAAGAAAAAGCCGCCGGCCTGAGACGGCCGACGGGCTTTAGACTTGTCGATTAAGCTTCGCGCAATTGGCTATCCGCAGAATAACAGAAACTTTCAACATGACGTTTGTGTATGAAATAATGCTCTTTTTTTATTTCAAACAGGTCATATGTGACACCGTTTTGGTTTAATTCATTCAAGATTTCCGGGTAAAGATCATTGGCAGGGAGGACATAAGGAAATTTCAGGGCGGCTTTTTTGGAGCGATGGTTTTCACGGCGTATCCTCATAAAAATCGTATGGATATCGGTCTGTGAGAAAACTTCATCAAAAAAGGCTTCTTTGGCGGCTTTATTATAGCCCTTTCCAAAGTAGGGCTTACCAATCCACGTGCCCAGAAAACCGGTGCCATCCCGTATATCGAAAAGTGAGATGGTGCCAATGGGTTGACCCCATTCATCCAAAATCGTTCTTGAAATCATCCGTTTTTGTTCTTCGAGCTCTATGCCTTGTTTCGTTATGAACATATATTCATCAAGGGTATCGGCTTTTTGTCTGACAAACGGAAAGACTTCAGGGTCTTTAAGTAACTCAAATAGTGCGCCACAATCGGCGATTTCACGCTTTTTTAACATTTGGATACCTCCTAGCGGGTAAAAAATGCATTAGGAAATAACCGGGGTGGGAATCGAACCCACTAGGACCAAATTACTTGGTGGCGCACCAATTGCCTTCCCGTTCATTCAATTGTCATACCGCTGATTTCATCGATCACTTTCTTTGGATAAAAGTTTTTCTTTCTGATGTCCAGATAAGTATATCTGATTTTTTACTAGTTGAAAATAGGTTACTTTTGCCGGATTTTGTCTTTTTCTTGACCATTTTCATCTTTTCGGTCGTCGTATTTCCCTGTTTGTCGACATTCATGTAAGATGGAGGGAGGTGGGAACAATGATGATGACCATTCGACAAATTTCGGTGCATGGGACAAAACCTAATCACTATCGTTTGACTTTAACCTGTGATGACGGAACGTCGAGAGAAATGACGGTCCATCAGGATGTTTTGGTATCTCATGCGCTTCGAAAAGGTCTCGTATTAACGGAACATGAATTTTCAACACTGGAGAGATCCGCCCATCTCACGCGAGCCTACCAAACGGCTTTGCGTTATTTAGGACTCAGGATGCGCTCGGTTAAAGAAATGACCGATTATCTAAAGAAGAAAGGCTTTGCGTCTGAAGAACTTGCGGGGACGATTGAAAAGCTTAAAAACGATAACCTTCTTAATGATGAAAACTTTGCTAGAGCTTATGTCCGAACGAAAATGCGGACAACCTTAAACGGTCCGCAAATTCTATATCAAGAATTGCAAATAAAAGGGATTGCTCCCGAAACGGCTGCTTTAGCACTGGAGGAATATTCGAGTGAACAACAATGGGCGAACGCTTATCGCCTGGCGCAACGTAAATGGCAAGAATCCCGCGGCCATTCCCACCAAGGCAAGCTGCAAAAAACGACAGAAGCCTTAAAACGTAAAGGGTATGATTGGGAGTTGATTCATCGCGTTATCCAGGAGATGCCGAATGCCGACCAAGAATCCGAATGGGAGGCGCTCATCAAACAGGCGGAGAAGCTGCGCCGGAAATGGAGCGGTTATAAGGATTCAGAAGCAAGACAAAAGTTACGCAGCGCTTTATATCGGAAAGGATTTTGCATAGAAATGATCAACCGTTACATCGATGATATCGGGAGGAATGAAGAAAAATGATGCCGAAACGATACAGTCAAATGTCGAGAGAGGAACTGGAAGAAGAAATCAAATCGTTGAAAGTAAAAGAGCAGCGCGCAGAACAAGCCGGTATGATCAACGAAGTGGAAGTATTGCAGAGAAAGCAAGTCATGGCGGCTTCCTATTTATTGAACCCCGAAGATTTTAAACAAGGGGATGTCATGGTGATTAAAGAAGGCGATGGCACGCCATTTAAAATTGAATATCTCGACGGCGTGTTCGCTTGGGGATATTATGGGAACGAGACGGAAATGAGGGCCTTTCCGATTGCTTTACTCGTCAAAGAATCTGAAGCATAGTAACCGTAAAGGCTTGAGACTTGACTCAAAAGTCAGGGTCAAACTTTTCAAAAAGCAACTACTGTATGGGATCCCTTATGAGTTAGCCTCGGAAGCCGTGCCACCTCAAGCGCTACTGTTCGGATCATGTGACGGCGAGCTTCTTCTCCAGCTTTTCATTATTATAAATCCAGCCGGTATAGGAAGAGACCACGACCGAATCTAGATTCACCCGGGCCACGGCGACAAACGGATAATGACCTTTGGATAAGTAGCGAAGATCGATAAAACGAATGTCCGTGAAGCCGTTGTAATCTTTGATTTCAAAGCGGTAAATCGGTGAAAACGATAAAAACGCACGAATATTTTTATCTTTTAATGCAGCATTAACGGCTTGGTCATTTGGAAGCGGCACGCGTTTGAAACGATCCAAGATGACAAAATGCAGGCGATCGGCTTCCCCCACCACAAACTCCTCTGGGGTTTTTGCGGCCACATGATATTGGTTCCAATGGATCGTCGGGGACAAATAAATAGCTTTTGCGTTAGGCAGTTGGTGCCGAACCTTGGCCAGTGCCCTCCGTTTGTGCCATGTTCTTAAAAGATAATAACCGATGATAATGACATATATAAAGCTAAAGAGTAATCCTGGATGACCGAACACATACCAAAGGACAAAGCCGCATAAATGGATCCCGAAGATGACAGGATCAAAGATGCTGATCATGCCAAGGGCAATCCACTTCGGTGTGATCGGCCATAATGCTTGCGTACCGTAGGCGTTAAAAATATCGACCGAAACGTGTAAGATGACAGCGAGAAAAGTCCATAGCCAAAGATGGAAAAGATTTGCCTGGTCATAAAAAAGATGAATCACACCCGTTAGGATGACTGGCCACAGTATAGTAAACGGCAAGGCATGTGTGATGCCCCTGTGGTGGCGGATATAGGTTGCATTATCTTTCAATTTTAAAACTGTATCGATATCAGGTATCACTGACCCGATTAAAACACCTAAAAAAACCGCTTCCGCAGAAGTCGGATCAGTGGTTACTGGGTCGATTGTTGATAGGGCGGAAAGGCCGATGCCCATGACGATATGCGTCCCGCTGTCCATCGTCTTTATCACTCCCTTTTAAATCTTTTTTCAATCGAAATTGAGTGATAAACGTGCCTTTATGTGCAGTTATTTTTTATATTATGTCCCATTGATGAGCGGGTAACGGCAGAAAGGAAAGGAGTATGCCGATGACTGAAAGCTGGACGATGGTACTCGTCAATTGGTACAAAGAAAACAAACGCATTCTGCCTTGGCGAAAAACGCGTAATCCTTATTTTATTTGGATTTCCGAAGTGATGTTGCAGCAAACACAGGTGGATACAGTTATTCCCTATTACGAAAGATTTATAACTCGTTTTCCAACCATGTATGATTTAGCGCGCGCCGACGAAGACGTTCTTTTAAAAGAATGGGAAGGGCTCGGCTACTATTCGCGGGCGCGAAACCTTCAAGCCGGCGTTAGGGAAGTCACGGAAAGATACGGTGGCATCGTTCCTAGAACAAAGCGTGAGTTGCTGAATGTCAAAGGCATCGGACCATATACAGCCGGCGCGATTCTCAGCATCGCTTATAATGAACCCGAACCGGCTGTTGATGGCAATGTTATGCGTGTTATCTCCCGCCTCTTTCGCATCGAGGAGGATATCGCGAAAGCAAAGACAAGGCGGCTTATTGAAGACAGGTTAAGACCTTACATGCCAGCCGACCAGGCAGGTGAATTTAACCAAGCTTTAATGGAACTCGGAGCTTTAATATGCAAACCGAAAAATCCGCTTTGCCATGAGTGCCCGATTGCATCATTCTGCCGCGCTTATAAAGAGGATGTGCAAACCAAGCTACCGATCAAGCTCAAAAAACAAAAAACAAAACTTGTGCGTTATGCCGTTTTGGTTTTGCAGTCAGGTGAAGACCGTTTTTATATCCAAAAACGGCCTTCCGAAGGGCTTTTAGCCGGGTTATGGGAATTTCCGATGTTCGAAATCAAAGAGGGGGCCGATGAAGTTAACTTCAAGGCACGCTTTTTAAAATCGAAACCGGTACGGACTTCGATGAAGGTCAAACATATTTTTTCACACTTAAAATGGGAATTAACTGTGTTTTACGGGTATTGCGGAAGCGAAGAAACGATCTCGCGGGCGGGTAAATGGGTCACGCGCACCGCGCTTTCCGATTACGCTTTTCCGGTTCCGCATCAAAAGATCATCCATCATTTAGACCGAGTCATTCCATAAAGGTATTTCCATACATAAAAAATGGTTGACTGGTTACATTAATGGCTGTGGAGGTGAAGACACCATGGCTAAAAAAGGCATGAACAATGCTGGAACCGATTCCCAAAGCGTACGTGCTAAAAACCAAGCTTCAGCTCAAGGGCAAAGCCAATACCAAACTGAATTTGCCAGTGAAACCAACGCTCAACAAGTACGCCAACAAAACGCCAAGTCCCAACAGAAAAAAGGCCAAAACCAACAATAACTTGCACCTTGCCCAGCTCCCTATCACAAGCGGATAGGGAGCTTTCTTTATTTAATGCCAATACCGCTCGGTGTGGTTTATGGGAAGCCTTAATATAAAGCAAGCCGGGTGCCATTCTTTTAGTTTTATGTTATCTTAATGTCAATAAAAAGCATGCGGAGGTTATGTTATGTGCGGACGTTTTGCTTTAACCGCTGATTTGGATTACTTAATTGAACGGTTTCAAATCGCTTATCCTGTGGAATTTCCATATACGCCAAGGTATAACATTGCGCCGCAACAAGATGTGACGGTTGTCATACGGGGACAAAGAGGAAATAAAATGGGTCAGCTCCGCTGGGGGTTCATTCCTGAATGGGCAAAGGATGCGAACATCGGATACAAAATGATTAACGCGCGTTCCGAGACCGCTCATGAGAAGGCAAGTTTTAAAAACGCCTTAAAAAAACGGCGCTGTTTAGTCATTGCGGATAGTTTTTATGAATGGAAAAAAGAGGGGAAAGGAAAACAGCCATATCGGATTTTATTGAAAAGTGAGGAACCGTTTGCCTTTGCCGGGCTCTGGTCGGTATGGGAGAAAGACGGGGTGCGCCTTGCCACGTGCACGATCCTAACGACCTCCGCCAATGAATTGATGTGTGATTTGCATGACCGCATGCCGGTCATCCTGCCGCGTGCGGCTGAAGACACGTGGTTAAATCCGGAAACCGATAGTGAAACCGTAAAAAATCTCCTTAAGCGTTACCCAGCTTCGGAAATGCGGTATTATCCGGTGTCGCAAGCCGTTAATTCCCCGAAAAACGAAGGTGAAGCCCTCATCCAACCCATTTAGGAAAAACGCGCATAAAGGAGCAAACCGATGCCAAATTATAAAGAAGGTACATTCATACCCATTAAAAGCTTTAAACATAATGGGGTGCTGCATCGGGTTTGGGACGACAATCTCATTCTTTCCCGAACAGACGATGCTTGGATTACCGTCAATAACCAAGTGACGGTAACGGAGGCCGACGGCACCACTTGGCGGACAAAAGAACCCGCCATTTCTTTTTTCAGCACGGCACTTTGGTTCAATGTCGTCGCCATCATGCCGCCCGAAGGCGTTTATTATTACTGTAACCTCGCTTCACCGGTTCATTGGGACGCGGGGGCATTAACTTATATTGATTATGATCTGGATGTCATGGTGGAGCAAGATGGTACCGTTCGCCTTTTGGACGAAGCGGAGTATGAAAGTCATAAGCAGCTGATGCACTATCCCGCAAACGTTACAGACCGGATCGAAAAGGATTTGGCAAAGCTTTACGATTGGATTGAAAAAGGCGTGGGCCCATTTCATCCTGATTTTATTCAAAAATGGTATGACCGTTATCGACAGTATGTAGAAATGGGATGAATCGTTGTGTCGAGTATCAAGCGCTATCTTAAATTTGTTTTTCCTTATTATAAAGAAATCATTTTAACGATCATTATCGGCATTATAAAGTTCGGCATTCCGCTAGCCTTGCCGCTGATTCTTAAGTATGTCATTGATGATATCATTAACACTTCGCTTACTGCGGATGTTAAACTTAGACGGCTTTTTTGGGTGACCGGACTTTCTTTGTTTGTGTTTGTTGTTTTACGGCCACCCATTGAATATTATCGACAGTATTTAGCGCAGTGGACGGGAAATAAGGTTTTGTATGACTTGAGAAGGAAATTGTTTGACCACATTCAACGATTGAGCCTGAAGTTTTATGCGAATCGCAAAGTCGGCGAAATCATCTCCCGCGTCATCAATGATGTGGAACAAACCAAGGAATTCGTCATCACTGGTATGATGAATATTTGGCTTGATATGATCACCATTGTGATTGCCCTTGCCATCATGTTTTCCATGAATGTCATCTTGACGCTGGTTGCGATGAGCATGTTCCCGTTTTACGCTTTATCTATAAAAGTGTTTTACGGCAGGCTTCGAAAATTAACGCGAGCGCGTTCCCAAGCTTTGGCCGAAGTACAAGGACATCTCCATGAACGCGTTCAAGGAATAAGCGTTATCAAAAGTTTTGCTTTAGAAGAGTACGAACAAGAGCAATTCGCTCAACGCAACCGCAACTTTTTGGCGCGAGCGCTTGACCATACATCGTGGAACGCCAAAACCTTCATGGTGGTCAATACCATCACAGATATCGCACCGTTGTTCGTGATCATGGTCGGAGCTTATCTCGTGATTGTCGGCAATATTGCGGAAATCGGTACTGTGGTCGCCTTTTTTGCTTATATGGACCGGTTGTATAGCCCGCTGCGCCGGCTTGTTAGCTCATCGACAACTTTAACGCAAGCCATCGCTTCTATGGACCGAGTTTTCGAGTTTGCGGATGAAAAATATGATATTGTGGACCGGCCGAATGCCATAACGGCAGAGGATGTCCGTGGCCACATCACCATTGAAAATATGAGTTTCCGTTATGCAAAAGATGAAGAATACGCCCTCAAAGATATTAATTTGGATATACAGCCGGGAGAGACGATCGCTTTTGTTGGTATGAGCGGCGGTGGAAAATCAACGCTCATCAGCCTGATTCCGCGGTTTTATGATGTCGAAAGCGGTCGAATCTTGCTGGACGGTCGGGACTTGCGTGATTATAAAGTGCGCAGTTTGCGAGATCAAATTGGCATGGTGCTTCAGGATACGATTCTTTTCAGTGATACTGTGAGAGCCAATATCATGATGGGAAACCCAGAAGCGACCGAAGAAGAAGTCGTGCAAGCAGCCAAGGCTGCCAATGCCCATGACTTTATCATGCAATTACCAAAAGGCTACGATACACAGGTTGGAGAACGCGGGGTCAAATTATCCGGCGGGCAAAAACAGCGGATCGCCATTGCCAGAGTCTTTTTAAAGAATCCTCCGATTCTCATTTTAGATGAGGCTACCTCCGCCCTTGACTTAGAAAGCGAGCATTTAATCCAGGAATCCTTGGAAAAATTGGCGAAAAACCGAACGACATTAATTGTTGCTCACCGCCTGGCAACGATTACGCATGCCGATCGCATCGTTGTCATTGAAAACGGCCGAATTTCGGAAATCGGCAACCATCATGAACTCATGAATCGCCGTGGGAGTTATTACGAGCTGTTCCGCATCCAACAATTAGAAACGGTTTGAAGGTTGATGTGTCAGTGCATCAGCCTTTTTTGTTTGATAAAAAGTTAATGCGTAGGAGCCAAAATCAGCAAGAAAAGTGGCTAAAAGCAAGTGTACGCGAGCTTTCGTGTTTAGAGTGTGCCTCAACCCTTTACAGTCTAACTTCAGAAAAATACACATATAATCTACAAACATCAAGTACCCATACCTTACATGACAAATGTCGACATTTTTCTACATAATTCTTAATATTGCCAATAGTATTGACAATAATCTTAACTTTTTGTATAATACGCCCATAAGTGAATTTAAAGAGATAAACGCCCGCGCGAAGAAAGGAGGAGCCATTCTGAGTGAACCGATTCTGAAAGTACAAAACCTAAAAACCGTCTTTTTTACGGACGACGGACAAGTTCCAGCTGTCGACGGCATTGATTTTTATATAAATGAAGGCGAAATCTTAGGTATCGTCGGGGAATCCGGCTGCGGAAAAAGCGTGACTTCGTTATCTGTGATGGGCTTGGTCTCCGAGCCTGGAAAAATTGTCGATGGAAAAATCCATTTTAATGGCGAAGACATCACCCATGCCCCCGAGCGAAAAATGCGCACGCTGCGCGGTAACGAGATTGCGATGATTTTTCAAGAGCCCATGACGTCACTGAACCCGGTTTTTACAATTGGGGATCAGCTGACCGAAGCGATCCGCATTCATCGTAAAATTTCAAAAAAGCAAGCAAAAGATCGCGCTACCGAACTGCTACAGCTTGCCGGTCTACCCCGACCAAAAGCTTTGCTCGATAATTATCCGCATCAACTTTCAGGCGGAATGCGCCAACGCGTGATGATCGCCATGGCGATGGCTTGTGATCCAAAGGTTTTAATTGCCGATGAGCCAACAACGGCCTTAGATGTGACGATACAAAAGCAGATACTCAATCTGATGAAAAAATTAAACCGCGAAACAGGAACAGCGATTGTCTTAATCACCCATGATCTTGGCGTTGTTGCCCAAATGTGTGAGCGCGTGATCGTGATGTATGCGGGGAAAATCGTCGAAGAAGGAGCCGTTCGAGATATCTTTAACCATCCGAGTCATCCGTACACGAAGGGATTACTCGCTTCAGTGCCTGACCTAAGGCGGCAAACCTCGCGCCTTTATTCGATCCCAGGTAACGTGCCGAAGCCAGGCAGCATTACGGAAGGCTGTCTGTTTTATCCACGTTGTCAAGAGGCTATGGCGATATGTGCGCAAAAAAGGCCGGGGTTGGTGGACTTGAAAAACGGTCATCGGGTGCGTTGTTTTCTTCACGGCGAGGTAGAAGAAGCCTGATCATCGCATGATCATTGGCCATTGGGAGTGATCTGACTATGGCAGAAACAATACTGACAGTAGAGGACTTAAAAAAATATTTTCCGATAGAAAGCGGCATTTTCAAGCGGACGGTCGGGCATGTCAAGGCAGTGGACGGCGTATCATTTGAAATAAAAAAAGGGGAAGCCTTTGGACTTGTCGGCGAATCGGGTTGTGGAAAATCAACGACGGGCCGGATGATCATGCGGCTGATTGAGCCCACCTCAGGGCGGATCGTTTTCTGTGGAAAAGATTTAACGGCAATGGATAAAAAAGCTCTAAGGAAAACGCGTAAAGACATCCAAATGATTTTCCAGGATCCTTTTGCTTCGCTTGACCCTCGGTATACCGTGGAAAGGATTATTGAAGAACCCATGATCGTGCATCGGTTAGGGTCGAAGGCTGAGCGTAAAAAAAGAGTGCGGGAACTTTTGGAAGTTGTCGGCCTTTCAAGCTATCATGCCAAGCGCTATCCCCATCAATTTAGTGGCGGTCAGCGCCAACGCATTGGCATCGCCCGCGCTTTAGCCGTTAATCCTAAATTGATCATCGCCGATGAACCGGTATCAGCGCTGGATGTTTCCATTCAGGCGCAAGTCATTAACCTGTTACAAGACTTACAAAAACAATTTGATTTAACATTTCTTTTTATCGCCCATGACCTCAGCGTCGTGCATCATTTTAGTGACAGAGTTGGCGTCATGTATCTCGGGAGAATGGTTGAAGTGGCTGAAAGCAGCGAGCTTTACCGTAACCCGAAACATCCCTATACGAATGCCCTCCTTTCGTCTGTACCTATTCCAGACCCGGATTACCAATATGATAGCGAGGAATTGGCGGGTGACGTCCCGAACCCTATTGATCCACCGAAAGGGTGTGCTTTTCATACGCGCTGCCCGGTGGCCATGGACATATGCCGCAAAACCCGCCCCGAGCTAAAAGAAGTGGCACCGGGGCATTTGACGGCCTGTCATTTATATAATAATTAGGTATTATTTTACATTTTTAAAAATAAATTTGAGGGGGAAGAACATGAAAAAGTGGCTTTTCGGTTTAGTTGCGATGGTACTCATGCTATCCATCGTTCTTACCGGCTGTTCATCATCCAGCAATGGGGAACAAGGCAAAAAATCAAACTCAAATGGTAATGGCGGAAATGTCCTGATTTTTGGCCGCGGGGCGGATGCAACTTCTTTGGATCCAGCGATCGTCACTGACGGGGAGTCGTTTGCCGTCACCAAAAACATTTATGACACCCTTGTGGAATACAAGGGACAGACGACGGATATTGAGCCTGCGTTAGCAGAAAGTTGGGACATCAGTCCCGATGGGAAAACGTATACGTTTCACCTGAGAAAAGGCGTGAAATTCCATGACGGAACGGATTTTAACGCCGATGCGGTCGTCTTTAACTTTGATCGTTGGAAAAACGCCAATGATGAGAATAAGTTTGCCTATTATCCGTCGATGTTTGGCGGCTTTGGTGATAAAAGCGTCATTGCCGATGTCAAAGCGTTAGATGACTATACCGTACAATTTACCTTGCGCACGCCTTTGGCACCATTTCTCAAAGATCTTGCCATGTCGCCATTTGCCATCGCAAGCCCGACGGCGATTAAGAAATACGGCGATAAATACGGCCAAGCAGCAGCGGTAGGCACTGGTCCGTTTAAATTTAAAGAATGGAAATCGAAGGATACGATCACGCTTGTCAAAAATGATGACTATTGGAAGAAAGGCGAGCCGCAGCTCGATGGCGTCATCTTTAAAGTCATTCCGGACAACACCGCTCGTCTTAATGCGTTGAAAAACGGCGAAATTGACTTGATGGACGGCGTGAACCCGAGCGACTTAAAGGATATACAAGGTAATAAAGATCTACAAATTTTCTACCGTCCGCCGATGAACGTCGGATATCTCGGGATGACGGTAACCAAGAAACCGTTCGATAATCCGTTAGTGCGGCAAGCCGTCAACTACGCGGTGGACAAAAAAGCGATCATCGATGCGTTCTTTGCCGGAGCGGCTGACCCAGCAAAAAACCCGATGCCACCAAGTATCAGCGGGTATAATGACGACGTTCAACCGTATGATTATAACCCAGAGAAAGCTAAAGAATTGTTGAAAAAAGCAGGTTTCCCCAACGGCTTTAAAACGGAGTTGTGGGCGATGCCGAACCCACGCCCGTATATGCCCGAACCGAGCAAAATTGCTGTAGCGATCGCCCATAATTTGAAGGATATCGGTATTGATGCGGAAATCAAGACCTTCGAGTGGACGACGTATCTCGATAAAGTGAAAAAAGGTGAGGCGCCGATGTATATGCTCGGCTGGACCGGTGATAACGGTGATGCCGATAACTTCTTATATACATTGCTTTCGACCGATGCCATCGGCAGTAACAATAACTCTTTCTACAGCAATCCCGAACTCGATAAACTTTTGAAAGAGGCGCAAACCTTAACCGATGAGAATAAACGCAACGAGCTCTACAAACAAGCACAAGTGATCATTCATAATGACGCCCCATGGGTGCCGCTCGTTCATTCCAAACCGGCCCTTGTCGGTAAATCAACGATTAAAGGTTTTGCTCCGCACCCAACCGGTTCAGATCGCTATGTCGGTGTCTACTTTGAAAAATAAAATCGCAACGTTATAGGAAAACAAGATGAGCGGGCGCCCGTCTTGTGAACGGTCCGTGTGGCACTTTAAAGAAAATGTCAACCGGGATCGTTCGGCAGGCCGAATCTGGGCGCCCATCCTTTTTTATACCGATAGGAAAGGCTATCGTATATTAGGCCAGCATGAGAACAACTAAAGGCTCTATTATTGCTCAAAAAACTTAGCAGAGTCAAGTTAATGGAGCCAAGCTTTCTTTAAAAATGAGGTGAACGAATGCTTGCTTATTCAATTCGACGCCTAATCGCATTAATACCCGTTTTGATAGGCATGTCGCTCATCGTCTTCGGCATCATTCGGGCGATACCGGGTGATCCGGCGCTCGCTATTTTAGGCCAAAAAGCAACGCCTGAAGCCCTCAAGCAACTGCGTCATGCGCTCGGTTTGGACAAACCATGGTATACACAGTATTTTTCTTTTATCACCGATCTCTTAAAAGGTGATTTTGGCACATCGCTCAGAACACATGCGGCCATTCGCCAAGAAATTTGGCCACATCTGGCTGCGACGATCGAATTGTCCGTGCTTGCGATGCTGATTGCTGTTGTTGTCGGTGTAAATCTTGGGATCTTAAGCGCATGGAAGCAAAATTCTGTGATAGATGTGGCCAGCATGGTCATTGCTTTAGTAGGCGTGTCGATGCCTGTATTCTGGTTAGGGCTTATGGCGCAATGGATTTTCTCGATTAAGCTCGGTTGGCTGCCTTCCATTGGCCGGGAAAATATCCGCGATCCGGTGACGGCGATTACAAATTTTTATATCATTGACACGCTTTTGGCCGGCAGAATTGATCAATTTTGGGAGATCATTCGCCATCTGATTTTGCCGAGCTTGGCCTTGGCTACCATTCCGATGGCGATCATCGCTAGAATGACCCGATCCAGCATGCTGGAAGTGCTTCGCTCCGATTACATCCGCACGGCGCGAGCGAAAGGACAGAAAATGTTCTGGGTTGTTTATAAACATGCCTTGAAAAACGCCTTTATTCCGGTATTGACCGTCATCGGTTTGCAGACCGGTTTGCTTTTGGGCGGAGCGATACTGACTGAAACGATTTTCGGATGGCCAGGCATTGGCAGTTATATCTATGATGCCATCCAATACCGGGATTATCCTGTGATTCAATCCGGAATACTGCTTGTTGCCTTTATTTTCGTCATTATCAATTTGATCATCGATCTTTTGTATGCAGCATTTGATCCAAGGATTAAATACAAGTGATGGGGGGATGGATGTTGGAGACTGTTGTAAAACCGAATGCCCCTGTTCCGGGTCCGGAAGAGCAGAAAGAAAAAGTCGATTCGCCTTTCAGAGAAGCGTTACGCAGTTTTAAGAAAAATAAACTAGCAATAATTGGAACGTTGATCATTCTTCTTTTCATCATTCTTGCCCTGTTGGCCCCACTGATTCGTCCAGAGGGATACAATCATCAATTGCTCGCTGACCGACTTAAGCCGCCTTCAAGTGCACATTGGTTCGGCACGGATGATTTCGGTCGGGACATTCTCACACGCATCCTTTACGGGGCGCGCATTTCGTTGTGGGTCGGCTTTGTTTCGGTCGTAGGGGCCATCGTTGCCGGCACATTTTTAGGCATTCTCGCGGGATATTACGGCAAAACCGTTGATATGATAATTTCTAGGATTTTTGATATTATGCTAGCTTTTCCGAGCATCCTTTTGGCTATTGCGATCGTTGCCATCCTTGGGCCGTCCCTGCAAAACGCTTTAATCGCCATTGCCACCGTCAATGTACCGAACTTTGGCCGATTAGTGCGTTCGAAGGTTCTTAGTCTTAAGGAAGAAGAATTCATCGTGGCGGCGCGGGCCATAGGCATGCGTGATGCGCGGATTTTGTTCTATCACATTTTACCCAACAGTTTAGCACCGATTATCGTCCAAGGAACCCTCAGCATTGCGACGGCGATATTGGATGCTGCGGCGCTTGGCTTCTTAGGACTCGGTGCCCAACCCCCGCAACCAGAATGGGGTCGGATGCTTTCTGACTCCAGGGAGTATATTACCAATGCCCCGTGGACCGTCCTCTTCCCAGGCCTTGCGATCGGCTTAACTGTACTCGGCTTTAATCTTTTCGGTGACGGGATGCGCGATGCTTTGGATCCACGGATGAAAAAATAATGCTTTATATGGCAGGCAAATTAGTAAAAAAGGTCAGACCGCACGTTAGGTCTGACCTTTTCGCATTCGCATACTCAGTCATCGTCTTGTTTGACGTCGACGATGTTGTCCTTCTTATGAAAACTGTGAAAGCTGTCCAAGAGCGCATCCAACCGTTCGATATGATGACCATAATCAATTATCATGGCAATGAGAGGAAAGAGGTGCAGCCATTGGCTGTTTTTTTGTTCTTGGAAAAACGGCAAGAACCGGTCTGTTAACCGCTTTTTTAGTTGGAACGTTTCTGCGGGGCTTTCCTCGGCATCCCGAACCTTGCCATTGAAACGCAGCAAAATCCGTTCATGGCTGACAAGCATATCCTCAAGTCTCGAGCGGATAGTTTTTTGTATTTCCGGCGGTAATTGCTGAAGCAAATGTTCGCTTTCATTCAAGAGCCGGAGCAATTCATTTAGGCGGTTCATCGTGGCAATCATTTGCCGAAAGATCACCGTTTTTCGGTGTTTCGCGTAGCGGCGCTTTCTCAGATACCGCCTTTCATCTTTATACCACTTAAAAAAGTCGTTGATCCTTTCTTTTTGTTCCTGAAATTGTCTTAACTCCATTTTAATGGTTGCACGTTCCGGCGCGTGTTGGAGCATCAGACGAACCCAAGTCATTAGTTTCGTCGTTTGGTTTAATATCGCATGAAACAGCCGGTTTTCATAATTCGGCGGCATAAACAACATGTTGACGATAAAGGCCGCGCCGACCCCGAGCATCACGGCAGAGAAACGATGAGAGGCATACACGAGAAAGCTTTCGTTGCTCGGCGTTCCGCTCATAATCAGGATGACGGTAACGGTGCTGAGTGTAATAGTATCATTCAGCTTTAATTTTATATGGATCGCGATCACAACAATGACAGCAAGGCCAATCACAATCGGGTGATTTCCGACTAATAATACAAAAGCAGAAGCAACGATGGCACCGATGATATTGCCTTGCACGTTTTCCACAATGGATTGCCACGACCGATACACTGACGGCCGAATGGCGAAAGCACTGGCGACAGCGGCCATAGAAACGGGAGTCAATCCGAGCCACATTGATAAATAGATTGAAAGGGTAATGGCTAAGCCCGTCTTTATGACGCGGGCACCAAGTTTCATGTATAATCTTATCCTTTCATTTTAAACATTACGGAGGGTGTCCGGTAAGAGGCGCACCCATTGCGGTTATTTTACCGCTGGGAAATCCCTTACTAGTATTTTAAAAGATTTTTCCACAGCTTCAAGTGTGTCATCGATGTCTTGGTCGGTATGGGCGGTTGTGATAAACCAGGCTTCATATTTTGAAGGAGCGAGGTTGACGCCGTTTGCTAACATAGCTTTAAAGAAACGGGCAAACATGTCGGAATCGGTGTTTTCCGCATCTTGATAGTTCACGACGTCATGGTCGCTGAAGTATAGCGTCATCGCGCCCTTCAGTCGATTGATGACGATCGGAAGCCCGTACTGTTTATTGATTTCCTTAATGCCGTTTTCCAAACGCGCGCCTAACCGATCTAATTCTTCATAGACTCCTGGTTGTTCGAGGACTTCAAGACAGGCAATGCCGGCCGACATTGATGCGGGATTTCCGGCCATCGTCCCCGCTTGATAAGCTGGACCGAGCGGTGCGACTTCTTCCATAATATCCTTTCGTCCGCCGTAGGCACCGATTGGCAGTCCTCCGCCAATAATTTTACCCATAGCCGTCATATCTGGTTCCACACCGAGGAGATTTTGAGCGCCGCCATACATAAAACGAAAAGCCGTAATCACTTCGTCGTAAATCACCAAGGCCCCGGCCTTATGGGCAATGCGATTAATCGCTTCTAAAAAGCCGTCTTCAGGCATGACGATGCCGAAGTTTCCAACAATCGGTTCGACGAGCACCGCAGCAATTTGCTCGCCCCAGCGAGCCATGGCTTGTTCTAAAGCGTGAACGTCATTATATGGCACGGTAATGACTTCCTGGGCACTTGCCTGCGTTACCCCCGCTGAATCCGGTGTGCCAAGAGTCGAAGGCCCGGAGCCAGCCGCAACAAGGACAAGGTCAAAATGGCCATGATAACACCCGGAAAATTTTAAAATTTTATCGCGCCCCGTATAGGCTCTTGCCACTCGGACGGTCGTCATGACAGCTTCGGTGCCCGAGTTGGTAAAGCGGATTTTTTCCAGGCTTGGGATGGCACGCGCTAATTTTTCCGCAAATTGAATCTCTAAAGCCGTAGGTGTACCGTATAAAACGCCATTTTCTGCAGCCTTTTTAATGGCTTCGGTAATATGAGGGTGGGCATGTCCGGTAATAATCGGTCCATAAGCCGCCAAATAATCAATATAGCGGTTGCCGTCGACATCCCAGAAATAAGCGCCTTTTGCCCGTTCCATAAACACAGGGGCACCGCCGCCGACCGCTTTATAAGACCGGGATGGGCTGTTGACACCACCAACGATGATTTTTTGTGCCTCTTCATAGAGTGCTTCAGATCTTTTGAATGAACCCACAATACATCGAATCCTTTCTTGAAGTTTCAAACCCTCTTCATTGTATGTCTGGGCCAAGAAAAAATGCCGACATTATATCTCGTCGGCACTCGTCTTCTTGAATAAAATCACACTATTATTATCCAAGATTTGCAGGAATTTGACAAGGCGGGCGCGTGTCGGTTCCGCCTTTTTACCGAAAGTGCGGGTGAGGGCCTCTTCAATCTCCGCTACCGTATATCGCCCGTTGCAGCGATGAAGGACAAAACTCCCAAGGGCATCTAAACGATAGCGGTGTTCGGGTGACTGATGGAGCCATTTTATCCCGATTTTTTCGAGGCGACTTGTCCTTGGAATAACAAGATAGTCGCAACCGTCCAGTTTTTTTAGTTGGAAACGGTCGTTGAGGCGCGGCTTCATCATGAGGAGATTTTCCGGTTTCCGTTTTCTAAACATGTCCTTTCATCCCCACTTATCTTTATGCTTTTTTCGATGTTGTGCGAAAAGCGATCCAATAGAGTGTCAAACAAACGAGTAAATAAAGGATGAGTGTCACCCAGCCGTTATCCGTCCATGGTGTATCGGGAATCGGCACGCCGATGGTAATTAAAATAGCGATTAAAACGCCGATCAGCGACTCCCCAGCGATGAGGCCGGAAGCATAGAGAGTACCGTGATCGCGGCCGGTAAGGTCATTTTCTTTCTTCCGCAGGTCAATGAGCCAACGGATGGCTCCGCCGATCATAATCGGCATGCTCGTGTGCACGGGCAAGTAAATGCCAACAGCAACGATAAGGGAATTCAGTCCAAGAAATTCAATAACGATAGCTGAAGCGGCGCCGATGAATATTAAATCCCAAGGAAGGTTGCCTTCCATAATCCCTTGTACGAGAATTTTCATCAGTACACCCTTTGGAGCCGGCAATTTTGAAGATCCCATCTGATAGGCGTTATCCAACATTATTAAAACGAATCCAATAATGAGCCCAGAGGCGAGCACGCCAATAATCATGGCAATTTGTTGTTTCCACGGAGTGCTTCCGACAAGAAACCCGGTTTTCAAGTCTTGAGAAGTATCGCCGGCTATGGCAATGGCCGTGCAGACGATGGCAGCGACGCCAAGAGAAGCAAGCATGCCGGTATGACCGGTTGTTCCCAATAATTTAAATGCAATCGCGACGATCAGAAGCGTAGCAATCGTCATACCGGAAACCGGATCCGAAGATGTACCGACAATGCCGACGATGCGCGAGGAAACCGTGACAAATAAAAAGCCGAGAACCAGAATGGCCAAAGCACCCAAGAATCCGACTTTGATGAACGGGTTAAACCAGATGATCACGATGATCGCTAATGAACCGAAAATCACCCAATTCATTGACAGGTCTTTATCAATGCGCTCGATTGTTTGTGGGCCACCCAGTTTGTTTTGGGCGACGCTTTTTAACGTATCCGTCGCGGTGTTATAAAGGACGGGTAAGGTTTGTAACAACGTGATGATACCTCCAGCGCATACGGCGCCGGCCCCAATATAGCGGATATAATTGTCCCAAATGGTCCACGCGTCCATTTTACCGATCGGTATGCTTGCCGGGAAAATCGGTGTCGTATTTCCTGCACCGAAGAAAGAAATGGCAGGTATGAGCACGATCCAGGCAAATAATCCACCTGCGAGCATTTGCGCGGAAATGCGCGGACCGATAATGTAGCCGACGCCGAGAAGCGATGGATAGGCATCCAACCCGATCACAGCGTTCCGAAAACCAGAAATAGCTGTTTCAATTTCTTCTTTAAAAACTAAAAAGCCATTAGATAATGCCTTGAAAATACCGCCGATAACTAAGCCCTGCAGGACGGTTTTGGCGCTTTCGCCTCCTTCTTCCCCGGACTTTAACACTTCGGCACAGGCAGAGCCTTCGGGGTACGGGAGATGCCCATGCTCTTTGACAATTAACAACCGACGCAAAGGGATCATCATGAAAACCCCTAAGAAGCCCCCGACCAAAGAAATAAAGGTAATAATATAAATATTGACTTGATAATCGTCCCAGATAAAGAGTGCCGGTAAAGTGAAGACGGCGCCGCCGGCAAGCCCTTCACCAGCGGTGGTCATCGTTTGCACGATATTGTTTTCCAAAATGGACTGCCTGCGAAATAACCCTCTTAAAGCGCCCATTGAGATGACAGCTGCGGGAATGGATGCGGAAATCGTCATGCCGACGATAAGTCCTAAATATGCGTTGGCTGCTCCAAACAGAAGGGCAAGAATAATGCCTAATACAACAGCAAAAATCGTTAGCTCTGGAAGTGACTTGGAGGCTGGTATGTATGGCACAAATTTGTCCTGATTGTTGCTAGCCATGTCAGACACCACCAATGAATTAAATTTGAGGTTAGTTTGTGAATCTGTACCCCAAAACATGCATGGGTTGTCATCAATGGAAGCAAGCTTATTCACGTTGAAAAGGAATGGTTGGATGTAGCCAAAATCATTATCAGCAAGACGAAAAATAACTGCTAACGGATAGCGATTGGCAGGTAGCATCCATCCTTATTAAGCCGTCATCATTGGCTTTTTTTAAAATGACCAAACTATTTCTTCAATGGAAAAGTGAATAGGAAACTGATGAAGGAATAGGATAGGTAGGGAGGTTAAAATGTTGAATAATTGCTTAGGTAAAAAATTCCGGAAATGAGGGCTTGCGCTAATGGGACCCGAGGCAGGCTGTCTCGGGTCCCCAACGGTGTCAAAGGTGGGCGGGCAGTTTCGAAATAGACCTCATCCTAAAAGGTCTATTTTCGTCTAGGCTGTGACAGTACGGCCACAAGGGTGCCAAAGGCAATCATAAGAGATAACGCCTCGAATACTGTCATTGGCATCACCTCCGTAAAATAACCGCCCACCCCCCGTTGTCCTTTTATCTTATCACGGTTTATGCCTTGGGTTTATCCGCCATTTGATTCGTTTTTTTCATAGCTCTTTCGGTGGACAAACCAGCGGATTTTGCAGAATTATGCAGAATATTTAAAAAACAATGTGTAAAAAGTTCTATTTCTAATGTCGTATCTCGGAATAGTGGGTAAAAAGTGCTCCGAGTATAACAACGGGGATTGAAATTATCCCTTCTCCGCTCGGATCACGGTTAAAAAGTGGTTTAAAATTTTGGCGGTCATCCCCCAAATATGACGGTTTTGGTAACGGTAAAACAATTCCGTGATCTGACGCTTTCGCCAAGCGTATGCCTTTCCTCTTGCAATCCGGTCATACGGAAAGTCATCCTCAGGCTGCGGTTCAAGATGGACAATGAATTTTTCTGGTTCCGCATTTAATAAAAAAAGAAGCGGTACCTGAAATGTTGAGGCAACTTCGGCAGGATTTACCGCGAAATCGGTATCCTTTAAATAGCCGACAAATGGATAAATGATGAGCTGCATTGATGGGATATATCGGCCGAGTGCGCCGAGCACCTCGATGCTTTCTGCTTTTATGCCTAATTCCTCGCTTGTTTCTCGAATGGCCGTTGATACTGGGGATTGATCACGTTGATCCATTCTTCCGCCAGGAAAACAAATGTCACCTGGTTGGCTTTTTAATTGATGGGAGCGTTCTTCAAACAAAACGGCTAAGCCTTCTTCGGTTTGAACAAGCGGTATCAGGACGCTCGCCTTTAGGGCGTCTTCTTCACCGATAATCGTTTCACAGGACTTGCTTGATAAAGATTTTTTAATGTCACTCAGTTCCATCGCGGCGGCCTCCCTCATGATCTTTCCTACTTTATATTTTAATATCGAATGTTCCATCGAGTTGTTAAATGTTTGTCAAGATGCTTACAAGTTTTCGGATCCTTTACCCATAGGGCAGGATGGATGTGTTTCGGTTGTGAAAGCTTCGTTAATTTGAGAAAATATAAAAAAACATTAATTCAAAAGCAGCGGGGTGAGCGTCATGAAAGCTGTTGTACATAAAGGCGAAGCGGGGATTGCCGGGGTCCATTATACGGACATGCCTGAGCCTACTGTTTCAAAAGGACAAGTAAAAGTTCGGTTGAAGACAGCGGGCTTAAATCACCGCGACTTGTTCACACTAAAGCGCCATCGACCAGACGATCCGGCATTGATACTTGGGTCGGACGGCGCCGGTGTTGTCGAAGCGGTCGGTAAGGATATCGACCACATCGATGTGGGTGATGAGGTGGTCATTATTCCGAGCTTGCATTGGAAAAATAAAAGCGCAGCACCGCCACCTGAATTTGAAATCCTCAGCCTTCCTGACCACGGCACGTTTGCCGAAGCGATTGTTTTACCAGCTGAGAATGTCGCCCCAAAACCGTTATATTTATCTTGGGAAGAAGCCGGCGTTCTAACATTGGGCGCTTTAACCGCCTATCGCGTTCTTTTTACACGCGCCCAAATCAAAGCAGGTCAGACGGTTTTAATACCGGGTGCAGGTAGTGGTGTCGCCACCTTGCTCATCCAAATGGCCAAGGCCGTTGGGGCCCGAGTCATTGTGACGAGCCGAAGCGCTGAAAAGCGGCAAAAAGCGCTGGAACTTGGTGCCGATCGGGCCATTGACAGCGAGCACGATTGGCGAGAACTGTTAAAGGACGAAACGATTGATTTAGTCATCGAGAGTGTTGGCGCTGCGACTTGGGATAAATCGCTCAATGTGTTAAAGCCAGGCGGAACGATCGCTGTCTTTGGTGCTTCAGCAGGTGATGTCGTTTCATTAAACTTAAGGGACTTCTTTTATGGACAATATACGCTTGTAGGTAGCACCCTTGGCAGCATCGAAGAAGCTTATGAAATGCTGGAATTCTTTAATAAACATCGGATAAAACCAGTTATAGACAGTGTTTATTCTTTGTCGGATACGCTACTTGCGATGAAAAAAATTGAACAGGGGAGTCAATTCGGGAAAATCGCCATCAAAATATCTTAAAAACATTTGAAAGGGGTTTGGTTATGCTATCTGAAGGACAAAAAGCACCGGATTTTACACTTCCGTCAACGACGGGAGAACAAATTTCTTTATCCGATTTTAAAGGCAAAAACGTCGTCCTTTACTTTTATCCCAAAGATATGACACCGGGATGTACTACGGAAGCTTGTGATTTCCGTGATGCCCATAGCCGTTTTCAAGACTTAGGCACGGTCGTTCTAGGCGTAAGCCCTGACCCTGTTGAGCGGCACCAACAGTTTACGGATAAACATCAACTGCCGTTTCCGCTTTTGGCTGATGTAGACCATGAAGTCGCCGAAAAATATGGGGTTTGGAAGTTAAAGAAAAATTTCGGAAAAGAGTATATGGGTATTGAACGGACAACTTTTGTCATTGACGGTGATGGCGTGATCCGTAAAATCTGGCCAAAGGTCAAAGTCAATGGTCATGTCCAGGAAGTATATGATTTTATAAAAGAACATTTAGTCTAAACACATGGCTTTTTTTATGGAGGGCGACCAGTTTTTCCAATGGTGACAATGAATTTAATAAAACTTATGGGGGAATAGGATGAACTTTCTACGGGATGAACGCATAAAGAAACTGGCCAAAGTGTTGATTCACCATTCACTAAAACTGAGACCAAAAGAAAAGGTGCTGATCATTGCCCCTTTAGCTGCCAAACCGCTAGTTGCCGCCATTATCCAAGAAGCCTATGCGAACAAAAGTTATCCGTACTTAGAGCTATATGATGATGAGTTGAGTGTGGCCATCGGTCAACATGCCGAACGCGAACAGTTGGAGCTTCGCGTGAAGTGGGATTTGTATAAGTATAAAGATATTGATGCATCGATCACCATTGCGGCCGAAGCCAACGACGCCGAGTATTCCGCTCTTTCACCCGAAAAGATGAAATTAGTCGGTGAAGTGCTAAAGCCGGCCAACGATTTTCTTGTTGACGAGCGACGATGGGTGTTGTTGAATTGGCCGACACCGGGCCTTGCTCAAAAAGCCGGAATGAGTACAACGGCATTCGCTGATTTTTTGCTTGATGTCTGCAATGTCGATTATGTGAAAATGGCGGAACGGCAAAAACGATTGAAAGAGCTTATGGATAAAACAGATAAAGTGCGCATCGTTTCACCTGGGACGGACTTGACGTTTTCCATTAAGGGCATTCCCGCTGTCATGTGTGCCGGTGAATGCAACATCCCGGATGGAGAGGTTTATACTGCCCCTGTAAGAGAAAGTGTTAACGGAACGATTACCTTTAACACCCCAAGTCCGTATCACGGAAAAGTATTCCACAATATCTGTTTAACGTTTAAAGATGGAAAAATTGTTAAGGCAGAAGCGAGCGACACGAACCGGTTGAATGAAATTTTGGATACCGACGAAGGGGCTCGCTATATTGGCGAATTTGCCATCGGACTTAACCCGCTGATAAAAGAGCCGATCGGGGATATTCTGTTTGATGAAAAAATTTGCGGTAGCCTTCACTTTACCCCTGGCGATGCTTATTATGAGGCTGACAACGGGAATAATTCCAGCATTCATTGGGACATGGTTCTCATACAGCGACCGGAATACGGCGGCGGTGAGCTGTATTTTGATGATGTGCTCATTCGAAAGGATGGCCTTTTTGTGATTGATTCATTAAAAGGGCTCAATCCAGAAAATTTAACATAGACTCGGGATGCGCGGCTGGCCCGCGCTTTTATTAAAATGAGACGAAGAAGGAGAAAACGATGATCATTGTTTCAAGTGCGAGAATTAAGGAAGATTTACAGAATAGACTAATGAAGAATCATCCTGACTGCACCTTTCACTTTCATAAAAGAATGTCGGATGCGCTGGGGGATTTGGTGGAAGCTGACATTCTCATCACATATGGGGAAGATGTGACGGCGGAAATCCTTCGTCAAGCGGCTCGTCTTAAATGGATAATGGTCATCTCTGCAGGCCTTGACCGCATGCCTTTTCCAGCCATTAAAGAAAAGGGGATCATCGTCACGAACGCCCGCGGGATTCATAAAATTCCAATGGCTGAGTACACATTCGCCGCAATCCTCCAATGGTGTAAACGCACGCAGGAATGGCGGGACCATCAAAAAAGGCGCATATGGAAAAAATATGGCATTCAAATGAGTGAACTGGCGGGAAAAACCATGACGGTTGTCGGGACAGGAGCCATTGGCGGAGAAATTGCCCGACTGGCAAAAGCCTTTCGAATGAATGTATTAGGCGTTAATCGCAGCGGTCGTTTGGTGGAGTATTTCGATCATATTTATAAAACCGATAAATTGGCTGAAGCCATGGGGACAGCTGACATCGTCGTTTCGGTTTTACCTTATACACCTGAGACCGACCGTTTGATTGGAAGGCAACACTTTGAAGCGATGCCTGAGAGTTCTTTATTTATTAATATTGGGCGCGGAAAGACGGTTGACCAAGAGGCTTTATTAAACGTGTTAAAGACTGGGAAAATCAGCGCGGTACTTGACGTGTTTGAAGAAGAACCATTGCCAGCAGACCATCCTTTTTGGGCAATGGACAACGTGACGGTTACACCGCATTTTTCAGCCATTACTTCACAATATCAACCGCGGGCGATGGCTATTTTTGAGGAAAATTTAAAGCGTTTTAAAGAACATAGGAGCGACCTGATTAACTTTATTGACTTGGACAGGGGGTATTAAAATGGCTAGAATTTATACGCGATCAGGTGACAAAGGAACGACTTCTCTCGTATATGGAAAAAGGGTGCGCAAGGATGATCCAAGGGTCGAGGCTTACGGAACATGTGATGAAGCCAATTCCATGATTGGCCTCGCTATAAGCGCGCTACAGGACTTCGATTTTGACGGTAAAGAAGAATTTTTGACGGTGATGCACAAAGTCCAGACGAATTTATTTCATGTTGGCGCAGAACTGGCCACTCCGGAAGGAAAGGAAGTTTATTGGACGGTTAAAGAAGAACATATCAAAGAATTGGAAGAAGTGATTGACCGTTGGGATCAACAACTTGCCCCGTTAAAACAATTTATACTTCCCGGCGGAAGCAAGCCAGCCGCGGCCTTACACGTCGCAAGAACGGTTGTGAGAAGAGCGGAACGACTCGCCGTCAAGATTGAAGAAAACATTAACCCGCTCGTTTTCGCCTATTTAAACCGACTTTCTGATTTTCTGTTCGTTAGCGCCCGCTACATAAACCATAAACTCGGAATGACGGAGCCTGTACTCCATCAGTAGAATGGAGAAGGAAAAATTAACATATAGTTATTTTAGAAAAGAAAATTGACATGTTTATACAGCACGTTTTAAAATAAAAACAAGCAGATTATAAAAATTATTATTTAATAATAAATGCCCTTATTGGAAAGTGAGGTGTCTCGAGATGGCAAACGGGCGGATTAGGGAAGCGATCAATACTTTAAAAGCCTCTGGTGTGAGAATAACTCCCCAGCGTCATGCTATACTTGAATATCTCATCGTGAATATGTCACACCCGACAGCCGATGAAATTTATAAGGCTTTGGAATCCAAATTTCCAAACATGAGTGTGGCCACGGTTTATAATAATTTAAGGGTATTTAAACGAGCGGGTTTAGTTAAAGAATTAACGTACGGCGATTCATCCAGCCGTTTTGATTTTGCGACAACGGATCATTATCATATCATCTGCGAAGCTTGCGGAAAAATTGTGGACTTTACTTATCCAGGATTAGACGAAGTGGAAACCGTAGCTGAACATGTCACCGGTTTTACCGTAAAAAATCACCGCATGGAAGTCTACGGCACATGCCCTGACTGTAAAAACAATACGATTAAAAATTAAAAAAAGCAAAGAGACTGACGCTTGTCGGTCTTTTTTTATACTTGTACGAAAGCCTATCATTTTTAGATTAGCATAATGAAAACAAAGGTTGCCCTCACCCAATAGCTTCTTTTGGTAAGAAATAAAATCACCTTTCGGGCCAAGAAAAGTACAACTAAGGCTCTGCTTTCGCCCAAAAGGCTTAACAGAGCCGAGCTTTTTTACTACTTAAAAAATAAAGCCGCCCCATCTCATGATAAGATTTGGTGACAGCTGAGTTTGGCTGTAATCCTTTTTCAATCTTTTTTTCTAGCTACAGATTTATAAGGATTGCGATTATATTTTTTATCAAAAGGTTTGCCTTCTAATTCCGGATCGAGTGTCAATGGTTCATTACAGCTCATGCAAAGGTCTACACGGCCGAGAACCTTGGTAGGGTTTCCACAGTTTGGACAAATGACTTGTACGACTTTTACGGACAACATGCCGACCCAAAGATACACACCTGAACTTAGCAGAACGAATAGAAAACCAATGATCATTAAGATCACCGACACCCAAGGATGGGTGCGAAACAATAATGCCAAATACATAATACCGATGCCGAGGAAAACTAAAATCAGCGCGAAATTGCGGAATCTATTAACCTTGCTCGTATTCCTAAACATCATCAATGCCCTCCTTCGCCTTCGCAATGGGTCCAATAACCCTATTATAATATATTCACCTTAAAATAGTCTCGAAGAAGTTAAGCGCTTACTAAGATGTCATCATAAAACGTTTTTAAGGTGCAATCCGATCACTGGATTGGGATATGAAATTTTTTTTTAAAAACGTCTTGACGATTATATATATCCATGATAAATTATTATCGTTGTCGCGATGAGCAAGATTGCGACGCATCCGCCAAGAAGATTTTAGAAAGAGAGCTAATTGCGCTGTCCGCAATAACTTGTCCCGCAAAACTTTGCGAGACCTGTCAAAAAAATTTTCCCCCATTTTTCGATGTAAAAATAGAGGAAATCATGCTTTGAACGGAGCAGCTAAAAAATTCCCCCCAGGCGAAAAGGGCATAAAAAATGGATCCCCTTTGGTGTAAAATGAAATTATCACAAAATCACTAAACACCCAAAGGAGGGATCCATATGGCTATTATACCACAACTCAGCTTATTTTCGTGGAATGAAATTGAAGAATTGGGAGATTTGGAACGGCTCCGTCTGGTCCTCGAAAATATGCC
>NZ_AUMM01000018.1 GCF_000430685.1 Tuberibacillus calidus DSM 17572 | reverse complement strand
GAGGTGGAAGCGTGGTGACACGTGGAGCTGACGAATACTAATCGGTCGAGGACTTAACCAAAAAAAGATGCGCGAAACCTTCGTTTTCAGTTTTCAGGGCGCAAACGCACCTGAAAAAGAAGTTCGACTAGGCTAAGCCTTGCGTCGAACGTTCAATATCTGATCTGTCCGGTGACAATGGCGAAGAGGTCACACCCGTTCCCATCCCGAACACGGAAGTTAAGCTCTTCAGCGCCGATGGTAATTGGGGGCTTCCCCCTGTGAGAGTAGGTCGTTGCCGGGCAATGGAAGAGAACAGCGAAAGCTGTTCTCTTTTTCTTTCTGTAAAAGGCAACGAAGGCACTGCCGTCGCTCAAAAGGATGGGTAGAGCCAAGTTTTTCTCCAGAACAAGAAGTGTAAAAGATAAGATGGCGGTAAAATCCGGAATTCCGCGTATAAAACCAAATAGCCAGAGGATAAAGCTACAAAAGATAGCGAAAATCCTTAAGATCAGAAGTAACAAAATCGTCTTGGCCAACCATGCAGAAAAAGCAGTACCATAAATTGATAAATCCGAAGACTGTAAGTTGGACATGTCATAACTTGTCCCTCCGCCTCATAAATTGGATTAAGGATTACAACGCGAGGGATGATGTGATATGGCCAGAATTGATGAGATCAGAAAAAGGCATAGGGAGCGGCGCGAACGTTTCGTCCAATCTGTAAGGTCAAAAGGTTGGGGCATCCCCAACGACGTGTTTTCACCCGAAAAGTCAGGACTAAACGGTTCAGTGATGAAGCCACGGGAGGGAACTTCACAAACATTTTTAATTAAATGCGTGATTTCAGCGGCGTTAGTGTTTGGGGCTGGCATTTTTTATAAAAGTTATGCTGATGCCTTCCCAGAGGCAGAGAAGATCATCCATTATGCCCTAAACGAAGATGTCAACTTCGCGAAGGTTTCGGATTGGTATGAACAAAAATTCGGCGAGCCGCTAGCCCTCTTTCCATCGGATACACCTAGCGAAAAAGTGTCATTAAAAAATAAAGGTTTTTCGATTCCAGTCAGCGGTGGACTGACGGTGACAAAGGATTTTTCCGATACCAATCAAGGTATTTTCATTCAAACCGAAAAGGACGCAAAAGTAGAGGCCATTGAAAGCGGGTTTGTTGTCTCCGTTAACGAAAAAAAAGAAATTGGTAAGACCATCATCATTCGGCATAGTGATGGCACGGAATCTTGGTACGGCAAATTAGATAAAGTGAATGTCAAACCATATGATTTTGTTAAAAAAGGGCAAATCATTGGTACGGTTACCAAAAACAGTAGCGAAAATAAAGGGATCTTTTATTTTGCGATCAAAGAGGGTGATCATTTTATCGATCCTATTCAGGTGATACAGTTTGAATAAGGGAGTCTTTAAAAGATCTACGGTTCCGAGAAACCCAGTGGATGCAAACGAACGATTCCAATGGTTATTTAAAAAGTTTCGGATTCACCCGATATTTTGGATGGTTCTTGGTGCAGGTATTTTGACCGGTCATTTTTGGGAAGTTCTAACGGTCCTTTTTATTGTCCTTATTCATGAATGTGGTCATACTTTTATGGCCCTTCATTACGGTTGGCGGCTTGAAACCGTTGAAATCCTACCATTCGGTGGGGTAGCCCGCGTCAATGAACACGGGACAAGGCCGATGAAAGAGGAATGGTGGGTGATATTGGCCGGCCCCATTCAGCATCTTTGGCTCCCGATCGTTTCGTTTTTGCTTCTCGGATGCTCTTTCTGGAACGAGCAAAATCATGAGATTTTTCTGCAGCGAAATGGGATGATTTTAATGTTTAATTTGTTGCCCATTTGGCCATTGGACGGTGGAAAAATCTTGCTTCTTTTATTATCGCTGAAACTCCCCTACCAAAAAGCGTATCGTCTGGCACTATTGTTAAGCGCTTTATTTTTGCTCATCATCACAGGCTGGATTGTCTGGCACACCACTTTTTTATTAAACTATTCCATAGTGGCGCTCTTTTTGGTTATTTCCATATTAAAGGAGTGGAGGGCGCAGCCATATGTTTTCATGCGCTTTTTATTGGAGCGGTGGCATGCGAGCGGGGATGATAAAAGGTCGCGTACGAGAAAGATCATCGTGACACCGGAGACCTCGGCTTGGAAAATTTTTGCGGAATTTCGGAGAGGTGTCAAACACTGCATCTTAATCAAAGGGCGCGGATGGAAGCGGGAAATTGATGAAAAAACACTCTTGGAGGCGTTTTTTTCTGGAAAACTAACCGACAAGTCCATTGGTGAGGTGTTTACTTAAGCCTCTATATGCGGTTGACATATGCCATAATATCGTGGTAATATACATCTGTTAGTCTATGGAGCACCCGCTCCAACCGCACGATAAGGGTTAATAAGCGCGTAAAGCCACCCGACATCGGCGAGTCTGAGGTTCTAAGGAGGTGCATCGTCATGTACGCAATCATCGAAACAGGTGGCAAACAACTAAAAGTTGAAGAGGGACAAACCATTTATGTCGAAAAATTAAATGCCGAAGCCGGTGAAACGGTCACTTTTGATAAAGTGCTTTTTGTCGGTGGCACAGATGACGTTAAAATCGGTTCCCCTCTTGTAGATGGAGCTTCTGTTACGGCAAAGGTCGTTGAACACGGCCGCGGCAAAAAAATTATCGTTTTTAAATTGAAAAAGAGAAAAAACTATCGTCGTAAACAAGGTCATCGTCAGCCATTTACAAAAGTAACGGTTGAAAAAATTAACGCTTAAGGCCGATTGCCATGATCCAAGTCAAAGTCACGCGCAATCGAAACGGACATATTGACGCTTTTACAATCAGCGGGCACGCCGGGGCGGGTCCTGCCGGATTCGATTTGGTCTGTGCTGGTGTTTCTTCGGTGTCCTTTGGTGCTGTGAATGCCGTTGAAGCATTATGCGGTTTTTCGCTCCTGATCGACCAGAATTCCAATGGTGGTTATCTTTCCGGCCGCTTGCCAGATGGACTTGAAGCTGGAAAACGCAAGAAAGCCGAACTGTTACTTGAGGGCATGGTCGTTGCTTTACGAACGATTGAAATGTCTTACGGAAAGTATATAAAAGTCAATGATGAAGGAGGTGTCTTTCATGTTGAGACTTGACATTCAGTTTTTCGCTTCGAAAAAAGGTGTCGGCAGCACGAAAAACGGTCGTGACTCCATCGCCAAACGCCTTGGTGCCAAACGGGCTGACGGTCAATTTGTTACCGGCGGTTCCATCCTGTATCGCCAACGCGGTACAAAAATTTATCCGGGTAAAAACGTTGGCCGCGGCGGTGACGATACCCTTTTTGCTAAAGTTGATGGCATTGTAAGGTTCGAACGGCTCGGTCGCAACAAAAAGCAAGTGAGCGTTTATCCTGTTGCCAAAGAAGCTTAATTTTTATATGACATAAAAACCGGCCATTCGGTCGGTTTTTTCATTTTCTTTACGGTTTCATAACTTGATGCAGCGGCTATTTTTTTATATTCTTGAATATCCCAAAATCCTTTATACTTTAAGAAGGTGTTATCGAAGTAAAAGTAAAGGGGGGAGTGGCTTTTGGCGTATGACGAAAAACAAGTGATTGAAATGTTGCGGGCGGTGCGGCATGATTTTTTAAATCATATTCAACTGCTAAAGGCGAATGCCTCTTTAAAACGATTGGATCGCTTTGAAGGCATTCTAGACAGCCTAACAGAGAAAGCTAAGAACGAAGCGAAGCTTTCGAATCTGAATGTGCCGAAAACAGCGCTGTTTCTAATAGGTTATAACTGGGCGCCGAAACCGTTTCAACTAAAGGTGAAGATCGACGGTCCCCATGCCGATTGGTCGAATGTCGATGAGCCTTTATATATGATGTTGAACGGCGTTTTTTCGGCCATTGAAAAAGCCTGTGATTTAGGGGGCAACAATGTCCTAAATCTCACTATTTTTACGGATCGTTTAACGCCAAAGGTAAGCTTTCAGTTTTCCGGAAGCTTCCGCGATCCTCAAGGATTAGCGCGGCAACTTGACGAGCTGCATCAATCCGGTATAACCGTAAAACAATACATACAAAAGGAAGATCCCGTCATTATCGTGGAACTGACGGATCTGTTGAGGTGAGATTATGTTTGTCGATCAAGTCAATGTATATGTAAAAGGCGGAGACGGCGGCAATGGCATGGTCGCCTTTCGCCGAGAAAAATATGTGCCGATGGGCGGTCCTGCCGGTGGGGATGGCGGAAAAGGCGGGGACGTCATCTTCGAGGTGGATGAAGGGTTACGCACGCTGATGGATTTTCGCTACCAAAAACATTTTAAAGCACCGCGCGGCGAAAATGGCGGTCCAAAAAACCAACATGGTCGAAATGCTAAGGATTTGATTGTACGCGTCCCCCCAGGAACGGTCGTTTATGATCGGGAAACGAATGAAATGATTTGCGATTTGACAGAACATGGTAGGCGGGCCGTGATTGCCAAAGGAGGACGCGGCGGAAGAGGCAATACCCGCTTTGCCACCCCGGCCAACCCTGCGCCGCATCATGCTGAAAATGGAGAGCCTGGCGAGGAACGCGAGATTCGCATTGAATTAAAATTGCTGGCTGATGTTGGGCTCGTCGGTTTTCCGAGTGTCGGCAAATCGACGCTTTTATCTGTCGTGTCTTCGGCCAAACCGAAAGTCGCTGATTATCATTTTACGACGATCGTTCCTAACCTCGGTGTCGTCGCTCTCGATGATGACCGCAGTTTTGTCATCGCCGATTTGCCTGGTCTTATTGAAGGCGCTCATCTCGGGGCGGGGCTTGGTCACCAATTTCTCCGGCATATTGAGCGCACGCGGGTCATCATTCATGTGATCGACATGGCGAGCGTCGAAGGGCGCGATCCCTATGATGATTATGTCAAAATTAACGACGAATTGCGCCAATACGAGTGGCGATTGATGGAGCGGCCGCAAGTTATAGCCGCGAATAAAATGGACCTCCCTGGCGCAGAAGCTAACCTCAAAGCATTTAAAGAAAAATTACGCGAAAATCATCAAGAAGTCGACATTTTTCCGATCTCGGCCGCTTCAAAACAAGGATTAAAGCCGCTTTTATACCATGTCGCGGATTTGCTTGAGAAAACCCCGGCGTTTCCAATCGCAGCAGCAGAGGACCAAGTTTCACAAGTGACTTATCGTCTCGAGGAAGAGGAACCAGCCTTCCGCATCAGTCGGGATGATGACGGCGCTTATGTCGTAAGCGGACCAAAAATTGAAAAGCTGTTTAAAATGACCGATTTTAACCGAGACGAATCCGTTCGTCGCTTTGCTCGTAAAATGCGGGCCATGGGTGTTGATGATGCCCTTCGCGAACGCGGGATCGAGGATGGCGATACTGTTCGAATCTTGGATTTTGAATTCGAATTCACTGAATAAAATCGAAGGCCTATCCTGAAGTCATTGCCGAAAGGAAAAATGTGTGGCAAGAGCCCTCCTGAAACAATATAATGTAATGAATTTGTGCAGGAGGGATCGTGATTTGAAAATTTACACCGTCCAAAAGGGCGACACATTGTATGAGATTGCCAAAAAACATGGCATCGCCCTTAGCGAGTTGCAAAAGGCGAACCCACAGCTAAAGGACCCGAATACAATCATGCCTGGCATGAAAATTAAAGTGCCAACGGGGGGCGTTCATGTAAAAAAGAAAGAAGCACCCGTGAAGAAAGAAATGCCAGTGAAAGAAATGCCAGTGAAAGAAATGCCAGTGAAAGAAATGCCGGTTAAGGAAGCGCCGATGAAAAAGGAAATGCCGGTCAAAAAAGAGATGCCGATGAAAAAGGAAATGCCCATCAAGAAGGAAATGCCGGCGAAAAAGGAAATACCAATGAAAAAAGAAATGCCGGCTAAGAAAGAAAATATCATTAAGAAAGAAGCACCGGTTCCGGAAAAACCGATTAATGTGGAAATTGAGATTAAAAAAGAAAAAATGATGAAAAAGGAACCGGCAAGCGAAAAGCCAATAAAGAAAATGCCCCAGAAGCAGGAAAAACAGCCGGTTATGAAAGAAAAAATGGTGACTGAACCGGAAAAAGTGGCATTTAAGCCGGCCAATATCTTGCCGCCGACATTGCCAGTCAATGAGGAACCCCTTGGGAAGGCAAATGTGCCGAGTGGAAAGGGCAATGTGGATATTCCCATGATGGATGATCCGTTCCCGAACATGATGACGCCAAAATTAAAACCAGAAGAAATGCCTACCCCTTATTATCAAACAGAAACCGAATCATCGGTCATGCCGTCGTGGACCTATCCACATGAAGCTTATGGGCAAATGCCAATGTCACCATCTTATTATCCCGGGCTTTCGCCTTCAGGTGCTGATCCGTGGGCTTATACTTCCCCTTATTCTGGTCACCCAGTTCCTGTACAGCCCATGCCTACATCGTATTCTCCTTGCGGTTGTGAAGGAACGAGCTATATGTATGGAAGTACCTATAGCTATAGCCCAGGCTATGTTTACGGTGGGGCATATGGCGCATATGGACAAACGCCTTCTCCCTACGGCTATTCAATGGGACCGGAGTATGCTTACGAACAAGGTACAACTTATCCAACGGCTTCTTTACCTGATGGTGAGGTGCTTCCGGGACAGTGGACAACGGGGGCGCCTGCGACCGGTTATTCTGGGCAAGAAATGTCACCAACTTCGGGCTATCCAGGTTATGTTTATTCACCGACCCATATGCCTTACTACGGCCAACCAGGCTATCCGCGGACAAATGACGGTCCATCAGCGAGTCAACAAAGCCTACCGACTGCTCCGAAATGGGGCGACGAGGATTAAAAAGGCCTTTCGCTCGCAACCAAGCGAGCGTGGTTTACGGTTAAATAAAGTGACACATACCGATCGGTCTGACTCCTACGAAATGAGTCGGACTTTTTCTTTTTAAACCATTTTTTTGCGTGACGACAAAATATTAACAAGCCCTCCTCGAACTGTCAGTTTAAGCGCTTGCGGGATCACACATCCTAATGTGTGAAAGGGGGCTTTTGACTTTGAAAAACGTGCTGTTGACTTTAACTTCCGGTGTCATGGCGCTTTCGCTTATAACCGGCTGTGGTGCCGCTGTTGACCGCAATGCGGCGGACAATTACGATGGGACGCGCAATGTTGGCTATTACACGAATCAAGGTAGACCCAACTTAGTTCCGGACCGCGACGTCTATCCGAATCGGCCATATATGAGAAACGCCGATGTCAATGATAACGCTAATCAATATTATCAATGGGATACGCGGACGGCGCGGCAAATTGCTCAACGCGTCAACGGGTTAAAAGGTGTCCGTGATTCCAGTGTGCTCATCAGCGGTAATACGGTTGTTGTCGGTGTAGTTCCAGAAAACTATAACCAAAACCTTCAACAACTGGATGAACAAGTCCGCATCGTGACAAAAAATATCGTTGGTGACAAACACGTTCGTGTCGTGACAGACCGGAACATCGTCGGCCGGATCATGGATGTTAATAAACGCATTACTAACGGTTCGGCCGGTAGGGAAGTGCAATCCGATGTTCGAGGAATTCTTAACGACATCGGCAACATCATTCAGCGCCCTTTCCAAAATAACGCTCGCTAATTCATAGGGGTTGACTCCGAAGAGGCCGAAACCATCACTTTCAGGCCGAATGGGTCAACCGCCTTTTACATAAAACGGATAATGTTTGAGGAATTGGGGATACTGAAAGTGAATCCCAACGTCCTCTTGATAAAAGGTGATGATCGATGAAAACGGGGATACAGGTTTTATTTGTCGTACTCCTTTTCTTTAGCATGCATCCGATCGCCAAGGCAGAAAAGACACAACCATCTTGCCTTGAAGAACAACCAAAGGAACATCAAGTAATGGGGCGGATGACTTTAGAGGCGCCGAAGCGCGTTTCCGTTCATTTGGAAAAATCCTATATCGACGGTGTGAAAATCGTCCGCGTGACGACCGATCATTTTATCTCACCTGAAAACATCATGATGAAATACAGCGGTTGGAAGTTCGCAAAATGCAACGGAAATGACGTTTATTTATCCAAAAAGATTGATGATATATCCCCCGTATCGAAAACGGCTGGCGTCATGGGATTAAAAGACGGGAATGTCCTGACGCTATACAACGGCAATCCGGAAAATCACCAAGTTATTCAAACTTTTTTCCAGATTGATATCAATGCCCTAGAAGCCGATGCCGCCGAACGACTGAATCGCGGGATTCGCATAACGGATAAAAAGCAATACAAGCTTTTGCTAGATGCTTTGTCCAAATATGCCGTGAATCATATAAGAGATGTGCAAAGAAATAGTTAATAGAGGGTGTCCTCGAGAGGGCGTAAGCCGGCCTAAGCACGGTTGGGCGCTCTCTTTTGTTGTTTCATTTTTTATCCATTGGAATTATGGTATGATAACATGTGGGAAAGGGATCGGCGGAGAAATGAGGGAAGCTCGTTGTACGAATTTATTCGCGGGACGCTTGTCGAGGTGACAAGCACTTACATTGTTTTAGAAAATCAACATATTGGTTATTTGATCTACTGTCCGAATCCGTTTTCCTTTTTACCCATGGATGAGATGAAGACGGTATATACATATCAGTACGTGCGTGAAGATGCCCTTCACTTATATGGCTTTCACACACGGGATGAACGGCAATTATTCATTCATCTTTTAAGCGTTTCTGGGATTGGACCTAAGGGGGCGCTCGCCATCCTGGCTTCCGGCGATGCAAGCCGCGTCGTCCAGGCCATTGAAGCAGAAGATGAAGCGTTTTTAACGAAGTTTCCGGGGATTGGGAAAAAGACGGCTCGTCAAATCATTTTGGATTTAAAAGGAAAACTGAAAGGGTTCGCCCAGGGAGTCGAAGGAGCGGTTAATCGTAAAACCGTGCGGCCCGAACCTTTGGAGGAAGCCGTTCAAGCGCTTGCGGCACTGGGGTATGCCGAGAAGGAAATCGCTCGGATTTTACCGCAACTGGAGACGGAGGAAATGACGGCCGATCAGTATATTAAAAAAGCGCTGCAATTAATGTTAAAAGGTTGAGGAGGTGCGATGCGTGAACGATCGCATAGTCTCGCAAGACGCACGTCCGGAGGAAGAATCGGCGGAACGGTCGATGCGGCCCAAAACTTTATCGGAATATATCGGTCAAGAAAAGGTAAAAGAAAATTTGTCTGTTTTTATCGAGGCAGCCAAATTGCGTGAAGAACCGCTTGACCATGTCCTGCTCTATGGCCCGCCGGGATTAGGGAAGACGACGCTGTCCATGATCATTGCACAGGAGATGGGCGTTCAGATTCGCACCACTTCTGGACCAGCCATCGAAAGACCAGGCGATTTGGCGGCATTATTGACGGCATTAGAGCCAGGTGATGTGCTGTTTATTGATGAGATTCATCGGTTACCAAGAAGTGTTGAGGAAATCCTATATCCGGCTATGGAAGATTTTTGTTTAGATATCGTGTTGGGTAGCGGAGAAACCGCACATTCCGTCCGCCTCGATTTGCCGCCGTTTACATTAGTTGGAGCAACAACTAGAGCCGGTTACCTTTCCCCGCCTTTGCGCGACCGTTTTGGCGTCATCAGCCGTCTAGAATACTATACGACCAATGAACTCGCCCAAATTGTCGAGCGGGCGGCCGGCGTCCTTGGCACGACCATTGACAGCGAGGCGGCGCTTGAAATCGCCGGACGTTCGCGGGGAACGCCGAGGATTGCCAATCGCTTGCTCCGACGGGTCAGAGATTTTGCTCAGGTGTCCGGGACCATGCATATTCACCGCCTTGTGGCCCAGGAAGCACTGGACCGTCTGCAAGTCGATGCGCTCGGCTTGGATCATATTGACCATCAGTTGTTAACTTGTATTATAGAAAAATTTGCCGGTGGTCCGGTCGGTTTGGATACGATCGCGGCCGCCATTGGCGAGGAAGCTCAAACGATTGAAGATGTCTATGAACCGTATCTTCTACAAATCGGTTTTTTGCAGCGAACGCCTCGAGGGCGGATGGTGACCTCAAAGGTATACGAACACTTGGGATTGGAAAGGCCTGATGTATGATGCCGGAATTCAGTCGAATCCTGATGGTGTTAGGGGTTGTCCTTTTTCTTGTAGGGATGCTTTGGCAATTTATCGGGAAACTCCCCGGTGACATCGTCTTTCGCAAAGGCAACACCACGGTCTATTTCCCGATTGTCACCTCCATCGTCATCAGCATCGTGTTATCGCTCGTTTTTTATATCATCAATCGTTTTCGCTAATTAAAGAGGTGGACATCTTTGGATTTATCCCTATTTGATTTTGATTTGCCGGAAGAATTAATTGCGCAAACACCGCTACCGGACCGCACGGCCTCGCGTTTAATGGTTCTTAATCCCAATAAAGAAACCATCGAACATCGGCATTTTACGGATGTGATTGACTATCTGAACCCGGGGGATGCACTCGTATTGAATGATACGCGCGTCATCCCCGCCCGGCTTTTTGGCACAAAAACTGGTACCGGTGCCAAAATTGAAGTCTTGCTGTTAAAACAACTGGAAAACGATCAATGGGAATGTTTGGCGAAACCCGCCAAGCGCATTAAAGAGGGAACGACCATTGATTTCGGGGAAGGTAAATTGTCCGCTGTTTGTGTGCAATCATTAGATGAAGGGCGGAAGATTTTAAAATTCCATTATGAAGGGATTTTTAATGAGCGGTTGGACGAGCTCGGCGAGATGCCTTTACCGCCTTACATCCACGAACAGTTAGATGACAGGGAACGCTATCAAACCGTCTATGCCAAACACGAAGGTTCAGCAGCCGCTCCGACGGCGGGCCTCCATTTTACTGAAGAACTATTAGACAAAATCGCTCAAAAAGGGGTCCGTATTGTCTTTATTACCCTTCACGTTGGACTTGGCACATTCCGGCCGGTTAAAGAAGAAAAGATCGAAAATCATGCCATGCATGCAGAATTTTATCGCATGTCGAAAGAAACCGCCGATATACTTAATGAAACGCGAGCGTCCGGAAAACGCATCGTTGCGGTTGGGACGACGTGCATTCGCACGCTTGAGACGATTGCGACAGAAAACAACGGCCGATTTAAAGAAGCGTCCGGTTGGACCGATATTTTTATTTATTCCGGGTATTCGTTTAAAGGCGTGGATGCCTGTATTACAAACTTTCACTTGCCGAAATCGACGTTAATCATGCTTGTTTCGGCTTTCGCCGGACGAGAATTTATTTTAAAAGCCTATCAGGAGGCTGTAAAAGAGCGCTACCGCTTTTTCAGTTTCGGCGATGCAATGCTCATTTTGGAAGGGAAAAAAGCGAATGACAGCACCAGTCACTTATGAACTCATCAAGACCGATAAGAAAACCGGAGCCCGCCTTGGCAAGCTCCATACGCCTCACGGGACGTTCGATACACCGATGTTTATGCCGGTAGGGACACTCGCAACAGTGAAGACGATGAGTCCAGATGAATTAAAGGAAATCGGAGCGGGTGTTATTTTATCAAATACTTACCATCTGTGGCTTCGTCCCGGTGAGACAATCGTCGAAGGAGCCGGCGGCCTGCATAAGTTTATGAACTGGGACCGCGGCATATTAACCGATTCCGGTGGCTTTCAAGTTTTTAGTTTAAGCGACTTGCGGGAAATCGATGAAGAAGGCGTTCGGTTTCGAAACCATTTAAATGGTGAGAAACTGTTTTTGACACCTGAAAAATCCATTCACGTCCAAAATGCCTTAGGTTCCGACATCATGATGGCGTTTGATGAGTGCCCACCGTATCCGGCAGAACGCGATTATTTAAAAACTTCATTGGAAAGGACGAGCCGCTGGGCGGAACGGTGTTTAAAGGCGAACCAACGGCCAGATGAGCAGGCGATCTTTGGCATTGTCCAAGGCGGAGTCTATGAAGATTTGCGAAGGCAAAGCGCAATGGATTTGACTTCATTGGATTTTCCGGGCTATGCCGTCGGCGGTTTATCCGTCGGTGAACCGAAACCACTCATGTACGAAACGCTGGAGTTTACAACGCCGCTCCTTCCAGCTAACAAACCGCGCTATCTCATGGGGGTCGGCTCGCCCGATGCATTAATTGAAGGCGTCATCCGCGGCATCGACATGTTTGACTGCGTCTTGCCCACACGCATCGCCCGAAACGGCACGTGCATGACCTCGACAGGGCGGCTTGTGATCCGGAATAGTCAATATGCCAACGATTACCGGCCGCTCGATGAACATTGCGATTGCAAGGTTTGTCGGACATATACGAGGGCTTATATCCGTCATTTAGTGAAAGCAAATGAAACATTTGGTTTTCGGCTTACGACTTACCATAATCTCTATTTTTTGATAAAATTAATGGAGCGCGTCAGACAAGCCATTAGGGAAGACCGCTTGCTTGAGTTTAAGGAAGAATTTTTTGAACAATACGGCTTTAATAAGCCGGACGCCAAGAATTTTTAATGAATGGGATGAACTTGATTCTATAGGGGAGGTGACAGGATGCAATTACAACCGATCGTTGTATTGGTGTTGTTTTTCGTTGTCTTTTACTTTCTGCTCATTCGCCCGCAACAAAAGCGGCAAAAGCAGACGGCGCAAATGCAGGCGAGCATTGCCAAAGGTGATAAGGTTGTCACCATCGGCGGCTTGCATGGGACGGTCGATCAAGTTGAAGATAATCGCGTCGTCTTAAAATGCAATGGGACGGCGAAATTAACTTTCGACCGCACCGCCATTCGCGAGATCACCGAGAAGCGCTCTAACCCGCACGAAAAAGCGGATAAAAAGGAAGAGGCCAAAAAAGAAGTGGCCAATCAAGACGCTTCGAAGCAGGAAGCCAAAGAGTCATAAGAAAACAGCGCGTGCCAATATTGCACGCGCTTTATTTTTTGACAAAAACATTCACGCCGATGATGCCGCCCATTCCGGTGACAGCGGTATTGGCAACGATTTGAAAGAACTGCGTCCCCGTAAGCGACCGATCCAATCCTAAAAACAAGTAAAGATAAATCAATAATGAGTAAATGAACCCTGTGCTTAACCCTGTGATGAGACCTTTTTCTTTCATTTTGGCACCGGCGACAATGCCGCCGATAAACAATGAAACCAAGGAGACAATCAGCATGGGTAGAGAACCGAGCATGGCTTCGGAAAGCGATGTCCATTTTAGAAGTGTTGCCAAAACAAAAGCTGCGATGACAATTAAAAGGAGTGCGGTGATGATGCCATAACTACACGATGTTAACCATTTTTTTGTCACAGAGATCCCCCTTTCGTTCCTTATGCATACAAGCCCCTAGTACAGCTTATTCATCGATTGACAAAATAGAAGTCAAGCCGTCCAACAAAATTTTTAGAGACTTCCTTAAAAAGGAATGGCCTCCTTTTCATATTCGTTTAACCATGTCAAATACTAAAAAGGAATGAAAGGGGGAATGCATGTGACGACGGTTGTCTTAAGAACCCTTTTTTTATATCTCATGATTCTCGTGACTTTTCGCGTCATGGGTAAGCGTGAAATCGGTCAACTCAGCATCGTGGATTTTGTCGTTTCCATCATGATCGCGGAAATCGCCGTGATTTCTATAGAAGATCCTGACAAGCCATTGACGATGACGATTGTCCCCATTCTCATTTTAATGGCTGTTCAATATACATTAGCTTTTATTTCGTTAAAAAGTCAGAGCCTCCGGCAACTGGTTGATGGCAAGCCGATTACGATTATTAAAAACGGCCGCGTTGACGAAGAAATCATGCGCAAACAGCGGTATAATTACGACGATTTGTTAATGCAGCTGCGTGAAAAAAACGTCCGAAGCATCCAAGATGTGGAGTTTGCCATTCTAGAACCGAACGGTGAACTCTCCGTTTTCAAAAAAGCCAATGAACCTTTCGGAGGAAACACGAACAACCATTTCCCCATTCCTTTAATCATTGATGGAAAAATTCAAGAAGAAAATGTCGAGCGCATCGAAAAAAATCCCTTTTGGTTGAGACAGGAACTTCGCAAGCTCGGGTTTAAAGACATTAAAAAGATTTCTTACTGCGTCTGGAACTCAGATGGGACGTTTTTTGTTGATATGAAAGAATAAAACATAAATCTTCAGAGCCACTTTCCAATGACCGGCAGATGCGCCATTTCATTTTTTGTGATCAAACGGCTAATGATGATCAAAAGTAGATAAAACCCAATGGCAAGGCCAATCAATGCCAAGGTTCTCGGCAAAACAGCTAAATCCATCCATAAATGACGGTCGCACCAAGTAGCAAAAACCCCTGTTGCCAAACAGCTGAACGCACCTTTTATGTAGTCCGTGACAATTAGCGAGAAGCCGACTGATTTAATGACCGTGGCCAGGTTTAAGAGCGTCACAAGGACGACACCGATGGAATAACCAAGAGCGGCACCCATGATGCCAAGCTCCGGGCGGGATGCAAGCAGAAAGATAGCGGCGATTTTTACGAATGCCCCGATAAAACTATTGATCATGGCCGCTTTGGCAAGGTCTAGCGCTTGTAAGACGGCGGCTAAAGGTGCTTGAAAATAAAATAAAATGAAAAACGGTGCCATCACCCGGACATAGATGGCGGATTGCGGCGAATGGTACATCAAATCCATCAGCGGTTCCGCAAAAATGTAAGTGATGACGATGGATAATCCGCCAGCGACCATGGCAATTTTCATCGCCTGATTAATTCGAAAATGGATGATGTCCATCCGATTACGCGCAGCTGCTTCGCTGATCGTCGGAACGAGTGAGACATGAAGCGAATGCGTGATAAAGCTTGGCATCGTCAACAGTGGGATGGCAAATCCCGCAAGTTCGCCATATTGCTTCGTGGAAAGGACGGTTGAGACACCGGCAAGCATGAGGCTGTTGGCGACGACAATCGGTTCAAGAAAATAAGAGAATGATCCGATTAAGCGGCTTCCGGTCGTCGGCAAGGCAATGTTCATCAGCTGGAAGAATGTTTCTTTCCCTTTTCCTAAGTAACGCCAGAAATCTTTACGGACCCGAATTCGCTTTTTTATTTTAAACATCCATAACATATAGAGAAGAGAGGCAAGTTCCCCAAGCACTCCTGAAAACATCGCTCCGGCGGCAGCATAAGCAATGCCGTGGGGCAGTAACAAATTGGCAAACCAAGCGACAAGCGAGATGCGGACGATTTGCTCGATCACCATGGAAAAAGCATAAGGAGTCATGTTCTGGATGCCTTGAAAATACCCCCTGACGACCGATGCGATGCCGACGATGGGGATAATCGGTGCGATCGCCATTAGGGGATATAAGGTGCGTTCATCGGTAAAAAGGTATTGGGAGAAAATAGGGGCCCCGATCATGAGGAGTGTCGTAAATACAATGCTCAATATCCCAACAATCGTAAAGCCCACAGTCAAGACGCGTTTAATTTTACGGCGATCATCTAGGGCCGCCGCTTCCGCAACCATTTTGGAAATGGCGACCGGCAGCCCGAGCTGGGTTAAGGTGACGGTGAGTAGCAGCGTCGGATAGGCCATCATATAGAGCCCCATGCCCTCTTCACCGATAATGCGTGCTAGCACCATTTTGTTTATCACACCAAGCACCTTTGTCACCATGCCGGCAACCATTAAAATAAAAGCACCTTTAAGGAATGTTTGTTTCGTCATTTTACCCCTGCTTTCAAGGACAAGTCAGCTAGTTCTTTAAAAAATGTATATGCCATGAGGTAGGCCAAGCATGACAAGTTCTCTAAGGGGCGTTTAGGGCTTGTTTGACAGTGCCGGCACCTAAAGCTATCATGAAATTAGAAACAGGCATGGGGGTGATGCCATTGACGGAACCACTGGAGGAAAAGGATGAGCATGGCTATGATCAATGGCGGGAGAAAATTGAACCGTTTTTGATCAGTAAATTGGAAGAGTTTCATTTGCTAGGGTTGGAACGGTTGACTGCCGATGAGCTTTGGGCTTTTGCGAAGGAAATCATGCAAAAAAATAAGGTCGAGATGAAATGCCATCGCATTGTCGGCCAGCTCATGCGGCTGTCAGTGAATGATTATATGAATAAATTAAGGGTGGAAATGTTTAAAGACATGGACATTTTTAAGGATGGAGAACCGCTCTTTTAAAAGAAGCGGCTTTTTTTTGCCTAAGGGTGACGGGCTTGGATGCGCACCTGAACTGCAATTGACAGGGAAAAAGCTGACTGACTATAATAAATTTATTGGTATACGAGATGGCGGCAGCTAAAGGGGGATAAAAACATGGTAAAAAAAGGAAAAATCCTATCCTTTTTTTTAATCTTAGTACTGCTTGCGGTCCTTATCGGATTCACCGCTAAGCCGCTCATACATAAAGTCAATCTTGGCCTTGATTTAAAGGGTGGTTTTGAAGTCCTTTATCAAGTCCGGACCATTGATGGTCACAAGCCGTCAAAAAGTACGCTCAACGATGCGGTTTCGGCGATTCAAAAACGCATCAATGTTCTAGGTGTCAGTGAACCGCAAATTTCGATCGAAGGTAGTGACAGGATTCGCGTACAGCTGGCTGGGGTAAAAGATCAAGCCCAAGCCCGGGAATTGCTGTCGACGACGGCGCACCTTACTTTTCGCGATGTTAATGACAAATTAATGATGGACGGCTCCGAGCTCGTTCCCGGAAAGGCGCGAGTGGAGTATAACGAACTGAATCAGCCATATGTCGCCTTAAAAATTAAAGACGCAAACAAATTTGCTAAAGTGACGAAGGAAATTTTGCAAAAACCAGCGCCGGACAATAAATTAGTCATTTGGCTCGATTGGAAGAAAGGGCTATCCTACAAAGAAGAAAGTAAGAAAGAAAAACCGGCTTTTATTTCGGCACCAAGTGTGACGGAAGAATTGAACACGAACAATGTCATGATTACTGGGTCGTTTACAACGGAAGAGGCGCAAAATCTTGCCGACTTGTTGAATGCCGGCGCTTTGCCAGTAAAGATGAAAGAAGTTTATTCAAACTCCGTTGGTGCCCAACTTGGGGTGAACGCACTCAATAAAGCGATCACCGCTGGGATCGTCGGTATTATTGCGATTTTCCTGTTTATGCTTATCTTCTACCGCTTTGGCGGGCTGATCGCGAATATCACATTAGTCGCATACATTTATCTTGTCCTCGCCGTCTTCGTCGGCATGCAAGCGGTACTGACGTTACCGGGTATTGCCGCCCTCATTTTAGGGGTCGGCATGGCGGTGGACGCGAATATCATTACGCTTGAGCGAATTAAGGAAGAAATTCGTTCCGGAAAATCGATTCGCTCGGCGTTTAAAGCCGGGAACCATCGGTCTTTCGGCACCATTTTTGACGCCAACTTAACAACGATCCTTGCTGGTATCGTCATGTTTTTCTATGGGACAAGCTCTGTAAAGGGTTTTGCGATCATGCTGATCATCAGCATTTTAGCCAGCTTTATCACGGCCGTTTTTGGCGCCCGTTTGTTAACTGCGCTATGGGTTTCAAGCCGTGCACTGGATCAAAAACCCGGTTATTTCGGTGTAAAGAAGGGTGATATCCGTGATCTTTAAAAACTTCGATTTCGTTAAACACCGGAACAAATTCTTTACCTTTTCGATCGTCTTATCCATTCTCGGGATCATCAGCTTATTTGTGTTCGGCTTAAACCTCGGCATTGATTTTGCCAGCGGGACGCGTGTTGATTTGCAAGCCAAACACCCCTTGTCCATCAATGAGGTGACGGCGGAATTCGAGAAAATGGGCTTTCGCACAGAGCGCCCGGTTTTATCGGGGCAAAACCATAACATCGCGAGTGTCACTTTACGCGATGTCCTTAGTCAAAAAGAAGAAGTGAAAGTGAAAGCGGATATTAAAGAAAAATTCGGCGTTGAGCCTAACGTGAGCAAGGTCTCACCGCAAATCGGCCGTGAACTGGCCAAAAATGCGTTTTGGGCCGTCTTGATCTCTTCCGTGTTCATCATTATCTATGTATGGATTCGCTTTGAATTTTTGCAAGGCTTGGCGGCGGTCATTGCCCTTTTACACGATGCTTTTTTCATCATATCTGTTTTCAGTCTCTTGCATCTCGAGGTGAATATTGTTTTTATTGCTGCTGTATTAACGATCGTCGGCTACTCGATTAACGATACGATCGTTACCTTTGACCGGATTCGTGAAAACATGCAAAACCGCAAGAAGAAAGCGAAAACATTTGAGGATCTGGCAGACATTATCAATACTAGTATTCGTCAGACGCTCGTGCGTTCAATTAACACGGTCGTTACGGTGTTAATTGCTGTCATAGCGCTAATGATTTTTGGCAGTCACGAAATTTGGACGTTCAATGTAGCGATCTTCGTCGGATTAATTTGCGGCGTTTATTCATCCATTTTTATTGCCTCACCGCTCTGGGCGGTCATGAAATTTCAATATATGAAAAAAGAACGCAAACGCAAAAAACTTCCTCAAGTGCAATCTTAAAGGCATGGTCTCATTAAGGAGGGGTCCGGCTCGGATGGGTCTGACCCCAGATTTTTTAAAGGAGTGTCGTCATGAAAGGACCGTGGGCATTTATTTTGGCCATTTTTCTTGCGCTCGTTATCGCCATTTTTTCAGTTGCCAATGTGAATCCGGTCACTTTTAATTATGTTTTCGGTCAAGCCAAATGGCCGCTCATTCTGATTATTCTTGGCTCGGCATTCCTCGGAGCGCTTTTCATCGGCGTGATCGGTGCCGTCCGGTTTTATCAACTTGAAAGGCAGATTAAACGGTTGGAAAGAGAACGCCAAGGACAAAGCCATAGTGGCGAAACGAAAACGGGAAATTCGGACAAACGCGACAGCAACGAATAACTGGTGAGGGCTGAAAACGGAGATGGGAAGGAGTGGCTTCTTTGCTTTACCCCAGAACGAGATGGGTCATCCAACATCAAAATGAGGAAGCGGTTCGGCAATTAGCGGATGAAATCGGCGTTTCCGAGCCGATCGCCGCACTGTTACATCATCGGGGATTGCAAGACCCGGAAAGCGCTCTCGCCTTTTTGAACATTGATAAAAAAGCCTATTATGATCCTTACATGATGCGTGGGATGATGCAGGCTGTCGAGCGCATTCATCAGGCGCTTCAAAATAAAGAAAAAATACTCGTTTTCGGCGATTATGATGCCGATGGCGTTACGGCCACGGCCATTATGGTCTCGGGATTAAGAAATCTAGGTGGGGATGTTCGTTTTTATGTCCCTAATCGGTTTACGGAAGGATACGGTCCGAATATTCCAGCATTGGAAAAAGCAAGGGCGGAAGGCGTCAGTCTTGTTGTGACCGTTGACACAGGGATCGCTGCCCATGAAGCGGCAGAGGCGGCGCGACTTATGGGCCTTGATTATATTGTCACCGACCATCATGAACCACCGCCTGAATTGCCGGACGCCTATGTCATCATCAATCCGAAACAGCCAGAGTGCCCTTATCCGTTTAAATCCTTATGTGGTGCCGGCATCGCTTTTAAGGTCATTCACGCTTTGATGGGTGAGGCGCCAGATGACCTTCTTGATCTTGCAGCGGTTGGGACCGTGGCCGACCTCATGCCGCTTCTCGATGAAAACCGTTTGATCGTGACCAAAGGGCTTAAACGCCTTGCAAACGACACCCGACCGGGACTAAAGGCGTTGATGGAAATCGCCGGCATTCATCCGCAAGCTGTGACAGAAGAGGACATTGGCTTTCTGCTCGGGCCGCGCATCAACGCCGCGGGACGCATGGCTCATGCTGAACCGGCCATTGAGCTCATGCTATCCACCGATATGAACGAAGCTTATCCGCTTGCCCAGCAACTTGAATACTATAACACCGAAAGAAAAGCGGTCGTCGATCAGATCACTTCTGAGGCTCGGAGGCTTGCGGAGGCTGTCCCTAATCATTTAAAAAATGTCTTAGTGATTGCCAAGGAAGACTGGCATGAAGGGGTTGTTGGCATCGCTTGCTCGCGGCTAATGGAAAGCTTTTACCGACCGACGCTTGTTTTTTCCATTGACCCCGATACAGGATTGGCCAAAGGCTCTGCGCGAAGCATTGAAGGTTTTAATATTTTTGAGGCTCTCAACCAATGCCGAGACTTATTGCTTCGTTTTGGCGGCCATGCTATGGCTGCTGGCATGACGCTTCCTGCTGAAAACTTACCGGTTTTAGCCGAACGGCTCAACGCCATCGCCGATGATCGTCTCGACCCGGAAGACTTTGTCCCCAAAACCCACGCGGAAGGTTACTTACACTTAGAAGACGTCACCATTTCGTTCATTGAATCTTTGGAGCAACTCGCGCCTTTCGGTGTTGGTAATCCAAAACCGCGCTTTATCATTGAGAACCTACGCTTAAGTGACATCAGACAAATTGGTGCCCAAAAAGATCACTTGAAATTACTTTTTAAAAAAGAGGATGATTGTCTTGACGGTGTCGCTTTCGGAAAAGGGTCTTTTTACCACCACATTGCCTCCGATTGTGAGCTAGCCGTCGTCGGCGTTTTAACCATTAACGAATGGAACGGGCGCAGGAAACCACAAGTGATGATTGATGATTTTAAGGCGCATTCGTGGCAGCTTTTTGACTGGCGGAATTACAAGGAAATCCGGACATCACTCCAAAATCTGCCTCAAAATCAAACATTGTTTATTTATTTTAGAAAACATACCTTGGAGCGCTTGTCCATTCAGGATCTACACATTCCCATCTGTTTTGGCGAAGATATGGACAATGCCCTTGCGTCAAGTCGCCCCTTTTGGGTGCTTTTAGATTTGCCGGAAACCGAGAAGCAAATCACGACGCTTTTTGAGACACACCCGTTTCCAGAACGGATTTATGCCGTCTTCTACCAGGAAGAAACACGCTTTTTTTCACAATTACCGAGTAGAGAGCATTTTAAGAAATCATATATTTATTTATTGAGGAAAGAAAATATCACTATGGACGATAGCATTCGCGAATTGTCTTCCGTGTTTCGTTGGTCGGCTGGGCTTTCGCGATTTATTTTAGACGTGTTTTCCGAACTTGAGTTTGTTAAAATAGAGAACGGACAGTTGACCGTTGTCCGCGACCCGGTTAAAAAGCCGATCACTTCTTCTAAGCTATATCAAAGGCTGCGGGAGCAAGTGAAATTGGAAGAAACCTTTGTGTTGTCCGGGCGTCAAGAATTGAAACAGTGGTTCAGCCGTTTTGCTGATAGACAAAATAAGCCTGAGGAGGCACATGCAGGATGGACTATAAAGAGTATATAGAAATTGTCGAGAACTTCCCGAAAGAAGGAATCGTATTTAAGGATATTACCCCGCTGATGCAAGACGGGAAGGTTTTTAAAAGTGCAATTCAGGAAATTGCTGAATACGGTCGCCATAAAAATGCCGATATCGTTGTCGGTCCGGAGGCGCGCGGTTTTATCGTCGGTTGCCCCGTTGCCTATGCTTTAGATTTAGGTTTTGTACCGGTGAGAAAACCTGGAAAATTGCCGCGGGAAGTCATCCAAGTGGATTATGGTTTGGAATACGGAAAAGACGCCCTCACGATTCATAAAGATGCGATTAAACCGGGGCAAAGGGTGATTATCGTCGATGATTTGCTGGCTACTGGTGGAACGATTAATGCGACCATTCAATTGGTAGAAAAACTAGGCGGCATCGTCTGCGGCTTGGCTTTCCTGATTGAATTAACTGAGCTCGGTGGACGAGAAAACCTAAAAGGGTATGATATTTTCACATTGATGAAGTATTAATGGATGAAAGGTTGACTCATTTGGGGCTTCGTTTCCGCCGCAACGTATATATATAGTGAAACGCCTTTCATTTTCTCACTATATATCAAGGTGGTTGAAATATCGCTCTATGAGTCAACTTTCCTATTGTTTTAAGTTTTTTCCTTTTTTAAGAAGGTATTGGATGAAACCGGCAGATGTGCCGATGAGCCAGATTGATCTGCGAAAGACGCACGGATGTTATGGCTTTACACAAATCCGATAATTAAGGATAATAGAATCAATATTCAGCTTGTCTGATAAGGTGATGGGTTGTATGACTTTCGAGACTTTGCGGGAAAAAGCATCCAAATATTTAGACCCGAATGATATAGAAGAAATCGAGAAGGCTTACCGGTTTGCCTCAGAAGCCCATCGTGGGCAAACCCGACGATCCGGTGAGCCTTATATTAACCATCCGGTGGAAGTTGCGGAAATCCTCGTCGATTTAGATATGGATAAAACGACAATCATCGGAGGCCTTTTACATGACGTTGTGGAAGATACATCGGTAACGTTAGAAGATATAAAAACGCAATTCGGTGAAGAGGTCGCGACGTTAGTCGATGGGGTTACGAAACTTCGCCGTTTTGAATATACGTCCAAGGAAGATCAGCAAGCGGAAAATCATCGGAAAATGTTTGTAGCCATGGCTCAAGACATCCGTTGCGTGCTTATCAAACTCGCAGACCGCCTTCATAACATGCGGACGTTAAAGTATATGCCGGCCGATAAACAAGTCCAAAAGGCTAAAGAAACATTGGAAATTTTTGCCCCGCTCGCCTACCGCCTCGGGATATCAACGATTAAATGGGAATTGGAAGATATCGCCTTACGGTTCCTAAACCCCCAACAATATTATAAAATTGTCAACTTGATGAAAAAGAAACGAAACGAGCGCGAGCAAGATATTAAGGAAGCCATCGAAACGATCAAGAAGCTTTTAAAAGAAGTCAACATTGAAGCAACGATTTACGGACGACCAAAACATATTTATAGCATTTACCATAAAATGGTACACCAAAACAAGCAATTTAATGACATTTATGATCTGCTCGCGGTCCGCGTCATCGTTAAGAGCATCAAGGATTGCTATGCTGTGCTCGGCATTATTCATACACACTGGAAACCGATGCCGGGGCGCTTTAAAGATTATATTGCCATGCCCAAGGCGAATATGTACCAGTCGCTGCACACGACCGTCGTAGGACCGAACGGCGACCCGTTAGAAGTGCAAATTCGAACAGAGGAAATGCATAAGGTCGCTGAATACGGGATTGCCGCTCACTGGGCTTATAAAGAAGGCAAGAAAGTTAATGTGAACGATAAGTTTGAAGACAAATTAGCATGGTTTCGGCGCATACTCGAGTGGCAAAATGAAACATCTAATGCCAAAGAGTTCATGGAAAACCTCAAAGTGGATTTGTTTTCAGATATGGTTTTTGTCTTTACGCCTAAAGGCGATGTCATTGAGCTTCCGGCTGGGTCTGTGCCCATTGATTTTGCCTATCGCGTGCATACCGAAATTGGCAACCATACTGTCGGCGCAAAGGTAAACGGAAAAATGGTTCCGTTGGACTATAAGTTAAAAACAGGCGATATCGTCGAGGTCATGACGAGCAAGCATTCGTACGGGCCTTCACAGGATTGGCTGAAGATTACCGCAAGTTCCCATGCCAAGAATAAAATTCGCCAATGGTATAAGAAACAACGCCGTGAGGAAAATGTCATCAAGGGTAAGGAATTAATCGAAAAAGAATTAAAAAATCAAGGGTATGACCCGAAAGACATATTGGTTGCGGAAAATATAGAAAATGTCGCACGGAAATATAATTTTTCCAATGCCGAGGAAATATACGCGGCGGTGGGCTATAACGGCATCACACCAAAACAAGTCGTCACGCGATTGACGGAAAAACTTCGTAAAGATCAAGAAAGTCAAGCGGAAAACATTTTAAAATCCTTCCCTGATGTCAAGGCGTATAAGCCGAAACGGCGGAAAGATAGCGGGGTTCGTGTTAAGGGCATCGATAATGTGTTGATTCGCCTTTCTAAATGCTGCAACCCTGTTCCTGGTGATGAGATTATCGGGTATATCACAAAAGGTCGCGGCGTTTCCATCCACAGGGTGAATTGTCCCAACCTGCAACAAGATTGCACGAGTCACCGTCTGATCGAAGTGGAATGGGAAAGCGAATCGGATACACAAAAACAATATAATGTGGATATCGAAATCACCGGTTTTGACCGAAATGGGCTTTTAAACGAAGTGCTCCAAGCGGTCGCCGAAACGAAAACGCCGATCAATGCTGTATCTGGTAAGGCCGATCGCAATAAAGTGGCTTTAATTCACATGACCATTGCCATTCACAATATCAACCACCTCATTCGCGTCGTAGAAAGAATCAAACGGATTCCCGATATTTATGCGGTCAAACGGGTGATGGAGTCGTAAACAAAGAAAACCTAGCCATGTGACGAAGTTCTAATAAAAGATATGCACGTTAAGGAGAGTCATTCATGAAAGTCGTCGTCCAAAGAGTAAAAAAAGCAAAGGTCACGGTGGATGGTCAAGTCACAGGAGAAATCGGCCAGGGGCTATTGCTGCTTGTGGGCATCAAAGTCGGTGATACCGAAGCTGAAGCCGATTTTATTGCCGATAAAATCAGCGGGTTGCGCATTTTTGAAGATGACGATCAAAAAATGAATCTGTCCGTGAAAGATGTTGGCGGCGAGATTCTATCGGTGTCCCAATTTACGCTCTACGGCGACGTTTCAAAGGGACGGCGACCGAATTTTATGGAAGCTGCCAAACCACACGATGCCGAACGGTTATATACGTATTTTAATGAAAAGCTTCGGGCAAATGGATTGCCGGTGGAAACGGGTGTTTTTGGGGCTATGATGGCTGTTGAGCTCATCAATGATGGACCTGTGACGATTATTGTGGAAAAATAACCGTTTAAGTTTTGCCTCCTCCGTCCATCCTAAATAAAAACGCAATGAATGGATGGATGGCGGATGCGCGTTTCAATGAAACAGTACTACCGAATGGTTCACTCCCACCATGTGGAAATCCCGCATTCGGCCGGGCATTTCAGAGATGAAGCCATGGGGCAGCCGATTTTTCACGCGAGAGAATCGGTCAGCGAACTAAAAAGGCGAATCCAACGGTAGTTTTTCTTGACAAATGACGTTACAGTTTTTATGATAAGAAAAAACCGAGAATGTTAAATTGGAGAGTCATCACCGATGACGAAGAGAGTAGTCGGGGACCGCACGCCCAGAGAGGGAATGCCGTGGCTGAAAGCATTCCTGCGCTGACGGCCGATGAAGGACACTTCCGAGGTGTTTTTCTGAAAGCCTGGGATTGCCTTTTGGTGAGTAGGAAAAACCGCGCAACCGGCGTTAATGGTGAAGTGGGAATTTTATTCAAAATTCCAATAAGGGTGGCACCACGGGTAAACTCGTCCCTTGTTCCGTTCGCGAACAAGGGATTTTTATTTTGGAGGAGGAATCATATGGCTATCATTACCGTTCCAAGAGGCACTGTTGATCTATTGCCAAGCGACATGTCGATTTGGAAGCGAATGGAGAAGACCGCTGAAGAAGTGTGCCGATTATACAATTACGGAGAAATACGCACACCTATGTTTGAAGCAACGGATTTGTTCCAACGAGGAGTCGGCGAGACGACCGACATTGTCCAAAAAGAAATGTACACTTTTACGGATAGAGGAAATCGAAGCTTAACACTACGTCCGGAAGGGACAGCACCCGTCGTCCGTTCGTACGTCGAAAATAAAATGTACGGAGACCCAAACCAACCTGTCAAACTTTATTATTGCGGGCCGATGTTTCGTTATGAGCGTCCGCAAGCCGGAAGACAACGTCAGTTTACCCAGTTTGGAGTAGAGGCGATCGGCTCGGATGACCCGCATATTGATGCTGAGGTGATCTCTCTTGCCCTCGAGTTTTACAAGCGGTTGGGTTTAAAACAGTTAAAACTCGTCATCAATAGCCTCGGCGACCTTGACAGCCGAAAAAAACATCGAGAAGCGCTCATTCGTCACTTTTCCCCTGCCATCGGGGAGTTTTGTGAGGATTGCCAAAATCGGCTTGAACGCAATCCGCTCCGCATTTTGGACTGCAAGGTGGACCGGGAGCATCCGTTAATCCAATCTGCCCCATCGATTTTGGATTACTTAAATGAATCTTCAAAAGCCTTTTTCCATGCTGTTAAAGAAGCGCTTGATGATATGGGGATCACTTATGAAGTCGACCCGACATTGGTCCGAGGGCTCGATTATTATCATCACACAACTTTTGAAATTATGGGTGCCGACTTCGGGGCGATTACGACGCTTTGCGGCGGCGGACGTTACAACGGTCTTGTTGAAGAATTTGGCGGCCCTCGCGTTTCCGGCATCGGCTTCGGCCTGAGTTTTGAACGCGTGATTCTTGCGATGAAAGCAGAAGGCCTTGAAGTCAGCGGCTCTCGGACATTGGATTGCTTCTTTGCGCCGATTGGCGAAAAGGCTAGAGCGGTTGCAACGAAGCTTTTATATGCCTGTCGGAAAGCCGGCATTTCAGCTGACATGGACTATATGGACCGAAAAGTCAAAGCGCAATTTAAGCAAGCCGACCGCTTGGGGGCAAGGTTTGTCGCCGTTCTCGGTGATGATGAAATCGCCCGCCATGTGCTATCGATTAAAGACATGGAAACGGGTGAGCAAGTGGACGTGGAAGAAGATCAAATCATTGACTACTTGAAAACGAAATTGGAGGATTAAGCCTATGGGACGAACGATTTATTGCGGTCTATTATCCGAAACGCATATTGGTGAATATGTTCGCTTACAAGGATGGGTGGCGCGCCGGCGTGACCTCGGCGGATTAATTTTTATTGACTTGCGCGACCGTGAAGGCATCGTTCAAGTCGTTTGCAATCCGGAAGTGTCAAAAGAAGCAATGGAAGTCGCTGAAACCGTACGCAGCGAATATGTGATCGAGGTCGAAGGAACGGTGGTTGCCCGTGATCCAGGCGCTGTTAATGAAAAAATGCCAACGGGGAAAATTGAAGTGCGCGTTGACACCATACGCGTGATTAATGAATCCAAAACGCCGCCTTTTTCCATTACCGATGACACGGAAGCTTCTGAGGAAGTACGCCTAAAATATCGCTATCTGGATTTGCGCCGTCCCGTCATGCAGAAGACATTCCAACTTCGCCATAAAACGAATAAAGCCATCCGAGACTTTCTGGATTCCCGCGGTTTTCTTGAAGTTGAGACGCCGATGCTGACGCGCAGTACGCCTGAAGGGGCTCGTGATTATCTCGTTCCGAGCCGCGTCCATCCTGGGTCATTTTTTGCATTGCCTCAATCACCACAGCTGTTTAAACAACTGCTCATGGTCGGCGGAATGGATAAATATTACCAAATTGTCCGTTGTTTCCGCGATGAAGACTTGCGGGCCGATCGCCAACCGGAATTCACGCAGATTGATATTGAGGTGTCTTTCTTCGAAAAAGAACCGTTTTTTGCCCTGATTGAGGACATGATGAAAAGCATTGTAAAAAACACGCTCGGCTTGGATCTGCCAACGCCATTTCCACGCTTGACGTGGCAAGAAGCGATGGCGCGTTATGGTAGCGATAAACCGGATACGCGCTTCGGGATGGAATTGCTCGATGTGTCCAAAGCTGTGGAAAATAGCGGATTTAAAGTGTTTGCCGATGCCGTGAATTCCGGCGGACAAGTGAAAGCCTTGAATGTCGAGGGACGAGCTAGCGATTTCTCCAGAAAAACGATCGATGAATTAACGGAATTTGTCAACCAATATGGGGCCAAAGGTTTAGCTTGGTTGAAAGTCGAGGAAGGGAATTTTAAGGGTCCCATCGCCAAGTTTATTGATGAAGAAACGGCTCAACAAATCAAAACGGCTACGAGTGCAAAAGACGGCGATCTTCTCTTGTTCGTTGCCGATAAACCGCAAGTTGTTGCAAACAGCCTTGGTGCTTTGCGCTTGAAACTAGGAAAAGAACTTGGTCTCATTGATCAAAAACGTTTCAACTTTTTATGGGTGACGGAATTCCCGCTCTTTTCATGGGATGAGGAAGAGGGTCGTTATGTAGCGGAACATCATCCGTTTACGATGCCGATGGAAGAGGATATGGAATTTTTGGAAACCAACCCTGGTGTCGTCCGGGCGGAGGCGTATGACCTAGTGTTAAACGGCTTTGAACTTGGCAGCGGTTCGCGACGGATTTACCGGCGCGATATGCAAGAACGCATGTTTAAATTGCTCGGGTTCGATTTAGCCGATGCTGAGGCGCAGTTCGGTTTTCTCCTCGAAGCCTTTGATTATGGTGCTCCACCGCATGGCGGTATTGCTTTAGGTATTGACCGCATCGTCATGTTATTAAGCGGAAGATCGTCTCTCCGTGATACCATCGCTTTTCCAAAAACGGCCAATGCGACGGACTTGTTAACGGAAGCCCCGGCACCGGTCTCCGCCAAGCAGCTTAAGGAACTAGCTTTGAAATTGACTGACAAAAAGGAACTCGCCGCGGAGTCTTAATTGAAAACGGGGTAATTCAGGGGCAGATGCCCTTGAAGCCCAAACAGATGTATGATAAAATACAGTTACAAATCAAGCAGAGAGTCCTGATGTGACCGTAGCAGACTACATGTTTTGACCGAACACCATTTGAAAGGGAGCCCGGACGTTTCTTTTCGGAATACAGGCCTCCAAAGAGTGGACGTATGAAGAAAAGAACAGGGCACCCACCTGCCTGAGGCGGGTTCAAAACTCGAGTCGAATACGGCACTATTGGGACTCTCTGTATGTTTTTTAGCATTTTCCATCATCACGCGGACGTACTCACCATTTTTTACGCTTACCTTGAAAGGTAAAGAAAAAACTCAGCTCGACCCAGTGTTCTGGACGAAGGCTGGGCCATTGTTCCCTGATGCCGACTTGAAAAACGATACCGTATAAAAAACGACGGACAAAAACCGTCGTTTTATTTTGCCAGTTTTTCAAGATTTCCGTTTTTGTCCATTTTAAATTTTGGAGCCGTGGATTCATTATCGTCCTGCAGCATGACCATGCGGCGTGCACGGTCCATAATACCGATGAGTGCTTGATAGTCTTCTTCGATTGTCTTTTGGTTCTTCTTGATTTTTTCGTTTTCTTTTTCCAACTGAGCAACTTTTTCTTCCAGCTCTTTATTTCTGGCTTTCAGTTCCTCATTTTCCTTAGCGAGGCGATCGCTTTGATGATCATGAGTTTGTAAGTTTTGTAGAAAAACGATGACATCGGAAAGCGTGATGGTTTTCTCACCAGTTGCGGTGGCAATGGGCATTTCGAGAGCTTGCTGAGAAGCACCATCGGCCGCTTGGGTCCAAACTCTTGGTCGTCTTTGGTTGGCGCGCTTTAATTGTTTGCGCTGCCTTTTAGCCAATTCGATTGCCTTTTCATATTTTTTGCGAACGATCGCATTCCAGCGAAAGCCGCAAGCTGCCCCAGTGCGATTCAATTTGTCACCGACTTCCTCAAAGGCATCCAATTGAGTTGAACCTTCGCGAATATGCCTCAACACCGTTTCGGCTAGGAGTAAATCATCCTCGTGGCTCCAAGCATCTTGCCTTACTTTTGTCATGTTTTGACCTCTCCTTAGAAGTTTATTAGGTTTTGTCAAAATCATTGACAAAAATCAGGCAGTTTATACCATAAACTATAAAATTTTCTATATATCTTTTATTTTTCTGGTGTTTCATTCCGGCGCATCTGCCAGTAATCCAGCCGTTTTTGTACCGTTTTTTCGTAACCTCGAGGTGACGGTGCATAAAATTTGCGGCCTTCTAACGTCTTTGGCAAGTAAGCCTGAGGGACGTAGCCATCTTGAAAATCATGAGGGTATTTATAATCGACGCCGTGACCTAATCGCTTTCCGGCGCCCTTATGGTGGGCATCTCTCAGGTGAATGGGGACTTCTCCCGTTCTTTCTTCGCGGACGGTTTTGAGCGCTTGATCGATGGCCATGACAACACTGTTGGATTTTGGTGCAGTGGCAATGTATAAGGCCGCTTCGGCCAACGGGATGCGCGCTTCAGGCATGCCGACATACTCGACCGCATAAGCGGCTGCTTGAGCGATGAGCAGCGCATTAGGGTCAGCCATGCCGACATCTTCAGCGGCATGGACATAAATGCGCCGGGCAATGAAGCGGGGGTCTTCTCCCGCGGCTATCATTTTGGCTAGCCAATACATCGTCGCATCGGGGTCGGACCCGCGCATGCTCTTAATAAAAGCAGAAATGGTGTCGTAATGGTTATCGCCGTTTTTATCGTATTGGAGCACGCGTTCCTGTATCGATTCTTCAGCTACCTCAAGCGTAATGTGAATATCACCATTTTTATCCGGCGGCGTTGTTAATACAGCCAACTCAAGCGCTGATAGAGCTGTACGGGCATCGCCATTGGCCACATTGACGAGATGATCCAAGGCATCCTCTTCGATACGAATTGGATAATTCCCGTATCCTCTTTCCTTATCTTGCAATGCTTGTTGTAAGACGTGTTTAATGTCATCGTCTGACAATGGCTCGAATCGAAAAAGCCGCGAACGACTCAAGAGCGCAGCATTGATTTCAAAGAGCGGGCTTTCCGTGGTTGCACCGATGAGGATGATCGTCCCATCCTCAACGAAAGGTAAAAGCGCATCTTGTTGGCTCTTATTAAAACGGTGAATTTCATCGATAAAAACGACCGTGCGCTTCTCTTCGAACGAAAGCCGCTCTTTAGCTTCGCTCGTGATGCGGCGAATATCTTGGACGCCACTTGTTACTGCATTAATTTGTTGAAAAAATGCCGATGTTGTTCCGGCGATGATTTTGGCCAGCGTCGTTTTTCCGGTTCCAGGCGGCCCAAAGAAAATCATCGGCGTCAGATGGTCAGCTAAAATGGCCCGTCTGAGCAACCGCCCTTCGCCAACGATATGACTTTGACCGATAAACTCATCTAGTGTCCGTGGACGCATCCGGTCAGCGAGTGGTGTTGCGATTTTCTTTGAGTTTGAATAATCAAATAAATCCATTTCTACAAACGCTCCTTCTGTTGGAAAAATACAATACTCGCCGAGAGAATGCAAGAAGAAGCGACCGTCACGAATTGTCGAAAGATATCCGGCTTATGTTATAATGATGATTGTTATTATTGATCGCTTCATTCCTTAATCGCTAAAATAAGCATTCCCGTCTTTGATCTACAGTGTTTTTCTTTTTTGAAGGTTATGAGACTTTGCTTGAGCGGCGTAGGTGGGATCTGTCAATAAAAGGTTCAAAAGCTATTGCCGCAAATATGAGCGCATAAATGGTGACGTACCTAAAAAGTGACATGAAATGATCGGAATGAAAGATGAGGTGAGTGATTTTGAAAATCTCGACTAAAGGGCGGTACGGCTTAACGATTATGATGGCCCTAGGTAAAAATTATGGCAAGGGACCTCTCTCATTAAAAACGATTGCCACGGAAAATCATTTATCTGAGCATTACCTTGAACAATTGATCGCCCCGCTTCGAAATGCAGGACTTGTCAAAAGCATTCGCGGGGCTTATGGCGGGTATGAATTATCCCGCAATCCTGAAGACATTACGGCCGCAGATATCATTCGGGTGCTTGAAGGCCCAATCCAGCCGGTGGAAGTGATGGATGATGATGACCCGGCAAAACGCGAGCTATGGTTAAAGATCCGCGATGCGGTAAAAGATGTTTTAGAAAGCACGTCGGTCGCTGACCTTGTGCATTATAACGAAAATATGCAAGTTCAGGATCCTTATATGTTTTATATCTAAGATCGTCAGTGAGGAAGTGGATACGTTGGATCATATATATCTCGATCACGCGGCGACAACACCTGTAGATCCGGCTGTCGTTGAGGCGATGCTCCCCGTCTATCGTGAAATTTTTGGCAATCCGTCAAGCATTCATTATTTTGGCCGAGAAGCGCGAAAACTGATTGAGGATGCTCGTGAAGTGATCGCGGCCGAAATTGGGGCTACTCCAAAGGAAATTATCTTTACAAGCGGTGGAACAGAATCCGACAACGCCGCTTTGATTGGTGCCGCTCATGCACGGCAAGCATTGGGACGCCATATTATCACAACGAAAATCGAGCACCATGCCGTTCTTCATACATGTGAACATCTTGAAAAAGAAGGTTTTGACGTCACTTATTTGGATGTGGATCAGAAAGGCCGGATTTCTCTAGATGCATTTAAAAACGCGTTACGCCCGGACACGATCCTCGTTTCCATTATGTATGGGAATAATGAAGTCGGCACCTTACAACCGATTAAGGAAATTGCCTCTCTCCTAAAAGGGACAAACGCGCTCTTTCATACCGATGCGGTCCAAGCTTTCGGCTTAGAGGCGATCAATGTGCGCGACATCGGGGTCGATTTAATGTCCATCACCGCCCATAAATTTAATGGCCCTAAGGGTGTCGGTTTTTTGTACATTCGCGAAGGCGTATTACTTGAGACTTATCAACACGGCGGGGAACAAGAGCGCAAACGCCGCGCCGGTACGCATAATGTCCCCGGCATCGTCGGCATGGCCAAGGCGGTGAAACTGGTTAGTGAAAACCGTGAGGAAAAAAAGCAAATGATGTACCGTCTCCGTCAAAGGATGCTCGATCGTTTAACGGAAGAAGGCATTGACTTTGCCATCAACGGCGACCTAGAAAATGGCTTGGCACATATTTTAAATCTATATTTTCCTGGAACTCGGGTTGAAGCACTTTTATCCGCTCTTGATCTCGCTGGTGTTGCGGTGTCGAGCGGTTCAGCTTGTACGGCAGGCTCCGTCGAACCCTCCCATGTTTTAACCGCCATGTTTGGTAGTGATGCCCCCCAAGCAAAAAGTTCGCTTCGCATCAGCTTTGGCCTATATAATACGGAAGAGCAAGTAGAAACAGCCGCCCGGATCATCGCGAAAACGGTCTCCGGATGGCAGAAGCCAAAACATTCCGGCTGACAAATCGAGCATTTTTACATCAAAATGAGGAAAGGAGTTGGCCCCATGACCAAAGCACCGGAAAAAACACGGGTGGTTGTCGGTATGTCCGGGGGCGTCGATTCCTCGGTGACGGCACTACTTCTTAAGCAACAAGGGTATGATGTCGTTGGCATTTTCATGAAAAACTGGGATGATACCGATGAAAACGGCGTTTGTACGGCAACGGAAGATTATGAAGATGTTTCGCGCGTCGCTGGGCAAATTGGCATTCCTTATTACGCGGTCAATTTTGAAAAAGAATATTGGGACAAGGTGTTCACCTATTTTTTGGATGAATACAAAGCGGGGCGGACGCCCAATCCCGATGTTGTCTGCAATAAAGAAATTAAATTTAAAGCCTTTTTAGAGCATGCCTTGGCGCTTGGCGCGGATTATGTCGCCACCGGCCATTACGCCCGCGTTGAACACATCGACGGCCACGTACGCATGTTGCGCGGGGTGGACCGCGGCAAAGATCAAACGTATTTTCTGAATCAATTAACCGAAGCTCAATTGTCCCGAGTCATGTTCCCGCTCGGTGGGTTGACCAAATCGGAAGTCAGAGACATAGCGAGAACGCATCAACTGGCAACCGCCAATAAAAAGGACAGCACGGGCATTTGTTTTATTGGTGAGCGCAACTTCAAGGAATTTCTCAGCCACTATTTACCAGCGCAAAAAGGAGAAATTCGAACGATTGACGGTGAGTACAAGGGCATGCATGACGGCCTGATGTACTACACAAATGGACAACGCCAAGGTCTTGGCATCGGCGGTCCAGGTGGCCCGTGGTTTGTTTGCGGCAAAGATTTGAAAAACAATATTTTATACGTTGCACCCGAAAATCACCCGGCTTTGTTCTCCGAAGGTTTGACGGCGGAAAACGTCAACTGGATCAACGGCCTGCCGCAGGAATCACTCTTTACCTGCACCGCGAAATTCCGCTACCGCCAGCCTGACCAACCGGTCACCGTGATGCCGCAAGTAGGCGGTACGGTGAAAGTGATGTTCCATGAACCACAAAAGGCGATTACACCGGGGCAAGCCGTTGTCTTTTATGACGGAGACATCTGTCTTGGCGGCGGCACCATTACGACCGTTCTACAAAAAAATTACTTTGAAAAACTCGATTTTGTCCAAGCCGTTTTATAATAAAGCTGCCACATGGGGCCCATCCCATGTGGTTTTATTTTGTTTATGTAAGCCCGTATCGATTAGAGATGCCATACTGTCTTGTATTCACAATCCCACTTCATCCCAAGCTTCCTTTAACAGTTCCATATTGATGCTGACGGCTGCTTTGGCACCGTCTGAGGCGGCGTGAATAATTTGATGAAGATGGTTACGGCAGTCGCCAGCGATGTAGAGGCCATCGATATTGGTTTTTCCATCTTCTTTTGTTTTGTATTGACCCAATTGATCCATAGGAACCCCAAGTTTTTTCGGGATCAGAGAGCTTTGTTGGGTTTTGGGATTGAAAAAGATGCCGCTTCTCGCAACGGTTTGACCGCTTTCAAGTTCAATGGCCTGCAATTGACCATCCGAATGCCATAATTTGTGAATCTTCTCCTCAAAAACCGGAATGTTTTTTTGCTGAAAGGCTTGCCGCAGTGAATCATCGAGGTTATACTTGCCGTTCGTAAAAAGCGCGGACATCGTGACTCCAACCATAGAGCGCTTTAACAAAATGAAAATCGGCTAATTGATGGCCGATGATCGCAATCGGTTTATCGCGAAATTCCCAGCCATCACAGTATGGGCAGATAAAGGCACTGATTCCGTATACCGCATCGAACCCATCAATTTCCGGCAGCACATCGACAAGGCCAGTCGCAAACAGCATTTTTTTTGTTTCAAGAACGCCATTTTTGGTGGTGACCTGAAAAATTTTGTGATTCCGCCTCACATCAACAATTTCGTCATTGATAAATCGGACGGAAGGGTATTTTTTTAATTCTTCCTTTGCGAGTTCACGGAATTCACGCGGCGATAAGCCGTCTCGTGTCAGAAAACCGTGAGAGTGGCGGACCATTTTATTGCGCGGCTTATGATGATCAATGATGACTGTTGACCTCCTAGCCCTTCCAAGCGTCAGCGCAGCACTCAATCCGGCCGGTCCCCCGCCGACAATGGCGGCTTCAAATAACTCTTGAAACATGTGCATCACCCCGTACGATTAGTATGCGGGAAGAGCGGTCAAGAAATTTATGCAGGGAAATTTCAACAGTTTTCAGACTAGTGGAAAAGAGGTATAATTTAGCAAAAAGGGGGGATTCGATGTTTATTTATATTAGCGTTTTTGTTCTCATCCTGCTTGTTTTGATTATTGCAGTTTATATTTATCTTCCTAATTTACAATTTACCTTGTCCTTCAACAAAAAAACGTTTCGTCTCACGGTGATCACTCTCTCCATTGCCTTTCTTTATTTTCTCGGCTTCGGGATTTATGACAAGATAAAAGATCATCAAGAAACCATAATCGTGAAAGTGGATGGTACTTCCCATCTTGTCAATGGTATTGAGGGCAAAGTTTTGCTTCTTGAGGATCAAAAAGTGCATGCCAACCGTTATTATACGACATGGCTTTTTACATGGAAAAAACTTCAACATGCCGACGAGGTTTTGACCGTATCCTCCACGGGAGAAAGAATCGTATATACCGACAGCATTTATGGCATTCCATCCTATTCAAAGGAACCGATTTCTAATCAAATCAGAGAAAAGGTTGGGGCTAAATATATGTATAAGGTCTCCCTGCACTTTCCTTCACGCGGTATATGGAAAGTATCCTTTGGTGATGAAAACAGAAGGGTCGGTCCCATTCACATTGAAGTTTATCAATAAGCCTTCAAACGGCAATTTACCCGATGCTTTCAACCTCGCTTGCTTTTTTGATATACTTAACGAGAGAATTAACGGTTCGGGTGATAACATGACGAATTGGAATGAGACAGGGTGGCGTTATCTAAAAGAGAAACAGTTTGAAAAAGCGGCTGAAGCGTTTAACCAAGCCATTGAGGCCAATCCGAAAGATCCGATTGGTTACACGAATTTTGGCAATTTGCTTCTGCGCTTACATGACCCTGAGAAAGCGGTGCCGTTTTTTGAGAGAGCCATTGCGCTTGATGGAGCATGCGGTGCCGCCCATTATGGTTTAGGCAATGCCTATTACGAACTGAAGCGGTTTGAAGAAGCTATACCGAGCTACCAGTTGGCCGAAAAAAACGGCGTCTCCGATGGGGATCTCCATTATATGCTCGGGATGGCGTATTTTCATCTCGAACAAAAAAGAATGGCGCTCGTCCATTTGCAAAGAGCAGTCGAATTGAATCAAGCAGACCTTGAGGCGCGTTTTCAATATGCCCTCTGTCTTGGGGCGCTCGGTGAAGTCGATCTAGCCATTGAGCAATTCAAGTGCGTCCTGGACCAAGACGACCGACATGCGGATAGCTACTATAATCTCGGCGTCGCTTATGCCTATAAAGAAGCGTACGCTAAAGCGCGCCATTGTTTTGAAAAAGCTTTGGCCATCCAGCCTGACCATCTGCTGGCCGCCAACGGATTGAAGCAGGTCGACCGACTGGAAAACGGGTCCCATGAAAAGATGCCCTAAAGGAAGCGAAGCGCGATGAACGAACAATCCGCATTGGATCTCTTTTCCGAGGAGAAAAAATATATTAAGGGAACGCCGCATCACATTATTTTCCATAGCGAAGAGAATGCCTATACCGTCATGAGGGTAAAGATTGAAGAAACGAATGAAGCCATTAGTCATAAGGACATCGCGGTTTGCGGTTATTTTCCCGTCATTCACTTGCACGAAACGTATCAGTTTTTCGGGACCATCAAGCGCCATCCGCGCTACGGCGAACAATATGAAGTTCAGCAATTTCGCAAACTCTTGCCCCAATCCAAAGCAGGCATTGCTCAATATTTATCAGGGGATCTTTTCCCGGGAATCGGTCGGAAAACGGCGGAGAGCATTGTGGATACTTTAGGAGAAAAAGCCATCTCGATGATTTTGGAAAATCCCGATTGTTTACAGCAGGTCCCGAAGCTATCCAAAGACAAAGCAACGTTTATCTATGAAACATTGCTCGAGCATCAAGGTTTGGAAAAAGTGATGATCGGCCTGTCCGATTTCGGGTTTGGCCCGCAATTGTCGATGAAAATCTATCAAACCTATGGCAACCAGGCGTTAGAGATCATCCAAAACAACCCCTATCGATTGATTCAAGATGTAGAGGGCATCGGGTTTCAACGTGCTGATGAAATCGGCCGTCTTTTGGGGTTGAGCGGGCATCATCCCGAGCGCATTCAAGCCGGGATCCTTTACTGGCTGAACGAATGTTGTATGAACGATGGCCATGTTTTCATGCCGTATGATGAAACCGTAAAAGGGACGGAAAAACTTTTATCAAGTCAAGAAGAAACCATCGATCCGCAAGCCATTAAACACGAGATGGAGATTCTAGAAGAAGAGGGGAAATTAGTCATCGAAGAAGAGGATGTTTACCTACCTTCTTTATATTTTGCGGAAAAAGGTCTCGTGACGTCTGTGAAAAAGCTGTCAGAACAGACGGAGTTTGCTGGTGGCTTTTCCGAAAGTGAATTCTTTGAGGCGCTTGGTGCATTGGAGGAAAGGATTGGCATTCAATATGCCGACTCGCAACGCGAAGCGATCCGCACCGCTTTATCCTCACCCATTATGGTGCTGACCGGTGGTCCCGGAACAGGAAAAACCACAGTGATTAAAGGCATCGTTGAGATTTTTGCCGAAATAAACGGCCTGTCCCTAAACCCTAAAGATTATGGTAACGGCACGCCCTTTCCGATCGCTTTGGCGGCACCGACGGGACGGGCGGCAAAACGGATGAGTGAATCGACCGGTCTACCGGCATCGACCATCCATCGCTTGCTCGGCTGGCGCGGTAGCGGTGGTCAATTTGAACATGATGAAGAAGAGCCGCTCTCTGTCCGCCTCCTCATTATCGATGAAATGTCGATGGTCGATATTTGGCTGGCTAACCATTTGCTGAAATCACTCGCGCTTCCCACTCAAGTGATCATTGTTGGCGATGAGGACCAGCTCCCTTCTGTCGGACCCGGACAAGTTTTAAATGATCTGATCAACTCAGGGGTCATACCGACAGTCAAATTGACGGATATTTACCGGCAAGCTGAAGGTTCATCGATCGTTGAACTGGCCCATGCGATTAAAAACGGGCATTTGCCTGATGATTTTGATCAGCCAAAAGAGGATCGCCGCTTTTTCTACTGCCAACAAGCGCAAATCATCGATGTCGTCTGTCAAGTATGCGAAAACGCTATTAAAAAAGGTTACACGGCGAGGGACATTCAGGTGTTAGCGCCGATTTACAAGGGCAATGCCGGCATCGACGCCCTTAATGAAGCGTTGCAAAATTTGTTTAACCCTGAAAGCGAAGATAAGCGCTCGTTAAAATTCGGTGATCGTGTCTTTCGGGCGGGGGATAAGGTGTTGCAGCTCATCAACAATCCCGATGCGAATGTCTTTAATGGTGATATTGGGGAAATCGTGGCCATATTTTGGGCTAAGGAAACGAAAGAAAACGAAGACATGCTCGTTGTTTCGTTTGATGGGATTGAAGTTTCATATTTAAGGCGGGATTTAAATCAAATTACCCTTGCGTATTGTTGTTCGATTCATAAATCGCAAGGTAGTGAATTCCCGATCGTCGTCCTTCCCGTCGTACGGGGCTATCACCGCATGCTGCGCCGCAATTTAATCTATACGGCAATTACTCGCAGTAAATCTTATTTAATCATGTGCGGGGAAGGGGCGGCCCTAAGATATGCGATCGACCAAACCGATGTCGACCGCAGGCATTCGCGATTAAAAGAGAAGCTGGAACAGCGATTTGCAAAAAGCGTAAACGATAGCGAAGACGACTTCCCATTTGAGGAAGTGTTTATTTAAAAAAGTTGACCCATGAGAACATGCTCGTGGATCAACTTTTTTTTAGAGAGATTGTCCAATTTTAGGCATGGCCTAAAGGGGTATTGTTAATATTAATAGACTCACGAATTTTTTCAACAAGGTTCAAATAAACGAGTCCATTTCCTTCCGCTTGTCCCGATAACCCTAAAGGAAATGTCCTTTTTACGAGTTGGGCGTACAGTTCTGCTTCGGTTAAGTTCCGTCCGAAATAGTCTTTTGTGGCATTAATCAAAAGGGCAACTGCTCCGGAAACGTGCGGGGTAGCCATGGATGTTCCTGATAACACAGCGTATCGGTTCGTTGGGAAGGTTGATAAAATATTCACACCCGGTGCCACCAAGTCAATTTCATCATTCGTATTGGAAAAAGGGGCAAGCTTAAGATTGAAGTCAATGGCTCCTACTTGAATCACTTCATTGTAATCCCCAGGATAAGAATATTCCGGGGTGCGATCGTCGTCGTCTCCATCATTTCCGGCGGCGACGACAACGGGAATGCCATTAGCAACGGCTTTTTTAATCGCGTTATGCAGGTCTTCATCATCATCCGGCCCGCCCAGTGACATCGAGATGACCCCAACTTTTTCCCCATTTGGTCCTTTCCAATCGACCGCATAGTTGATAGCGTCAATAATCCACTGGTACTGACCGCTTCCGTCTGCGGTTAACACTTTTAATGCCAAAATCTTTGCTTTCGGAGCAACACCGACGACGCCATTTTCATCGTTGTTGGCTGCAATCGTTCCCGCGACATGCGTCCCATGCCCATTGTTATCGGAAAATTGATGAGGGTCACCATTGTAGTCTGTCGTAAAATTGCGTCCGTCGATGATTCGTCCTTTGAGGTCGGGATGGTCGGCTTGTACACCGGTATCGATAACGGCAACGACCACTCCTTCGCCCATTCGGCTTTCCTGCCATACAGCCGGAGCTTGAACCAGTTCCACACCCTGTGGGGTTTCACCGGCCGTCTCCAACACTTGTTCCAAGCGATAAGGGATGAGCTTCATTTCTGCCATTCTGCCAACCTCCTTTTCAAATAATATAAGGCATTTTTTTCGATTTGTGTGGGTTATCGAAAAGTTTGGATAAAAACAGTTCGAATGTCATAGGGCATGATAAGCCTTTTGACCCAATGTTGATTGTGAAAACTTGGCCGGATTGGAAAATGCTCGTATGAAAAGCCGAAAAAATGGAAAAGCTGTGGCATGAGGTGAAGTTGATGCATTGTCCAAATTGTAAAAGCAAAAATTTAGGGAAAATCGGCACGAATCAATTTTACTGTTGGGATTGTTTCATCGAATTGTCGCTTATTCAGGGGCGGTTGTCGCTCAGCCAAGTTGAAGAAGATGGCAGCTTGACAACATTGGATGATCTATTCGATGAAAGTGAATTGCGCGTTGAAAATGCATAATCAATGGCCTTTTAGATGAAGGCCACTGTCCTTGATTCCTCCGTATGATTGAACCGGCTTGGTTTGTGCATGATAAGAACGGAGGGATTTTTTATGAAAAAGTGGTCGGTTGGCGTTTGGTTGAAGCGTTTGCTCGTCCTTTTGCTTATCTTTTTAAATTGCTGGATTATACTAAAACTGCTGCCGTACATTGGCCATGCCATTGGCTATCTCTTGGCTATTCTCGCCCCTTTTCTCATCGCAGTTTTGATTGCTTATCTTTTGCATCCACTGATAGAAAAACTTCACCAACAAGGTCTACCAAGAACGCTTTCGATCCTTATCATCTATGTCTTGTTTTTTGGGACGGTCATCTATGCGGGTGTCAAAGGGGCGCCGATCTTTGTGGAACAATTAAGGAGTTTTGCCAAACAAGCTCCGGAATTGTCCAGGCTTTATCATCATGAGGTGAATCATTTCTATTACGCGACATCCGACTTCCCGGAAACGGTTCATGACCACTTTGATCGGCTCCTTGCCTCGGTGGAACAAGGTGTCAACAACATCGTTCGCAAAATTGTTGAAGGCATTCAAAAATTGTTCCGGTCTATTTTCACCATTTTATTGATTCCGTTTATAGTATTTTATTTATTAAAGGATTTGGAAGCCATCAAATCTTGGCTGTATCGGCATACGCCAAAGAAATGGCGAAAAGAAGCGGTTCGCCTTGTCCATGAGATCGACATCTCACTTGGCAGTTATATACGCGGACAGCTCATGGTTTGCTTTGCTTTGGGTGCAATCGCAACGGTCGGCCTATGGCTTCTCCACATGCCTTACTCAGTGATTTTAGGTATTTTTATTGGGATCACCGATATCATCCCCTATTTCGGACCAGCAATCGGCGCTGTGCCAGCGATTCTTATTGCTGTGACGCTATCTGTAAAAAAAGCGATTTTTGTCACAGCGTTCATTCTGGTTCTTCATTTTTTGGAGGGCAACATCCTCAGCCCATTGATTGTCGGAAAAAGCGTCAACATTCATCCGATTTTTATCATGCTGTCACTTGTTGTCGGCGGCGATATGGGTGGGGTGCTCGGCATGCTTGTGGCGGTGCCGATTTTTATCACTTTGCGCGTCTTCATCCGCCATTTTTGGCATTACTACGCAAAAAAAATTGACAACGAAGAAGATTCTCATCTATAATGACGGCATAATCCGTTTTTATACGTGAAATGCGTTGATGGAGCGAACCGTACGACGGCCTAACCAGAGAGGATTTTCCACGGCTGAAAGAAAATCCATAGGGGAGTCGGACGGATGCCACTCCGGAGTGCAGCTAATCCCTGCCGGTTGACCCGTTAACATCAGTGGAGGTGACAAGTGCGTCTTTACGCCTTGTAACCAGGGTGGTACCGCGTGAGCACAACTCTCGTCCCTGTGTGGATGGGGGTTTTTATTATTTTTACAAGAAAAATGGAGGTCGTTGTCATGAAACGTTTAACGTCAAAGGAAGTCCGTCAAATGTTCCTCGATTTTTTCAAAGAAAAAGGGCATAAGGTGGAGCCAAGCGCTTCACTCATTCCCGTTGATGATCCGTCACTGCTCTGGATCAACAGTGGGGTTGCCACGTTAAAAAAATATTTCGATGGACGTGTCGTTCCGGATAATCCGCGCATTTGCAATGCCCAAAAAGCGATCCGCACAAATGATATTGAAAATGTCGGCATCACCGCCCGCCACCATACATTTTTTGAAATGCTCGGCAATTTCTCGGTTGGTGATTATTTTAAAAGGGAAGCCATTCATTGGGCGTGGGAATTCTTAACGGATCAAAACTGGATTGGTTTTGAGCCGGATCGGCTTTCGGTCACCATTCATCCCGAAGATGATGAAGCCTTTGAAATCTGGAATAAAGAAATAGGGCTTCCGGAAGAGCGGATTATTCGCCTGAAAGAAAACTTCTGGGATATCGGCGAAGGCCCTTGTGGACCGAACTCTGAAATTTTTTATGACCGCGGGCCGGAATACGGTGATGACCCGAATGACCCGGAATTGTATCCGGGAGGCGAAAACGAGCGTTATCTAGAAGTTTGGAACCTCGTCTTTTCGCAATTTAACCATAATCCTGACGGTTCATATACACCGCTACCAAAGAAAAACATTGATACAGGGATGGGCCTTGAGCGCATGGTTTCGGTTATTCAAGACGGGAAGACCAACTTTGATACGGATCTGTTCCTGCCGATCATTCAGCAAATCGAACGCATCTCCGGAAAACAATACGGCGCATCCAAAGAGGGTGACACAGCGTTTAAGGTCATCAGCGATCACATTCGGACCGTTACGTTTGCCATCTCAGATGGGGCACTGCCTTCCAATGAGGGCCGTGGTTATGTTTTACGCCGTCTAATCCGTCGGGCTGTCCGCTTTGCGATGGACCTCGGTCTTGAAAAACCGTTTATGTATGAACTCGTGCCGGTTGTCGCCGACATCATGGGTGATTTCTATGACAATTTGCGCGCCAACATTCCTTATGTGCAAAAAGTCATCCGTTCCGAAGAGGAGCGCTTCCATGAAACCTTGCATGAAGGTGTGGCGATTCTCTCAGGGTTAATCAAAACGGCGAAAGAGCGGGGCGAAACCGTCCTATCAGGGGAAGAGGCATTTAAACTTTATGATACATTCGGTTTTCCGGTTGAATTAACCGAAGAATATGCCCAAAAAGAAGGCTTAAAGGTCGACCTTGAAGGTTTTGAAAAGGCGTTAAGCGCACAAAGAGAAAGAGCTCGAAATGCCCGCCAAGATGTTGATTCCATGCACGTGCAAAACACGACATTGCGGGAAATTACAGAAGAAAGCCGTTTTATCGGCTATGGTGAACAAAAGGCTTCAGCCGTTTTGACCGTTATGATTAAAAACAATGAACGCATCACGAAAGCCCAAGCCGGCGAAGAAGTGCTCGTGATGCTTGATCAGACCCCGTTTTATGCCGAAAGCGGTGGACAAGTTGCAGATATCGGTGTCATCGAAAACGAGCAGGCAAAACTTATTGTTAAGGACGTTCAAAAAGCGCCAAACGGTCAGAACTTGCATACTGTTGTAGTAGAAAAAGGAGAGGTGACTGTCGGCGACCAGTTTGTCGCAAAAATCGACAGTGAACGCCGCCGGCATGCGGAACGCAACCATTCGGCGACCCATCTTTTGCATCAAGCATTAAAAGATGTCCTTGGTTCTCATGTTAACCAAGCCGGATCACTCGTTGCCCCGGATCGATTGCGCTTCGATTTTTCCCATTTTGGAAAAATCACGGAAGAAGAGTTGGCGCAGATTGAAGCCATTGTTAATGAAAAAATATGGGCATCCCTACCTGTGGAGACGATGGAAAAAGGCTTGCAGGAAGCCAAAGCCATGGGGGCGATGGCGTTATTCGGAGAAAAATACGGGGACATTGTCCGCGTCGTAAAAATCGGCGATTACAGTTTGGAATTGTGCGGTGGCTGCCACGTGCGAAATTCAGCGGAAATCGGCCTGTTTAAAATCGTATCCGAAGCTGGGATAGGCGCAGGTACAAGGCGCATTGAAGCCGTCACCGGAAAATACGCCTTTGATTTGTTAAATAAACGCCTAAAAGATATGCAAGCTATAGCATCAGAATTGAAAACTAATTTAGATGGCATTCCTGAAAGAATTAATGGCCTGCGTGAACAAATATCGACGCTGGAAAAGGAAAAAGCCTCACTCATAGCGAAATTAAGTCAACAACAAGTCGGTGAGCTGGTCAATCACGTCAGAACGATCGGAGGCGTTCCGGTTCTTGTTCATCGAATCGATGGTTTGGATATGAATGGGCTGAGAACGACCGTCGACCAGTTAAAAAATACTGTCAAATCGGGTATTATGGTATTAGCAGCTGCTCACGATGGTAAGGTGAACATCGTTTGCGGCGTGACGAAAGATTGGATTGAAAAGGGCTTCCATGCCGGAAAACTCGTCAAGGAAGTCGCCCAACGTTGCGGCGGCGGAGGCGGAGGACGGCCAGACATGGCGCAAGCCGGGGGCAAAAATGTCGCCGAACTCGACAAAGCGCTCGCCTTTGTGCCAGAATGGATTGAAGGTGTATTAAGCCGAAAATAAGTGCCTATTTAGCGTAAGAACCGTGAATGCAGCGGGTATGACTGAACCAACGTTGATTAGCGCGCCGGACAAGGTTGACCAAAGTTTGCGACGGACTTTTTAAAGCGTCCGCTCACCTTAAGAGCCGTTTCATATAACTAAAGCGGAGTTCTGAAGCATCAACCCTGTTCAGCGAGTGTAATAGTTATTTAGCGATAAGGGGGAGACCGATTGTGGACAAGACGATGAAATTTAGTTTCCACGACGATCCGGATAAACAAGACATAAAAGACGTCTTGTTCAAGGTTTATCAAGCCTTGCAAGACAAAGGGTATAATCCGATCAATCAGATAGTTGGGTATCTGTTATCGGGAGACCCCGCCTATATCCCGCGGCACCAAGACGCACGCAATCTCATCCGAAAAGTGGAGCGTGATGAGATTATTGAAGAGCTTGTGACCTCCTATTTGGAAAAATATCGGGATTAAGGTGCCGTTTATGCGAATCATGGGCTTAGATTACGGAACGAAAACGGTCGGGGTAGCGATCAGCGATGCGCTTGGACTGACAGCGCAAGGTATTGAAACCATCCATTATGCGCAACATAAAAGACATGAATTATTCCAACGCCTTGCCGCGTTAATCGAGGCCTATGAAGTGGATCGATTAGTCGTCGGCCTGCCGAAAAACATGAATGGGACGGTCGGCGAGCGCGGCGAAGACTGCCTCGCCTTTGCTTGCCAACTTAGAAAGCGGTTTGACATACCTGTTGTGATGTCCGATGAACGGTTATCAACGATGGAAGCAGAACGCCGGCTGATTGAAGCTGACGTGAGCCGGGGTAAACGGAAAAAAGTGATTGATAAAATGGCGGCCGTCCTAATTTTACAAAATTATTTGGATCGGACGCGAAATGGAGGAACGGATCATGACAAACCATATTCATGAACATGATGAAGAAGACCGCATTATTATTCCCGATGAAAACGGCGAGGAACATCTATTTGACGTCCTTTTTACCTTTGATGTCGAGGAGACCGGAAAATCGTATATGGTCGTCAAACCGGTCGAAGCCCCTGAAGACACCGACGATGACGATTATGAAGAAGTATTTGGTTTTCGGTATGAAGAAAACGGGGACGACTTTAACCTCTACCCGATCGAAACCGATGAAGAATGGGACATGGTCGAAGAAATGATCAATACGTTCTCAGAAGAAGAAATCTAAAAGCGGCTTACTCTGTAAGACCGCTTTTTTTACATTATTTTTCAGTTTAGTATAAGGGCAACCAAGGTCTTGGTTACGGTAAAAAATCTTGAATGGGTAAGATCGTCATAATGTTTCATTTGATAAATAGACTGCGAGAGCGGTGGATAGCGCTCATTTGGCAAAATTTCTTTAAATTTCCCTTACAGATTTCGCCCCTATCTCGACAAGTGACGAACTTATAGTATAATTGTCGTGAACGTTTGAAAGGGGCGTCGTGATTGTCTAATTTCGAAGATAAAAATAAAAAGTTGTTGGAACGCGCCGAGGAGAATCGGTTAGTACGACGCATTGTCGTCATCGCATTGTCGGCCATTATCGTCGTTATTTTAGCAGGCGTCGGATCGGTTTATTTCTATATAAACCGCGCCTTAAAACCTTTAGATCCCAATAGTGCTAAAAAAGTGGTCGTGACGATTCCAAACGGTGCTTCGGTTGGAGAAATAGGGGAAATTCTCGAGAAAAAAAAGGTCATACGCAACGGCACTGTTTTTCATTACTACTGCAAATATAAAAATGAAAACGATTTTATGGCCGGTGTTTACCAATTATCGCCTTCTATGACGATTGATGAAGTGATCAGCATCATGGAATCGGGGAAAACGTATACCAATGGTCTGACGTTAACCATACCTGAAGGCTATTGGGTGAAAGATATCGCCAAGCGGATTGCTCAGAAGACGAATTTAGACGAAAATGATATTTTAAAGAAAATGGCGGATCGCAATTATATAAAAACCCACTACTTGAAGGATTATCCATTTTTAAAAGCACCCATTTCGGATAAAAATATAAAATATCCTTTGGAAGGATATTTATTCCCGGCGACTTATCAATTTACAAAGAAGAACCCAAGCCTTGATGTGATGATTAAAGCCATGTTGGATAAAACGAGTAAGATTGCCAATAAATATCAAGATGACATTCAGAAGAGTTCACTCGGCTCTTTGCATAAGGTATTAACCATGGCTTCCCTTGTTGAAGGTGAGGCCAATAATGAGACCGACCGCCGGAAGATCGCCGGTGTCTTTTACAATCGGTTGAAGCGAAACATGCTTCTGCAAACCGATCCGACGATTTCATACGCTGAACAGCGGCATATAGTGACTTATACGGAAAAGGATTTAAACGTCGATTCGCCGTATAACACTTATAAAGTGAAGGGGCTTCCCGCTGGTCCAATTAATAACCCAAGCGAAATATCGATTATCGCGGTCTTAAATCCGATTCCTAGCAAAAACCTATACTTTTATGCTCGCCCAAATGGAAAAGTGCTTTATGCGGAAACGCTGGACGAGCACAACGCGAATGTGAGAAAATACCGGAGTGAATGGAGCCATGTGAAAGGGGAGTAACCGCTTGGTGCTCCTCTTCTCTCTACTTGTGTTTATAAAAACGGGGTGTCATAATGGTATCTGTTGATTGGCGGGAATATGCGAACCGTCTTAATGATCGGGAATCGGAAGCCGTGCGAACTCTCACATTACACGCCACGGCAAACCGCATACCCATCATGCGGCTTGAGGCGATGGCGCTTGTGGAACAATTTTTGCGCCTTAAGCAGCCAAAACGAATTCTAGAAATAGGCACGGCCATAGGATGGTCAGCACTGAAAATGGCACTGGCAGCGGGTCCTGAAAGCCGGATTACGACGGTGGAACGCGATCCGCAAATGGTCGAGGAAGCGTTAAAAAACATCCGCTCCTTTGGTTTAGAGTCGCAAATAGATGTGCTTTCTGGCGACGTTCTCACTATGCATGACGCGCTTTCGGAGCGAGCGCCATATGATTTTATCTTGATTGATGCAGGCAAAGCCCACTATCAGGCGTACTTTACCTTGGTGGCACCATTAATAGAGGCCACCGGCGTCATCATCTGTGATAATGTCTTCTTGAGAGGTTTTGTGCTCGAACCGGATGAAGCGCCGAAGCGGTGGCGAAAGCTCTCGCACAAGATGCACGACTTTAATCGTTGGCTCAGCCAAAACGAGGCATTCGATACGATTTTCGTGCCGATCGGTGACGGTTTGAGCGTCAGTATACGAAAGAACGAGTGAAAGGGTTAGTTGTATGTCAAAAAAACCGATTATAATTGGTGTAGCAGGAGGATCCGGCTCGGGTAAAACGACGGTGGCCAACGAAATATACCGCAATTTTCCTGATCAATCCATCGCCGTCATCGAGCAAGATGCATATTATAAAGCGCAAGATCATAAGTCAATGGAAGAACGGTTAAAAACGAATTACGATCATCCGCTCGCCTTTGATAATGATCTTTTAATTGAACATCTTGAAAAATTACTACGCTTTGAACCGATCGAAAAACCAGTTTATGACTATACAGTTCACACGAGAAGTGATAAAATTATCCCAATAGAACCGAAAGATGTCATTATTTTGGAGGGCATTCTTATTTTGGAAGATGAGCGCCTCCGGAACTTAATGGACATTAAAGTTTTTGTGGACACTGATTCGGATCTCCGCGTTATTCGTCGATTGCTGCGCGATACATATGAGCGTGGGCGATCCGTAAACTCTGTCATTGAGCAATATCTCTCAGTCGTCCGGCCGATGCATAACCAATTCGTCGAGCCGACGAAACGGTATGCGGACATCATTATTCCGGAAGGCGGCCAAAATGCCGTTGCCATTGATCTTATGGTCACCAAGATACGATCCATTTTGAATCAAGCCTCATCGCTTAGTGAAAACGCCGTTTTGGACAGGTCATAATTCAAACGAAACAGATTTCGAAAATGCGCATGGTGTTGAAAAGAAACGGTTTTTGACCGTTCATTATTTTATACTGGTAAGAAAGCATTCTGGCCAGTACCCATATCAGGGCAATGAAGGCTCCAAAAAATTCGTCGAGCCATTTTTCTTTATTTTAGTGAGACAAAAGAAGGAGTGTGTTAGGGTATGTCCGAAGAAAAAAAACATTATATGACCGCAGAAGGCAAGCGCAAACTTGAACAAGAATTGGAATATTTGAAAACAGAACGCCGCAAACAAGTGGTGGAACGCATTAAAGTGGCCCGCAGCTTCGGAGACCTCTCTGAAAACTCGGAATATGATGCTGCAAAAGACGAGCAAGCATTCGTGGAAGCACGCATTCAACAATTGGAACAAATCATCCGCAATTCGGTTGTCGTTGAAGACGATGCCGATAATCCGGATGTTGTCAATATTGGTAAATCGGTAACGTTCATCGAACTCCCTGATGGTGAAGAAGAATCGTACACGATCGTCGGCAGTGCCGAATCCGATCCTTTTGAAGGGAAAATTTCCAACGATTCGCCAATGGGCCGCAGCCTGATTGGCAAAAAGGTCGGCGATGAGGTCACCGTTCCGACACCCGGCGGGGAATTGCGCGTGAAAATCGTTACGGTAAAATAAACGGGAAATGCCTTTGGTAAAAAGCGACCGTTGGAATGAAACAAACCTCTTCTGAAGAAACTTGGCTCCGCCAAACCCTTAAAGGTGCAGGCGGAGCCTTCGTTCTACTTCTGCTGGACCAAAAAACATTTATATTTCCTAGCCAGCACAGGAAAGGCTGATGCCAAAAAAGCATCGGCCTTTGTTTCATTTCCGGGATTAAGCGCTTTTATAGATGTCAAAAATGGGGATGAGGAGTGGTTGGATGATAAGAAAACGACTCATCCTTATGGGCATCTTATTTCTTTGCGGTTTTTGTGCACTCATCTTGCGGCTTGCGGACATCCAGCTTTTTTCGACCGAATCATTTTCTGAGCAAAACATTAACTTAATACAAAAAAGCATTGAGCAACGAACGACTGGCTTTGTGATCAACAATGGCCGCGGCCTCATCGTCGATCGAAACGGTCAGGCGCTTAACGCCGATGAAAAAAATGCGCTCGTGTTGTTTCCGTTTTTAAAGAACACTGACTGGCCGGTTGAGAAAGTGGCAGAAATCATCGGCGTCTCCCCGGGGGCTCTGAAATATGCGGTGGATCACGCCAAAAAACCTTTTGCCTACGATTTGAAGACGTTGACACTGACGGATGAACAAAAAAAGGCCGTCAACGCTTTAGGCATTCCCGGTTGCGAGGTGGTGACCATCCGTTACATGCGTCCGGATCAAGCCTCCTATATTGTTGGGGCGGTTGGAGAAAATGCCAGTCTCGTCCATTCACGTTATCCGGAACTATTGAAAGCAGGGGTAGTGACAGAAACAACACCGGTCGGGGTCATCGGCATGGAGGAAGCCTTCGATCCTTTCTTGTTGTCGCACCATGAACAAAAACTTTTATATCACACAACCGCGACGGGTGAACCGCTGTTTGGTGAAGAAGTCAAACTGTCAGCGGAAAGCGAATCGGATTATTATCCGTTAAAAGTCGTCTCTACATTGGATAAATCGCTGCAAGAAATGGTGGAGAGCTCACTAGATCAGAGCGGCATTGAATATGGTGGGGTTGTTCTTTTAGATGCGGAAACGAGTAATCTCTTGGCGATGGCAAGCCGTCCGGCCATTGATCCCGAGCGCCCGTTTCTTCATCCCAATTATATGCTTACGCCACAGTATCCCGGATCCGTCTTTAAAATCGTAACGGCTGCAGCAGCGATTCAAAAAAATATTCTTTCACCTGAAGAAACGTTCAATTGCAATCAGAACCCATACGGGGACGGGCCTGCTGACCGCCGACTTGGTCAATTGGATTTTGCCGAAAGCTTTTACCAAAGCTGCAACTATACGTTTGGGTCACTGGCCAACCGCTTGATGGAAACCGACCCTAAAGTGCTCGATAAATTTGCAGCTATGCTTGGGCTCATGCAAAAGTCGGGATGGTCGGGAAAAGTGTTTCATTTTGAGGACTTCAGGCAGATTCGTGATGAAGGACAGAATATTATCTGGGAGGATGAAGCAGATCGCCGTGACCATAAGGCGATTGCCCAAACGGCGATTGGGCAGCGCAATGTGAAATTAACGCCGCTTTCTGTGGCCAATATGATGGCCACCATTGCCCGCGGCGGGGAGAAACGAAGCGTGCGCGTCGCAACCGAAATTGATTACAATAAGCTACCTGGTGTCACGCTCACAACCTTTCCCCAACAGAAGTTACCGGGACAAACCATTGACAGGTATACGGCGATGAAGCTTGAACAACTTCTTAGAGGCGTCGTGAAAAATCCCGATGGCACCGCTCATTCCCTCAATGATGCCAAATATCCGGTGGCGGGAAAATCCGGGACCGCCGAAACGGGGCATGGGTATACGAATCAATGGTTTGCAGGCTATTTTCCCGCTGATGATCCCAAATACGTAATGGTTGTGGTTGATCTTAGACATCAGCACGGAAATGCTGTCTATAACGTCTACAAAGAACTCGTGAATCGTCTTTATGAGAAGGATCATACGAAACCTTGATCCTTCTTTTTTACTTTAATAAAAGGACAATGGGTTGGCTGCACCTTTTGCGCATTAGAAGAAGCAGGTGATAGCATAATCTTCCGGACAACCGCATACACATGTTTGGAGAAAAACGCGTCAAAAAGAGGATGTTCCGTCTCCCGTAGCGAATGATTTAAGCAACATTTGCTCCCCTTAAAAATTGGACAGGTCCATACACTTTACGAGGCAAATGGGCAATGGCTGTGGGGGCGACGACGCCCTAAATCTGTTACTCTTTACGAAAAACTTAAAAGGGAATGCATTACAAAGTACAAATGGCTGAACCCGTGTAAAACCTTATGCCAACGAGAAAATAAAAGAGATTTCAGAGATCGTTGGATGTGCACAGGACTTTTTCTGCGCAAAAGGACTGTAATGATGCTATGATTTTATAGAGACAGTGAAGGAGGGTCACTATGCCAAAAAATGATGATTTTCGGTTGTCCCGATCTTCGCGGAAAAAAGAACAACGCTTCGATCGCTTTCTAAACTGGGCGATTGGGATTGTCATCGTCTGCATTCTGTTTGTCGGCGGGTTTTTGTTAGTGTCCATTTTTCATACGCCGGAAACAACGACAAATAGTTCGCATCATGCGGCCCAACAAAAACCGAAAACCACAAAACAAACGTCTAAAGAAAAAAATACAAAAGATCAAACAAAGGATGAAAATGCCGATCAAAGCCAATCAGCTGAAGATACGACGGATAATGCCAATACTTCCGAACCTGATCAAAACAACAATCCATCCGATGCATCTATGTCTTATGATACGACAGGCGGAGGACCTCAGGGGCCGTGGCATCCTATTGGGACAAAGCAGTCAGAACCGCATGTCACGAGCTATGATAAAGGAACGGTAGATTGGGAAGAAAAAGTTAAAGCTTTGTCATACGCCACGGGAATACCAGAAGATCAGATGACGATCCTCTGGCTTGGCAATGGCGGCGGTCCTGATAAATCTTACGGAAAAGTGTCTGATAAACAAAACCCCGGAAAAGTTTATGAAGTCGTTTTACAGTGGGTGACCAACAAAGGTTGGCAGCCCATCAGTGTGAAGTAAAATACAGTCAAAAGTCTCAGAGGCATCATGCCCTGGGGCTTTTTTATATAGTTAAGAAAGTGCGACAAATTTTCTTGTTTCGCCAAATTTTCACGCCCCAAAAAACATCGATAAGTTTTGAGCTATAAGATTGGTTTTTTGCTTTATGATCCGTAATATGATACTTTTAACTTATAAAATTGATTAAACCTATAAAGTTACTCGGAAATAAGGGTAGGTGAATGTGATGGGGTTGGAATTTGTTGATCTTTTTAATGATTGGGCCGACACTTATGACAGTACCGTCATGGGCGGTGACGAGGAATATAAAGAGGTTTTTCAAGATTATGAGCGCATTCTTGAGGCGGTGGCCGAGCGCAGCTATGGTCATGTGTTGGAATTTGGCGTCGGAACCGGCAACTTAACGGAGAAATTGCTCGCTAAAGGTTACCTCGTTCACGGCATTGAACCGAGTGCGGGAATGCGGACGAAAGCGAAAGAAAAATTTCCAGATTTAGATTTGTATGATGGGGATTTTCTCCATTTTCCCCACTTCCCGGAGGTAAATTCCGTTGTCAGCTCGTACGCCTTCCATCATTTAACCGATGATGAAAAAGATCAGGCCTTGCGTTTATATGGGCAATTATTAAAGAAAAATGGTAAAATCGTTTTCGCAGATACAATGTTTAAAAATCTGTTCGAGAAAAAGGCTATGGTTGAAGAAGCCTTACAAAAAGGTTATCAACACCTGGCCCATGATTTGGAAACTGAGTACTATCCATTGAAGGAAACCATGGCAGTTTTGTTTGAGAAAAACGGGTTTGACGTGTCCTTTGAACCTTTAAACCGATATGTCTGGTTAATGGATGCGACCAAAAGATAACAGATAGGAGTGGACGCTTTGCGCATCGGAATGATCGGCGCGATGGCAGAAGAGGTAGCACTATTAAAGCAAAATATCAGCCGGCTTCGTGAACAAGAATGGGCAGGCTTGCGCTTTTACGAAGGACAATTAGAAGGCTTGGATGTCGTTTTGCTTCAATCCGGCATCGGCAAGGTGAACGCCGCAATGGGAGCCACGCTTTTAATCGATCGTTTTCAACCTGATTATGTCATCAACACTGGTTCAGCCGGCGGTTTCGACAAAAACCTGGACGTTGGCGATGTCGTAATCTCGACGGAAATTCGCCATCATGACGTGGATGTTACCGCTTTTGGCTATGACTATGGGCAAGTTCCTCAGCTTCCGGCGGCTTTTACAGCTGACCCATTCCTCGTCGGGATTGCGGAGAAAGCTTGTCAAGCGGAGTTCGGTTCCGCCCGCGTGACAAAAGGCTTAATCGCAACCGGTGATGCGTTTCTTTCAGATCCTGACCGCGTGGCTTTTATCAAGCAGAAATTTCCGGAATTAAAAGCCGGGGAAATGGAAGCAGCTGCCATTGCCCAAGTGTGTCACCAATTCGGTGTGCCGTTTGTCATCATTCGCGCATTATCTGATATTGCCGGAAAAGATGCTAACATTTCTTTTGATCAGTTTTTAAAAACAGCGGCGAAACATTCGGCGGAATGCATTTTATATATGTTGAAGGAGTTGAAAAACCATGGCTAAAAAGATGAATGTCGAAAGCTTTAATTTGGACCATACCAAGGTCAAAGCGCCATACGTCAGACTCGTTGGAGTCATAGAAGGCGATCATGGGGACAAAATTTATAAATACGACATCCGCTTTTGCCAACCGAATAAAGAACACATGGACATGCCAGGGCTTCATTCCCTTGAACATCTCATGGCGGAAAACATTCGCAACCACATCGATCATGTGATTGATCTCAGTCCAATGGGATGCCAAACCGGTTTTTACCTGTCGATTTTAAATAATGAAAGCTATGACGAAGTGCTTCTTGCCATTGAAAAAACCTTAAACGATGTCATCAATGCGACAGAGGTGCCGGCATGTAATCCTGTCCAATGCGGTTGGGCGGCGAATCACAGCCTAGAAGGGGCGCAAGCCATAGCCCGAAAAATGCTCGCTGGAAAATCCGAATGGCGTCAAGTTTTTGCGGAATGAGGCGCCATGAATATGTATCGTAACGTCAAAGAACTTATTGGAAATACCCCCTTGGTTGAAATCACCGCTTTTCCGCTCCCTGACGGCGTGCGCCTTTTGGCGAAACTTGAAAGCTTTAATCCCGGCGGCAGCATCAAGGACCGGCTCGGTCAAGCCTTGATCCAAGATGCTTTGGAGAGCGGAAAGTTGCAAGAAGGCGGAACGATCATTGAACCGACAGCAGGGAATACTGGTATTGGTCTCGCACTTTCCGCCATTGGGAAAAATTTGCGCGTCATCTTTTGTGTTCCGGAAAAATTCAGTGTGGAAAAACAGGCGATTATGAAAGCGCTCGGCGCAGAAATCATCCATACGCCGACTGAAGAGGGGATGAAGGGCGCGATTAAAAAAGCGGAAGAACTATTAAAAGAGATTCCGAATTCCTATTCCCCTTCACAGTTTTCTAATCCAGCTAACCCTGACACCTATTATCACACGCTCGGCCCGGAAATTTGGCGAGATACCGATGGCCATGTGGATATTTTTGTTGCTGGAGCGGGAAGCGGCGGCACTTTCATGGGTTGCGCGCGTTACCTGAAGGAACAAAATCCGAATATAAAGACGGTCATCGTTGAACCCGAAGGCTCTATTTTAGGTGGAGGTGAACCCGGTCCGCATAAAACCGAAGGCATCGGGATGGAATTTCTGCCGCCTTTTATGGACACAAGCTATTTCGATGCCTTTCATACGGTGCCGGATGATGACGCCTTCCAAGCGGTTAAAGAGCTGGCTCGGAAAGAGGGGCTTCTCGTCGGAAGTTCTTCTGGTGCCGCATTTGTGGCAGCGATGGCGGAAGCCAAAAAGGCCAAAAAAGGCACAGTGATCGTCACGATTTTCCCGGATTCAAGCGATCGCTACTTGAGCAAGAAGATTTATGAGGGAGGCCTGTAGTCATGAAATTAAAAACGAAAATGATTCACGCCGGCATCACCGGAGATAAAGTCACAGGAGCAGTGACGGTACCGATCTACCAAACGAGCACGTACGAACAAGACGGCCCTGGCCAACACAGAGGGTATGAGTATTCGCGGACGAAAAACCCAACGCGCTATGCCCTGGAAGAATTAATCAAAGAATTAGAAAACGGTCATGCAGGCTTTGCCTTCTCATCTGGTATGGCGGCGATTACGGCCGTCATGATGCTTTTTGACAAAGGCGACCATATTGTCATGACAGATGATGTGTATGGCGGTACGTTCCGGGTGATGACGAAGGTATTAAACCGCTTCGGCATCGACGTTACGTTTGTTGATACGAGTGATTTTGAGGCCCTTGCCGGAGCTTTAACGGAAAAAACGAAAGCCATTTATATTGAAACCCCGACGAATCCGCTCCTTAAAATTACGGATCTCCGGGCTGTGAGCCGACTGGCGCACGAAAAGGGGCTCCTTTTAATCGTCGATAATACGTTTAACACCCCCTATCTTCAACGCCCGCTGGAATTAGGGGCAGATATCGTCCTGCATAGCGCGACCAAATATTTAAGCGGCCATAGTGATGTCGTGGGCGGCTTAGTGGTCGTAAAAACCGAAGAATTAGCCGAACGCCTTCATTTTATCCAAAATTCAACCGGCGGGATTCTTGGACCGCAGGATTCATTCCTTCTCATCCGCGGAATACGCACGCTGGCATTAAGAATGGAAGCGCATGAGAAGAACGCCTGGGAATTGGCTGACTTCTTATCCCAACATCCGAAGGTAAAGAAAGTGTATTATCCCGGTTTAGAAAACCATCCCGGCCACAGCATCGCGAAAGCCCAAGCTGCAGGCTTCGGCGGAATGATTTCCTTTGACGTCGGAAGCGAAGCGTTATCGGAGCAAGTGTTGCGGAAGATCAAATGGTTTACTATTGCCGAAAGCCTTGGGGCCGTCGAAAGTTTAATTTCGGTGCCGGCAAAAATGACGCACGCCTCCATTCCGAAAGACCGCCGCGATGAACTTGGCATTACGGATGGACTCATTCGCCTTTCCGTCGGCGTGGAAGATATCGACGACCTCATCGAGGATCTGAAGCAAGCTTTAGGCGATTAACAGCATTTACCGGTTCATCCTGCCCTTTTTCCATGTTACAGTAGGAAAAGGGAGGGAGAACAATGGAAAAAGATCGGGAAATGAAACAGCTCAAACATAAAATCACCGACTACAAACGTTTTAGTTTTATCTTTTTATTCATCAGCGCCTTTTTATATATTGGTTCTGCCCTGCCCATGGATGGAAAAACAGCGGGGAGAGCCGAAGGCCTTATGATCGCTGGTTTAGTTTTTCTTCTGGTAGCATTTGTTTTTTATTGGCGGCTTCAAGTGGCCAAGAAGCGCTATGAAGAAAATTTATAGGATAAATGCCAAACGATAGTCTTTTCGGCTATCGTTTTTTCTTATGCTAGGTAAGAAAGCCTATCATTTTTCAATCCAGCCTTAGGGTCACTACCGCTCTAGCCTCGTTTAAAAGGTTGGCAGGAGCCAAGTTTTGTATATGTGAAGTAATGACTTTTGCGGGAAGAAACACCGCAAGCTTGTAGTGAAAAAAGCGGGGGGAGTTAGGTTTTCTTTTTCTGTACCATAAAAAAAGAAATACTTCAGGTGAGAAGGGCTCACTCTTGGCGGGTGCGTTTCATTATGCTATAAATAGAATGACTCCTGTTACTGGTGCATGGAAATTTTTTAATAAAGCACAAGAAATGCACCCTGTGACTTGAATCCTGTCGATTTATTGTACTAAAATGGCTACGTAGATAAATATTGAACGGAAAAGGGAGAGGGGTCCGGTGTCAGCACGGTCGACGGAAAATCGAGCACACAGTCCCTAACTGAGTGACTCGTCATGTTTTATTTCATCAGTCTTCTTAGTTTGCTGTTATTTCATTCAAAGTTAGGAGTGTCCATTCATGGCAGCGGAGAGAAGCGGTGTTGGATCGCCTTGGGAACAATATTACGGACCAAACTTAGGCTATATCCAAGACCAATATGAGTTGTATTTAAATGATCCGCAATCGGTGGAAGCGGATCTTAGGGAACTTTTTGAACGCTGGGGAGCGCCACCAGCTGGTTTTACCGAAGTCCATTCACGCGGTGCAGTAGGCGGTTTTGCCGAAGCCGATATGGAAAAAATCGTGGCGGCTGTCAAGCTCGCCGATAATATACGCACCTATGGCCATTTGGCCGCTGACATCTATCCGATCAACGGAAAAGAGCCAGATACCCGCATGCTTGAGCCGGAACATTATGGGCTGACAGACAGCGACTTGCGGGCAATACCAGCCCGTTTGATTTGGAAAAACGCTCCGGCCGACGTTCATACGGGCTTTGACGCCATTGAGCGCCTGAAAAAGATTTATACAGAAACCATTGCGTTTGAATTCAGCCATATTCACGATGAAGAGGAATTGTCTTGGCTGATCGAGCGAGTGGAAAAAAGCGGCGTGAAGGTCGAACTGACAAATGAAGAGCGTTTGGATCTCTTGAAAGAACTGACAAAAGTCGAAGGTTTTGAAAAGTTCCTTCACAAGACATTTGTTGGTCAAAAGCGGTTTTCCATTGAAGGCGTTGACATGCTCGTTCCGATGTTGAATGCTCTCGTTCGTCGAGGTTTAAAAGATGGAACGAAAAACTTTCTCATCGGCATGGCTCACAGAGGGCGATTGAATGTATTGACCCATGTGTTAAATAAACCGTATCACAGCATGATCGCGGAATTCAATCATTCGCCGAATAAAGATTATCCGTCGGAAGAATTTGTTCCGGTCACAGGCGGCTGGACGGGTGATGTGAAATATCACTTGGGCGGCGACCGTTACATTAAAGATAACGGGGAAGTAAAAGCGAGAATTACGCTCGCCAACAACCCGAGCCATTTGGAAGTCGTTGACCCTGTCATCGAAGGCTATGCGCGTGCGGCTCAAGACGATCGCACGAAGCCCGGTTATCCTGAGCAAGATGTGACGAAAGCGTTTGCCATCATGGTGCATGGTGATGCGGCGTTTTCCGGTGAAGGGGTCGTCCCGGAAACGCTAAACATGAGCCGCCTTAAAGGTTATCAAACCGGAGGCACGATCCACATTATTGCTAATAACCTTATTGGTTTTACAACGGAAAGCGATGATGACCGCTCTACTCGGTATGCGAGCGATCTCGCTAAGGGCTTTGAAATTCCGGTCATTCACGTCAATGCCGATGATCCGGAAGCTTGTCTTGCGGTCATTCTATTCGCCTACGACTATCGTCAACGGTTTAAGAAGGATATTCTTATTGACCTCGTTGGCTATCGCCGCTTTGGTCATAACGAAATGGACGATCCGTTTGTCACCCAGCCGTTATTTTATGAAAAAGTGACGGCTCATCCAACGGTGCGGCTCGTTTATGCTGAAAAATTGATCAAAGCAGGCGTTGTCACTGAAAGCGATGTCGTCAAGCTTGATGAAGATTTGCAACAACATTTGCAAAACGTCTTTGAAGAAGTCAAAGCAAATACCAATGGCAAATCAGAAGAAACAGCTCCGCCTGAAGCGGTGACAAATCCGCTGCCGGAAATGGATACTGCGGTTCCTGAAGACGAGCTTAAGCGCTTGAATGCCGACCTTTTGGAATGGCCGGAAGGCTTTTCGGTTTATCCGAAGCTTGAGCGCATTTTGCGCCGTCGCGCAGAGGCGATTTCGCCGGAAGGTAAAATCGATTGGGGACATGCAGAAGCACTTGCGTTTGCCTCGATTTTAAAAGACGGCACACCGATTCGCATCACGGGCCAAGATACCGAGCGCGGCACATTCGCCCACAGGCACTTGGTTTTACACGATCCGAAAACTGGGAAGACATTTTCCCCGCTCCATCAGCTAAAAGATGCGCGGGCATCGTTTGCCATTCACAACAGCCCGCTGACTGAAACGGCTGTGGTCGGATTTGAATATGGCTATAATGTTTTTGCACCTGAAACACTTGTGCTTTGGGAAGCGCAATTTGGCGACTTTGCCAATACGGCGCAAGTCATGTTTGATCAATTCATTTCGGCCAGCCGTGCAAAATGGGGGCAAAAATCTGGGCTCGTCATGCTCTTGCCGCATGGCTTTGAAGGTCAAGGCCCTGAACATTCCAGTGCCCGTTTGGAAAGATTTTTACAGTTGGCTGCCGAAAACAACTGGATCGTCGCTAATCTATCAACAGCAGGTCAATATTTCCATATTATTAGACGCCAAGCGGCCCTGTTGCAAAGTGAAGCGGTGCGTCCGCTAGTGATCGTTACACCGAAGAGCCTCTTACGCCATCCGCTTGCTACGGTAAATGGCCCAGCTTTGACGGCTGGACGCTTCCAAGCTATCATAGAGCAGGAAGGAACAGGCACAGAGACGGAAAAGGTTACCCGTTTGATCGTCGCGAGCGGGAAAATCGCCGTCGATTTGGCAAGCGAATTGCAAAAAGGAGAAGTACCGGATAACATCCACATCGTCCGTGTGGAACAGCTTTATCCGTTCCCGGCCGTAGAAATTGCTGAAATCGCCAAACGCTTTACCAACTTAAAAGAAATCGTTTGGGTGCAAGAAGAACCGAAAAATATGGGCGCATGGTCGTTTGTTTATCCGCGGCTCGTTGCCCTCTCAGGCGGCAAATGGTCGATTGGCTATGTCGGTCGCCCCGATCGGTCCAGCCCGGCCGTTGGTGAACCGGATGTTCATAAACAAGAACAAGAAAACATTTTAAAAGAAGCCCTATATTTCAAGGAAGCATTGAAAATCCAATAACGTGTCCGATCATTGAGGAGGAAACATTGTGGTTGAAGTAAAAGTTCCGGAACTGGCGGAATCCATCACAGAAGGTACCATTGCCAAATGGTTAAAAAATGTCGGTGAAAAGGTGAATAAAGGCGATGACATCGTCGAATTGGAAACCGATAAAGTCAATGTTCAAATCGCCGCTGAAGACGAAGGGGTTTTAACAGAAATTAAGAAAGGTGAAGGCGATACCGTTGAAGTCGGTGAAGTCATTGCGGTGTTAGATCCGAATGCTGCTCCGGGAGAAGCACCGAAAGCAGCACCAGAGGCGAAAAAAGAAGAAGCACAGCCGGAAGCTCAAGCCCCGAAAGCAGAAGCACCGGCTGCAGCTGAAGCAGCTGAAAGCCATGAACGCTTGGTGGCAACGCCGGCTGCCCGCAAGCTCGCCCGTGAACTTGGCATCGATTTGAAAACCGTTGCAGCAAGTGATCCGCTCGGCCGCATTCGCCCTGAAGATGTGAAACGCGAAGCAACAAAACCGGCGGCATCACAAGCTCAACCGGCTGCTAGCGCAACGGCGCCGAAAGCCACCGAAAACCCGGCAAAACCCGTTGAGCGTGTTCGCATGACGCGCCGTCGTCAAACGATTGCGACTCGACTCGTGGAAGCTCAACACACGGCAGCGATGCTGACAACATTTAATGAAGTCGACATGACGGCCATCATGGATGTCCGGGCCCGCCGTAAAGACGCCTTTATGAAAAAACATGATGTGAAACTTGGCTTTATGAGCTTCTTTACAAAAGCCGTTGTCGGCGCCTTGAAAGAATTCCCTCTTCTCAATGCGGAAATTCAAGGAACGGATTTGTTGATTAAGAAGTTTTACGATATTGGCATCGCTGTTTCAACCGATGAAGGACTTGTTGTTCCGGTCGTTCGCGATGCTGACCGGAAAACGTTTGCGGAAATCGAAAGGGATATTGCCGACCTCGCCGTAAAAGCCCGATCCGGTAAACTCACTCTCGCTGACTTACAAGGCGGCACCTTTACGATTACAAACGGCGGGACATTCGGTTCCCTGATTTCGACACCGATCTTAAATGCCCCACAAGTTGGTATTTTGGGCATGCACAAAATCCAATATCGCCCAGTCGCGATCGATAAAGAAACGATGGAAATCCGCCCGATGATGTATTTGGCTCTGTCTTACGACCACCGGATCGTCGATGGCAAGGAAGCCGTCAGCTTCCTCGTAAAAGTCAAGGAACTCCTGGAAGATCCAGAATCCTTATTGCTCGAAGGTTAATGTCAAAAAACAAAAGTGCGAAAGCCGCGGAAGGCTTTCGCACTTTTTTTTTGCGAGAAAGTATAAAAATCGGTGGATAGCGTTTTAAACGTCTACCGTTATTTTCCGACCATAATGTCTTTGATTTTGGTTTGCCATTTGTTGTCGTCAAGGATGATTTGAAAAGAGATGCGACGGTTTTTTTGCCTGGCTTCCGGTGAATCGCCTTGGACGGCTGGCTTATATTTTGAGTAGCCCGTGACCGCAAGAAATTTGGCATAGCGATCTTCACTGAGTTTCGGGTTTGCCTTTTGCATGTATTTTAAGACGGCTAAGGCGCGGTCGGACGATAAATGCCAATTATCATACGGTACCGAATCCGTATGCCCTTCAATCAAGATGATGTAAATATATTGGCTTAATGCCTTGTCGTTGATAATATCGACGAGGGCATCGGCGACATTGTCCAAAACTTTTTTACCTTTCTCATTAAGTCTCGCGCTCGCAGAATCAAAGAGGACATCCCCTTGAATGGATATCGTATTATTCGGCCCGCGAATGATTTTATCACGCCCAACTTGGTCAGCCATTTTTTTATTAATCAAATCGGAAATATGCTTTTTTATATTTGCGGCTTTAGCGAGTTCACGACGGATTTGTGTTTGTTCATAGGAATGATAGATGCTTTGCACGAAAGCGATGAGGCTGATAAATAAAAAAACGAGGACGACCATCGCCATCATATCGGTGAATGAGGGCCAGTATTGTTCTTCGACCCGTTCGGAGATCCATGGTTTCCTCGACTTCATGTGTCAATCACCCGTGTTGGTAATGGGCGGGACATCTTCTGTTGCTGGTAGGCGGTTTGTTGTTCGATGAGGTAAGAGATTCGGTTCAATAATTGGTAAAAATCTTGGATATATCGTTGATTGTCCGCCCACTGCCGTTCCATGTTGTGCGAGAGGGTTTCGAAGCTCCTTGACAAATCGCGCAGCTCTTGGCGGCGGTCATCTTGGTTCAACCATTGCGCTTTTCGGTCGTTTTGATATTTTATATGATCAAGAATATCGCGCTTCGTCTTCTCGAACATTTGATATAGCGAGCGTTCGAGTTGATCGATTGACTCCGAAAACGCCTCTGCTGTCTGGGCGTATTGATTGGTCATTTCCTGTTGTTTATAAATAAAGTCTTCTTGTTGGCGCTGCAGGTGGTTTGCGGCTAGATCATATTTTTCGTGGAAACCTTCCATTTGCGCTTCCATTGCGCGCAAGAATTGGCGGCTGAGCTCCTCGGACTTTTTGTCGCTTCTTTCGATAAAGCTTAGCGTTTGTTTAGCCGCTTGTTCTAACCGTTGTTCGTGAGATTCCGCCCGTTGGAAAGCGCGTTCGACCGCTGCTTTTAAGGCTTGGACCTGGTTTTCGCTGCTTTTGTTTGCTTCAGCAAATCGCATGGCTGTTTTGTCGAAAGACACACTCACCAATTTCAGCTTTTCCGCCGATTGCGAAAAGGCTTCGGCATGGGTTTGCAATTGACCGATCAATGTGTGAACTTTTGCGACGGTTTCGTCCAGCTTTTCGGTGAAATGGATCATATTTTGACTGAAATCTCCGATCGTTTCTTGGAAACTGTCACGGATTCTATTGGCCAGCCGCTCTAGGATGCGCTCGTATGTATCATTCGGTTGTTCAAGGGCTATTTTGGCTTCATAAACGTGCTCAAGCAATGTCTCACATTCGCTAAAAAGTTTATTCGTCAAATAGGAGACGGAACGGCCGCCGGACAGAAAACCTGATTGGAGGAAATTGAGCAGAAAAGCGGTGCCGATTCCGGCGATGCTTGTAATAAAAGCTGTGCTCATCCCTTGGAAGGGAGAGGAGATCGCGGCTAAAACGGCATCAAAGGACAAGGGGCCGTTTTCCTGTCCGTTCCCAAGAGAAAGCAGGGTATGCTGCATTGCAAACAGCGATTGCGTGAGGCCAATAAAGGTGCCGAGGACACCAAGAATGATCGTAAAAGATGGAATAAAGCCGATCATTTTTGCGACATTACCAATTGGAGCGGGAAAAATTCCAGCAAGCACCACCCGTTGTTGCATCAAATGTTTCTCAATCAATGCTTGGGTATTGACAGGGATTTGGTTTACGCGATGGTTGCGATACTCTTCAATGACTACGCCGAGCCAAGGCGATGGTGGGTTTCGGCTTGTGCGATCGAAAGCAAGATTCTGCACTTCGTCCAGCCACTTGGTTAAGGAGCGGGTTACTTGAAAGTGTGCAGCAAGGCCGATCAGAAAGAAAATAGCAATCGCCCCGACAATCATGACCGTTAAATTCATGTTTCGACACCCCCATATTCATACATATGTGACTTTGGCAAATGACTTGTATAGAAAAATGGAAAACCTGTTGAATAGTAAAATAGAAATTTTAGTCCTTAGAAGGAAATTGCAGCAGGAAGTATTTAAAGGGAGAAAAGGACAGAAGGCAAGTTTTAGAGGGGCAAATGATAGACATGAGCGAAAGAAAAAGTAAAGGCTGTCTCCAATGTCCTGATCAGAACATGAGAGACAGCCTCGTTTTTTCATTCCTTAATGAAGCACACGGCGCGCTGTGCTGTAGCGGCTGTTCCAATAGGGGTGGCTCAGGCTGACAATCGCAACGCCTGTTCCATTTTGAGAACCGATGAATTGACCGCCACCAATGTAAATGCCGACATGACCGTTATTCTTGTATGTATTGAAGAAAACCAAGTCGCCGGGACGCAGTTCGCTTCGGGAGACTTGAGAACCGACATACTGCAGTCCGGATGTCGAACGCGTACCAAGATTGATGCCAATTTGCTGATAGGCCCAGTTGACAAATCCCGAGCAGTCAAAGACGCCGTGTACGGGATCCATGGCCCCGAACCCATAGGATGAGTGACCGATATACCGACGGGCGGCACTGACGAGGTCACCGATATCGCCATTGGCTGCACTTTGCGGAATATAGGCCATTTGCACGATGGTGTTGGCATCTACCGTTTGCCCGCTGTTTGGTCTCGTAACTAATGCCGTTTTTCTTGCGTTTTCCTTTTGAATTTGTGCAAGAAGTTTATTTTCCTTACTATTTAAATCATTAAGCGTCGTTTGCTTTTCGCTTTGAATGGCTTTAATTTTGGCGACGAGTTGATTGAGTTCTTGTAGTTTTTGTTCCGTTTTGGCCAAGTCCTTTTTGACTTTTGCCTTTTGATCCTTTAACAGCTTTTGGTCAGCCATTTGTTTCTGGATCATATCTTTATCATGGTCGGTAATATTGTAGATGGCTACTGCCCGGTTGATAAAATCACCGAAGCTGTCAGCACCCATGAGCACTTCTAAAATGTTGACAGAAGACCCGCCGTTTTTATAAGAAGCGACCATGCGATCTTTCAACAGCTTTTGCCGTTCATCAATGCGTTTTTGCGTCTCCGCAATGGATTGATTCAGCTTCGTCACTTCGGCTTGGATTTTGCCAATTTCGATTTGGGTTTTGGAAATGTTTCCGGTCAATGTTTCAATTTGGCTTTTTAGCTTTTCCAAATCGCTTTTAACAGCTTGTTTTTGCTTGGTAACGGAATTTTTTTGTTTTACCAAAGATGAGTATGTATCTGCCGAGGCACTTAATGGCGCAACCAGCAACATTCCGCAGGCGCAAAGGCCGGCAACAGTCGTCGTCAATTTGTTCCCCATCGGTCCTCCCCCTAACAAATGGGTTTCTATGAAAACGCTAATCTTTTATTTATTCCTATTATAGCAGGCCTTTGGTCGGATTTATTTTACTAATTATTTAAGTTATATTTCAAAAATCGACGGGTTTTGTAATATTTTTAAACAATGTTTAACAGAAAGTGGGTATTCTCTGCATTTTTTGCCATTGGTGGTTGTGCTTTTGTTACAAAAACATGGCCATTTTTTTCGTCAGACAAACTCCGTGTGTGTATCAAAATAGGTCTTGTGTTGAACACGAGGAATATGGGTTGTAGTGAGACTTGTACTTTTAAAAAGATTAATGAAATGAGAGAATGGAAGAAAATGAAGGAATAAATGGCTTATGTGGTTTTGAAAAAAAGCCGAGGACAGCGGTCTTCCTTGTAACGGGGCTGTCTGGAAGCTGCTGAATTTTAGCGATTTTTTACAGAGCGGCATCCAAATATTATGTCTGTTATAGGTGTTTAATATTAGTGATTAAATTGGTGGAAGGGGACTACCTGTTTAAGGCAATCCCCTTTATTATCGACTTTTTCGATTTGGCTGCCGGTAAAATTCATTAAATAGCTTCATCAAGGCGCGCTTTTCAATCCGTGAGACGTAACTGCGAGAGATGTTGAGCATTTTCGCAATTTCTCGCTGCGTCAATTCTTTGTGGTTATCCAACCCGAAGCGGGCAATAACGACCTCTTTTTCCCGGTCATCAAGAATGTGTAAGTACTCATATATTTTCTTTTTCTCCATTTTTAAGGAGATCTCATCGACGATATCCTTATTTTTGGATTTCAGAACATCGATGAGTGAAATTTCGTTCCCTTCCTTATCTTGACCAATCGGGTCATTCAGGGATATGTCTTTCCGAGTTTTTTTCAAACTTCTCAGATGCATGAGAATTTCGTTTTCTATACAGCGCGCCGCATAAGTCGCCAGTTTCGTTCCCTTGCCTGGTGCATAGCTTTCGATCGCCTTGATCAAACCGATTGTGCCGATGGAGATTAAATCTTCGCTGTCTTCTTTCGTGTTCTCGAACTTCTTGACAATGTGGGCCACTAGCCTTAAGTTATGTTCAATCAGTTTATCCCGGGCGGCTTTATCGCCCGCAGCCATCCGTTCAAGGCATTCGCGTTCTTCGTCTTCCGGAAGCGGTTGCGGGAAGGCGTTGTTTTTGACGTAAGAGACAAAAAGCCAGAACTCCTTAATCAAGTATGTGAGGCTCCCGATTAGCGAAAACACGGTCCCACCTCCGTTAAACTGGACTTTAAAGCCTTATATGTAACATATGAGGCAAACGCCCGTCCGGTGCCTGTCCGCAGGTTGTTACAGTTTTCAAAGAGGGAAAATAGGAACACAAGGGAAAGGGGTGCAGCCGCACGAGTACTTTGGAAGAATGCGTTAAAATGAAACCAGCCTCGGAAAATGGTCGTATTAAGAAATATGAATAAAGGAGGTTGTTTCATGTTTTGCCCAGTCTGTGATGAGGTTCGGATGAAAGAAGTGGAAAAAGAAGGAGTCCTCATAGACATTTGTCCAAGCTGTAAAGGCGTCTGGCTGGACCGAGGGGAACTTGATAAACTCTTGCAAGAGGCGCGGGCGTTCCGCGAGCCATTCAACCAATGGTATGAGGGTTATGCCCCGCATGATACTTACATCAAAGGTAGCCATCATGATTATCACAAACACTATGGCCATAAGCACAAGAAGAAAAAGTCTTTCTTTGATATATTCGAGGATATTTTTGACTAAATAAGCTTGACGGCTAAAACCGTCCGATATTTCGAACCCCAATGGAGATCATCCATATCTGCCCAAATCGCAAAACTTTCGCCATTGCCTGCGGTTTTTGGGCAGTTTTTTTACTTTATGGGTAACGTGTGAACGAAATCAAGCTTAAGTTTTATCAATAGCAATATGACCAAGCCGCACGTTTCTTTAAAAAACGCAAAAAAGCCCGGTGCCTCCTGGACGTTTATTCGTTATAATATGGGCGTTAAGGAATATAAGGAGGAATCGCTGTGCTCACGATACGCGATGCGGTTTATGATGACCTTCCTGGGATGCTTGCCATTTACAATGAGGCGATCCGGAATTTGAACGCGACGTTTGATTTGGAAGAAAAAACATTGGAGGAACGTCAACAATGGTTTGAGGCTCATGGTGGCCGTTATCCATTAATTGTCGCAGAGTTAAACGGCGAAGTGGCGGGTTATTGCTGCTTGAGTCCTTTTAACCCAAAACCCGCTTATGAAAACACAGCCGAACTCTCGGTTTATATTTCGTCAAACCATCGGGGCAATGGCATTGGCACAGCTCTTATGAGGGACATCCTACAAAGAGCAGAACAGTTACATTTTCATTCGCTGATCAGCATCATCGCCGAAGGGAATACGGCAAGTGTTAAACTACATGAGAAATTCGGATTTTCCTGCGTCGGCCACTTGCGCGAAGTTGGGTGGAAATTTGGGAGATGGCATGATATTTTTTATTATCAATACATGTTCAAAAACCAATTGCAATAGTCAAAAAAGACTAGGAAATAAGAATTATCTCTGTTATATTAGATATAGAAAAATAATTTTTTGGGATTAAATAGGGGGATTGAGAAAATGTCTCTCAAATTGTTGTCGGATGAGACATTGCTACAATGTTATGCTGAAGCTGTCAAACTAGAACTCAGCCCCGATTTTATCTCGTTATTGAAAAAGGAGATCGAAAAGCGTTCACTAGGGGAAAAACTGAGTGTTAAGCAATGAAAAAGACCGCCTGCAGGCGGTCTTTTTCATAATGGGTAAGACTGTCAATCTTATTTCCAGCCAGCATTTGGGCAATAAAAGCGCTGATTGCGTCTATAGGGCAAGTACCAATAAGAAATATTAATTTAGCAGGTCATCATGCATCTAATTTTGGCTCCGCCTTCACCAAAAAGCTAGACGGAGCCTAATTTTTTAAAGTTGAAGACAATAAATGTTTTGGAAGGGTCGATTACCGACATGCGTGGAGAGAAAACGACCTGTTTTTAGTTTCTATTTGTATAAAAATCGATTTGGGGATGTGAAGCTACTCTAAATGGTGTGATGCGCGTTTTTACAACTAATACTGGCTCGAAAATTCCCCAAAATTGTAGATCGTTCGTGTCTGTTGGCCTCCTTTATGTCTCATTCCAACAGCTTAAAGGATAAATGAGAAGCCGATAAATAATACACAGGCGATGCCAGCAGCAATGAGCGCCGGAACGAGTTTTGATTTAGCATACTCAATGACGGGCAAATCCAGTATGGTACACAGTGTTACGGTGTTATCGCTTAATGGGGAAGCAAAGGCCCCGAAAGTTCCGCTGGCAAAGACGGCGCCGATGACGAGAAAAATGTTCGCATTGGCGTGATGGGCGAGCATGATGCCTAGAGGCATGAGAAGTCCCCACGTCCCCCACGAAGACCCAATAAAATACGATATGACAGCACCAAGCAGGAATAAAACCGGTGCGACAAGACTAGGCGGGATCCAGTTTTCGACATGCATGGTAATGTATTTTGAAAAACCAAGGTCTTCGGATACGGCTGAAACCCCCCATATGAGTGCCAAAAGCACAATGACGGACATCAACTGATTGCCACCATTTATGAAGTGGGTGACAATTTTGGCCACCGGAAATTTTTGTACCATAAAAAAGATGATGGTCAAAATCAAGGTAATGAGTAAGGCTTCAAGCATCACCCCAAGGGCATCCACCTTTATAAAAGCACCAAAGAAAGTGTTTGCCTTAAAGTGGCCGTCCCACCAACTCAAAAAGAGGGTGAGGAGCAAAACGGTTCCTAACGGCAAAATCAAATTCCACGGCCGTGATGGGGTTTTTTCGTCATAATCTTTATTCGGTTGCTGTAGATCTTCCTCACCTTGTTTTTCATTCGGGTTGTTCATTTTTTCAACATGTCCGCTGTTCAATAAAGAGGCATCTAAGTTACGGGCATACTCTTCATTAAAAACATGGTCGTGCGCTGTCGTAACGGCTGACATAGTGGTAGCGGACAGGGACGCATTCGATGTGTCAGGTAAAGGCACATGATTTGGATTTGTCATCGATGGTTCAGCCGGTGGGTTTGCGTTACCAACAGGTTGTTCCGATAGCTCGCTTGAAAAGGATGATTGCGGCCCATTCGGCGGAAGAGTGTTGACGTTGGGTTGTCCCGCCATGCCGTTTGCGTTTGAAAGTTGCACCCCGCTAGGCGTGTTACCGGCCGGCTGAGGCGACATGGCGTTTGGTTGGGACAGTTGCGGCCCATTCGGCGGAAGAGTGTTGACGTTGGGTTGTCCCGCCATGCCGTTTGCGTTTGATAGTTGCACCCCGTTAGGCGTGTTACCGACCGGCTGAGGCGACATGGCGTTTGGTTGGGGCTGTTGCAGCCCATTCTGCGGAAGAGTGTTGACGTTGGGCTGTCCCGCCATGCCGTTTGGGTTCGACGGCAGCCCCCCGTTTAGTGAAAGGGCGTTGCCGTTAGATCCTGTGGGGTTAGCAGTATTCGCACCCATTTGCCCTAAAACTGGTTGGTCATTATTTTTTGGCAATCGATCAGATGCGCCGCCCACAATCGGCTTGGCTCCTGTACCGTTCAGTGAGATGTCAGCGAGATTGGATAATTCCCCGCTTTGGACGGGACTAAACGGCGGGGCGGCATTTGTTGTGATGGATTGGAATGGCATCGGCTCTTGGGCCATTTCATTTAGCATGGCATAGGACGGCTGCGGAGGCGGTGTAACCAGCTGAGGGATCGTCTCGCTCGATTTTCGGGCATTGTTTAATGCTTCAGCTTTTTCATTTTCGGTAAAATGATATTTTTTTTCATGTTTCCGATGCATAAAGAAAGTGTAATAAATCCCGACTCCAAGAATCGCAAAGGAAAAAAAGTTAAACGGGATGCTTTCAACATAAGTCAGGTAAGGCGCTCGGTGAATGCCGGCCTGCTTGAGCGCTGTGTTAATGATGCTCACCATGTAACCGACAAACCCTGTCGCGATCGGTACAAGCGCGACAACGGGATTAGAAGTTACTTCGATGACGATGCCGATGCGGCGCGCCGACATTTTTAAGCGATCTTTCAGCGCTTTCATGATTGGCGCAATGGTAACAATGCGGAAATCCGGATCGCTGAAGGTCCCGATCGTGGAAAGCCATGTCAGGGCCATGGCACTTCTTTTCGTTTTCACCTTTTTGCTGACAAGGTCCACAAATCCTTTAATCCCGCCGGCCATTTTAATAATGTTAATCAGCCCAGCGAAACCATAAAGGAAAATAATAATTCGTATATTATTCGACACAATCGTCGTGTGTACAATATAGTCCAAGAACTTTTTTATGCCGCCGAGAAGACTTGGCTCAACAAGGTAGCTGCCAACGAGCAAAGCCACGAATAACCCTGGCTGCACTTGCTTTGTGATAATGGAAACTGGAATAACGATGAGAAAAGGTATAAGTGATAGCCATGAAGGAGTCATACTGTCACCCGCTTTAGCAGTTTTTCTTAGTTTTGGATGTGGGTCTTAAAAATATGTGACTCATTCACAGTTAGGCCAGAAGAACGGAAAGCCTGTCCATGTTTCTCATAACGGCCTACTTTTTTACGGAATCTCCGCACCTGCCCTGACGTCGGGGCAGAAAGTATCATATAGTGTCAATGAAAGTTCAAACCTTTAGGAGATAGGAGTGATTTCATGAGTTACGCCGGCGGATTTGGGGCAGGCTTTGCCTTAATCGTTGTGTTGTTTATTCTCTTGATCATTGTAGGTGCCGCTTACGTCTGGTAGTCAAAAATAGAAAAGGAAGGTCGTCATTGGCGGCCTTCCTTAGTCATAAATTAAGATTTAAAAGGCTCATCGCGGCCTTTTACTTTTTTTGTTCTGGTAAGAAAGGATAAAAAACTGTCCACATCAAGTCCTTCGTTGCGCTGTAAGTCACAAGCATAGTTATAGATACGGGTTCGATTGGCGAAAGTCCTTCTCCCTTTTAAAGAAAAACTAAATACCTAAAATATATGTAAACCGTTGAAATGATGAGTGCCACAAGTGTCAGCGGCGCATCGATTTTTAGAAAATCCATGTAGGAGAAGCCGTGCCCTTCTCTGGCAGCGAGGCCAGCGACGACGACATTTGCACTGGCACCGATGAGCGTGCCGTTACCACCTAAACAAGCACCAAGCGATAAGGCCCACCAGAGCGCATTAATATGCGGTGAATCAACTGCATAACCCATCCCCTCGGCCATGTTTTGGATGAGGGGAATTAAGGTAGCGACATAGGGGATATTGTCGATGGTCGCTGAGGCAAAGCCGGAAACCCATAAAATTAAAAGTGCGGTTAATGTGATGTTGCCATTGGTCAGTTCAAGGGCGAGCTTGGCAAGATCCTTAATGACGCCGACGGCTTCCAGGGCACCAATCAAGGTGAACAATCCCGCAAAAAAGAAAATCGTTTCCCATTCGATCCCTGACAGCGTTTCATCCACTTCATTATGTTTCACGCCAATTAACATGAGGACGATAGCCCCACATATAGCAATGACTGACGCTTCAACATGGATGACCGGATGCAGCAGAAAACCTAAAATGGTCAGAGCAAGAACGATGAGCGATTTTTTCATTAACTTCGGGTCTTTAATGAACTCCTTCTCATCTAACTTCATCAGTGCTTGGCGTTTTTCTTCGGAAACGTTTAACTCCTTGCGAAACATGAGATATAAAAGAAAAACAGTTACAGCCCCGATCACAATAATAACCGGTGTTAAATGAAGTAAAAAGGCATTAAACGTTAAATGCTTGTTGGCTTGACCGATCATGATATTTGGCGGGTCACCGATTAGGGTGGCCGTTCCGCCGATATTGGAAAAAAGGACTTCGGAAATTAAAAAAGGAAATGGTTTAACGCCAAGGATGCGCGTAATCGAAAAGGTAACGGGGACGATGAGTAAAACCGTCGTCACATTATCTAAAAAAGCCGAACCCACCCCTGTCAATATGGACAGGATGACAAGGATGCGGGCAGGTTGCCCTTTAACAAGACGAGCGGACTTGATCGCCGCATACTGAAAGACCCCTGTTTTGTTTGTAATGCCGACCAAAATCATCATTCCGATAAGAAGAGAGATCGTTCCCCAATCAATATAGTGTGAAAAAGCGTCATCGAAATCGACGATTCCCGCTAGAATGGCAACAGCTGCGCCAGCCAGTGCGATGACGGCGCGGTTGATTTTTTCAGAAATGATGATGGCGTATGTAATGAGAAAGATTGCGATGGCGATATAAAAGGACATGTGCCGGTCACTCCTTCTTTTTTAATCTCGTTTAGCATGTACATGACCGCCGCATGCGGGACATTTTAACGTCGTGATATCTATATCAGAATTTTCTAGAAAGAAAACCAAACTGCATGCCATGCATCGCAGGCGGTATAGACGGTCGATAGCGATCACTTTCGGTTCTTCCGCGATTTTTTCAGTGTCTATGACTTCAATGTGCATCGTCGGGTCGCTATCGTCTTCAGCGATCATTTTTCCTTCGGCATCGGCTTTTGTTCGCCATGGAGAGCCAACGGTAAATTCCTCCAATTCGCTGTGTGAAGCCGCTTCCAATATTCTTTTAGCCAAAGCCATTAATTCCTGATTCGAAAGATCTTCAAAGTATCGCTTTTTGTTATGTTCCCGCCATTTGCCGCGAAGCTGGTCTTCGGTAAAAACGTATTGAACGATTTTACTGACAACGACATTTTTCAAATCAAAGCCCCCCTTGGTACTTATTACCCATATTGTAACGGAAAAATAAAAAATGAGCGAGTCACCGCTCATATGTAAGAGATTTTAATTCAATTGCAACAGACATTCCAGCGAGCGTCTGCGGATTTCTTGTTCAATGAGATTTATAAAATCGGTGCTGAGTTGGAGTTCTTTTGCCTTATAATAAGACTCAATCAATAATTCATCTGAGAGCTTATCCATCGCCTGCCCCGGTTCGGGCTACACCTCCTTAAGGGTAAAGTCAATTAGTTAAGAATAAGGTATCACGTTTTTCGTATAAGAACAACCGTTCTTTTATCCGAGCTTTTTGCGATGTAGCGATTTTGGGGTCTACGTCGCCAAATTTTTTTGCTTGATATACGGATTTTCCGCAAAGAGTCCCTTTTGATCGGATCCTAAATCCAACATGTTTCTCCAGCTTCCCAAAAAAGGGCATACGCCACCCGTTATCCACAATTCGCATTTGTGGATTTTTTCTCCTTCCCGACTTATCCACTTGTGGATATTGGTTTACGCCGCCTTTACGAGGCTTCGGAGGTGATCTCCCTGCTTTTCTTTGACCCGGCCGATCGCCATCGCCAGCATGACGCAAAGAGCCAGCCCGCAGCGCACCTTCATTTTTTTCATGCCCCGGATC
>NZ_AUMM01000017.1 GCF_000430685.1 Tuberibacillus calidus DSM 17572 | reverse complement strand
CAAGGTGTCCCATTCGATGAATTTGTTCGTAGATGGGTTCATAGTCGTAGCCTGCATCCATGATGTCATATCTCAGAAAAGGAAGAGATAGACGTTCAGAAATTCCCTTTAATAAAGGGATGGCCGCTTTTCCATCATTCAAATTTCCTGATGAAAAAAGAGATTGTAAAATGTATTGCGAAGTTGTTCCGACAGCTAAATGGGCTTTATATCCATACCAGAAGACATTTTTGCCTTCACTATTTTTCTTCACACCCCACTGCGGATCCTGTGGTATATGAGCGCGAAGTTCATCGAGAGACACATCCAGTTGCGCCTCAATTTTCTTTTCAAAAAGGGGAAGATTGGCTTCACGTTCGGCTTGTTCCATCAGCCATTGTTTACGCTCCGCCTTGGTCTTTCGACCACGCTTCTTTGGCTCGGCTTTTGGTTTTTCTTCCTTTGGTGGTGCTTGGTCACGCGCTTCAAAGTGAGTGGCATCAATGGCTACAGCTTCATCCGTAATAAACCCTTCGGAAATAGCCATATCTATCAGAGTTTCTTTAACTTCTTCAAGAACATTAGATTGGGCAAGTTTGGTGATTAGTCTTGAAAAAGAGGCCTCCGATGGAATACGATCTGAGACAAGAAATCCGCAATTCAGTTTAAAGATAAAGTCCTCATTTAATCTCCTAACCAAGTCTTTTATGGTGGGAATGCGTTCGATGATCCGAATAAAAATGGCGTTAATCATCGCCCCATAATTTAATTCGGTTGGAGCGCCTAGCCAAGATTTTTTACTGACTTTATAATGTATGGCATCGAGATCAATAGCGGATAAAATCGCATCATAACGATGGGTAGGTTCTAAATTAAATAAATCTTGTAGGTCAAACAGGCATCCTTGTCGTATAATAGACATAGGGAGTATCCTCCAATCTCTAAAGTTTTGTGACCTACTTAACTATTTCGAGATTTGGGGAGGTACTTCCTTTTTTATGCTCTGAAAACCTTGTCCCGTAAGGGTTTGGATTTATGAAATTCATTCAATTGACATATTTTTTAAGAGATTAAACTATAATAAATAATAGATAAGGGGGGTAAGAAATGAGTTTGCAGAACAAAGAACAGGCGATCGGATATTTGTTAAAATCATATATGGAGACGGAATTACCCGCATCAGAAATGAAAAAAGTTAATGCCATTGCGAATGATTTATTAGAAGCTGGTAAGACTTATGGAAATTATGAGGTACAACAACTTGTTTATGTTATAGGAGAACGGTTAAAATTTAATAAAGAATTAATAGAGGATTGGAATAGCGAAATTTATTACTCGTTTGATATGAAAACCGTAGAAGAAGCTGAAGAATATTATTATCATTTAAAAAAGGCCTTCTAAGGTCTTCTTTTTTCAAAAAAAATTTTTAAAACTTGTTGACAAGTCACCAGATTTAATTAAAAAGATGACAAGCAAACAAGGAAAAACATAAAATTGCCAACCTCCTACGGGGTATTAAAGGAGATCAGAATATGTGTTACGTTCTAAAAAATTTATATGATTTTATTTGTAGTGTCTTAATCATGAAGACTGAGGAACGAAAAGACATCGAAATAACAAAAGAACAATGGAAACAAATGGAATTATTCGGAAAAAAGTTGGAACAAGAGGGAGATATCATTTCCGAAGAAGAAATGGAATGGTTAACATATGAGGAATTAAAATACATCGAAAGTAATTACGATGGTTTTGCTAGCCGGACATTCGCTAAATACAACATAGGTCATAAAGATTTCGAAAAAGCCCTTGAGTTTATCACGACCGATTATGATCGGATATTAGATGAATTAAAAGCTGTGATTCGGGAAGATTTCGATATGACTAAGGGAAATAAAATTAGTGTTAAAGAATTAATCAATATAAATCCCAAGGAATTTTATCACATTGATTGGGAAGAAGGGGAAGAAGGTTATTACCAAGGGTTCGAAATTTTCGGAGATTACGAACAAATAGAAGCACTGTGGGAAAAATACCATTACTACTGTATTGGAAATGAAGTCCTCGAGGAAATTTTATCGAGAGGCCCGAAAGCATTCGAATTTATAGGGGAAGATGAGGAAGGCATTACATTCGAAAGCGATAACATAATTATTACATTCATTGTTAAAGAAGGGGAATTAACAGGGGTTTCGATTAATAGTGATTCGAACAGATTATACGATAACGAAGAAATATGCAAGAAGATTTGGAGGGAGTTTGCTTTAAGTAACCATGAATTGAGGGTGAAATATTTGGCTTCTATCGTGTAAGGGGGTGATACTGTATGGGAAAAAATTTTATCACAACAAAACCAGAAGACTCCACCCTCAAGCAAAGCTAGGGTGGAGATGAATGGCTTTTTTTGTTTTCGAATGCAAACGAATGTTCTATAATAGAAGTATCAATGCGGCGATTAACATAAAGAATGAAGCTCTCCGCTTAGTCAATAGAACCGTAGGGACCACGGGGATCGCCTACTAAATTAGGGTTCGTTGGAACCCTCTACGTAGGAATCTCCCACTTCAAATTTTCGTCAGAAAATGAAGTGGGGGTAGTTCAAATGAAATCTTTGTGGAACATGCAACCCAAATGTCATTCCCAATATCAGCGATAGTTATGGCAGTTCGAGAACTCTTCATCACGTGGAGGAAAAAACATGGAAAACGAAAGGAAAACCCCATTTAATCAAGAAGTACAAGACATAGTAAACCGATTGAAAAAAGAAAGGGAAAAGGAAATGAATAAGAGAATTAGGGAGATCGAAAAAAAATATGAATCGGAACCGGGAAAATAAACCGGTTCTTTTTTTGTTTATTTTGTTCGATATATCGAACACAAAATAAAAGTGGAAAAAAATTCAAAAAAAACTTGTTGACAAGTCACCAGATTCGTTTATAAAGGTGACAAGTAAGCAAGAAAAAAATTCGATATAAAAAACACAATAAATCCCATTGAATTAAGGAAAGTTGGGCGTAAAATGTACACACACTTTTTTCGAAATGGAGGTGTTAGAAATGAAAAACAATGGAAGAGAAAGAATTTCAATTCGGCTAACTGATGAAGAAAAGAAAGCTTTTAAAGCTTGGTGTTCCTATCACGGTACAACCATGCAAGATATTCTAGAAGATTTTATCAAAGCAATGTTGAGGGGGGATGAAAATGAAAAGCTTTAATGAACTCCTCAAAGACCATTATTTTAATATCGAGTTAATAACAAGCGGGGATTTGCCAAACGGCTCTCGTTATGAGGTTCGACGCGAAGAGAGTATTTATTCATGGGATGGGATTGATTTTGATTATGTCTTTTATGTTCTTGAAGGCGATCGGATTTTGCATCGGTCGCTTGAAAGATTCCCCAGAATGAGCGATGTCGAACACCATATTAATTTGTTCAAGGGATTATACAAAAGATAAGAAATGTAAAAAAACAAAAATATTTTTCAAAAAAAGGAGTGGGTTCGTATGGAAAGCTACATTCACAAAAACCGCAAGAAAGAGAAAAATTTTACCATTTTAGATAACAAACAAGTTCAACGGAGTGATTTATCTTTTAAAGCAACCGGACTTTATTGTTATCTTATGAGTTTACCAGATGATTGGAATATTTACATAAGTGATTTAAAAAACAGAAAAACGGATGGCAAAAGCTCCGTTAGTTCCGGTATCGAAGAATTAATCAAAAAAGGTTACATGTATAAATTTCGTTTGCGGGATGAAAATGGCCGTTTGAGAGGTTGGCGTTACGAGTTTTTCGAAGACCCAGAAGATAACCCAAACTTTCCTAAAAACGCTGAAACCCTTGATATTAAAGGTTTTTCACCGAAAACCGATTTTCCGACGTCGGTTTTTCCGATTTCGGAAAATCAGTCCTTACAAAATAAACAAAAAACAAATAAAACAAATAACAAAAATAATATAGCAAAACATGAATTGGAATTTTTAACGCCGCAAAGCGGCTGTAATATGGCTTCTGACGAAGCCATGGCGGCTTACGCCGCAAAGGGTAAAACAGAAATTCTCATTGGAGATGAGAAAATAAGTTTTAAAGACATATTTGAATCTTTACAGCCTTGTTTAAAGGATATGAAGGCTACAGAGAAGCGCTTAATTCTAAAACTACTTTTCGAGCAAGCGCGTAGCGCTTGTGAGAGCCATATTAAGGGTCTTTTAAATAATCCAAACATGTTAATTTACAAAGAACCTTTAACTCTAGAAAGTCCAGTGCTATTGATTTTATATCAATCTCTAAAATGTAAAGAAAAAGAAAAAGCTGTTCTACCGAACAGCCCAAGTTACAAGCGTAAATCGCTTGTGAAGGTAATCCTGTGGTTTATTAAAGAATACCACAAAATACCAGACAGTCAAGAAATTTTAATTTTACATGAAATTTTAACGGATAAAACGATTACCCCTAAGATTATATGTGACGCATTTAAAAACACAAATTTGGGCCAATCTCGTGCGAATTTCAAACATGATTTATTGATTTCCATCAAAGAAATAAAACAAATTAATATTCAAACCTATGGGAGAAAGCAATTAAGCGAAAGAAATACACAAAAAAGAAGCCAAACCATTCTTTCTGATTTTAGTGAAGATGAATTGTTATATAAACAACTTTTAGAGAAAAAGAAAGGGTGATGTGACATGAAATGTATGTTTAATATTTGTGACGGTTCAGGGTTAATTATCAATAAAGATGGCGATCGGTTTTGCAAATGCTTTCGTTATCAAATTGCTAAGCGGGAATTCAAAAATACTGGTGCTTCCGAAAGTTATTTAAAATTCGGGTTTGAATTAAAGGATGCTGACCTGATTAGCAAGCGGACTAATTCAATAGTCTCCATGAAGGAAACGATTAAACAGTTAAGAAACCCTATCTTATTGTTTGAAGCAATCAACAATAACCTAAGAATCCTGATAGCCGGAAAAAACGGCCGCGGCAAAACGCAAATGGCCGTCTCGATGATGTTGGAGGCCCTAAAACGGGGCTGCAAAGGCGCGTTTATCGACATGAGGACATTTGATAATATCAAATTTCAAGATAAACAAAAACAGGACCTCATGGAGTTAGTAAAAAATAAACAAGTCCTCATTTTAGACGATCTAGGGGTTGAAAGAAAGGCAGTCGACGAATTTCAAGTATATAAAAATAATCTCCTCGATGGTTTGGTCAGGTGTCATCGCGGGCTAATTATCATCACGACCAACCTTTCAAAAAACGAACTAGAAATGCTTTATAAAAACGACCCGCAATTGCACAGCGCTTTGTTTACAAAGTCATGGGTGTCTTACTCTCTAATGGGGGAAGACCGCCGCCAGGAGACCCCAGAAATAGTCAACTGTTTTCTATAATAAATGGGAGGGATTCAAATGAACCAAAAGGAAGATATTCAAAGAGACATTGCTCTTTTTCTAGAAGGTTTAACCCAAGATTTTGAAAAGGGTTTTAAAATGTTAGAAAACTCTAATTATCCATTAACAGTGGACCAAATTGAAGATGAGTTTTACAAAAAAGTGTTTGAAATTAGCCGAAAATATTACAAACAAGGACACCATTATTTAACGGAAGAAATGTTAAGGGATGAGTGGATCGAGGAAGACGATATTTTGGCTTTTAAAGCTTTCTCATGTCCGGAACACCTTGAAAATATGAGAATTTATTTTAAACGAATCGAGTCATTCAATTACAAACAAACATTTATAAATGTCATGAAAGAATTAGATAAATCTTATAAAGAAATCGTTAAAGATAATTCGTTCGATAAAATCAAAACATTCCATGAAAAACAAATGGAATTATTCAATAAAATGAAAAGTCCTACGACGTTTAATAAATCAACAACCCTTCTTGAAATACATAAGGAACTTTATGAAAACTACGAAACAAATGAGGCCATAGGGGCCCTTGGGACCGGTTTGGAGGAATTGGATGACCTTATAGGAGGGGGCTTCGAACGTTCCGGAGTCAACGTTATTGCAGGCCCCCCGGGAAGTGGCAAAACCACATTGGCTTTACAAATTATTATTAATAACGTCTTAAAAGGGAAAAAGGTTTTGTTTATATCTTCTGAAATGACAAAACTCCAGGTACACAATAAAATCCTGTCTGCCCTGTCAGCTCTTCCGTACAGTCATTGGAGGAAACAAAATAGCGAAAACGAAATAGAACATGCCAAAAAAGCCGAAGAGGCCAGGCGAATTCTAAAAGAAATGTTCGATAATGATAAATTGATTCTGGAATTTGAAGGATACGATAAAAAAGGACTACTATCCCGTCTTCGCAAGGCTTACGAAATTGAAAAAGTTGATTTAGTCATTATTGATTTTCTTCAAAGAATGAAAATTTCACGAAAAAATAATGATTATTCTGGAATTGAAGAAATGGTTGCGGAATCTACGGACTACATAAAAAATACGAATATGGCTTTGGTTTGGCTATCCCAATTAACCAAAGATGGCCCCGTAAAAAATAAGGCGAGCTTCGCGAAAAACTCGGAAATTCGTTTTGCTCCCCGCTTAAATCAAGACGCATACGTTGATTTAAGAATTTGGAGAGATGAAACGGATGATAATGATTATAATCCCGAAGTTCACATTTATATAAAGAAAACCCGATTTGGAACAGGGTTGGATCGGACGTTAGATTTCTCTTTCGATGGTTCAAGGTGCCATATTGGAATGTTTAAAATAAGCGAGAAAATTGACGAAATGAGAAAACGCCTGAAAGAAGAAGAAAAATACATGTCTGAAACCGAAAAATATTTAAAATATGGGGAAGATGACGGCTGGGTAAGTGTTATGGAAGAATTTTTCGGGGACGACAAGGATTTTGAAGAAAATCAAGTAATTTAATAGTACACCTCCATTTCAATACAGAACAAATGTTTGTATAATTTTAATGTGACCCTCCCATTTTTTACAAACAAGGAAGAGGACCCATTCCCTTTCTTGTTTGTTCCTCTTTTTTAACAGAAAGTCAGGTGAACAAAATGAAACCCCTCATATTACCCCTTTTAATGTATAAGGAGTCTGGTTCCATTCGTAAAGGAACCAAAAAGAAATCTTTTGTTATCCCCTCTTGGAATCACCTATATACGATTGTGAATAACCGCCCCATATTAGACAAATGGGCTTTATTGCACAAAAGGAAAATTATCAACATCGCAAAAGAATGGAAAGAAGAAACCGGCTGGAAAAAAACGATAGACCAAAAAGTCATTATTAAAACAAAAGTCTTTTGGCCAACAGCGCGTAAATCAGATCCACATAATATCGATAAATTAATTTTAGATGCTTTGGAAGAAGCGGAACTTTATGATAATGATTGCAATGTACTCCTACAATATCAAGATTTCGACCTTGATTTAGAGTACCCCCGAATCGAACTCATCCTCATTCCTGGTCCCCCATTTGACAGAAAAAAACGAAAAAGGGAATTACAAAAAAAGAATAAAAAGAATACATAGAACAAAAAGAAAGAGTGATGGCGTGAAGATTCTACAAGCTTTTCTCGTTTTTATCATTTCCCTTATTGTGTTTTTTAGTCTGTCCCTATTAATCAATTTTATTCCGTCTTTAATTATCTATTGGATTCTCGTATTATTTGGGATTTCTGTTCCATTTTATAAGGTTTATTGGTTAACCCTCTTATTTTTGTTACTTATTCGGATGATAACCGGAGGGAAGTAAAAATGGAAGACGACTATATTTATAGATTATTATCGGATATTCAATCCTTTCTAACCGATCACCCTTATTCAGAAATCCACATTACCAACCACGATGGAAAATTACAAGTTGAATTCACAAAGAAATCCCAATACAAACCAGATAATAAATAACAACAGGAGGAATTTAATGTATTCGGAGGAGCAACTAAATCTTGCCCGCGTGGCTGCTTTCATTGACGGAGAAGGCTGTATAAGACTCTCCAAACGGACTTATATTTCCAAAAGCGGGGAAAAACACGAATATTTTTACCCAAATCTTACAATCGGGATGAAATCAAAACGAACAATTGAAACCATTTACCGCCTTATAGGAGAAATTGGGGAGGTTTATGAACATAAAGGGGTTCACATTTGGAATGTACATAATGAAGATGTAGAAAAAGTGCTGAAGGCTGTTTACCCATTTCTCATCACCAAAAAAGAACAAGCCAAAACCATTCTCGAATACTTTAAAGAAAATGCGAACCACGAAGCTTTATATTGGAAATCGCGCTTTGAAAAGGCGATAAGTTATAAATGATAACCTTAGCTGAATAATGGTTAAAATAAAAAAAGGGAAACATGCCTTCAACAAAAAAAATAAAATTTGTTAGTCTAATAAAATACTTATTTCTTTTTCGGTAAGGGAATCAAATCGATTTTTGTCGAACCTTTCTAACCATTCGTAATACCTTCTCCCCGCATCACGTATGAAAATGTTATTTTCTTTGAGCCATGCAAAATACTCTACTAAATTAGTAAATTTTGGATTAGGGTCCCGATATTCGGGATAATTTCTCCAATAGTGTTCAAATGTTTCTTCCCCTAAAACCGAAAACGGCCCACAACCATTTTTTAGAAAATTGATGTCATTGGTAGGATAGCTACCTATGTTCTCTGTATTTCCACTTCCCTTACTTTCCCCAGCAATTAAATATTTTTCTTGAATGAAGAATTCTACATTCTCAAAAGGCGATTTAACCTCGTCCACTTTATCTACATCAACGATTTGTCCTTCAATTCCATCCATGGTTCGGTCATACAAGAATCCAAAGATATAATGTTTTTGGTATGTATCATAATTAAAAACAATATTTTTAGTGTTATTTCTTAAATATGAAGCATACGAACCTAGGGTAAAAACAAAATTTCTAACTTCGCCAGATCGGTACCCTTTAAATATTGATGTTGAATTGTAATATTGACGATATGTGGATTTAATATCAACGGCAATTCGAAATGAACCGTCTTCATTTTGGATAGTAAAATCTGGATATGAATTTTGTTTTTCTGGGATGACAACTGTAAGCCCGTGTTCCTCAGCCACCTCCGTAATAATTGGTGCTGCAACTAATTCAAAAATACGTCCAAGAATTTTTGAATCACTACCCAGGCTGTACACCTTTCTATTGGTGTCAATTAACCCTTTAACTTCCCAATTTACATTTAGTTCGTGAATTTTCTTTTGACATTCTTGGATAAAATCGAATGACATAATAATCCCCTTTTACCCTTTTTTTACTACATTATATCATTTGAATATTCATAGTGCAGTCGTTATTAGTCGAAGTGCAGTCGTTATTAGTCGAATGTTAGTCGAAGAAGGGGAACTTCTGTTATAATTTAAATAAAGAAGTTAAAGGAGATTGTTTAATGACCTTTCCAAAAGTTGTAGAACACGTAAAAGTTCCCCCTATAAAATGTCAGGGAATAAAAACAAAATTAGTTAACTTTATCTTTCAAAATATAAAATGGGATGAACAAGGAAAATGGATAGAACCATTCTTAGGTTCCGGAGTTGTGTTATTTAATGCCAATCCCCAAAGGGCTTTAGTTTCAGATACAAATAAACATATTATTAAGATGTATCAAGATATTCAAAGTGGAGTCCTCACACCTCAGAGCGTTCGGGACTTCTTGGAGGTTGAAGGAAAGAAACTTGAGGAATCTAACGGTGAATATTATTACGAGGTAAGAGATAGATTTAATGAAAATGGTTCAAGTTTTGATTTCATCTTTCTTAATCGTTCGTGTTTTAATGGGATGATGAGATTTAATAAAACAGGTGGATTTAATGTTCCATTTTGTAGAAAACCAGAACGTTTCCGTACGGCTCTAATAACTAAAATTGTTAACCAAATCATTTGGGTTTCAAAAGTGATGAAGGGAAAAGATTGGACATTTGTTTGTCAAGATTGGAGAGAAACATTAAAAGAAGCAAACGAGATTGATTTTGTTTACATGGATCCTCCTTACATTGGGCGACACACCAATTATTATAATCAATGGGATGAAAAAGAAGCTAAAGACTTAGCGGAAGCAGCAGGACAATTACCTTGTGGATACGCACTCTCCATGTGGTATGAGAATCAGTATCGTAAAAATGACCATTTAGATGTGTGGAATGGGGTTATTCGGACAACAAGCCATTTTTACCATGTTGGTGCAAGTGAGAGGAATCGTAACGCTATGGAAGAAGCCCTTATAATTAAAGAGGGGTATGAATCAGACGTTTTACCTCAAGTATCAGAACAATTACAACTTATTTAAGAAATCCGACTGGAAAACCAGAGGATAAACCAGTTAAAAAGGTTTATCCTCTTTTTATATTGCTATAAGACGAACATACGTTCCGAAAAGGAGGGTTAAAATGTTCTACTCGAAAAAATCGATTTACTTAATTATCGAGAATAGATTGTTATTCGAACATACCTATAAAAGTCCGGATTCTTATTCATTTATTGCCTACCTCGATGTATTCCATACCGCTTATCAAAGACTCCATCCAACAGAACAAAAATTTCTAAATGATTGGAGCCAAGGGCTTTCCGTCTCCGATCTCTCCAAAAAATATAATCTTCGAACAGAAAGTATCAAAAAACGAAAAACGCGTTTGGTTAAAAAAATATATAACTTATTGAATGGTGTTGAATCAGACTAATGCAACAAAATCATTTTTTGACGTTATCTTTCACGAAACGTGCAACAATGCAACAAAAATGACGTTATTCATTCACAAAACATTTCTCCGGGTAAGAAAACTTCCTGACAAAAAACAAAAACCCCCCATTTCGGAAGGTTTTTGTTTTGTAAAGAAACATATAAGAAATTATTAAAATATCATGGTTCCATCATATCCAAAACATGGTTATATTGTCAATAGTTAAGTCCATATTTTTATTAATTTTTGTCCGAATGGAGGTAGGACATGGATTCAGAAGTAAGAAAAATTTATCAAAACTTAAAACACAAACATTACAGAGATAAAGAAGCTTGGGAAAAATTCATCGATAACGAATCTCGGCAGACCCGCCGTCGATTAAAAAAACAACGCGAACACGAAACATTAACAGACCCGTCAAGTTTTGAATTTAAAGCCTATTAAGTAATTGGAATTTTTACTCATTCACTTTTTCATATAAAATTTTGTGAAATTCACTCCAGTTTTCGATGTATACCGTCTTCCTATGTTCAATACCACTTAAAAACGCGTGTTTAATTTGAAGATCAAGAAATTTATAGGTTGCTTCATCTTTTAAAAACCACGCGGTAAAAAATAAATAGTCATAATAAGTGATAATGAATGCTTTTTCTGGGTCTTTTTCCATGTGTACTATTTTGAATTTGTTCAGGTCGATAGTTATCGACACCGTGTTTTCTTTTTCCATATTATTCTCCTTTTTTTAGTGTTAACATTTACAATCTAACAAAATCCACACATTTTGTCCATATTTCCCATAATTTTTTTTAATAGTGATTGAGAGTTAAACTAGTTCAATTTTAAGAAGTCAATCAACTCTATATAATTTTTTCATAACTGTTATGAACTATTATTGATAGTTATTGAGAATTTAAAGAAAGGGGGACTTAAATGCCAAAAACAAAAGAGAAAATGACGGAAAAACAAAAACGGTTTTGTGATTACTATATCCAAAATCCGAATGCCACCTGGGCGGCTAAAATGGCTGGATACTCTCCAAAAACTGCATACAAGATAGGAATTGAAAATTTATCAAAACCAGTAATTAAGGAATATATAGCAAAACGCAATAAACAATTGGAATCCGAACGCATTGCCGATATCGAAGAAGTGAGGGAATTTTGGAGTAAGGTTTTAAGGGATGAAGGATTAGAAATGAAGGACAGAATAAAGGTTTCGGAATTAATCGCAAAATCCCACGGAGCATTCTTGGAAAAAGTTGATGTAAATGCAAATGTCGAAACAGAAATAAATGTTCGTTTGGTAGATGATGAATAATTGAATATTAACATTTCCAAAAAGGTTTTTGCTCCGGTTTATTTAAAGCACCACGCTCTTGAAAATACTGACCGTTATTTAATTCTTTATGGCGGGGCGGGGTCAGGTAAATCTGTTTTTGCATCCCAAAAAATCCTTTTTCGTCTTCTCAAAGAGAAAAATCAAAGGTTTTTGGTCGTGCGAAAAGTCGCTGCAACCCTGAAAAATTCCGTTTACGAATTATTAAAAGATACTATTTCAAGATGGGGACTATATCCATATTTCACGGTTACTAAATCGCCTCTTGAAATCACATGCAACCTTAACGGAAATAAAATATTATTTGTCGGAATCGACGATCCAGAAAAACTAAAATCCATTGCTGGGATTACTTCCATATGGGTCGAAGAAGCAACAGAGTTAACTCAGGAAGATTTTCAACAACTCGACCTACGTTTAAGGGGAAAAACCAAAACTTATAAACAAATCATCATCACATTTAACCCGATATCCGAACACCACTGGTTAAAGAAATATTTCTTCGATAACACCCCAGAACATACCACAATTATTAAAACCACCTATCTTGATAATCCCTTTTTAGATGATTCCTATAAAAGAACACTTGAAAATTTAAAAAACAAAGATGAAAACTACTATCGAATATATGCCTTAGGGGAATTTGGCCAATTAGGAAAAATGGTTTATCCAAATTACTCCATTAAAGATTTTGATATATCCCTACTTGATAATTTTTATTATGGAAATGATTTCGGTTTTAACGACCCGATGGCCTGGATAGAAGTGGCGTACGACAAAAAGGCTGAAACCATTTATGTTTGTCGGGAATTTAAAAAGAGTGGCTTGACCACTAGTGATTTAGCTCAAGAATTAAAAAAGCGAATGAGTCTTAGAGATATTCTTATTTGTGATTCTGCGGAGCCAGACCGCATTGAAGAATTAAGGCGGGCTGGATTTAAAAATGCACGACCAACGAAAAAAGGAAGGAATTCAATTAATTTTGGAATTGATTGGATTAAATCTCGAAAACTTATTATCCATCCATCTTGTGTGGAGTTTATTAAGGAGATCCAAACCTATCAATACATGAAAGACAATAAAACAAACGAATATTTGGACAAGCCCGTAGATGCAAATAACCATTTACTCGATGCTTTACGATATGCCTTAAATATGGAAATGAATAAAAACCATAGAAGGATAGGTTTAAGTAAGCATGCCTTCGGTTTGTAAAATTTTCAATAACAATTATTAACCATTATTAAAAGTTATTGAAAATCAGAAAGGGGGACAATATGGAAGGTTTAAGCGATAAAAGTCTGCTTGACTTCATTAATGATTTAATTAACAGTAATGCTTCAAAAATTAACGAACAAAATAAATATATGACCTATTATTTAGGGGAAAATGATGTCGATAAAAAAACCGACGACCTTAATAAACCTAATAATATTTTGAAATTCAATTTTGCAGAGTTGGTTATTGAAACCAACCATAGCTATTTATTTTCAAATCCAATCAGTTACGATTCAAAAGACAATCCGGCTGCCAAAAAATTTATTGATTATTTACGGGTTATTAACCACGATAACGACGAAGAATTCCATACCGCATCGATCGGAAAATCAGCGGCTATTCGTGGGGAAGCTGTGGAAATTGTTAATATTGACCCACAAGGAAATATTCAATTAATCGAAACCCCATCGACAGAATGGGTGTTTTTTAATTTTAACAATAAAGAGTATGCCTTGCGTCATTATGAAGTTGAACGGTGGGTACCTCAAGGGAACAGTTATGAAAAAAAAGATATCACTAAAGTTGAAATTTATTCTGATACACAAATCGAACGATATGAGATTATTGAAGACAATCTATATATCGAACAAGGATACCCCAAACCCCATTATTTTGAACAAATCCCTGTTGTGGTATACGAAAATAAATCCACTAATGAAATTGGTGGACAATCAGATATTAAAAACATTGTTAACCTCATCGACGGCTACAACAAAGCCATGTCGGCGATTGCGGATACGATAGAATACAACAGCGACCCTTATTTGGTTTTAATCAACCTCGGATTAACAGCTGGATTATCAGAAGAAGAAGCAAGAGAAGAAGTCGACCGAATGCGAAAAGCTCGCCTTTTGGAATTTACAAGCGATAGCCAAACACAAGCCGACGCCAAATTCCTGCAGTGGGATAATAACATTGAAGCCTACGAATTATTCTTAAATCGTCTGGTTCGAAAAATCTTTATTCTTTCGTTTACTCCTGACCTTTTCACCAAAGAAGGCCAAATCACGGCTGATTCTGGGATAGCCCTCCAAATTAAACATTCCGGAACCGATATTAAATCAAATGCCAAAATAAAAGCTTTCGTGAAGGGCTTAAGGAAACGCTTAAAACTGATTGCGATTGCTTTAGAAAAACAAGGCTTGGGAGATTTCTATTCCAGTGGGGCTTATCGAGATGTAAATATCAGTTTTAATAAATCCATGCCGGTCAATATTTCTGATGAAATTGAGACCGCTGTGAAGGCTTTAGGTGTATTGTCTCACCGTACAGTTATTGAGAAATTTATTTCTAAAGTTGACAACGCAGAAGAGGAGTTAAAACGCATTGAAGAAGAACAAGGCACCCCTATTAATTTAGGTGAACCAACAATGGAGGATCCAAATGGCGAATAATCGAAACACTTTGGGTTATTCCATTGTGGATTATCGAAATAATGTCATTTTAAAACAGGAAAAAGCCTTTCTAACAAGTCTTACGAAACTTTATCAATCATCACACGGAAAACTTAGGACCTATCTAGCTATTTTGTTTGAGAAATACGGGGATAAAGACGGGAAATTAAAACAAGAAGAACTCCTCAAATATAAACGTTATTTGACGATTAAAAAGGATATTCAAGACATTATTAAGGAACAAGGGAAAGAGGAGTTAAAATTATTAAATCATCAACTTAATAGCATTGTTGAAGATGAACACAACTATTCTTTATTCCTTTTGTTTTCTCTTGGAATGATAAAAACCAATCAGGTTAAGCCCTTAACCTCCGGTGAACGAAATAAAATAATGAATTCCATTTGGTATGGTGAGCATTTTTCGGATACCTTATCAAAGCATAAAGGGCAATTAGCTAATAACCTTTATTTATCTATCTTTACTTCCTCATCCACCGGCCTCACTTTAACAGATGCCACACAGATTACAAAGAAAAAACTTGAAACCGGAATAAAAAACACCCAACGCATTTACCAAACTGAGCAACAACGTAAAAGAATTGATTCTGCCCTATTAGCGTTCAATGAAAAAGGGCATTATAGTGGAAAATATCAATGGTTGGCGACTCTTGATGAAAGGACTTGCCATATTTGTAGGGAATTTGACGGGAAATATTATGAATTGGACAAACTCCCGAAGTATCCGAGTCATCCCTATTGTCGTTGTGTCGTTTTACCCGATTTAGAATCCTATGGTGTTGAGCCTATTTCTTATCGGGCGGCCCGTGACCCCAGAACCCGGAAAACCTATTTAACAACGGCAAAAAATTACCGAGAATGGCAAATTAAACAGGGGCTAATTTCCTCATAACTTGTCCGTATGAAGGATAGAAGGATTTATAAATTATTGATTTCAAAAAAACCTAAAAACAAATATGCCTCTGTAAGGCCCAGGACGGGGCCTATTTCGTGTTTTAATTAAACTTGAGGGGTTTTATATTCTGAACTCTAAAAAACTATTAGAGGGCAAAATATGAAGCAACTCGTAAAAGGAGATAGATTATGACTTTAGAACAATTAAAACAAATGTTAAAAAACGGCGAGATTAATCAAGAACAGTTCGATAAAAAGGTAAAAGAACTGGGGTTGGATAATCAAGACGATAAAAAAGACAAAAAGGGAGAAAATGGTGATTTTGATATATCCAAGCTTTTGGAAAGCGAGGAATTCAAAAAAGTCTTAGAGAAAGCGCAACAGTCGGCGGCAGACAAAGTCCGAAGTGAATACTCCCAAAAATTAAAGGATATTCAATCGAAATACGATGAACTCAAAAACGAAAAGTTAACCGATGAAGAAAAATTCCAATTGGAAAAACAAAAATACGAAGAAGAAAAGCGCGCATTTGAAAAGCAAAAACTTGATTTTGAATTTACCAAACACCTTGCTAATGAAAAATTACCGATTGAATTAAATGATTTTGTTCCGGGTTCTGACATTGAAAAGAAAAAAGAGAACCTGAAAACCTTAATGGAGATTATTGACGGGTTTGTACAGGAAAAAGTAAAAGCAAAATTCCGTGAACAAGGTCGGGATGTCGAAACCGGAAAAAAAGATTCTAAAACATTAACCAAAGAAGATTTTCAAAAAATGAGTATTGACGAAAAAATTGCACTTGCTGAAAGTGACTACGAAACTTATAAGCGCCTTGCAACTGTGTAATACGTTCGTTATTTCGAACGTTTTTTGTATGTGAAAAATTTTATGTGAAAAAAATGGGGGAAAAAGATAAATGGCAGATGAATTAATTAAAAACCAAGTGATTAAAGACGCGGTACAAGCAGAACTTAAAAATTCGTTGGTGTTTTCAAATTTAGCTGGTGTTGTCGAAGAAAATTTTGACCTGAAAGGTGCAGGAGCTGGTGACACGATTACCTTTACACAATTCGATTTATCGAACGTCACTTTGCAAGCTCTAAACCGTGGGGATTCTATTGAAGTTGACGAGTTAAGCCAATCGAGTTTCCAAGTAACAATCGAACAACTGGCAACCGGTAAACGGTTTTACGACCAAGATATCAAATATAATGTTTCTGGCGGAAGTCTTGAAGCTGAAGCCGTTCGGCACATTCAAATGGCTTTTGCCAATGGTATGGACGACATTGCGTTAAATGCTTTGGATGCAAAAGCTTTAGTTAACCAAATGGGGACTTTAACCGTATCGGGTATTTTAGATGCTGCGGAAGACCAATACGGTGAAAGAACTTATAAAGGCGGTATTGCGGCTTTAGCCATTCACCCGCGCGTATTGAAACAATTGCGCGCCGACAGTGAATTTGAACGTGCTGCGAGTTATATGACTCCGAATCCGGATCCAAATTCTTATCCACAAAGTCAGGCTGGTTTCCAAGAAGTCGGCCGCCTGGCTGGGCTTATTCCGGTGGTTATTTTTGATAAAATTCCGTTCGATGCTGAAAACAATATTTACCATAACCTTTTAATCCCGAAAAACTCCATTTTATCTGTTATTGGTAAGGATATGAATGTCGAACGGAAACGCGTGCCGGAGAAAAAAGCAACGGAAATTTATGCGGATTCTTTTGCGGGTGTAGCTGTTTTGGACCAACAACCATGGAGAAAAGCCATTCGCTTTGAAGCTTAATTTTAAGAGAGGGAGTTTCCCTCTCTTATTCTTTATGAGGTGAAATATGAGAATTTCTGATGTTTTAAAACTGATTAAAGAAAGAAAAGAACGAAACGAAAAATTTTTAGCCGCTCAAAAAAAGAAAAAAGAAAACACCCCAAAAAAAGAAAATGACGAAGGACAAGATGATGAAACCCCAAGGTGTAAGGGTTTGACACAAAACGGCGAGCAATGTAAACGCCTGGCCTTAGAAGGCAGCGAATTTTGTGCACTTCATCAGCCGAAGGGTGATAAATAATGGCGTTGTATAAACGGATTGAAATTGATTTAACGAAAGCCCGAAATAATGAAGTTATTGATTTTGGAAAGGTTTATAACTCTTTTCAAATCGTTTATAAAGATGCGGACTTTTCCTTTCGGGTGAATGACCCTTTTGAAGATGAGTTATTTACATCGGAAAATATTGAAGGCTTTACCGGAGAATGGGCCGTCCATCGACTATTCATAACCAATGGAGCAAACCCCCAACAAGGGGCAAAAGCGGTTATTTTGGCATTTTAGGAGGGATGAAATGATTACTGTTGATCGAGTGAAACAAGAACTCAATATTCCAAAAGAGGATACCTCCAAAGATGACCAAATTAAGTCAACCATTGATGATATGGTGTCTTGGATTCAGGAATATACGCGGAATCCAAAATTGTTCGTGGATATTGAAAAGCGGGCTCTTGACGATTGTCTCTTATATTTAACCCTTGAACGCCTTAGCCCATGCACCAAGCATGCTAATAGAGGTGGTAAGACAGGGGAATCGGTGGGGGGATATACCGTAAATTACATGGATGGTTTACCGTTCGAAATCCGGGTTATTCTTAATCAATTCACTAAAAGGATTTCTTATGTATGATGTCTGTTTATAAATTTGAAGTTGTAAAAAAAGAAAGTCAGAAAATAAGCCCCGGGAATTATCAAAATTCCTTTATCCCAATCGGTGAACTTTATTCGAGTTTTCCCCTTCCGACAAGTCCTCAAACTTCTCATACTTATGGTTATGACCCGATGAAAACCTATGAAATTTACACGATGGATGACATTAAAGAAAACAGTTATTTAAGAGCAAATGACATTGTTTATTATGTGCGTTTGGTTTTACCTTTCCCGAATCACAAAAAAGCTTTATTAGAGGTGGTGTAATGGGGAAAAAATTTGTTGATATTGATTTTGCAAACCGGGGACGCGAACTCGCCGAAGGGTTTACCAACGATTCGATTAAATTAGAATCCGCAATTGAAAAAAATTTATTTGTCGCGGCCAAGGCTGTTGAAAACGATGCAAAGCGCCTCTCGCCGGTCGATACAGGACAGCTCCGGGCTTCCATTGCGACAAGACAAAATGGGCACGGAGAAAATGTTGCATTTCAAGTTGGTAGTCAAGTTGAATATGCAAAATTTGTTGAATATGGGACCCGAAAAATGCGTGCCCAACCCTTTTTACGGCCCTCTCTTCAAAAAAATAAAGCTTTCATTAAAGACCAAATCGTAAAAGCTTTGAAGGAGTCATTTAAATGATTTATGAAACGATTGAAAATTCATTGACTCCAATAGCCCCGGTTTTTCTGTTTAATGCCCCTCCGGATTTCAATGAACTCCCTGTGATTATCTATCAACCGATTATTGCTGGATCTGGTTCAGAAGGTGATGACACCTATTCTGGAGAAACGATGAGCTTTTCAATTGATTTGTATTGTGAGACTTATGATTTTGACTTAGCCAAACAAGTAGAAAATACCTTAAAGGCTATTGAATTTGCCGAACGGATACCCGCGCCTCCCATTATTTCCGATGATGTGGTGCGGTTTCATTTTGAATTCCAATTTTATGAATTTGACTAGGGGGATAACGATATATGACGGTTAAAAAACTAAAGCCTTTCGGTCTTCGAGAACTCTGGATTGCACCGATTATTAAAGATGATGAAACCGGAACAGAATACGGTGAACTTATTCGATGCGAAGGGGTCCAAGAACTTAAAATGACCCCGACTGTTGAAACTTACCAACTCGAAGGTGACGACGGAATAATGGATACACAAAGTCAGCTTTTGGGTTATGAAATTGAATTTACAAACGGTGTGTTAACGTTCGATCAACTTAAAACCTTGGAAGACGGAACGGTCGAAGAAATTTATGACGAAGACGGGACAACGGTCATTGGCCAACGTTATACAACGAAAAGCGATTCACTTCCAAAACCGTTTGGTTTGATTGGTAAAGTTGTTGGTAAAACAAATCTCAAAGTGGCTTGCTTTAACGTGACAGCGGAGCCTGTTGAGGTTTCTTTCCAAGGTAAAGAATATTGCCTCGCATCGGTCAAAGCAACAGCCATCCGCCGCGAAAGCGATGGAAAAATCCGTACATTGATTGCAGAAGATACAGCAACACCGGCTTCACTTAATGATTTGGAATGATAAAAAGGGCCCTTTCGGGCCTTTTTTGATACATTTCATTTCTTTAATTATGAGGTTTGTTTTAACGAATGTTCTATGTAGTTCGATAGAAACGCGATAACCTCATAAGCTTTTTTGAAATACGGGTTATTTTTTCGGACTTTAATCGATTTCTTGTAATTTTTAATTTTTTCCGAGCCTGTGATTTCAATATGTGAACCGTTGATTTTTATGTAAAAACGATATTCATCGTCATTAAACTGCTCATCAAATTTGGATAAGTAATATTGGCCTTCTTCTCTTTCAAGCCGCCAACCACGAAATTCGGGGGTTAGCAGCGATTTTCTCAAATAATAAAACATGAGTTTGCCCCCTCTATGATTTCGTATAGACATTATACAAAAATGGGGGCCAAAAAATCCATGTAATTTAATATTTTTATATATTTTTTTAATTAAATTCCATAAATAGGAGTGTTTCCATGACACCTGAACAAGTTTTGGGCTATCGAGAAGTTAAAATTAACGACAAAATATATAAAATTGCTTTCAATGTTCGTGCAATGCTGAAGCTGAAACAAAAATTCGGAACCATTCAAGACATTTTTAACGAATTTGCAAAACAGGATATGGATTCCTTGGTCTTTATTATTAAAACCGGCCTTGAAAAATATCATAAAGATATTTCCCCAGAAGAATTACAAGAACAAATTGAAGACCTTGATTTCGGTGACTTCTTAATCCTCGTCAAACAAGCTTCCGAATTTCTCCTAACTCAAACCCTAAAAAGCCTTTCAGAAGAAGAAAGAGACGCTCTCCCGCCTGAAATGCAAGCTTTCCTGAACGAAGCTAAAAAAAAGTAGGACAAGCTGAAATCTCAGGAGATTTTGACTGGGATTTTTTACGATACATTGCGATTGTTCAATTTGGTCTAAGTAACGAAGACTTCTTAGACTCAACCATTGTCCAGCTTAATTCTCTTATTGATGAACACGAGAAATTTAAGAATGATGGCCAATCCGATGAAGAATTTTTTTAAGGGGGGGGGAGGGAATAAATGGCAGCCGATCAAGAAGTTCTTGTTGAGATAAAAGCCGACATTTCACAAATCAATAAACAATTAATGAAATTAGGCGAACAGTTTAAAAAAACAAGTGAAGACGCAGATAAAAAATTCTCCGGTTTAAACAAAACGTTTGAAAAAATAGGAAGCGGCGCAAAAGCAGCAACGAAATCCTTTTCTTTGTTGGGAAAAGGTTTTTCTAATATTTCTGGTTCTGTTAGTTTAATGAAAAAAGGCCTTTCAGGGGCAGCGAGTGGCATTTCTAATTTAGGAACCAAAGCGGCCGATGCAACCGCCAAAATAGCCAAATTTACAACCGTTATTGCAGGAATAGGTACAGCAGGAATTGGCCTTGCAACCAAAAAAGCCGCGGATTTTGAGGAAGAATTATCCAATATTCAAGCAGTCTCGGGTGCGACAACCGATGAAATGAAAAAACTCAAAGATTTATCCATTAAAATGGGTGCAGCGACGAAATATTCCGCATCTGAGTCGGCCCAAGGCATTGAGCAGTTGATTAAAGCCGGGGTTTCTTTAGATGATATAATGAACGGCGGTTTAGAGGGGGCCTTAAACCTAGCCACCGCTGGGGAACTCGACTTAGGAGAAGCAGCTGATATTGCCTCGAACGCTTTGAATGCCTTTAAGAAAGACGGTTTAACCGTATCTAAGGCTGCGGATATTCTAGCAGGAGCGGCGAATGCCTCCGCCACCGATGTTCGGGGGCTGCAATTAGGCCTTGCCCAAGCGTCCGCGGTCGCCTCCGGTGTTGGTTTAAGTTTCAAAGACACCGCAACATCTCTGGCCGTTATGGCTCAGAACGGTCTAAAGGGAAGCGATGCTGGCACCTCACTGAAAACTATGTTATTAGCCCTCCAACCACAAACCAAAGCCCAGACCACGTTATTTAAAAAATTAGGGATTATTACTAAAGACGGGGCAAATGCTTTTTTTGATGCACAAGGGCATATTAAATCCATGGCCGAAATTGCGGGCATTTTACAAGACAAATTAAAAGGAATGTCTGAACAACAACGGATCGCCACACTCCAAACTATGTTTGGGACCGACGCTGTTCGGGCAGCGAACATCTTATATAAAGAAGGCTCCAAAGGCATCGAAAAAATGGCGAAATCGATGACAAAAGTCAGTGCGGCCGATGTGGCAAAAACCAAAATGGACAACCTCAAAGGTGCCATTGAACAAATGAAAGGGTCAATTGAAACCGCCGAAATTACACTTGGAGAAGCCTTTACGCCGGCTTTAAAGAAAGTGGCCGAACACATTGACAAATTTGTTTCCCACTTAAACGATTCAGGGGCCATCAACAGATTTGCCAAATTCATTCAGGATTCGGCCATCCCGGCGGTTGCCAATTTTGCAGGAAATCTTAAAGACAAAATTACTCCTATTATATCGTCTTTTTATGACTACATCAAAACCCATACACCGGAAATAAAAACAATTTTTGAGGGCGTTTTCGGTGTGTTGGGAACCATTATTCAAAATGCGGCAAGTTTTGTCGGAAAATATGTCATACCGGAATTAGCTAATTTTGTCAAATATATACAAGAACACATGCCCCAAATTAAAGATATTTTGGGAAGTGTTTTTGATGGGTTCAAATCCGCAGCCAAAACCGTTTCGGGATATATTCAAAATAATATTTTTCCTATCTTTGGACAACTCATTTCCTTCATTCAAGAAAACCTCCCACAAATAAAAGATGTGTTCAAGGGCGTTTTTGATATCATGACAGGCTCCATGTCCAACACAAGTAAAACCATCCAAAATGTTTTAATTCCCATGATTCAAGACCTCTTGAAATGGTTCCAAGAAAACATGCCCCAAATCAAAGATGTAGCGAAACTTGCGTTCGACGTTATTTATAAAGCTATGAAGGCTCTCGGTGACGTAATTGTCGATGATGTTTTGCCCCTTTTAGGTTCACTCATTAATTTCATTTCCGATAATAAAGACACGATCGAAGTCGTCCTAACGAACGCAATAAATGTTGTCAAATTCGCTTTTGATTTATTAACGGGTGCCATTAAATTTGTTATGGACCATTTTGATAAATTGTTGCCGATTCTTGCTGGAATAACAGCGGCATTGTCCGTCCAATTCATTATTAATAAACTAGTTGGATTTTATAAGGCTTGGGCGACAGTTACAAAAACGCAAACCGCCCTACAATGGCTCCTGAACACAGCGTTAAACGCCAACCCGCTTGGACTTATTGCGATTCTCATAGGGGTTGTGGTCGCAGCTGGAGTCGCTTTATATAAAAACTGGGATACGATTAAAGCAAAACTCGCGGTTCTTTGGGATTCCTTGAAATCTGTATTTGGGAAAATCGGGAGTTTTATAAAAGGCATTTGGGATGGCATTAAAAAAGGCGCGAATACCTTGTGGGACGGATTAAAGAACGGCCTTAAAAAATTCGCTGATGGATTTATAGGAATTTGGGATGGAATTAAAAAGGGTATCCGGGTCATTGTTAATCCCATCATTGGATTTATTAACGGGATTTTATCCGGAATAGAAAAGATAATCAACGGTTTAGCAAGTGCCATCAACAAAATTCCTAAATTTAAAGTCCCCGATTGGGTTCCTGGAATCGGTGGCAAAAGTTTTGGGCTTCCCAAAATTGGTGAAATTCATCTACCTAGAATTCCGTCGCTTGCAACCGGTGGTGTAGTGGAAAATCCGACACTCGCCATGATTGGGGACGCTGGCGTAGGTAACCCAGAAATAGTTTCCCCTGAAAGGCTCATGCGGGAAATTGTTTCATCTGAGCTTTCAAAAGTGATTAACTCCATGATGAATAAAGCTAGGAGAATGAATAATAATTCAACAAGCGGGTCCCAAAAAATTGAAGTCCATTTACATGGAGACATGGCCGCTTTAGTCGATAAGGTTTCGATTAAACAACAAGAAGACATTTATTCAGCCTTAGGGGGTAGTTTTAGATAATGACATTTTTAAATCAAACCAAAATTGAATTATTGCCCCCTAAGGGGTCTTCTATTTTATTAAATACGTTTACAGATGTCTCAATTACACTGTCCCAAGACTCAAAAATCAAAAAATGTGATTTGACTGTAGAACGCTTGGACAGTGATTTAATAGATAAAATTCAAATCGGTTCGGAACTTAAAGTTTCAACCAAAAGACGGGATGAAAAAGATTATAAATTAGATTTCAAAGGAATAATTCAAGAAGCCCCAAAATCTCTTTCAGGACGTCTAAGAACCTTTCAAATATCAGCTTTAGCCGAAGCCTCAAAGCTTCAGGACATTCTCATTAACAATGCTTGGGAAAATCGATATATCCACGAAATCGTCCTTGATTTAATTAAAGAAGCCCCATTTTTGATTCCCGGATACATTCAAGAAGTCGATTACCAAATGACTATCATGTTTAAAAACAAATATTTATATGATTGTTTGGAGGATCTGGCTAATCCTTTGCTATTTACTTTCTCCGTTGATGAAAATAATGTGTTTAGTTTCTATAAACGGGAAGAAAAAACCAACGAAAAAATTATCACTTCGGGAATGTATAAAAGGGGAACTGCCAATTTTTCAAAAGACAAAAGCCAGATGGTTAATAATCTGATAGCCAGGGGAACAGACATTTCAGAAGACTACACGCAAACGATTTTCGGAGACGGGAAAAACACAGATTTTAGTCTAAACTATAAACCCCTTAAATCATCTTCCGGTAAAGTTGAAATCTATAAAAACGGCGAGCCGATTTCCATGGGAACGGCCGGTTTGCAAAGTTTCGAGGATTCAACGTACGATGCTTTATTAGACTACAGTTCACAAGTTATTAAATTTCGCGAAGCTCCGCTTGATACAGATGAAATCACGTTAATTTACCGTTATAACTATCCCATAACCAAAATTGTAAGGGACCAAAAATCTATTTCCATGCACGGTCAAAAAGATGCTGTCGTGGACTTTGGAGAACAAACTGTCGCAAGTTTGAATGATTTGGCTATTAATTATGTCGCAAAGTATTCAGAACCTATGATTCACGGGGAATTGACCGTATTTAATGATGATTGGGATTTAGGAATGACAACAATTAAAATCCCCGAACTCGGAATCGATAACGTATTGGAACTTACCGAAAAACAAATTAAAATTTCCCCTTCTTGGAAAGAAATAAACCTTAAATTCGAACAGAAGGTTAAAGTGACCACACAAATAAAAGATATATTGAAAAGACTAAAGGATTTGGAAGACCAAGGCAGCGGGGATGATTTGGTTCAAAGGTACAAATTATTAGAGGATAAATTAACTTTCCAAGAAAATATAACATTTAAGGAGCAATCCAATTTCTTCATTATCGGAAGAAATAAGATAGGTGATCCAATTTATGCGAGAGCGTGACGCCCTTCATGTGAGAGGACATATTTTAATCCGTGAAAATGGGAAACTCGTTAGCGAATACGACAATTTATTCTTGGATGCAGGTAAAGAAAAATTATTCAATATTTTAGCTGGTCTCGACAACGGAAATGAAACGTATTCCTATTTTGTTATTGGTGATGGGACGACCGAACCGACCGGAAGTGACACGAAGTTGGCCAACCAAAAATTTAGAAAACAAATAACCGATAGATATGTGATAAATGGGGTTCTATCGATTATTTGTTTCGTCGAAAACACCGAAGCAAATTTCCAATGGAAGGAAATTGGGTTGGAATTTGGGGGGAATGCCCAATATCCAGGAGTTTTATTTAATCGTGCGTTAATCGATGAAGACAAAAACGATATGAAACAAGTTGAAATCGAATGGCAAATTTCTATCGTTTAGGAGGAATTGAATGACTTTTAAACGTTTATTTAATGGCCAGGTATTAGATGAAGATAATTTTAACGGGATTATTGATAAATTAAAAGGCTTGAACCTCGGTCATTTTACGATTGATTATTCAAATAATAAAATAACTTTTGATGATGGATCCACCGTTACATTAACAAAAGATTCTAACGGGAGAACTACAAAAGTTAAAATAAGTTCTATTGAAATGACCAATAATACCCCATTCACGACAGTTGATTTTAAACATTATACAAATAGTCAAATTGATAATTTTTATGGTACTTTTGAAAATGCCATTGTAAATGATGAAAATGGATTGCAAATCCCACCTGAAATGATAGGATACAGCGGATTCACCGGAACAATTACTTTTTCAGAAACTAGACCAGATAAGGTTGTCTATGTTTCGGGGATAAAATATGAAAAATCATCAACCTATACCATAGACCGTGATTCCAATGGGAACATTATTGGAGGAAATGCGGGACTTTTTGAAAGTTGGCTGTTAGCGGAGTTGGGAAATGGTGGAGGTTCATCAATTACTAAAAACTCCATTGAAACAGAAGAATTAATTATCGATTATAGTGTTGGGAAAGCCATTCAAGCTATTCGGCCAAAAGTCGCATGGAGTGTCGGAGTTTATGCAAACGTGACTTTAAAACCCGATAGGGACTGGAACAAACTAAATTTCGATAAAGTTCAATTTGACCAATCGGATCAAACTGCTTTTTATCATGATAATGTAGACTCAAGAACTCTTGGATGGATTGATGAAGAAAAGAAATATCGCGTCCCATATGACGGGGTTTATCGGATTAATTGTTCGGTTCGTTTTAATAATATCCCCCCCGGATATCATTGCAAAATATCCCTCTGGAAAGGCGCCTCGCTTTATCGCGTTCTAGCGGAAACCACAACCTCTGGGAATACAAACAATTTCCTCTTAAGCGGCACGTGTCTAGCTCGTGCGTCTAGATATCAGCAACTTGAAATTTATTACTCCATTATTAGTGATGATGGAACATATTTTGATGGGGATTTATATCAAGAATCCACTTTCTTTGAAGGTGAATTGATTTACGTTACACATTAAAATTAGGAGGATGTATATGAATTTTAATTTACAAGACATTGCTTTAATTCCCGCCCTTGTTGGCGTCATTCAATTATTAAATTTAACGGGTCTTCCGAAAAAACTAAGTCCTATTATTTCCCTCATTTTGGGGATTTTAATAGGAATTTTTTATGTCTCCCCGGGGGACCTAAAAACGGGTATTTTATCTGGTGTGGTTTTGTGTCTGTCCAGCCTTGGGCTTTATTCCGGGGCTAAAAACTCAATACAAGTAATTAATCAAAATAATCAAAAGTAAAAGGGCTGAGGCCGTTTGGAAATGGATATTGTGCAACTCATAACAGAATATGGAATTATCCCTTCTTTATTCATTTATCTTTTCTTCTTTACCATCAAAAATAACAAAGAACGCGAGGAACGCCTTATTCAAGAATCCAAAGAACGTGAAGAAAGATTGTATGAGCTTATTGACAATATGACTGAAAAATATGACACATTATCGGGCAAAATTGATGATTTAAAAGAATCCATTGAAAAAAAGGAAAAGGAGTAATGACTTATCAATAGTTTTATAAAAGAAGTGGCACCATTTGCTGTGGCAACGATGAAAAAATATGGCGTGTTGGCGAGCCTTTCGATTGCTCAGGCCGTTTTAGAATCAAATTGGGGTAAAAGTGGACTAGCCCAAAAAGGCAAGAACCTATTTGGAATTAAAGGAAGTTATAAAGGCCAATCAATCACCATGCCGACGACGGAATATGTCCACGGGAAACCTACAAAAGTCAATGCGAAATTTAAAAAATATCCCTCTTATCAGGAATCATTTAACGACCATGCCCTATTATTTGTTAGTGGTGTTTCTTGGGACAGAAATCATTACAAACCGGTTATAACGGCTAAAGATTACAAAGAAGCTTGCGTACAGGTTCAAAAATGTGGATACGCAACAGACCCAAATTACTCCAAAAAATTGATAAAAATCATTGAGGATAACCACCTATATGAATACGACTCCCCCTCTTCAAAACCTCAAGCCCAACCTTCTAAAAAACCACCTTCCAAAAAAATTAAACTTCCTAATGTGATTCTTAAAAAAGGGGATAGAGGAGAAAATGTCAAAACTCTTCAAGAGGCGTTATGCTCGGTTCATTTTTATCCCGATAAAAATGCAAAAAATCATGGTTGTGATGGCATTTTCGGCCCCAAAACGGAGGATGCTGTCAAGCGCTTCCAGTCGGTTTACCTGCCTCATGAAGTTGATGGGATTTATGGTCCGCATACCCGAGAAAAGCTCCTTAAATTGTTATGAATAATCAATAATAATTATTAAATTTCATTAAAATCGCAAATTTGGGCCGAAATTGGCCCTTTTTTGCATTTTTATTTTTTGCCTAGGGGGAATACCTTTCATGCCAATTTTTACAGACCGATTTAAACGATATGTAGACACGAAAATTTCTGAAATTGAACTAAACGGATCGGGAATTAAAAAATTTAATACTACCTCAGAACGATTAGGCTACCAAGGTCAAGACGGGGAAGTGGTAGCCGATTTAGAAACAGATTTAATTTATATTTGGGATTCCCCAACTAGTTCTTGGAAAGAAACCGGCCATAGTTATTTAGATTTGGAAACGCGTTTTCAACCTAAAGGGGACTACGCGCTAAAAACGGAACTTCATTCCCATAGTAATAAATCAGCCCTTGACCGTTTGGGGATAAATTCAAACAACAAACTAACAATAGACGGACAAGAAATCTCAGGTAATGGCGGTTCAACGGTTTCTGATTCGACAATAAATGGAAATATTGTTGTTGATGGGAATGAAATCAAGGTTTATGATGATTCCTCTATTATTCAAGAACTAGGACAAATGGCCAATTTAACCGATATTCCTGTATTTGATAATAAAGAGACGTTAGATAAAATAGGGGAAGATGAAAACGGAGATTTAATTTTTAATGGTTCGCCTATTAGTGGGGCAGGTTCGGTTGTTGAAAAATCCCAAACAAACGGAAATATTATTGTAGACGGAAATGAAGTTGTTGTTTTTGATGATTCTTCTATTATTCAAGAATTAGGGCAAAAAGCTAATGTAACTGACATTCCCGTTTTCGATAATAAAGATGTACTGGATAAATTATCGGAGAATAATGGGGAATTGGAATATAACGGCCAACCGATAGGTGGCAGTGGAAGCGGAATCCCGATGTATGATAATATCGATTCTTTCCCAGAACCAGAACAATTAGACCAAATTGTCTTTAACAAAGGTGATTCCTCTTTTTATCGATCCGTTGGATTAGGAAGCGGAAATCCCATTCCAAAAATGACCGGGAATACTACAGATGGGGTGACGGTGTCAGCTTCTTCTGTTTATCAAAACTCATCAAATTACGCTGCTTTCAAGGCATTTGATGGAAATGCGTCAACCTATTGGACTCCAAATGTGAATAATGCGGGATGGCTTCAAATAGACTTTGGGAAACAAAAAATTATTAAGCAATACGGTTTTAAAATCGGTTCGTTTAATTATTCTCCAAAAGATTTTACATTCCAAGGTTCCAATGATGGTGTTAATTGGGATATTTTGGATTCCGAAAGTATAACGGACTGGGTAGCCGGCGAGACCCGAAATTGGGAAATAGAAGACCCTAAACCTTACAGGTACTACAAACTCGATATTACTTCTGTTAACCATATTGACTACCAGCCACAAATTTGGGAAATCAGTATGGTTGAATTATTATGGGAAAGGTTAACAGAAACTCCTCAGGAAATTAAAGAAAATTTGGGGAGTAAAATAGAAGTCTCGCAAACAAACGGAAATATTTTAGTTGATGGAGACGAGGTCAAAGTATACGACGATTCCGATATTAAAAATGATATCGAATCCATTCAAAATACATTAGAAGACCTAAACGGATATAACCCAGTCCCAATCATGACCGATTATACCAATGGAGAAATAACCATAACAGAAAGCTCAAACGCTGGTGCTGGTTTTGAAGCCTGGCGTGCATTTGACGGGATTTCAAATAATGACAACCTCGCTTGGGCTGCAAATACCTATACGGGATGGCTTCAGGTAGACTTTGGAGAAGAAAACAAAATTAACATTATAGGATTTTCGTATACCGCTAGGGGATCCCATTACAAAACATCCGCCACGGCTTTCACATTGCAAGGTTCAAACGATGGATCAACGTGGGTGGATATTTATTCACAAAATGGGTTATCCTGGAGCCTATTTGAAACAAAAACATTTAAATTTGACAACCAAGAAAGCTATCGATATTATCGACTGAATGTCTCTAATGACCCCGTAAATACCTTCGTGGCGATTGCGGAATTAACTTTTATAGCGAACAAAAGCATGTCCTCTTCGGTTAGCGGCATCCCCAAATATGACAATATTGATTCCTTCCCTCATCCCGAACAATTAAACCAAATTGTATTCAATAAAGAAGATTCCTCCTTTTATCGCTCTATTGGGATAGGAAACGGCGATCCGATACCACAAATGGACGGGAATACAAAAGACGGCATTACGGTTTCGGCTTCTTCTGTTTATCAAAACTCCTCGCGCTACTTTGCCTTTAACGCATTTGACGATAATAACACGACTTATTGGACTCCAAACGTGAATAACACAGGATGGCTACAAATAGATTTTGGAAAACAAAGGACTATAAGACAATATGGGTTTAAAATTAATCTAACCGATTACGCTCCAAAAGATTTTACATTCCAAGGTTCCAATGATGGTGTGAACTGGGATATTTTAGATTCTCAAAGTATCACGGATTGGACAACAGGAGAGGCCCGAAATTGGGATATTGAAAACCCGAGACCTTACCAATATTACAAACTCGACATAACTTCTGTTAACCGCCTTAACTATCAACCCCAAATATGGGAACTCAACGTTGTGGAACAATTGTGGGAGAGGTTAACGGAAACTCCGGAAGAGATTGAAAATAAGTTAATTGCATTAGAAAACTCCATAATAAACAAAAATTCATCATCTCAAACCATCCCAGCCGGCCAAGAAATAACCATCAATAATATTCCACAAAATGCTATTGTTCAGGTAGAGACCGATTTGGGGGACAGTAGTTATTTAGTAAATGACCCAGAAATTCAAATAAAAAAGGTTGGTTCCGATCTTATCATTAAAAATAACGGCGCAACCGATAAAAATGTAAATGTGATAATTCTTTAAGGGTTTAACAACAATAAATAGGGTATAAAAAAGAGAGGGCCTAAGCCCTCTTTTTCTTTTTTTTGTTTTCGAGAAACGTGGAAAGGTTTGATTTATCCCGGCGGTGATAGAATCCATTTTCATTTTGGTCAATCGAAAGGAGGTCCATAAGACCAATTAAAGCCAATTCCGTGAAGGTGATTCTGTATCCGTAATCTTCAAGCAACCGCATATCCGAGCGAATTAAATCAAATAATTCCTTATTAAAGCGAAGTTCTTTTCTGACTTCCTGTTTTGTTTTTAACCGTTTTTTCAAATCAAAGAAACGTTCCCATTTTTCAAGCTTATTCACGATGCTTTACCACCTTTTAAATATTCAATAACGTCCGAAGCTTGTTTTGTATTGATTGTTCTTAAATCGTCAAATTTAAAGCGTTCCTTTAAATCGTTTACAATTTCCATTGGTGTTTTTTGGGTTCTGTTTTTTTCTTCATCGAGCAGCCGTTTCAGATACCTTAATTGTTTCTCGGATGCTACGGGAACTTCTTGCGGGTCACCGTTACTTTTATCGACGTTTTCGTCGCTTTCCGGGTCATCACCGGTTGGAAGCATAAAAGTTTTCATCAATGCGTATTTTTGAGCGCCTGTCATGGCTTTGTATGGCCCCTTGTCTCCAGGGTCTTGGCCTTCGCCAACGCTCGTAAATGAGATGGTTTCTCCGCTGTCTCCATCAATGAAGGTAAATTCGACTTCTAAAGTAGTAATGTATTCGATATTTCCTTTTTGGTTTGTGTGTTCTCGAATGTCTCGTTTTTTTACCGAAGGAATCAGCATGACGTTACGCCTTGCCAACTCCTCCCGAATTTTTTCAACCACGTCAGATTCAGTAACAAACGAATATTTGTGGAAGTTATTGAAACCCTTCTTTTGAATGTATTTCACGGATTTCATAACCTCCGATAATTTTTTAACAAGCATGTTTTCCGCCATGCCGATCGCCTCCTCTATTAATGTTATACATCAAAAATCAAAAATTTGTTAAAAAATGTAATATTTTTCCAGAAATACGGAAATCCGGGTTATAATAATACAGAAATCCGGAAATCCGATGTTAAATAACGGAAAGAAAAACAGATGGTCACACGGCCATCTGTCTTCAAGGAGTGAACAGGGGAAAGACATTCAGTAAGGGTCATGATGGTTTGCGAGATTATATAAAAAAACTGTGTATTTTTTATGCTTCTATTATACAAAGGGACAACGGATATTCGATAGGACTCACAGCAACTTTTTATAAAAATTGAATCTATATTTAAAATTCACCGGAGGGGGGGAAAAACAAAATTTCAACTCCTAAAAACACCCCCCCTCCGGGAATTAACAAAAATGCTTACACATTAATAAATATTTACTAATAAACAGCTATAATTCCTTTTATTCGATTTTTTTGAATCAAAAATGAATATGAACCAAAAAAAGGAAGAAAAAAGACCCGATTTCGAATGAAACCGGATTTCATTAATCTAATAATGTCGAAACTTGACGATGCTTTCCATTTATTTCAATTATAAGAAACAATTACTCCGATTATCAACCTCGAAAATTTTTTTTAAAAAAATTAATTTTTTCTGCATAAGTCCCCTTGGATTTCGACTTTTCCTTTATATAATGATTACACCTTAAGGGGCTTACATAGTTTTAACAGGAATTCTACATAGATGAAATAAAGACAAGCCCTTCCAACATAGAGATATATCGAGGGGGAAATGACATCATGGAGAAAATCTTAATTGAAAACAAATATGGAATAGTTGTGTATGATCCGGAAGTCCAAAATTTAAATAAAATAACCGAGACTGAATTTAATCAAATCATTGCCAAACTCCTGATTAAAAATGAAATATTAAAACAGCAAAAACAACAAAAACAAAAAAGCGCCTGATTAAATCGGGCGCTTTTTTTATTTATTATTTTTGACTTAATCATATAACATCCATTGAGATGATTATTGCGCATACGAACGAGGCCGAGTATCGCTCATTTATTTCTAACAAGAAAAACGAGGCGCTTCATTCGCGGATTATCGTCATGCCCATACCATATAATTTAAAGGTTAGCGAAGAAGAACGGATTTATAAAAAGATGATCGCCCAAAGCGATATGGCTGACGTCCACATTGCCCCCCATGCGCTAAAGACGGCCGCGATGTTTTCCATTCTCACGCGACTTAAGCCTTCGAAACTGCGCGGCATTGACTTAGTCAAGAAAATGAAACTGTATGATGGGGAGAATGTGGAAGGCTTCAACGATGCTGATCTTTATGAGTTGAAAAACGAGTATCAGGATGAAGGAATGTCCGGCATCGATCCGAGATATGTTATCAATCGCATTTCTTCTGCCATCATTAAAAAAGACGTGCCATCCATCAATGCGCTGGACGTCTTAAGATCACTAAAAGAAGGACTTGACCACCATCCATCGATTTCCCAAGAAGATAAGGAAAAATATATGAATTTTATCACGCTTGCCCGCCGCGAGTATGATGAGATTGCTAAGCAAGAGGTGCAAAAAGCGTTTGTCTACTCGTTTGAGGAATCCGCGAAAACGCTTCTTAATAATTACCTTGATAACGTGGAAGCCTACTGCAATAAAAATAAACTTCGCGATCCGATCACGGGTGAAGAAATGGAACCCGATGAAAAACTGATGCGCTCCATAGAAGAGCAAATCGGTATTTCCGAAAACGCCAAAAAAGCGTTTAGGGAAGAAATTTTGATCCGCATTTCGGCCTATGCCCGCAAAGGGAAGAAATTTGATTACCAGTCGCATGAACGGTTGCGTGAGGCCATTCAGAAGAAACTCTTTGCTGACCTTAAAGACGTCGTCAAAATTACGACCTCCACGAAGACCCCGGATGAAACGCAATTAAAGCGCATCAATGAAGTGATCGCCCGGTTGATTGATGAGTACGGTTATAATTCAACGTCTGCTAACGAATTACTAAATTATGTCGGGAGTTTGTTAAACCGTTAAGAGGATGGAAAATATATAAAGGTTTTGCAACCGAAGTTGTTCTTGTGACGCGCCAAAAATAGTGGTAGGATAAATTTAGTTATGTCATAACGATCGATGCATGAAAACGGATTGGAGGGGCCCTTTTGAAAAAAGATAAGAGGGAAGCGTTTGAATGGCTGAAGGCACTGGCGATTGCAGTTATCATTGCCATCGTCATTCGCAGTTTTATTTTTACCAACTATATTGTTGAAGGTCAGTCCATGATGCCCACTCTCCAAGACGGTAACCGCTTAATTGTCAATAAAATCGATTACGATATCACAAAACCGCATCGTTTTGACATCATCGTGTTCCATGCTACGCCGACAGACGATTACGTCAAGCGCGTGATTGGTTTACCCGGAGATAGCATTGAATACAAAAATGATGTTTTATATATTAACGGTAAAAAAGTCGATGAACCTTATTTAAAACCTTATAAAGAACAGCTTGTCAGCGGGTTATTGACGGAAAACTTCACCTTAAAAGAAATCACAGGTGTCGAACGTGTCCCTAAGGGCAAGGTTTTTGTCATGGGTGATAACCGCCGAAACAGTGTAGACAGCCGCCGTTTCGGTTTTGTCGATATGAATCAGATCGTCGGTAAAGTCGATTTGCGTTACTGGCCATTTTCGGAATTTAATATGATGCATTAGTAAAGAAAGCCTTTCGTTAATCATGCGAAAGGCTTTTTTAATCTGATTAAAGAAGTTTTTGACTTATCAGGCCAGCATAAGGTCAACGAAGGCTTTGCCCTCGCCTAAATGGCTTGGCAGAGCCAAGTTTTTTCATCTACGATGATAAACGCGAATTTTTGGCAAGAAGTCGTTCAGGCTTGCATAAGATACTATAATAAACTCCCTTTACGGAATATTAAGGCGATTTAAATTTCCGAATATAGAGGATGTCTTAAGCAAGATAGGCTTTAGACGATCGCTTGCTGTCGCCACGAGTTTTCGGCTTACAGGTTTGGATATCCATAATGCCAAGGATAAGGAAGGGGATGACAGCATTGAAGTCTTATTTGATTTCTGAGGAGAATTGGGATTTACATCGCAAAGGTTACCAAGATCAACTCCGACATATGGAAAAGGTAAAAGAAGCGATAAAGGAAAACTTGCCCGACCTCATCAGTGAAGAAAGCATTATTTTAACCGATGGGAAAGGTATCACTAGGATTCCGATCCGCTCATTAGATCAATACAAGATTCGCTATAATTTGGATGACCGTGAACAAGTCGGTCAAGGTAATGGTAACTCCAAAGTCGGAGACGTCATTGCCAAATTACCGCCGCAGTCAGCTAAAGGAAGTGGCAAAGGGCAAAATGCCGGCGACCAACCGGGTATTGATTATTATGAAGCCGAAATATCTTTAATGGACATTGAGGAAGTGTTCTTCAAGGAATTAGAACTGCCAAATTTACGAGAAAAAGATGACACCGACTTGGTTGTGGACCACATTGATTTCCGCGATATCCGCAAAAAAGGCTTGATGGGGAATGTCGATAAGCGAAAGACCATCCTTGCTGCTTTAAAGCGGAATGCGATGAAAGGAAAACCGTGCATCAACCCGATTACTGAAGATGACTTGCGCTTTAAAACATGGGACGAAGAAGAACGCCGTGAAAGCAAAGCAGTCGTCTTGGCACTCATGGACACGAGCGGTTCGATGGGAATTTGGGAGAAATATGTCGCCCGCAGTTTTTACTTTTGGATGACGCGGTTTTTAAAAACAAAATATGAAACCGTCGAAATCGTCTTTATCGCGCACCACACGGAAGCGAAGATTGTCACGGAAGACGAATTTTTTAATAAAGGTGAAAGCGGCGGCACGATTTGTTCATCGGCCTACCGATTGGCTTTAGAGCTCGTTGAGTCGCAGTTTTCTCCAAAACGTTATAATATTTATCCTGTTCATTTTTCAGACGGTGATAATTTATCTTCGGATAACAAACGCTGCGTGGATTTAGTAAAACATCTACTGGAGGTTTCCAGTTGTTTATTTTACGGTGAAATTAACCCGTATAACCGCCGCTCAACACTCATGAATGTGTTTCAAGAAATTCACGATGAGCATTTTCGAAAATACGTGTTAAAACAAAAAAGCGATGTGTATGAAGCGATGAAACATTTCTTCAGCAATCGAAAGCCCATGTCTCACGCTGGTTAAGAAAAAGCCGCCAATTGTCAAGGTTATGACAAACGCCACACCTGAATGATGGATTGTAAAGGGTCTCTTCCGCGATGAAGAAGCACCCTTTTTATTTTACTGTTAAGAAATCAGTCAGATAAGTGCAGCTAAGACTCTGCCTTCGCATGAAAAGCTTGGTGGAATTTTCTTTAGGCTTTCATAACCCAGACTTTTCAAGGGTATCCTATAGGTTAAATAAGCCTTTGGAGGAACTTACAATGCATAAAAGGCTCATTGTTTTCATCTTATGCTTGTTGATCATCAGCCCCCATTTAACGGCGGAAGCTAAGGATAAAACAATGGATGTGCATTTTATTGATGTCGGTCAAGCCGACAGCATCCTCATCCAGACGCCGCGCGGGAAAAACTTATTGATTGATGCCGGTGATGAACAGTCCAGCAAAGAACTGGTCGAGTATTTGAAAGTAAGAAACATCAAGACATTGGATGCGCTCATTGCCACGCATCCGCATCATGATCATATCGGTGGGATGAGCCGCATCATGAATGAATTTACCGTCAAAGCTTTTTATATGCCCGATTTGAATCACTACACGAATGCGTTTCGTGATTTGCATAAGGCCGTGAGTAAAAAAGGCATTATGATTTTCAAAGCGAAGGCCGGTGACAAAATAGAAGTTGAATCAGGGATTAAAATTAAAATCATCGCCCCGCTTCGTGGTCATTATGATTCATTAAATGATTATAGTTATGTGATGAAGTTAATTTATAAACAAACATCTTTTCTGTTGATGGCTGACGCTGGCGAACAGAGCGAAACAGCTTTACTCGACCGAGGAGTAAACGTCAAAGCCGATATTATAAAAATTGGCCATCACGGTGCTAATAGCGGGACGACGCTTCCGTTTTTAAAAGAAGTTGATCCCGAAGCTGCCGTCATTTCGGTTGGAAACCGCAATCCGTACGGCTATCCTTCAAAAGCGGTCATCAATCGGTTACGGTATCTTAAGATACCGACTTATCGGACCGATTTATTAGGGACCATTGTTGCCCATTCGGACGGCCATTACGTGTCATTTACGTACGGGAATGAGGAGCTAAAAAATGTCATGCATAAGGTGTCAAAAAAAGGAACGATTGACGGAACGACGAAAGGCCAAACTAAGTTTTGAAAGGGGGCTTTTTTAAATGACACAAAAACTCAGCGATATCATGACGAAAAACGTCATCTCGGTATCACCTGATCAAACGATCGAAGAAGCCGCTCGCCTTATGAGTGAAAATAACGTCGGGTCGCTTCCGGTTGTTGAAAACGGACAACTAAAGGGCATTATTACGGACCGTGACATTACATTGCGTTCCACGGCAAAAGGCGGTAACGAGAAAACGAAAGTGGCCGAATGCATGTCTTCCGGAAACCTTGTGACCGGTACACCGGATATGGATGCAGCCCAAGCCGCTCAAATTATGGCCCAGCACCAAATTCGCCGCCTACCGGTTGTGGATCACAATCAAATGGTTGGTATGGTGTCCCTCGGCGACTTGGCTACCGAAAACGAAACACAGGAAGAGGCGGGTCAAGCCCTCAATACCATTTCAACACCATCCAAACCTCAATAACCGGAAAAAGACCTCCCTAGCGGAGGTCTTTTTCTAATCTGGAAATCCACGGACAAACGGAAAAAATTAGGTTGGGTTAGCCCGAAACGAGCTCAAAATGGGATGAATGTTAGGTTTCGAAGGGAGACCGGGATGGTTTAAAGAAGATTGGGTAATGGCTTTTTTATGGTTAATCATATTTGGAAAACGGGATTAATCTTGTTAAACTTTTAAGTGATGTCGCAAAGAGGGGGACTTCACTTGATTAAAGCACTAGTCTTTGATTTTGATGGCCTGATTTTAGATACCGAAACACTCATGTATAAAGCAACTAAGGAAATTTTTGCAGAATACGGAGCGGAATTGCCCATTGAAATTTGGGCGAATAACGCTGGGACACACGACCCTAACTTTGATTTAATACAAGTGTTGGAAGAACAAACCGGGCGCGCGGTTGATCGCGATGCCTTTTATAAAAAACGCGACCGCTTAGCTTTGGAATACATTGACAAAGCCGATGTTTTACCGGGTATTAGAGCGATTATTGAAACAGCCGATCGATTTGGATTAAAAATCGGTTTGGCTACGAGTTCCGGGGACCATTGGGCCAAGAATCACCTGGAAAGATTAGGTTTGGCACAATATTTTGATGCCTTTGTGCAAGCTAATGACGTTAAAAACGTTAAACCAGATCCCGAATTATATCTTAAAGCGTGCGAAGCGCTTGGTGTTCAGCCGAATGAAGCGATTGCCTTTGAAGATTCGTATCACGGCGCTGTTGCGGCAAAAAAAGCTGGCCTTTATTGCATTGTTGTTCCAAATGAAGTGACCCGAAACCTGGAATTCGAAGGTTATGATCGAAAATTCAACAGCCTTGCAGAAACGAGCCTTGAAAAACTGATTGAGCTTTTTGATACTGGTAAGAAAGCTTAAAATTCTTTCGGCGAAGCTCAAGGGCAACCTTCGCCCGAAAGGTTTCATCGCAGAGCCGAGTTTTCTTTCATAAAAAGGCTCCTAAAAATGCAGTGTCACAGTTCGACAAATGGAAATGACATCATGGAAATAATAGGTTATGATACATGTAAAGACATAATGGAGGGAGAAGAACGGATTGGATTGGAAAGAAAATTATCACCGTTGGAAAGAAAACAGCGGTTTAGATGAACGGTTAAAAACACAGCTAAGGGAGATCGAGCAACATCCATCCCTTATAGAAGACTGTTTCTATAAAAATTTAGAATTCGGAACAGGAGGCATGCGCGGCGAACTCGGACCCGGCACAAACCGCATGAATATCTATACCGTCCGCAAAGCGTCGGCCGGGCTTGCCCAGTACATATTGCAACAAGGGGAGGAGGCAAAGCAACGCGGGGTTGTCATTTCCTATGACTCAAGGCATCAATCCCCGGAATTTGCGATGGAAGCGGCACGGGCGATCGGTTACCATGGCATTAAAACGTATGTGTTTGAATCGCTACACCCGACGCCGGTGCTCTCCTTTGCCGTCCGTCATCTCGGAGCACAAGCGGGCATTATGATTACCGCCAGTCATAACCCCCCTCAGTATAACGGGTATAAGGTGTATAACGAAGACGGCGGACAGCTGCCACCAAAAGAAGCCGATGAGGTCATCCGTTTTGTAAATCAAATGGATGATGAACTGCAAATCCCTGTCGCCGATATCGAAACGTTAAAAGCAAAAGGTTTGCTCGTTATGGTCGGAGAAGATATTGACCGAGCTTATCAGGATAAACTAAAAAGCATCTCGGTTAATCCCGACATGATTCAACAATCAGGTTCTGATCTTAAAATCGTGTTCACCCCCCTTCACGGCACGGCGTACAAGCCGGTCATGGACGGTTTTTCAAACTGGGGGTTTCATAATGTGACGGTTGTTAAAGAGCAAGCCGAGCCCGATCCCAATTTTTCAACGGTGAAGCTTCCGAACCCTGAAGAACATGAGGCGTTTGAACTGGCAATAAAATACGGCACTGAAATCAATGCCGACCTGCTGCTCGGAACCGACCCCGATGCCGACCGCGTCGGTGTGGCTGTAAAAAATAGCGAAGGAAAGTATATTGTATTAACAGGCAACCAAACTGGGGCTATTTTGCTTCATTATCTTTTAACCCAGAAACGTGAAAAAAATCAACTTCCGGAAAACGGCATCGTGTTAAAGACAATCGTGACATCCGAAATTGGCCGCGCCATTGCCGCGAGCTTTAACCTTCCCACCGTCGATACGCTGACCGGTTTCAAGTTTATCGGGGAGAAAATCCACGAATACGAAAAAGCGCAATCCCATACCTTTTTGTTCGGATATGAGGAAAGCTACGGTTATTTAATCGGTGACTTTGTACGAGATAAAGATGCGGTTCAAGCCTGTCTCCTCGCCGCAGAAGCCGCTCTATATTATAAACGTCAAGGGAAAACCTTGTATGAAGCGCTGCTCGATATTTATAAGACGTACGGCTATTACATGGAAGGACTTCAATCTTTAACGCTGAAAGGCATTCAAGGAGCCGAAAAAATAAAAACGATCATGGATACGTTCCGGTCGCATGCCCCGGAAGCCGTGGCCGGTACAGAAGTCGCCATCGTGGAAGATTATCGCTCCGGTGTCCGCCACGTCCGCCAATCCGATACGATGGAAGCCATCGCCTTGCCGTCGTCCAATGTTCTCAAATATATTCTCAATGACGGCACATGGTTTTGCCTGCGGCCATCCGGAACCGAACCGAAAATTAAATTTTACTTCGGCGTTAAAGGGACGTCCATGCATGAAGCCGAGGAAAAACTCACGGCTGTAAAAAAAGACGTCATGGCTTTGGTCAATGAAATATAAGATCGAGGGGCCGCTTTCGGTTGGTCTCTCCAAGTATTAGTAAAATTATAAATAGATCTGCCACAGTGATGTTAAACTGTGGTATTTTTCATACTGGTAAGAAGTGATCAGGACAGCATAAGGGTAACGGTTCACAATTGGACCACGGATCATTTTATTAAAACGGCTATTGGATAAAAGCGTTACATTTGGGAGCGATTCACCCGCCGAAATAATACGCAATCCGAAAAAGCGTATCATTTTACTCGCATTGGGTCGCTGAAATGATAGGCAATCGGCAAAAATCACCTAATAAATGGTAAAATTGTACCTGCTTGAGCAAAAAGCATATCATTTTATGCCGATCCGCTCGCCGAAATAATACCCAATCCGAAAAAGCATATCATTTTATCCGCTTTTGGCTGCTGTAATGATATGCAATCGGCATCGATCACCTAATAAATGGCAAAAAAGCACCTGTTTGAGCAAAAAGCATATCATTTTATGCCGATCCGCTCGCCGAAATAATACGCAATCCGAATAAGCGTATCATTTTACTCGCATTGGGCCGATGAAATGATATGCAATCGGCCACGGTCGCCTACTAAATGGTAAACCAATACCCGTTTGATGAAAAAGCGTTACATTTTGAGCCTGTTCACCCGCCGAAATAATACGCAATCCGAAAAAGCGTATCATTTTACTCGCATTGGGTCGCTGAAATGATACGCAATCAGCCTGGATGACCTACTAAAGGGTAAACCAATTCCCGTTTGATGAAAAAGCGTTACGTTTTGGGAAGTTCGTTCTCTGAAACGTATTACGTTGCCGAAACTCACCAACCCTTTGCTCCTTTGGTTTACTTTAGAAGCCCCGTGTGCTATCTTTTTTCATGAATGACTTTTAATGCAATGGGTTACAGGAAGGAAATATAGAATGGAGAATCTTCTACACGAAGTCAACCGGCGCAGGACATTTGCGATTATCTCTCACCCTGATGCCGGAAAAACGACATTAACAGAGAAACTTTTGCTTCTCGGTGGCGCGATCCGCACTGCCGGAGCCGTTAAATCAAGGAAAGCCGAAAAATTTGCTACCTCTGACTGGATGGAACTTGAAAAACAAAGAGGTATTTCCGTCACGTCGAGTGTGATGCAGTTTGAATATAAGAATTATAAAATCAATATTTTGGATACGCCGGGGCACCAAGATTTTAGCGAAGACACATACCGGACGTTGATGGCGGTCGACAGTGTCGTCATGATTCTCGATGCGGCTAAAGGGGTCGAACCGCAAACCATCAAATTATTTAAAGTTTGCCGGGACCGCGGCATTCCGATCTTTACTTTTATTAATAAATTGGACCGCCAAGGCAAAGAACCCCTGGAGCTTTTTGAGGAAATTGAAGACGTCCTTGGCATTGAGTCAAGCCCTGTCAATTATCCCATCGGCATGGGGCAGACGTTCCGAGGTGTTTACGACCGATTTAATAAAGAAGTCGAACTTTATGACGATAAAAAAGCGCAATCGCGAATTCCCGCCGCAAACCTTGATGAATTGCGTGACGTCCTTTCAGGTTTTGCTGATGAAGGAACGATTAACCAATTGGAAGAAGATTTATTGTTAATTGAAGAAGCCGGCAACCCGTTTGATCTAGAAGCTGTCAAAGCGGGAAAACAGACACCCGTCTTTTTCGGGAGTGCCATCTCAAGTTTTGGCGTGCCCTCTTTTCTGGAACATTTCTTGGAATTGGCGCCTCCGCCCGCCGGAAGAGAAACAAGTAATGGGTCGGTTCAGCCGACAGATCCTGACTTCTCCGGTTTTGTTTTTAAAATCCAAGCGAACATGAACCCGGCGCATCGGGATCGTGTCGCTTTTATCCGCATCTGTTCGGGAAAATTTGAAAAAGGCCTGGAAACGTGGCTTGACCGCACGGGTAAATCCGTTAAATTATCACAGCCGCAGCAATTTTTTGCGGACAGCAGGGAAATGATTGAGGAAGCCTACGCTGGGGACATCATCGGCATTTATGACCCTGGGATTTACCAAATTGGCGATACGCTTTGCGCGACGAAAAATACGTTTAACTTCGGAAAACTTCCGACGTTCCCACCCGAACATTTTGCGAAAGTCCGGCCGAAAACAGCGCTGAAACAAAAGCATTTCCTTAAAGGCATGACGCAGTTGGCGCAGGAAGGGGCCATCCAAATTTATAAAACAGAACACTTCGAAGAGTACATTTTAGGCGTTGTCGGCCAGCTCCAATTCGATGTGTTCATTTACCGCATGGAAGGCGAATACAATGTGGCCTTGGACTTTCAACCGCTGTCGTTCAGACTTGCCCGGTGGCTCGTCGACAACGAGATTCCGCGGGATGCCTTAAGAAGCACGACGAATTTGGTCGTATTTGATACTAAAGAACGCCCGGTTATCCTTTTTGAAAATGAATTTGCCTTAAATTGGTTCCAGCAGAAAAATCCCGATGTGAAATTAGCGGAAACCGCATTGTAAGATGAGTTATGATTCACCCCTTTTCGCGCAAACTAAGATTGTGCGAAAGGGGTGTATGAGTATGGGAGAACAAACGCGTTTTCATCCTGGTGACAAAGTCCCGAATGACGGTTTGTATATGGAAATCGGTGAAACGGGGAATAGCGTGGAAACGCCCGCTATTTTGGATTTAAAAGCTGGCGAAGAATTCCCGACTTGCGCGAACCAAGATCGCGTCTGGATTCGCGTGCCTAAAAAGATGCGTTAGAGTACAAGTTAGGGACAAAATTGTTAGCTTGAGTCCCAAAAATAACCCTGTATCACGATAAATGAGGTACGGGGTTATTGGTTTTATTATGACTTTATTTAAGTGAGGACTAATTTTTGGGGGTTCAGACTATGCCCCCGCCCCTTTGACGAGTGACATAATGATAAGCCCACATACAACTTCTTGCGATTCCCCCTCGCTTGCCTCATCCTCTAAGCTTGGTGGGAGTACGCCTGTCAACTTCAATTATCATTATGCTATAATAAAAGTATTAGCTAGCGGCTTGAATCTTTTTGAGGAGGTGGACGAGGTTTTCGCTTCATAGAGGGGAAACCCTCATGCGTAAACCTTGATCTTGAGTATTGTCAATTTAATTTGGATTATCGTTCTCATTGCAATCAGCGCCTACTTTGTCGCCGCTGAGTTTGCGATTATTAGGGTCAGAAAGACAAGAATTGATCAACTCGCTTTGGATGGCAATCGAAACGCGATGGCCGCACAAAAAATTCTAAACGATTTGGACGGCTATTTATCGACGACGCAATTAGGCATTACGATTGTGTCTTTGATCATCGGCTGGATTGGGGAGCCAACGGTCGAGCATGTATTAGCGCCTGTTTTTCATTGGTTGCATGTACCCGAGGCCGTGGCAACGGGGCTATCTGTCATCATCGCATTTCTTGTAATTACATATTTCCATGTCGTTTTAGGGGAGCTCATGCCAAAATCGATAGCCATCCAGAAGGCGGAGGCGTTATGTCTTTTTATCGCCCGTCCATTAACCATTTTTCATACGATCAGTTATCCGTTCGTTTGGTTGCTTAACGGAAGTTCACGGCTGTTTGTTAGACTCTTTGGCATGTCGCCGGCGGGGGAAGGGGAAACCGCGCATTCGGAAGAAGAATTGCGGATGATCCTTTCCGAAAGTTTTCAAAGCGGTGAGATTAATCGGACGGAAATGGAGTATGTGAACAATATCTTTGATTTTGACGAACGCGTCGCCAAAGAAGTGATGACGCCGCGGACCGAAATCGCTTGCCTCTACTTGGATCATACGATTGAGGAAAACTTAGAGATCTTAAAGGAAGAAAAGTACACGCGCTACCCGGTGGCTGATGGGGACAAAGATCATATCATCGGTTATGTGAATATCAAGGACGTTTTTGTCGATTATTTGCACGGAAATAGGAAGAAGATCAAGGATTTCATCCGTCCCGTGACGGTTGCGATGGAGAACACGCCGGTGAATGAAGTACTGAAAAAAATGCAGGCAAATAAAAGCCACATGACGATTATCATCGATGAATACGGCGGCACGGCGGGTCTTGTTACCATTGAGGACATTCTTGAGGAGATCGTCGGGGAAATTCGTGACGAATTTGATGTGGAAGAGGTACCGGACATTCGCAGTGTGAATGAAAATACGATGATCATTGACGGTAAAGTCCTCGTCTCCGATATTAACGATATGTTCGGTTTGGATTTGGATGACACCAACATCGATACGATCGGCGGTTGGATTTTAAGCAAGGATGTCGACGCCGTCAAGGGAACCATCATTCAATATGATCAATATCAATTTACAGTCGTTAAAATGGAAGGCCACCAAATTAAAGAGATTGCGGTCAACAAAATTGATAAGAAAAAAGCGGCAAAGGAAACCAATGATTGACAGCTGTTCTTTCGGGTTTTTCCTACTTGCCAAAAAATGTGTTTGATAAATGCAATTTTAACCTGAAATCCAGCGTCCTTTTACTAGGCGTTGGATTTTTTTCATACTGTTAATAATGTATAGCCATTTTCATCCCAGCATAAAGGTAACTAAGACCCCGCCTTCGTCCAAAGGACTTGCCAGAGCGGCGTTTTCTTTATTGATACGACCAAAATAAAGCGCGACGACTACGAGAACGGTTTAGGAACCTTTAATCAAGTACTACTATCGGGCTGTATGTAAGGCGCCATTCTTCGGTCCCAACGCATTTGCGCGACGTTTTTAGGCTTCCAACACGGGATAACGTTGCGCAAAAGGGACTTTAAATTGGAACGATCAGCAGTATGTCACTCATCTAAGAAGATCGGTCGTACGCCCGGTTTTTCAAAGCAGACTCAAGTTTTCATTATCAATCAACGAAAGCCGAGCCATTTAAAGATCGCAGTGATGAAATAGTCCGGCCCGGGTATGTTAGGGAAAAACACGAGCATGGCCGATAGAAGCCAACCGAACATGAGCAAGATGACCACCGCAATTTTTTCTTTCTTTTGGTCGGCTTTTAATCTTGGCAACTGAAAGAGAAAAATCAACAACACGCATACCGTAATACCGAAGAGCATCGCCCATTTCATGGTTATCGACCCACTTCCCGATTCATTTTTGACGGAATAGTTGTCGTACCGGGCCTTTTGATGTTTGCATCGACAATAATTTTGACATCGACCTGTGGGAAGATCTCATCCCACTGGGATACATTTCTCTCCCAGATAGCAGGATAGCGGCGGTGAAATGCTCCAGCAAAATTTAAAATATCTGCGTTCATTTTCTGGGACTGATCGACCGCTGCGCGAATCCTTTTGGTAATTTCCCGGCTGAGTAAGTGTTCTAACATTTTAATATTTTTTGGGTCCGTAGTGTCTAGGGTTGTTTCATTTTGCGAGATGTCATCTTGCGTCACCGCTTTTAATGTCATTTTCCAACGTCCATTTTCGATTTTCGGTATCAGTTGCGAATGAACCCGCAATAATTGCAAAGAAATATACCCTTCCGTTTTCGGGGGTTTTATACTAACAACCGCTAACTTCACTTCGTTCCGGAGCCAGAGGATCCCCCTTGAAACCTTTGTGTTGATCTTTCCGATCATTTTGTCATTTTTAAATACGGCTGACCCTGTAATATCAGCAATCGTCTGATTATCGGAGCTGCCTCCCTCTGGTGGCAAAATCTCAATATAGGGTATGGCCGCCGCGCCAGAATCCTTTAAAAGCATTTCCGAGAGGTCTTTTGCCGTCACATCCATGCCAATCTTTAATTTCGACAATTCCAGAAGCACTTTGGATATGTCTCGCTCCAGCGGCGGGTTAAGGGCTAAGACCTCTTTTGCTGGTTGCTTACTTATGAATATATGGGCGTTTTCACGTACCTCCGGATAGCGAAGAATGAAATCTATTTGTGATCGAATATCCTTTTTTGCCAGTTCTTCTCCAAGAATGATGGCATTGGCATGTCCCCAGAATAAACGGCGGGGAAATTTTTGTTGAAGTTTGGACATGGCATCGGCGATGGTTACCCCTTCTGCGGATCTCACAACCTCTTGTTGGCCGCTGTTTGGTCCGACTTCACCTCCCATGGACGACTGTTGACTGCTGCTTGCGCTTTTTGGGGCAAATACCGCAACGGTTAACTCTAGGGTATCATCAGAACTCTGGTCGATGCCGGCGGCTGTGATGATGGCCAAGTCATTCACCTCGGTACGATCCCAACAGCCTGTCAATAAAAAGAGAGAAAGAAAACACAATAAAGTGAGAACGGTTTTTCTTTGTTTGAAAAACTTACGCGTTTTGTGCATGTGTGTTCCCCCTTTTACTTCCCTTAACTTTTTTGCGTACCCACAGGATGCCCAGTAAAATAAGGGGAATAAAAGTTTGGGGAACGATCAAATAAATGGCTTCGTAAGTGCTCAGGAAGTGCACCATTTCCAGTAAATTAGGGGTAGACCAAATGCTGACGACGATCAATAAAAAACCGATGGGAAGAATAATGGGCCGAAAATCGGATAAATTCAACCATTGAGCCATCCCGAGCACGATGACATAGTAAAACATGGAAATTTTAATAAACGTGCTAGCAACCCAAATGGCCATAATTATGGCCTCAAGGTGCTCTAAGAATTCCGCGATGCTAATATATCGGACGGCGTTCATCACTGGATATGTGAAAAACTCCGTTAGGGGGCCAAAAGCATATATGTTACGAGATTTGCGATCACCATGATCAAAACGATGCTGAACACGCAAATCATTCCCCACTTCAAGCCTTTTTGTTGTTGTTTTAAATAAGGGAGCATGAAACTGATGAGAAACATCTCGGAGAACCAGCCAGAAGGGGTGTATGCCCCCATTAAGGCCGGCATGGGTCCCCTTTCGAATACAGGTAAAATTTCTAGGAAATCCAAATCTTTAAGCAACATAATAACGACAAGAATGAAAAACAGGCCAACAACCGGTAAAATGATTTGCGAGGTTCTTCCGATGACCTCCAACCCACCGTAAACGGCCGATGCACAGACAAGCACCATTGAGACCATCACTACAACCAATGGGGTCTGATGCAAAAAATTCCCCACAACAAATTGACCGTATTCTTGGATAATAATCCCCGTCTGGTGAAGGTAGTAAATGAGATAAAATATACCGATCACTTTTCCCGGAATCTTGCCAATGATATCCGTGCAATACTCTATAAAAGTTTTTTCGGGAAAGTTTTTGTTTAATTGAAAAATGATAAAAACCGTGAAAAACCCTATGAGGGAAGCTAAAATCGGTGATATCCACAGATCCTGTTTGGCGTATTTTGCTGTAATGGCCGGAACGAGCAAAACGGCAGTCGCCGTGATGGTTGGATTCATGATCATCGTCATTTGAAGCGGAGAAATTCTTCCTTTTTCAAGCATTGCTCTCACCTCCTACTCAGTGCCTTTAGTGGGACTGGGCTTTTGATGGGGTGCTTGGCGATTTTTATTATATTTGCCTGTAAGGTGCGGACGTCTCCGAAATGCCCACAACGGCATGCGTAATAAGCTGTCTTTCATGGCGCTTGCATCCATGGGGGCCATGGGCGAGAGATATGGTACACCAAATGAACGGATCGTACTCAAATGGACAATGATGGCGATCAGCCCAAGCATGATACCCAGCAATCCGAGAGTTCCGGCCAAAAATATCATAGGGAACCGAAGCATCCTAAACGCGATGGCCGCATTATATCGCGGGATCGAAAAAGAAGCGATACCCGTAATGGCGACAACCATGACCATCGGTGCCGAAACCAATCCAGAGTTGACCGCCGCATCTCCAATGACCAAAGCTCCGACAATGCTAACGGCGGATCCTACTTGTTTCGGAAGCCTGAGTCCTGCTTCCCGCAAAACTTCAAAAGTGATTTCCATAATTAGCGCCTCCACCAGAGCCGGGAAAGGCACTTCTTCTCGAGATTTCGCAACTGTCAGAAGAAGCGTCGTCGGTACCATCTCCTGATGGAAAGTTAAAATAGCGACATAAAAAGAAGGTAATGTCAACGCAATTAATAAAAAAACATACCTCAGCCAACGTAACATTGTTCCGATCAAAAAACGCTCGTAATAATCCTCGGGTGACTGCAACAATGAATAGAGGGTGACCGGAACAATTAAGGCAAAAGGGGTGCCGTCAATTAAAATGGCCGCCCTGCCCTCAAGGAGATTGGCCGCAGCAACATCGGGCCGTTCGGTTGTTAAGACTTGCGGAAAGGGCGAATAGGGATGATCTTCAATGAATTCCTCGATATAGCCGCTTTCCAGGACACCATCAATATCAATGCGCTTGAGTCGGTTCGTGATTTCCTCGATCAGCGTTCGGTCGACGATGCCTTCGATATAGGCGATCATCACTTGTGTCTTCGTTTCTTTTCCGATATTCAGGGACTTCATTTTTAGGTTAGGACTTTTAATTTTCCGTCGTAACATGGACGTGTTGATCATTAATGTTTCAATAAAACCTTCACGAGGACCACGCACGACCGATTCAGCTGTGGGTTCTTCAATGGACCGTTTCTCCCATTTGGCCAATCCGACAGCAATCCCGATCGAGTTTTGATCAACGAGAACCACTGGATTGCCGGATGATATTTGTTCCACAGCTTCTTTAATAGTATGAACCTCTTTTATTCCGGAAATCGTTAATTTTTCTTCTATAATAGCTTTGACATTTGCTGGAACGGTGAATGTCTGTTCCATCAGTGGAGACAGCACGCTGTCATCGATTTCTTCATAATCCGAGAGCCCTTGGATATAAATGAGTGCTGCCTTACTTGAATGGCCGATTAAAAACGGGCGAAAGATCACATCCGCGCAGTTGGAGTAAATAGACTTTAACTTCTCTAAGTTATCCTCTAAGGAGGACGACAAGGCATCGGGCCCGAGGTTCGTGTCAATTTTTTCCTCAATGTGCGTTCGTTTCTTCTTTTTTGGTGGTTTTTTAATAAATCGAACCATCACAAGATCCCTAGTCCTTACTCTAGATATTGATCAGTCGTTAAAAACAAGTCACGGACTTTAACAGGATTAACAATGAATGAACGTAATATTCTATAAATCACCAGTTTTTTTGTATTAATAAGTAAGTTTTTCTTAGTGAATGGAAAGCGATTGCTCTAGCTTATCTAAAAAGATAGGCACTGTTAGATAACACGTTCAGAAAAAGCAAAATCAAAGCTCCGCCTTCCTTGGCGGAACCGAGTGTCTTTTATGAAGTTTACATGAACGGAATGAGCTTGAAACTTAAACATTCTGCTGCGTTTTTTCCAGATTACGGAGCATGTGTGTATTTTCGGGGCTCTCTCTACTGAAAAATGCGCATAAATCCTGTTTTTGCGCATTTTCGTGCTCGTTCTGCCTTAATTTTGCGCATATGCTCCAATTTTTTACAGATTTAGTTGCATTTCTTCCAGATTATGGAGCGTTTGCGCATTTTCGGGGCTCTCTCTACTGAAAAATGTGCATAAATGCCGTTTTTGCGCATTTTCGTGCTTGTTCTGCCTTAATTTTGCGCATATGCTCCAGTTTTTTACAGATTTAGTTGCATTTCTTCCAGATTATGGAGCGTTTGCGCATTTTCGGGGCTCTCTCTACTGAAAAATGTGCATAAATGCCGTTTTTGCGCATTTTCGTGCTTGTTCTGCCTTAATTTTGCGCATATGCTCCAGTTTTTTACAAATTTAGTTGTCGTTTAAGGATTGGCTTATTTAATATCTATATCCCTAAACAACAAAGGACAGCGATTAGCTAATGATTTAATTACCCTAATTGGTGTTTAAATACTTTGCTAGCGATGATGTAGGCCATGATCATGATGCCAACGCACCAGGCAAGCGCCATCCAAATACTGTTGCCGACAGTCCCTTCATATAAGAGGGCACGAATGGCATTCACAATGGAAGTCACGGGCTGGTTTTCAGCGAAGACACGAACAAGTTTTGGCATTGTTTCGGTAGGGACAAAAGCTGAACTAATAAACGGTAGAAAAATCAACGGGTATGAGTAGGCTGTGGCACCTTCCATCGATCCTGCAGTCAATCCGGGAATGACAGCAAGCCAGGTCAAAGCTATGGTAAACAACCCAAGTATCCCAACCACCGCAAGCCAATCCAAAAGATCCGCGCTCGGACGGAACCCGATTAAAAAGGCGACGAGCATGACGATCACAATGGTAAGCGCATTGGAAACCAGCGAAGTGAATACATGCGCCCATAATATTGATGAGCGCTTGATCGGCATGGTAAAGAAACGCGCCATCAGCCCACTTTTTACATCATTAAATAACCGCAAGGACGTATAAGCGACACCGGAGGCGATCGTGATTAACAAGATTCCTGGCAATAAGTAGTTGACGTAGTTGTTGGTGCCTGTCTTTATCGCCCCGCCAAATACATAGACAAAGAGAAGCATCATCATAATCGGTGTAATCGCTACCGTAATGATCGTATCTGGGCTGCGTAGAATATTGCGCAACAAACGGCCAAGTAAAACCCCTGTTTTGTTTTTCATTTATATTTCCCCCTTTTTGCTGATGATCGCAAGAAAAATTTCCTCTAATGTTGGCTGCTTCTCAACGTATTCTACTTTCGCCGGCGGGAACATTTGTTTAAGTTCGGCAAGTGTACCCGTTGTGATGATTCGGCCGCCATGTAGGATGGCGACACGGTCCGCCAGGTGCTCGGCTTCCTCCAGGTACTGGGTCGTTAGCAAAATGGTCGTGCCACGACCTGCAAGTTCCTTGATGGTATTCCAGATTTCTGTCCGCGCTTCAGGATCAAGCCCGGTTGACGGTTCATCGAGAAAAATGACGGCTGGATTCCCGAGGAGGCTCATGGCGATGTCAAGCCGCCGCTTCATCCCGCCAGAATATTTGTCTGCCCGGCGGTTCGCTGCGTCTCGTAGACCGAACCTTTCAAGCAATTGATCGGCGACTTGAGCGGGACTCGAAACGCCCCTTAACTTTGCAATCATCATCAGGTTTTCCCGCCCGGTGAGCATCCCATCTAATGCCGAGAACTGCCCCGTCAAGCTGATGTTTTGGCGAACATGGTCAGGCTGAAGCTTTACATCGAAGCCACAAATACTTATTTCACCGCTATCGGGCTTCATGAGTGTCGAGAGGATATTCACCGTCGTCGTCTTTCCCGCCCCGTTTGAACCGAGAAGAGCGAAAATTTCACCACGCCGTACCTCAAAATCGACGCCCTTTAAAACTTCCTTATCTCTGAAGGCTTTTTTTAATCCTTTTACTGAAATCGCAATTTGACTCATGCTTTTTACCTCCTTTGTAAAAGCACATCTACTAAGTCTGACTAATAATCTGTATTACTTAGTACTGGAGTAAAAAAATAAAACTGAATAGTGAAGATGGAGCCTTTCCATTTGTGTTTAGCTATTCAGTCTTAATCATCTAAGTGAATTGACTTTATTCCCAATTTGATTCACTTCTTGAGGCTTATTGACACACTTTCAGCGTTTGTGAAACGTTCGTCAATAAGGCAAAATTCTACTATTTTATGGAGTCGTTGAGTTTTTGCCGTTGCTTATCAAACCACGATTTGGCATCACTGACAAGATCATCACAGAAAGCGGCGACGTCATCGCCAGTCACTTCTTTAACGCGCTTCCCTTCAGCTGCCGCTTCTTCCAGAAGGTCGATGAGGTGATTGAAGACGAATTTCGTTTCTTGCCAATCCATCACGCCGCCAGTGTTCCAGAGATATTTTTGCATGGCTTTGTATGCTTTGTGATAATCGCTCGGGAGTGCCTTCGCCCGGGCTTCCATCGCTCTCCATTCTCGCTTGTCTTCAAGGCTTCCAATAATTTTTTCAATAAGATTCATTTTACTTCTCTCCCTTAGAAAGTCATCTTTTTGAGTTCATTGATTTTACTTGAAAGAAAGTTCCACTTTCTCCAAAAAAGTTTAAGTTGCTCTTGTCCGGCTGCGTTGAGTGTGTAAAATTTTCTTGGTGGACCCATAGTCGAAGGTTTTTTCTCTACGTTCACCAGATGGTTTTTCTCAAGCCGCATGGTAATGGTGTAGACTGTGCCTTCAACGACATCTGTGAAACCAAGCTCGCGCAGCCGCTTTGTGATCTCATAACCGTAAGTTTCCCCGCGGCTGATGATCTCAAGCACACAACCTTCAAGTACCCCTTTTAGCATTTCCGTAATATTTTCCAAAATACCACCTCACTCGTAATCAACCTTGTTAAAACCAAAGGTATTTTGTGTGACTGATACTCAGTAATACTAACTACTAGTACATAGTATGACAGAATAGCATTGTTTGTCAAGAGTAAATTAGCTCTTTTTACTAATGACGGATTGGGATGACAAGAATATGAGTGGATCAGATAATATGTGAGGCTTTTTTTGGAAATCCAATTTTTGAATTTTTTGATACCCCACCTTCATTAACAGTATAATTACAATAAATAAGTAAGATTAATAAAAATTTTAAGGAGGAGAGGAAACATGACTATACCAAATTACCAAAAATTTATGTTGCCTTTCATGGAAATACTTGGTGATCAACGGGAACATAATTTACAAGAAATTTACGAAAAACTCTCAGATTATTTTAATTTATCACCTGAAGATAAACAGGAACGTTTACCGAGTGGCAGACAATTGAAGTTCCAAAATCGTATTGGGTGGGCTCGTACATATTTAAAAAAGGCAGGATTATTGAAACACTCAGGCAGGGGGAAGTTTATTATTACTCCGCGCGGACTAGAGGTCTTAAAAGAAAAGCCGAAAGAAATTAATGTAAAGTACCTAGAAAGATTTGAGGAATTTTTGGAATTTCGTAATCCGAACAATCCGGTTTTAAATGGGTTGGAAACAACTCCTGAAAGTGAAAAAAATCAAACCCCAGAAGAAATATTAGAAAACAGTTATCAAGATTTAAAAAGTGATTTGATGGGGGAGTTGCTTGAAACGGTTAAAAACTGTTCTGCAAATTTTTTTGAAAAACTTGTCATTGATCTGCTTGTATCAATGGGGTACGGAGGATCTCGAATTGATGCGGGTCAAGCCATTGGTAAAAGCGGTGATGAAGGTATTGATGGGATCATTAAAGAGGATAAATTAGGATTAGACGTTGTTTATGTTCAAGCTAAAAGGTGGCAAAATCCTGTTGGACGACCAGTAGTACAAGCATTTGCAGGTAGTCTTGAAGGTCAAAGAGCACGGAAAGGTATATTAATTACTACCTCAAGATTTACTGAAGAAGCATTAGAATATGTCAAAAAGATCGAGAAAAAGATTGTTCTAATTGATGGAAAAAAGCTAGCTGAATTAATGATTGATTTTAATGTAGGTGTATCCCCAAAAGCGGAATATGTCGTAAAGGTTATTGACACTGATTACTTTGAAGAAGGCTAATATTGGTAGATTGTAAGATTACATATTTTTTATAGGCTTTTTGGTGTGATTAAAACAAATGTAGGATGAGTTTATAGTTGGGCACAATTTTTATCGTGCCTTTTTCTTTTGGGGTTATTATGACGTGTTAGTCAATGAAAGAAGAACCGGCCTGGCCACTCATTCATACACTGTTTAAAACATACATTTTTCTAAGGCATTCAAATAAGGAGTGGTTTCATGAAGCCAGAGGAATTAAAGGAACTCGACCGAGCCATTGATGAAATCACGGAAATTGCCAAAGGGTTTGGTTTAGATTTTTACCCGATGCGTTTTGAAATTTGTCCAGCGGATATTATTTATACTTTCGGTGCTTATGGGATGCCAACACGCTTTTCCCACTGGAGTTTCGGCAAGCAGTATCACCGAATGAAATTGCAATACGATCTTGGCCTCAGCAAAATTTATGAACTCGTCATCAATTCTGACCCGTGTTATGCCTTTTTACTGAATACGAACAGCCTCGTCCAGAATAAAATGATCGTCGCCCATGTCCTCGCCCATTGCGACTTTTTCAAAAACAACGTCCGCTTTTCGAATACCCGCCGTGATATGGTGGAAAGCATGGCGGCAACCGCTGAGCGCATCAAACATTATGAAGAGGAATTCGGTTTGCGGGAAGTCGAATCTTTCATTGATGCTGTTCTTTCCATCGAAGAACATATCGATCCGACGTTAATTAAGCCGCGGAAAAAGGAAGAGGATGAAAATAAAAAAGCAAAGAGAAGCCGCAGACTGGGAGAATATGATGATTTACTGAATCTGGATAAAAAGGATGAAGAGAAACTGCCGGCGGTTGTGACGAAACGCTTTCCGGAAAAACCGGAAAAAGATTTGCTTCTCTTTATTGAGGAACATAGCCGTGAGCTCACGGACTGGCAGCGCGACATCCTGACCATGCTGCGCGAAGAAATGCTGTACTTCTGGCCGCAGCTTGAGACGAAAATCATGAATGAAGGCTGGGCGACGTATTGGCATATGCGTATCATGCGCGAGCTGGATTTAACCTCTGGGGAATCCATTGAATTTGCGAAATTAAACGCCAATGTCGTTCAACCGGGGGGAAGTCAGATCAATCCTTATTATTTAGGTGTTAAAATCTTTGAAGATATTGAAAGGCGGTACGACAATCCGGATGAGGAAATGCGTCGGCTCGGAGTGAAGCCCGGCTCCGGCAGAGAGAAAATCTTTGAAGTCCGGGAACTTGAATCCGACCAATCATTTATTCGAAATTACCTTACAAAAGAACTTGTCGAAGAAGAAGACTTGTTTCTTTATAAACGTGAAGGTAATGAGGTTCGCGTCACGAATAAAGATTTTGAGAAAATCCGTGATGAAATCGTGCAATCCCGCGTTAACGGCGGTTTTCCGGTAATCGTCGTGGAAGACGGCGATTATATGAAAGCAGGGGAATTATATCTCAAGCATCTTTATGAAGGCATCCCCCTTGACACCAATCACTTGGAAAAAGTGCTCCCATACATTTATCAACTGTGGGGGAGAACCGTCCATCTGGAGACCGTCTTGGAAGACCATCCAACACTGTTTACGTATGACGGGTCAAGGGTAACAAGAAAAAGGGTGGATTAAATAAAAATAGATAAACCAACAGCTTGGGGTTCCAAGTTGTTGGTTTTATTATTATTTGTGATCTTCTTAACATTACTTTTAATTTTTTTATAAACCAAGCGTATTTTTAAATTGGAGTTAATAAATATGAAAAATCTTTTTAAAACAAAGCCAGGGCTTTGTATTGGCGACTATATGTTGATGAAGATGATAAATGACAAATATATTGACTCAGTAGATTGAAAGAGGTCGCAGTTTAGTTTGGAGATTCACCGCAAGAAATATCAAAAAAACAATTTGATAAGTCTTATAATTAAATATAGGAGTGAGATCAATGAATGAACTTGTGCAACAAATGATTGACTGGATTGAAGATCATCTTAAAAAACCCTTTTCATTGGATAAATTATCTCATTATATGGGATATTCCCCTTATTATTGTTCGTTTAAGTTTCACCAAGTAACCGATATAAGTATTAGACGGTATGTTCTCCTTAGAAGATTGTATTTATCAATGGAGGATTTGAAAAACAATAGGAAGATCACTGATATTGCCATTGATTACGGTTATTCTTCTTAAGAAGCAAATAGCAGAGCCTTTAGGTCGATTTTTGGTATCAATCCCAGGGAGTATCAACGTAACAAGCTGCCCGTTCGGTCGATCGTTAAATTGACTATAGAAAAAGATGGGGGATGGTATGATATGGATATTTCTCGAAAAATGGAGGTTGAAAAGTTAAAACATGAAAAAAAAGACTGGTTTGATAAAGATGTCCTTCACATTTTGAACGGTCAAGTCATTTATGAGGAGTTTAATGAAAATAGGCTAATGGGAGATGCCGATTATGCACCGTTTAACGAAGCGATGTGTGTGAACAAAACGACTGAACGAATTTTCGATGCGGAGTTTATCAATGTGAGAGCCTCCGGACATCATGTTTCCGTTAATGATTACATCCAAAGAGTGATCGATCCGTTAGAAAGCCTCTTTAAGAAGAAACAACAATGTATCGTTTTATGGTTTGGTGAAGACATGTTTTGTCAAATGAACTTACTTACATTACTTGCCTATCTTGAACAATCAGGCTATAAGGGGCAAGTATTCTTAAATAGTTTTAGGGAGGATGAATTTAAAGTCCGTCAAACTGAACTTAAATTAGGTCACTATCATTCGGTCTACCAGGAAGTATTGATTAACCATAGAAAACCAGCCACGGAGCTTCTTCCAGTCATGTATCAGGCGATCGATATATTTTTAGATATGTTAAAAGAAGATAATGCGGTCGTCAAATTTATTTCCAAAAATAAAGATTTACCGACTTCAGAGTTACTTAAAAAGTTATTTGAACGTTTCCCAACTATCGGATATGGGGATTCTCAATATTTAGAGCTTATAAATAGAACGCGATGACGAGAGACTGGAAGGTTGTGTAAGTAGTGCCAATGGGATTATGCACTGTTTTCTTTGACGGAGCGCGGGTCACGAGGCAAAGGAATCTCAAAAAAATCACAAACCCCCATCATCTCATATGGTGGGGGTTATTTTATATTGGTAAGTATTTTCGGCATACATAAGGGCTAACTTGGCTCTGCGTTGGTAAAGGCATGTACGGGTACGAAGTTAAAGATATGTGCAACTTGTACCCTCTCTTTAAGAACTTGGCTATACTAAAATGAAGAGAAAAATCGTCTTTTAGGGGATGAGTAAATCATATATGTTGTTTTACCATTTTTATAAAAGCTTTCCCTTTGTTGTAAACAAATCTTTCCCATTTCACCAACATTCCGTTTCCATTTTTGTCCATTACTAATTTCGCAACATGATTTTTATGAAATTCCGCTACACGTTTATGATGTTCTCTTTGAAATGGATGTAAGCGTGGTGAATGATTTGCTCGATCATGTCGGTTGAAATCATCTAAAAGGTCAATTGTCATTGCGATCTTTTGTTCAATGGCTTGATACCAACGGTAAATGTGTTTTAACATGTTTATCTTTCCCTTTATTAAATGACAATAACGATTCTTTTGCCTTGAAAATCTTCACGTTTCCAAGCGGCTTCAATGTTTTGGAGAGGAACCTCTTCGATGTCCATATGGAGCTTTCCGTTCTGGATCCAATTCCACACTTGGGTCGTTCCTTCTTGCAAGGTTTGGGGTGTTAGGCCGACGCTTGCTCCATATATTTCAAGACCGGTGGTTCGCAAGGCTTCGGCAGGAAGAGAAATTGTTGATCCCGCTTTTTCACCAATTTGGACAAGTCGTACTCTGCGTTTGGCAAAGCTCAACTCTTTTGGAACGAACGCATGAACCAAAAGTTCGGTGACATGCCCCCACAAGAAATCTAGGATAATATCAATCCCATTTTCTACTTCCTTCCTAAATTCCTCAACAAGACATTCATCTGGCTGCTTAAGATTAATAATTGTATCTACTCCATACGATTTGATTTGCTTAATAGATTCTTCATTGCGACCAGTTGCAATAATTTTACCTGCACCGAGATGTTTTGCGACTTGGACCGCAAGTTTTCCAGCAACACCCGTCGCACCGTTAATCAGCACAGTTTCTCCTTGTTGAAGCTTCACACCCCATTTCAGAGGGAATAGGGAAGTTAATGTAGGGCCTGGCATGGCAGCTGCTGTCACGGCATTTACTCCTTCAGGAATAGGGACGGTATTCCCTTTAGGCACGGCAACTTTTTCCGCCATTGCCCCGTATGGCGCCCTCATCCCCCCAAACCCAACTATCCTGCCGTCGGGAAGTGTTCCAACACCGTCAAATCCTACAACAGCGGGAAAGGTAGATAAGAATTGTCGACTTGCAAAGTGGGTTCCTAAAGCAATCATTTTATCCACATTTTCCAATGCGACAGCTTTAACATTGATTAAAACATCATTTTCGTTTGGAATCGGATCCGGGAAATCTTCATATCGAGGCATTTCCCCAAAATCATGTAAAACCGCTGCTTTCATGCTCTTGGCCTCCTTATGATTTTTAAATATCAACCCTAACACATATAGAGGTATATCCAAATTATAATCTATATATGTTAGAGAGTCAATCTTGTGTTAAAATATTAGGTAAAAGATGTTAAGGGGACATAACAATGGCACTTAATAAGGAGATTGTCATAAAAGAAGCATTAAAGTTACTAAATGAGGTTGGTATTGAAGGTGTCAGTTTGAGGGCGCTGGCAAAAAGATTAGGTGTTAAAGCTCCAACCCTATATTGGCATGTCAAAAGTAAGGCTGCCTTGAAAAATGAGATGACCGAGCACATCCTGCAACCGGTCGTGGATAGTCTACCTAACCGAAATGTTGATCAGTCCTGGCAGGAGTGGTTGATTCATGTATTAAATCAATTAAGAAAAGCGTTGCTCTCTTACACCGACGGAGCTAGAGTTGTTGCGGGTGCGCATATTTCTCTTAATATGTCATATGTGATGGAAAAAGCCATAAGAACGCTCCTTACAGCAGGGGTTAGTTTACGGGAGTCGCGATTGATTGTATTGACCAGTGTTCACTACACTTTGGGGCATGTCATTGAGGAACAAACACCCCCAGATACAAAAATGAATGAGAACTTTGACATGGAGCGATTTGCCAAAGACCATCCGACCATTGTAGCCGCTATTGAAGAGTATTTCAACTCTGGTCGTACTGCGGATGATATTTTTAATGACGGATTAAGATTAATCATTAAGGAAAAAAATTAAAGACCCATGTGGGAGCCATATGTTGCATTGAGTCCTAGGTCCGCTATCTGGAATTATATCCATTCTGGCATAAAAGGGAGAAGAAAATGGGTATCAACCTCTTATTACGGTTTGTTTTGGAAATAGGCGCCTTAATATCATTAGGGTACTGGGGATTTCATTTGGATCTTGCCTTAGGTTTGAAAATAGTTGTGGGGATCGGTGCGCCGCTATTGGCTGCGGTTATCTGGGCAACATTTGGATCGCCAGCTGCACCGTTTCCTGTTAAAGGATGGAGAAAACTATTCCTTGAAGTCATGATATTCGGCGGCAGTGCCTTAGCCTTATTTGCGGCTGGGCAACGGGTACTAGCCATTCTCTTTGTTTTACTAACCGTCCTCAACCGCGTTCTCATGCAAATTTGGCATCAGATCTAATATGATGATCCTATGAAGAAAATGGCTTCACTTTGGAGGGATGGACGCTGGAAACCAAGGCGATTGTCACAAAGAAAATCTTAACGGAAGCTAGCGGCTACTTAGATGTCGGTTTTACCCATTCTTTAAATCCTTATAGCGGCTGTCGGTTTTCTTGCCTGTATTGTTATGTCCGGGAATTGCCCATCCAAAGATTTAAGGATCGGCCGTGGGGCGAATGGGTGGAGATGAAAAGCAATGCGGCGGAAAGCTACAGAAAGGAAATAAAGAAACTGCGGCAAAAAGGAAAACCCGTTCATATTTACATGTCCTCAGCCACTGACCCCTATCAACCCATTGAACGCAAAGCCCGGATTACCCGGGAAATTTTAGAAGCCATGTTAGAGGAACCACCTGACTCCATACAGATTCAAACGCGCGGGCCGCTCATTACGAGAGACATTGATTTGTTCGTCCAATTAAAAGAGAAATGTGACGTCCTCGTCTCCATGACGGTGGAAACAGATCGGGAAGATATCAAAAGGATTTTCGCGCCATTGGCACCGGGAGTCAAACTACGGATTAAGGCTTTAAAAGCGGTTCACGATGCGGGAATACGAACGCAAGCGGCGGTATCGCCCGTCTTGCCGTTCACACCCGAATTTCCGGAAAAATTAGAGCCTGTTGCTGATCGGGTATGGATTGATACATTAACCATCGGCGACGGGGCGATGGGCCGCCGCTCCAAGAGACTCGGGATGCCGAAACTCTTTGAAGCGCATGAGCTCTCCGATTGGTACCTCGATGACCTCCATGCGAGAGTCGAGCGGTATTTTCATAAAACCTTTCCCCGCGACCGGGTTTTTGTTTCGAAAACTGGAGCTTTTCCGGTTAAGTAAAGGTACGTTTTGATGTTTGAATTGAAAAACGTGACGCACAAGGAAATGCGTCACGTTTTACACTTTATCGACTTTTTATTGGTTGTGCCAAATTAACGAAATGCCTAGGAGAAAATATATTTCCATCAAAAAGGATGGCGATACGTTAGGCCGTTTTCCGCCCTCTCATTAGACTGATGAAAAGGGCAATGACACTTAGGACAACCGCTGTGATGGAAAGATACAACGGCCATTGGCTGGTTTGATCGGATGTTGCGCTTGCTGTTTGCTGATCCGTTGCTGTCACAATTTTGGTTACCGAAGCGGGGTGTTCGGAATCCTCAGGGCCGATCCATTTGACGACACTGCCATCACTGTAAGTTTGATAAGCCTTCCATTGCAAGGATTTAGCATCTTTCGCCACTTTAGCCATAATCGGAAATTCAATAAATTGACCGGCTAAAAGCCCTTTATCTTCCGCTGTCCAAATTAAAGATGTCATTTTTCCATTCTGATCTTTTTGGGCATTAAACGTCCAGCCGTTTACCGGTTCGATGGACATCACTTCTGCTCCGTCAGGAACTCGGACTTCGACTTTTGTTGTTGCGATGTCTTTTTCATTAGGTACTTTAATGACGAATTTTTGCCAAGAGTCGGCTGGAACCTGATTCGGGTCAACCGTCACATGGGCGCTGGCGATCCCTGCCCATAAAAACATAAAGGCTAAAACGGCAGGGAAAATGGTGAACAGTTTCTTCATCAATAAACCTCTCCTTGGAGTGATTGATTTACCTCGCGTTTTCAACTAATGATAATATGTGTTATATTCAAACATTTTATAACACCATCTAACAATATTTTAGTATAAAATCATTCCGGAAAGATTGTTAAGATGTAACAAATTGGTGAAAAGTCTGTGAAGTACAAGTGAAAACGTTTGTAGCGACGATGAGGTGTTAAAAAGTTCATAGATTTGTCGATGGAGCGCTGTCAAATCCCTCCACTTTTTTTGTTAAACTATGTTTATAAATGTTAAAAATCATCAAAACTTGTTGGTGAGAATGAGAAGAAGGAGTCGCCGACATGTTGCGGATTGAACGCCAAGAAAAAATTAAAGAATGGATCGCTCAAAAGAAGAACATGACTATCAAAGAATTAAGCAAGCATTTAGGTGTCTCGGAAATGACGGTCCACCGCGACTTAAAGCCTTTAATCGAAGAAGGGACGATTATTAAAACTTTTGGGGGTATTACCTATAGAGGTGATGCTGCTCTAGATGCTCCTTCGCCGAAAGAAGAATGCGTGTATTGTCGTAAAAAAGTCAATGAATCTTTCGCGTTTCGGCTGATCCTTTCGGAGAATCGCATTGAAGCCGCTTGCTGCGCGCACTGTGGGTTACTACGCTACCAGCAATTAGACAGAGACGTCTTGCAGGCCATTTGTTATGACTTTTTGCGTAAAACCACGATTAGTGTTCCTCTGACGTGGTTTGTCATGGACGCGTCTTTAGATTTGGGCTGCTGCCAGCCGCAAGTTCTCACCTTTGAATATAAGAAACATGCCGAGCAATTTGTGAAAGGCTTTGGCGGTAAGGTCTTTTCCTTTGAAGAAATCCTTATAGAATTGCCGAAAAAGATGCATTTGAAAAAGGCGCATCACTGCCAGGAGTGAAACAGAGAACGATAGGCTGAAAGTGGTATCCCCAACAAATAAATGAAATGAAGTTCATGGTCTATCGCCCAGCCATGACGCTCTTAAAAACTCGCTCAACTACAAGGTGACAGCCGCTTAACGGAAAAGGAAATCACTTAGTAGTGAAAGTGTTTTTCGTAAAGAGCGAGGATGGTCTTGTCAAAAATGATCTTAAGCTTTTTATGAGGGAGGGGGTTTCAATGAAGAAATTCATTGCTTTTTTGATTTTGGGGGTACTACTATTTCTCCCACAAGTCACCGAAGCCCATGCGACGTTAATTCAATCCACACCTAGCCCGAACAGCCAATTAAAAGAGGCACCGAACAAGGTCGTTTTATCGTTTAATGAACGTCTACAAAGAGATTTATACTATATTAAGGTTTATGATAGCGAAGGACATCTCGTGTCCGAATCAACGACGAAGATGTCGCCGGACCACACCCAGTTATCCGTCGGGTTGAAAAAGCTTAAGAATGGGACATATACCGTCAGCTATCATGTGATTTCCGCTGATGGGCACCCAGTAGAATCTTCCTATTTGTTTCAGGTGGGTAACGGGTCAGACCTGCTAAATCGCCCGGCGCCTGAACCAGCCAATAATGGTGGTCAAAGCGGTATCGCTTTTTCCTTTTATGGCATCTATGAATTGTTCTTTTTGGCTTTTGCAGGATGGATTTTCATCGGTGTCCTTCGACGCGAGTGGATACATCAGCAAAAAGCTGGTTGGTACCAAGCATTAAAGCTTTTCTTTCTGATTAGCGCAGTGCTTCTCAGCCTTAGCGACAGCTATGGTGCCCTTTCAGGATTATCCGGGAGTCAATGGGGGACTTATTTCTTTCACACGGAACTCGGCTTGATCAGTTTAATCAGAGTTTTATTGGCTATCATTGGTGTTTTGATTTTGCAGTGGTTTCGGTGGTTGGACGGCCTATGGGTTGTTGGCATGATCGCACTCGAAGCAGCGGTTGGTCATGCCGCGGTTTTTCATCCAGTCCCACTTACGCTTGTGTCTGATGCAGTGCATTTATTTGCGGCTGCTTTTTGGGTCGGCGGTTTAGTGTTTCTCTTATTCCATTATAAAAGCCACCTAAAAAGTTTTTTGCCGTTTTTCTCAAATGGCGCTTTCATCAGCCTTTTGATTTTAGTTGTTACTGGATTTGTCTTAACGCTTCTCTTTTCACCCGATATATCAGATGTGTTTAAAAGCGATTGGGGGCAGTTACTGGTTGTTAAGGTTTTTGTCGTGCTGCTTGTTTTCTTAACAGCCGCGATTATAAGGGAACGCCTGAAAAGCCGCAACCCACATGCCTTTAAGCGTTGGATCAAAGTGGATGCCGCACTTATGTTTATTCTCATGATTATTGTTGGAGCATTGACGCATTTAACGCCATTTCCTCCTAATGAACCGGTCTATTGGAAAACCGATCGTGAAGGATGTACCATCGCCACATCCATTTACCCGACAAATCCCGGCACCGAGCAAACGATACAGTTGGCTGTGCAGTGTAAAGATCGAAAAATGACCACTGCCGAGATGACTTTGCAGGAATTAAATAAAGAAGAATTGGCACCATTCCACATTTCTTTAAAGCGGGATGCGGCTCGGTCGGATGATGACCACGTCAGCTATTTCACAGCGAAGGGTTCGTATTTGACTATCCCGGGGAAATGGCAGCTGAAGTTGACGATTTATGATCGTCAGGATAATTACATTGAAGTTGGGCATTCTTTTGAAATTTATCGGGTCAAACCTTGAAAAAGCCTAATGTGGAAACATTAAAGTGGGACGTGCAGCAAGTAATGCCATCACAAGGCGGTAGAACTTCGCACGCAAAAATGCCCATGGTGATCTAGACTCGCGCAAAGTGCGGCATTTATGCTCATTTTTCGGGATGGAAAGCCAAGAAGGTGAGTAGTGGCTCCATAATTTGGAAAAATCAAGGTTAAATATGTAAAAAACTGGAGCATATGAGCGATTTTGAAGCCGATCGTCATCGAAAATGCACAAAAACAGGATTTATGCTCATTTTTCAGCAAAAAGAGCCACGAAAATCAGCAGACGCTCCAGAATTTGGAATAACATGGGCTAAAAACGACAAAAACTAGAACTGAGATGCAATGATCAGGCAGAACGAACTAAGAAAACGCACTAAAACGGGGGTTAACCCCGTTTTTTTATTTACTTCGCCTGGCACCGGCTTCCCGGGCCGTCATGGAACCTACACCCGCTTTGATATCGGTTTGGATCTGTTTTTTTACCTTTTGTGCATTGGTCCCAGAATGGCCTGGTTTCAACATTGACTGTATGTTATTGTTTGGCATGCTTTTCCCTCCTCTGTTGCTTTATATTGTGTGCCTCTGACATCCTGATAATGTCTGAAGGTTGATGCTATTTTCTGCACAGAATTTGACGCGGATAAGACATGATGTCGTCGGCTAAAAAAATTACCCGAAAAACAATTGACAATGTGTAATGGCGTTTATAAAATGAGGGCATCAATGGAATATTATTTGTGCCTAATCCCTTTTAGGGAGTGGGGGACCCGTTTTTTTGGGGTGAATCCTTTCTAGGTAGGGCGGCCCGGCCCGAACCCGTCAGCTAACCTCATCGGCATAGGGAGAGTGATGATTGCACGGGAACTATTAAAGCATCGCTTTGATAGTTTTTTCTTTTTTTTACTGTTGAAATTTAACAAGTGCCACCCATTTTTTAATTAGAATTTCCGATCGCATATAGGTGACTAAGGGTCTGTGGTTATCAACAGGCTAATACTGGTAAGGATGTAGAACTTTTATTATGCCAGTATAAGGGCAACTAAGGGTCTGTCTCAAAAGTCCGGGGTCAGACTTCCGAAATAACGGGGGAGTCTAGCCCCTATGAGTCAGGCGCAAGTTTTCAATATCATCTGTGTGATATGAAGGTGCAAAAGATATGGTTAGTAAAATTAAACGTTGGATAATCGGCAAACCGCTTAAAACGCATGAAATTCAAGATCAAAAACTAAATAAATTAAAGGCGTTGGCTTTATTGTCATCCGACGCTTTATCTTCTGTCGCCTACGGTCCTGAACAAATTGTTACAGTTCTTGCTGTTGTGGGGATGGCGGCTTTGTGGTATTCGCTACCCATTGCGGTTGGCGTGTTGGTTTTATTGCTCGCTTTGATTCTCTCTTATCGCCAAATTATTTATGCATACCCGCAAGGCGGTGGAGCATATGTCGTCGCCAAAGAAAATCTGGGGATGAATTTTGGCCTGATTGCTGGGGGATCCTTACTCATTGACTATGTCTTAACGGTAGCGGTCAGCGTCTCAGCTGGAACCGATGCGATGACTTCGGCTTTTCCGGCACTTCATCCCCATAGTGTTTTGATCGCCGTTGTTATCGTCATTATCATAACTATTTTAAACTTGCGGGGCTTATCCGAATCGGCCACAATACTGGCTTATCCGGTTTATTTATTTGTTTTAGCATTGGTCGTCCTGACTATTGCAGGGTTTTACAAAGTGTTAACCGGCCACGCCCCAGCTTCGTCCCACGCACCGGTTGGTTCACCGGTGGCCGGCATCGGTTTATTTCTCATATTAAAAGCCTTTTCATCGGGATGTTCGGCATTGACCGGTGTTGAAGCGATATCGAATGCGATCCCAAGCTTTAAGGCACCGTCTGAGAAAAACGCGGCTTTGACGCTTTCGATGATGGGAGTTATTTTGGGTGCGTTGTTTTCGGGCATCGTTTTTTTGACATATTGGTACGGCATAGGTCCGTCCGTACATCAAACCGTCTTATCACAGCTCAGCACCGAAGTGTTCGGTCGAAACGGTGTGTATTACTTTATTCAGGCGACAACGGCATTAATTTTGGTTCTTGCCGCCAATACCGGTTTTTCTGCCTTTCCATTACTCGCTGTGAATCTTGCTCAAGACAAATTTATGCCTCGTCCTTTTAAATCGAGGGGCGACCGGTTAGGTTATTCCAATGGCATCATGACATTAGGGGTGGCCTCCATTCTATTGATCATAATTTTTGAAGGCAATGTCAGCAATTTAATTCCGCTTTATGCCGTCGGGGTTTTCCTGCCTTTTTCATTATCTCAAACTGGTATGATCCTGAAATGGATCCGGACGAAACCGAAAGGATGGGGGATGAAGCTGGCGGCTAACTTAATCGGTGCCTTGATCTGTTATTTGATTTTAATCATTTTCTTTATCACAAAGTTTACGCATGTTTGGATGGCACTGATTTTTATTCCGCTCGTTGTCTTCGTCTTTCATAAAATTCACCAGCATTATTTGGATGTCGGAGACCAGTTGCGCATCGACATTTCCGAGAAATTAAAAGACGTTAAGCTCTCAGAAAACGTGATTATCGTTCCTGTATCTGGCATTACGACCGTCGTCAAACAATCGCTATTGTACGCGAAGTCGATTACGGATCATGTCATTGCCGTATATATTGGTTTCAGTCCGGAAGCGATCGAAAAAATGGAAAAGCAATGGGAAGAGTGGGATACGGGGGTGCGGCTTGTTACCATTCATTCGCTTTACCGGAGCATTCTCACTCCGCTCAGCCGATTTATTGATGCCGTCAAATATAAAACAGATGAGGCAGGTGCGAGGATTACGGTTGTCATGCCGCAATTTTATACGAAAAAGTGGTGGCATGCGCTGCTTCATAACCAATCTGGAACTTTAATCCGCGCTTATCTGGTGAGAACGAAGGATATCGCCATCACGACGATTCCGTACCACTTTAAAAAGTAAATCCTTCCGAACATCGGAGGGTAGTCCTTTCCGAACACCTTGGGTCTCATATATCTAAATGTTGAATTCTTATAAAAACAATGGGGAGTCCATCGGCTTAGCTCGATGACTCCCCCTTTTTCATTTTTTTATAGATAAAATCGATTCGGTTCATCGTCCGGTAACCGAGAATACCAAGTACAATGGAGTAAACAGTCGTTAAAATCAGGGCGAAGATGCCGATCCCAAAAAGCGTGGTGAGTTTATCCCTTCTGCCCATCTTTGCAATCCCCCTTGTAAGAATGATAAATGGCTTTGTCATAGTTTATCTCTAATCCTCGCATCCATTCAAAACGATGTGTCTGGATTTTGGCATTCACGTGGATTTTCGGATATGACGTTGATGATAGCGTTCTAAACGGTTACGGCGGAACGTTTAACATTAATGGTTGATGGAGAAGTACGTTACCGTAAGTGGTCACGGACATATTTTACAAATACATGAATACTCATTTAAAAAGCGGAAGGGGAGAGACGGAAAATGTCACAGGCACCGATGCCAGCACAATTCTATATTAATATTTGCATGATTAAAGTGAATTCCTTTGAAAATGCCTCGGCCATAAATGTTGGAAACAATTTATTGGCGGAATGGCATAATTCCGATAAGAAAAATATGGGGTTAGGACAGAACATGGGTGATGGGAGCAGCTTTTTAGGCACACGAAGCATGGTCGATGATCGGGACCAAATCGATTCGGCCTCTTCATTTGAATCCGAATGGTTGCCGATGCCCGGCATCCAAGATAAGGAGCGGTGATACATGTTCTTTAAACCGACAAACGTCGAGATTGCTGAAATAAAAATTAATAATGCCGACCATTCGGGACGTGTTTCTTTAGGCTCTACCATTCAAATCGGTCGACATGTTTGTGCCAAAAAGTCACAAGGATTCGGACAACAAATGTCTGACTTAACGCTTAGGGCTTTTAATTGGCATGCTGTTCGGGATGATGATGTTTTAGAGCAACAAACGATCAAAATAAGAAAATAACGTTTACGCTTCGAACATCGGTCTCAGGTTGGGAGGGCGGAAGATGTCGTTTGGTCAGGTAACCATTAATCTTTTGACATTCAAAATAAATGTCGTGGATCATTCGGCGGTTGTAAATCTTGGACCTAGCCAACATATCGATATTTTCGTTTCTTACAAAAGAAGCCAGGGCATTGGCGAGCAAAACGGTGATTTTTCACCGATGGTTTTAACACAATCCTATGTCACGGACCAGGATTATCTTGACAGCCTGACAAGTAAAGTAAGTGTTCTTTGAAAGGCTCCTCCATATTTTTAAACGAAAACATCGAAGTGGTAGTCTTCTGTAGAATGGCGATAAATTTCAAAGGAGATGTTGGAATGGTCTTTTTTACCCCTTTGGCCATCAATCTTTTCGCTTTTAAAGTGAACACGGTTGATAACGGATCGGTCATCAATGCCGGATCTTTGCAGTTCGTTGATGAGCTGCTTTCTTATAAGCGTAACCAGGCGGTAGGAGAGCAAAACGGAGATCTTTCGCCAATCAACATCCCCATTAATAATCTTGTGGATGCGGATATTTTAGATAGCCCGACGAACAAAAACAGTGTCGTATAAAGGCTTAGGCGTTGAAAGTTGCAAACTCACTCAAAGTCAGAAACCGTTCAACGAAAGCATTGCAACGAATGAGTTTCCAGAGATTTCAATTCGGATAATGAAACTTTATTGACCTCCAAACGTAAAAATAATAAAAGGTTTTCCAGGAACCGAAAAGATTGCTTGAGGGTTTGGAGGGCGTTTTGAATGAAAAAAATCATGGTTTTCCTGTTGGCAATAATGATCGGCTTGGCTTATATGCCTCATGTATCTGAAGCAAGAGGATTCGGGACAAGTCGCGGTTTTTCCACCCATACCAGTACCTTCCATACGCGATATCATTCACCTGTCGTCAAAATGCCAAGATCCACGTATAACCGCGGGTCCTCGTTATTGTCCCATGCGGCTTCATTTGGCCTCGGCATGATGATTGGGCATATGTTCCATCCGTTTGGCGGTTATTACGGCGGCCATATGTATGGCTTTTCCCTTTTTGGCCTGCTCGTCGATTTTGTCATCTTTCTTCTTATCATCATGTTGATCAAAAGGATTTTTTCGAGACGACGATATTGAATGGTCATAAATATTTCCCGCCAATGTTAGCCCAACGATGCAGAAAAGAGCACTGCTAAAATAAATGCTCGAACAGGCTTTACCGGATGGTCAATGAAAACACGAACGGGACGGATTTCGATATTTAATAGATGGGCGAATAACCATACCGCGAAAAAACGGGACACATATACTATGGTGTATTCCGTAAAGGAGGGGTATGGGAATGGATCAAGAATTAGAGAGACAATTTTACGGAGGCATGATGCCAGGAATGGGAGCCGGTTTTGGTTATCCAGGATATGGCTATGGTGGTTACCATGGCTTCGGTGGTTATCCTGGATACGGCTTCCATCACCATGGTTTCGGCGGCTATCCCGGATACGGCTTCCATCACCATGGTTTCGGCGGATATCCTGGATATGGCTTCCATCACCATGGGTACGGGGGTTACCCCGGCTACGGATTTGGTTATCCGGGATATAGACTTTGGGAGTAAAATGACAATTTTAACAAAAGCGACGGTTTTAAGCCGCCGCTTTTTGCATTTTAAAAAAGTAAACGCTTTCAAAATAGTATTTATTAACTAATTTATTTTTACATCTTGAAACTTTAATAAATTGGATTTATTATATTTTAAAATCTTAAAATATAAAAACAGGGAGTCTTGACATTGAAGGATTTAACTATTGAATTTACCGGTTGTACATCATTGAAAGACAAACCATCCGCGGATTCTTTGGAATTCGGCAAAGTCTTTACGGATTACATGTTTACGATGGACTACACGAACGAGAAGGGCTGGCATGATGCGCGGATCATTCCTTATCAGCCGATTCAATTGGACCCCGCTGCCATGTGTTTCCATTATGGGCAGACAGTTTTCGAGGGGTTAAAGGCTTATCTCGGAAAGAACGGAAAAGTTCTGTTATTCCGTCCCAAGAAGAACTTTGAAAGAATGAACCGTTCAAATGACCGCTTATGTATTCCTCATATTGATGAAGATTTCGTTTTAGAAGCACTCCGCCAACTTATTTTGATTGAAAAAGACTGGGTTCCAAGAGCGGAGGGTACCTCCCTGTATATACGCCCGTTTATTATTGCCACCGAGCCGTATATTGGCGTTTCACCCTCAAAAAGCTATAAATTTTTGATGATCCTTTCCCCGGTAGGCGCTTACTATAAAGAAGGCATTAATCCTGTCTCCATTGCCGTTGAAACCGAATATGTCCGTGCGGTGAGAGGAGGAACCGGTGAGGCGAAAACCGGTGGCAATTATGCCGCCAGCCTCAAAGCACAAGAGCTCGCCGCCAAAGATGGTTATACACAGGTTTTATGGCTGGATGGCGTCGAACAAAAATATATTGAAGAAGTTGGCAGCATGAACGTTTTCTTTAAGATCAACGGAGAGATTATTACGCCGCAATTAAATGGCAGTATTTTACCGGGAATTACGCGTGATTCCGCCATTCAATTATTGAAATATTGGGGATACCCTGTCACTGAAAGGCGCTTGGCGATCGATGAAGTTATAGAAGCGCATAAAAAAGGGCAATTGGAAGAAATTTTTGGAACGGGAACAGCGGCCGTTATCTCCCCGGTTGGAAAACTGTTATATAAAGGGGAGACTTACATCGTGAATGACGGCGAAATCGGTTCCGTGTCCAAAAAATTATATAAGACGATTGTCGGCATTCAGACAGGCGAACTAGAGGACCCGTTCGGCTGGACATTCGAGGTGACCGAACAAAGGCATATTACGAAAGCAGGATAAAATGAAAGCCGTCTCAACGCCAAGGCTTGATGATGGACGTATGAGGCGGCTATGTTTTTGATGAGGTTGGGCAAAAAGTGGCTAAAAGGTTGACCGCATCCCAAAAATAACCCCATATCACTTTAAAAGTGGTACGGGGTTATTCGTTTTAATGTGACTTTATTGATATAAATGGGGACCAATTTTTGGGAAGTTGACTTATGTCCCAGCCTCTTCTATTTTATTTTATTTTTTTCGGTGAAGGATAATGATAACCTTTCATATCGACGGTCACCGTTTTCATTTTTTGTTCCTGTAAAGGTTTATCCATATCGTCGGTTTCGACCGAAACGATTTTGTCGACGACATCCATCCCTTTGATGACTTTTCCGAAGGCGGCATATTGCCCGTCTAGCTGCGGGGAGCTTGCGACCATAATGAAAAACTGTGAACCCGCTGAATCGGGATCCTGAGCCCGTGCCATCGAAATGACACCGCGCTCGTGTTTAAGATCGTTTTTAAATCCGTTGTAAGTAAATTCACCTTTAATATGATATCCCGGACCGCCTGTTCCGTTGCCATTCGGGTCACCCCCCTGAATCATAAACCCAGGAATCACACGATGGAAGGTCTGTCCATCATAAAAACCTTTCTCCACTAATGAAATGAAATTGGCTACTGTGTTTGGGGCAACTTTGGGATACAATTCAATAAAAATTTTTTGCCCGTTTTCCATTGTGATGGTGACAATGGGGTTTTCTTTCACATCAGACGGATATGCGGTTGCATTATGGGGTTTCCCCTCGTTGGAAGCCTGTCCGCAACTTGTTAAAGAAAAAATGAGCATCAAGATGATCGCTGCCAAGAAAAGTCGATTTTTATTCCACATAGAAAGCCTCCATTTACTTACATCTTGTGTCTATCATATCAAAGATGCTGCGATAAATGAAAAGATTTCCGAAACTTCATTGTTCAAATGTTCAAATAGGGGATTTTAAATCGAGCGAGGATTTTCTCATATGGAAATATACTCCAAAAATATGTCGTCATTTAAATTTTGAAGCAATGGCGGCATTCATGGTTTTCTGACCTGATGGATAAACTATCAGACGGAAGTACATTTCTTGACGATTGGTGTTTAATGTTTTAATTTAGAAAAGCAAATGCGATAAACCCGATAAGAATACTAGGAGGTATCGCGAATTGAAAAAACTCATCGGTATATTTATAACGGTCATGATGATGTTCGTCTTGACGGCCTGCGGGAACGCAAACCAAGACGGCAATAAAAAGGCTAGTCAAGATTTTTATGATAAAGTGAAGAAATCGGGAGTATTAACAATCGGAACGGAAGGAACGTATCCGCCGTTTACTTATCATGATAAAAATCAGCAATTAACCGGATTCGATGTCGACATCGCCCGTGAAGTCGCCAAACGTATCGGCCTTAAGCCGAAATTTATTGAAACCAAATGGGACGGCATGATCGCTGGACTTGATTCCAAGCGTTTCGACATGATTGCGAATGAGGTAGGGATTACGCCCGAACGGCAAAAGAAATACATATTTTCCGATCCCTACATTACTAGCCATGCGGTCTTGATTGTTGGTAAAAATAATCAAACCATTCAATCATTTGAAGATTTAAAAGGAAAGAAAGTTGCCCAATCGTTGACGAGTAATTACCTGAACATCGCGAAGCAATATGGGGCCGAAAACACGCCGGTAGACGGTTTTGATGAAGCGATCAGTCTTATTACTTCAGGTCGCGTCGATGCGACGGTCAATGACAGCCTTTCTTACTTAGATCTCATGAAAAGACGTCCAAACACTGCTGTCAAAAAAGTTGATGAATTGAAAGAAGGGGCACAAAGCGCCTTTATGTTCAGAAAAGGCAGTGACGTATTAGTGGACAAGATCAATCAAGCTTTGCAAGATATGAAGAAGGACGGCACCTATCTTAAAATATCGAAAAAATATTTCGGAACCGATGTTTCCAAATAGGGGTTATTTTCTATGGAACTCAGTGCAAGAGCATCAGATATTTTGCATCTGCTGCTAAATTCCTTTTGGCCGATTTTAAAAGCGGGATTGGCGTTTACCATCCCGCTTACTCTTATTACATTCGCTTTGGGGCTTATCCTTGGTTTCATTATCGCCATTATTCGCCTTTTCAAAATAAAAGTTTTAAAAGATATTGCCTATCTTTATGTGTGGGTGATTAGGGGCACACCCCTACTCGTACAGTTGTTTATTCTTTTTTACGGGTTGCCGAGCATTGGTCTCATTCTTGATCCTTTTACAGCAGCGGTGATCGGATTTACATTAAATATGGGGGCATATAATTCCGAAATCATCCGAGCGGCCATCGATTCCATTCATAAAGGGCAATGGGAAGCGGCTTATTCGTTAGGAATGACTAAAGCTCAGGCGATGCGGCGCATCATTATTCCGCAAGCCATGCGCGTGTCAATTCCACCTCTCAGCAATTCATTCATATCCCTCGTCAAAGACACGTCACTAGCCGCAACGATTACGGTCGGTGAGTTGTTTAGAAAGGGGCAGGAAATCGCGGCAACGAATTATGAGCCGTTTTGGATTTATATCGAAGTCGCCGTGATTTACCTCATTTTTTGTACGATCCTAAATTACTTCCAATCCTTGATGGAAAAACGCACAAGCCGCCATTTGGAACAATAATAAAGGAAATGGGGGTGGCGGAATGATTAAAGTGACGGATTTGTATAAGGCCTTCAAAGGTAATGAAGTTTTAAAAGGCATTTCCTTAAGTGTAAAAAAAGGTGAAACGGCTGTCATTATCGGTCCATCTGGATCAGGTAAAACTACATTTCTCCGCTGTCTGAATTTATTGGAGGTCCCTGATGCGGGGACGATTCAAATCGGCGATTTATCGATGTCTTTTTCAGGAAACCACAGGCATCGCACGCGCGATGTGACGAACTTCAGAAAAAGGACAGGTATGGTCTTTCAAGGCTATCATCTGTTTCCTCATAAAACAGCCGTTGAGAATGTGATGGAAGGACCGATTGTCGTCCAGAAACAAAACAAAAAAGAAGCGAGAGAGCGGGCGCTCGCTCTTTTAGAGAAGGTCGGTTTAGCTGAACACGCTGAGAAGTACCCGTATCAGCTGTCCGGGGGGCAAGAACAGCGGGTTGGCATTGCCCGGGCAATGGCGATGAATCCAGATGTCCTGCTCTTCGATGAGCCGACCTCGGCCCTTGACCCGGAGCTGGTCGGCGAGGTACTGAACGTGATGAAAGATTTGGCTGAAGAGGGCATGACGATGGTCGTTGTTACGCATGAAATGGCTTTTGCCCGCGAGGTGGCCAATCAAGTCATTTTCATGGATGGCGGAAAAATCATTGAAAAAGGCACACCCGAAGACATCTTTGACCGCTCGGAAAATGAACGCACGAATCAATTTTTGAATCGCATCAAGGTTCGGGTATAAAATTTTCAAATGAGGCTGGCTTATAAGGGGTCTCTCCCACCGCGAACTAAACAATATGTGGTTGGGCTGGTGAGTGACCTTGGACTTCTAAGTCAGCCTCTTTTTATAATGGCAGTATAGAAAAAGTTTTTCAGGCGGGCATAAAGACAACTAGGCTCTGTCAAAAACTTAACGGATTCAGAGAAAAGCAGGTGTTCAGGATGGAGGCCATTATTTTATTTGATGGCTATTGTAACCTTTGCAGCGGAAGTGTGCGGTTCGTGATAAAAAGGGACCCGAAAGGCTATTTTCGATTTGCTTCTTTACAAAGTGAAAGTGGAAGGCGGTTATTGGAAGCACACGGGCTAACGGCTTCCCGAAGCATTGTTCTACTTGAAGAGGGAAAGCTTTATCGGAAGTCAACGGCGGTTCTTCGCATCTGCAGGCATT
>NZ_AUMM01000016.1 GCF_000430685.1 Tuberibacillus calidus DSM 17572 | reverse complement strand
CCCTTAATCGCGAGCCCAGCCGAACCTCAAAAGGGAGGAAAAAGAAAGGGAAACCAGGAAGACCGAGAAAACATCCCAGAAAACTAAAAGCAGTCAAATTTATGGTTAAATAATTGAATTCCACAAAATGGTAACTTGTCTATTTCTAAGACAACGTTGCCTTTTTTCATTAATTAAAAGAAAAACAAATTCCATTAAATTACATTAAAGGATAATAAATGAAATCCAACTTTTTATCATTATGGTATTTTAAAAAATCGCCAAGATTGATTTGAGCCATTCCACATAAATGTAATTATATTCCAGCTATTTGCAAACCTAGTGGACTAAGGCACCTAAAGCTTGCGAATGTTAAAATTATCGGCCAAAAGCACCCAGTTCTGCGGGTACGGATAACCAAGAACCCAGTAGCTGATTCCTCTTAAGCCGTATGCTTTGACAAGGTCGAACTTCGCTTGAGCGCTGCGGGCATCCTCGAACCAGACCTCATGGGTCCGGCCTTGTTCATCTGTGTATCTGAAATACGGCGACTGGGCGACCGGATCAAAGTGAATCACCGAATGATGCTGAACAGCCCGTCTGACGGCTTCCTGAGGACTAAAGGTTTCCGCCTGCATGCCCGGTCGATGGGGCAGGAGCCAATCCCGCGCATAAAGCTGAAAACCCATCATGATTTTATTTCTCGGTATGACCGTGACCGCATAATTGAGGACGGCTCGGATTTGATTGATGGGCGAGATGGCTTGTGGCGGCCCCAATCGATAGCCCCATTCGTACGTCATCAAAACGACAAAGTCGACGATCCGCCCGTGCGCCGCATAGTCGTGAGCTTCATAAAGCAGCCCTTGTTGGGCGGAACTTGTTTTCGGCGCCAAGGATGTTGAGATGAAAAATCCTTCCCGATGCAAGCGATCCGTAGCCCGTTGTAAAAAACGGTTGTAATTTTCTCGGTCGCTGGGGCGGACATTTTCAAAGTCAACATTAAGCCCTTTGTACCCTTTACTATGCATCGTTTGAATAATCGTTGTAATCAGCCGATCCTGAATATCCGTGTTAGAGAGCACGGTATGGGCAAGTTCCGTTCCGGCTTCCTCAGAGGTAAAATTCGTAATCGCCATCATCGGGGTTACGCGCTCAGCCTGTGCAGCCGCAATCATTGCGGCATCGGGAAATGGTTCAAGGCCGCCATCCCTTTGAATGCGGTAAGCAAACGGCGAAACATAGGTCAAATCCTCCCCGTGCTGGCGAATGGATTGTGCCCCTTCCTCTTCCGATTGATAGGTGAAGGCATTGACTTCAATCGTCGGTTTAACGCCGCTTGGGATCACTAAGATTCTTCCAACCTGTAAAAGATCCGGAAGCGTTATATCATTAATCAATTGTATATCGCGGACCGTCGTGTTAAAACGACGAGCAATTTCGCTTAGCGTATCCCCCGGTTGAACCGTATAACGCCTGGGCGGTATAATTAACACCGCGCCCGGAATGAGATGATTAGGGTCAATCGTTGGGTTATCCCTTAATATTTCATTGACGGAGATGCCGTAATTTTGAGCGATTTGCCAAAGTGTTTCACCGGGGCGCACCGTGTGATAGCGTACAGCCACGGGAATCACCAAGGCCAGCCCCGGTACAAGACGGTTTGGATCAGGCAGTTCATTCACACGGATAAGTTTTTGAATAGATACGCCGTACCGGGACGCAATGTGCCAAAGTACCTCCCCTCTTTGGACAACATGGATAAGCACCGCTATACCCCCTATAAAAATAGTCAAACTATTCTATGCGCCTAAATAGAGAGCGGTGCATTTACCCATTGGTTTTCTTTCTTTCGGTCCAGATTAACATTCCTAATAATCATACTCCCACAAACCTTATATACAGAGAAGGTTTTCAAATGAGAGTGTCATCAATCCGCAGCGAGTCGTCCCTGACGATAATGTTTTAGCAGCCCATCTAATTTGAGGGCAAGTCCAATATCCCCCTTTATCTTTAGTTTGCCAAGCATAAATGCGGTCGTTCCGTACAGTTTACCCATCACAAGCTTTTTAAAATTCGGTACGGAAAGCTTCAGTATACAGTCTGCGCTCTCTTCGGAACCTTTGAACACCTTTGCCTTTCCGGAAGCGAGCTTAAGCTGCCATGTCCCACCATGATCTCCGGTCAATTCATATTGATAGATGACGTTCAAGCCTTGGATAGGTTCGGGGTCATCGTTCATCAACCGTTCAATTTCTGCCCAAATGTCTTCAATGGCCCAATCGTTTAAATCCTCCGTCAAAGTCGATCCCTCCTTAATGAAAATCAATTCTAAATACAAAATTATCAAAATAATGCGCGGTAGTAAAAGTATATGATTTTGGACACCGTTCGACTTTGTCTAATCCTTAGGGTTTATCTATGTTACCGGGCGGGAAAAATGATATATTATAGTTAGACTTAGGCAAAATTTTCATACATATGTATAAACAGCGGTCAAACTTAGTCTTCAAAAAAATTTTTTAGAACGACCGGTTAAATATGTAAGAATTTCTTTTTTCCACCCCTTCAGCCATCAAATGAAGTATTCTAAAAGGGGCTACTAGTTTATCTGGAACCTTGGTTAGTTGAGCAAGGATGACCTCAGTTCACTTCTTGGCTATTTGTTCGGAGGTATTTTTTGGAGAGGAGACGTTGGTGGCGTTGTTCAAATCCAAATTGCATTTTTGGACAGTTGAAATCCTCATGATCGTTATCATTTTATTTGTCTGCACAAAGCTGTCCTTTATCTTTGAACCATTGTTTACATTTATTTCGACATTGTTTTTCCCATTTCTAATTTCCATTTTTTTATATTTTTTGTTAAACCCCATTGTGAACTTGATTGAGAAGGCTAAAATTCCGAGAACTTTAGCTATCCTCATTTTATACGTGATTTTTGTTGGGGCCATTGTCCTCGTCATCGGCCTAATCGGTCCCGTCGTCGTCCGGCAAATCAATCAATTAATCAACAACATCCCTGAGTACGTGAAAAGCAGTAAAGATTTATTTAACTATTTGATGCATACCGATCTCTATAATTGGGTCCAGGAACAGAAGTTATTAGAAAAAGTAAACAGTTCAATGCTGAAGTGGCTGACCGATTTTACCGACAATATTACTGCCGGAATGCAAACCGCCATTGGCGTCATCACAAGCATTACGGTCACGATCATTACAGTTCCTTTTATTCTTTTCTACATGTTTAAAGATGGCAAGAAATTTCCGCTTGCCGTCATGCGTTTTATTCCTGTCAATTACCGAAATGAAGGGTTAAATATTATAAGGGAAACCGGTGAAACGCTCGGAACGTACATTCAAGGGCAAACATTGGTATGTTTGGCAGTCGGTTTTCTAACCTTTATCGGCTTTTTAATCATTCATCTGCCTTATGCCTTGTTGCTCGGGTTAATCATCGCGGTGACAAATATTATTCCCTACCTTGGTCCTTTTATCGGGGCAGCTCCGGCTGTGATCGTCGGATTGTTGGATACTCCGTCAAAGGCCCTTCTCGCCGTGATTGTCGTTGTCGTTGTTCAACAAATTGACGGAAATATTATGTCACCGCTGATCATCGGTAAACGGCTCGATATGCACCCATTGACGATTATCGTTTTATTGCTTGTCGCAGGAAACTTGGCGGGCGTATTAGGAATGATTCTAGCGGTTCCGGTTTATGCCGTTGCCAAAACCGTAGTCATAAATATTTATCGGCTGTGGCAATTAAGAAAAGCGGCCAAACACGATTAAACGGGTGCCACAGCCTTATCAAAGGGTACTTTTCGTTTTAAACCCATACAAAATCTTAGAGGTGGCTAATGAAATTGAAAAAAACTTGTCTCTGTCATGAAGTAGAGCTAAGTTTTTTCTTATTACGGTCTTGAAAAACCATATATTTTCTTTAAGACAGTCTTCCGGCTAAAGCTTTATACTGAAGCCACTTCAATGTAAGCCGTTCGCTTACAATGATTTTTATTGACGCACCCATTTGTATAAATGAAAACGCAGCGGGTAAATTATTCTTCGAAAATATCTATGAAATGGAGAGATGGATGTGCAACTTGCCGCCCATGAAATGCATGATTTACATGAACTGGCTCTCAGCTGCGTGAATTCCATTACAAACATGGGATATTTTTTGCAACACATTCAAGATCCCGAATTAAAAGCCCTTGTTGAAAAACATTTACCGTATCATATTCGTGACTATGACATTAAAGTGGAGTATCTCCGCAAGGCGCAAGGAGCAGAAACAAAACTCCCTATTCCTGAATTAAACGCCACCTTGCCGTCTTTTACAGCCTCACCGGCCGCCAATTATGTGCCCGTCACCCCCCGGACAAATGTGCAAGAATTTAATGACAGGGAAATGGCAACCGCCTATTTATTAACCCTAAAAAGGGCAGGACGGGAATATGCGTGGTCGGCGATGGAAATGAGCAACCCCGAAATCCGAGCCTTCTGCCAGAACGCCTTTTTGATGAGTTGTAATCATGCCTATGAGGTTTGGCAATGGCTCGTGAAAAAAGGATACTATCCATTGGAAACAGCCGATCTAACCATGACGGAAAAAATAGGCGATATGTACGGCATGGTTCCGCCACAGTAAAGATTCTTCGCTTTGCCCAACCTATTGAGCGAATGCTGACGTGAAAAAATGCTATACTTTACTAACCTGTTTAAAAAACAAAAGGGAGCCGAACGGGCGTCCCTTTTTTCTTTCAGATTCGTCGTAGCTATAAACTTTTGGCCCTCTCGAACTTGTTAAAGCCTCGTATCGTCTACGGCATCCAGGTAGCTTTCGGCATCACCGATGACTTCTTCCACGCAGCCTTCTTCGAATGGTGATCTTAAATGGGCAATGCGAATCAGCTCGGTAAAGGACCGGCTGCCCCCTTCGCGGCAAAGCGCCAAATAATCGTTCCAAGCGGCCTCGCGATTTTCATGCATCTTTTTCCAGAAGGATAAAGCACAAATTTGCGCTAAAGTATAATCAATATAATAGAACGGTGCACCGAAAATATGGCCTTGCTGGTGCCAGTAGCCGCCTCGTTCCAAATAATCATTTTCGGAGTAATCCAAGTGCGGCAAATATTTTTTCTCGATTTCACGCCAAGCGGCTTTCCTCTCGGCAGGAGTGGCATCAGGATGTTCGTAAACGAAATGTTGAAATTCATCAACTGCCACGCCATACGGAATAAAGAGAATCGCTTCGCTTAAGTGGCCGAAACGATATTTATCAGCATCTTCTTTGAAAAACAAGTCCATCCACGGCCAAGCGAAAAATTCCATGCTCATGGAATGAATTTCAGCGGCCTCATAGGTCGGAAAAGCATACTCTGGCACTTCTAAATGACGGCTGGAATAGGCTTGAAACGCATGCCCAACTTCATGTGTGAGCACATCAATGTCACCGACTGTGCCGTTAAAATTGGAAAAAATAAACGGCGCTTGATATTCACTGATGTATGTACAGTAACCGCCGCCGGCTTTGCCTTTTTTGGCTACGAGGTCCATCAACCCGTTTTCGGTCATAAAAGTGAAAAATTCATGCGTTTCCGCGGACATTTCTTGATACATCCGCTTACCGTTTTCCAAAATCCAATCCGAGTCCCCTTTGGGTTTCGCATTGCCGGTTTTAAAACTGAATTTATCGTCATAATGCTTGATGGAATCAATACCGAGCCGCCGACGTTGCTTTTCCTTTAATTTTGAGGCTACTGGTACGAGATATTCCTTGACCTGATCGCGGAATTTTTTAACCATGTCCGCATTGTAATCGGTGCGCATCATCCGCGCATAACCTAATTCAACGAAATTTTTATAGCCCAGTTTGCGCGCGATGGTTGTGCGTACCTTCACCAACTGATCGTAAATATCATCGAGTTTCTCCTCATTTTCCTCCATAAAACCGTATTTCGCTGCATAAGCCTTCCGCCTAACGTCTCGGTCAGTCGAAAGTTGATATGGTCCCAGTTGCGATAAGTTTAATTCTTTTCCATCGAACTCGATTTTCGCCGAAGCCATTAACTTCGTATATTCGGTCGATAGTTTATTTTCTTGTTGCAAGTCTTCGATGATTTCCGGAGAGAATGTTTTTAACCGGAGTTCCGCAATGTTAAACAGCTGGCTACCCCATTTCTCCTCGAGCTCTTTTCGGAAAGCCGCGTTCACCAACGCCTTATAAAAATCAGTTACTAATCCCTGATAAATGGGGCCGTTTTCATCAAAGTAATTTTGCTCAGTTTCGTAGAATTCATCTGTGGTGTCGATGGAATGGCGAATTTCAGCCAGCGTCTGCATCGATTCGAAATGATTTCTTAAGCGGTTAATCTCCCCCATCGCCCGATCTTGCGCTTCGAAACTGTCCGCCTGAGTGAATTGCGTTAAAACGTCTTGGAATTGCTTCTTAAAAGCTTCCATGTCCGGTCTTTCATACTTATATTCGTTAAATTTCAAAACAGCCGCCTCTTTTCTATATTTTTTCCCCGTTATAGCCTTTCGACAAAAAGGTTTATAATCCCTTTTTTATAGATAATGAGATTAGAAAACGCTCCTAAGTGAACGATTTTTCTTTTTTTACAGTTAAATCGAAGCGGAAGTCTTCTTCTGGGAAGGTGTTAAAAGATACTCATAAGCCGCCCGGCCGATTTTCCCCATTGTCGCTTTTGCCTGCCTATCGTCGACGCTTTCTGACAGAACTGTTATCGCGAGCGCCCGCTCACCGACATAAAGAATGCCTCCATCATGACGAATGCCGGTGACCCAGCCTGTTTTATTGGCGAATTCCCAAGTTGGAAGCGTCCCGACAATATCAGGATCATCATCGGGAAGAAGGGATGGCAGACAATCGCGGAACTGTTGTTTCTTCATGATGTCAATCATGTGCTCACAAGCATACAATGACACGAACTGGCCAGTTGCCAATTTTTTTAGAAGTCGGTTCAAGTCGCGAGCGGTAACCATGTTCCGTCCCGGTCTTTCCACAGGCACCGTCATCAATTTTGTAAAGCACGTGCTGTCCTCCATCCCTAGATTTTGCATGGCGTTTCGAATTTCTTGAAAACCGACAAGATCGATTAACATATTCGTCGCCGTGTTATCACTCTGGATGATCATGAGGGTAACGAGATCATAAATAGGCAGCTTCAATTCCGGTGATAGGTGTTGCAGGACGCCTGATCCTCCGACGATGTCATCTTTTTTCATTGTCAAAGAATCGGTTAAACGAAAATCTCCCCTTGATGCCGCTGCAAATACAGCCGCCATGATTGGCAATTTAATCATGCTTGCGGCATAAAATAAACGATCTTCGTTATGTTCCCAGCGCACGCCTTCGTTTAAATCCTCTAAAACAATCCCCCACGTCCCACCAGCTTCATTAATCCACTTTTCAATACAGCGTGTTAATTTTTCCATGTGGCAACGCCCCCTTTTCAACTGAAAACTTTTCCGTCATCACATTTCAGTTCATCTTCCAAATGCTTGTTGTTATGTCTGCATAGCTTCAATATGGCCCTCTGCCATCCCAAAATGTAGGAAGATTCACCCGATCTGGCTGTATTCCTGTGAAGATCGATTGGCCACCCATTCAGGCATAGCCGTTAAAAACCTTAATACAATAATTTTAAAATTTTTCTATCAAAATAATTATATATGACATTGCGTCAAACATCCCATAAAAAATTTAAACGGCAATCTTTCCCCAATAAGCCTTCACTCGATTCCAAAAGAAAAAGACCGCCAAATGGCAGTCAAACATTTTAGGTCGTTTATTTTATGACCGTTACATCACTTGCTTTTACAAAAGCAATGCGGTGGTTAAAGGAAATTTGATAAAATTCATCATCACCGCGCACAAGTTTGTAAGCGGATGGGTCATTGTAGACTTTCGCATAATAATAATCCGATTTAAACGGCCCGGTTGCCACATATTTTTGGCCGGCTGAAAAAGTATAATTTAAAGGGGTCAAAGTCGCTTGCGGTATGCCGGCTTTGTCAAAGGCGGCTCCTTCAGGATACCCTCCTCCGTAAACAGGGACAGCCTCTAAACCTTTCTTAGGTGTCACGACCATCGCGTGTGTTTCAACAGCATTTTTTCCGTGCGGGTTATAGAACCAAGCGATTTGTCCACCGTAATAAATGCCTGTCCAATTTCCGACTTCACCAGCTTTTACAAAACTTTGCCCCGTGACGGCCTTATCGCCCCAATCATAGATATTGGTCGTCCCGGAAGCTCCGTCCTTATGAAGCGTCGGATCGCTGATGTATGGTGCCGAAAAACTTGGCGCCGTATGGAGATAGACAAAATTGGCCGGCTGCGGTTCCAAAACGACGCCACCGTAAGTAACCGGTGGAAGATTAGTATTGAAATTCGGTTTAATCGTCACGACATTTCTATGTTTTTTGGGACCTTTCGGATGAATTGGTGCACCTAGCAGTTCAAAGAAATGGTTCCAATCCCAATAGACGGCGGGGTCCCAATGCATATTACCTTGTGCGGTCGAACTCAGTCCCGGAACATTGTCATGGCCGAGGATGTGCTCGCGATCAAGCGGAATATGATAGCGTTTGGCCAAATATTTGACGAGCTGAGCCGATGCATGATACATAGGTTCACTAAACCAAGCGGCGCCGTCAACAGCCGTGCCGCCGTGCTCAATACCGATTGAATGAGCATTGATATACCAGTTGCCGGCCTGCCAGGCGATATCTTTCGGTTTCACCATTTCGGCAATATGACCATCAGTTTCCCTAACAACGTAGTGTGCGCTGACGTAAGACTGGGACAAAAAAGTATTGACGCCTTCTTCATAAGTCCCTTCAATATCATGAATAATAATGTAACGGATGTCCTGCCCATCATATGGGCGATTGGCAAGGTCGTAATTCCCGTAATCAGTAGGGCTATCGGAAAATTGTTCATATAAAGCAGGGATAAATTCACAGGATAGGCCATTCGGGCAATCGACATCGGATTTTTTATGCTGCCTTAACTTAAGATGGGAGGCTGTTTTTTTGTTTGGTGTGACAGCTAGTGATTTTAAAACAACGTGTTGACCGTTCGACGTGATGCGCTCTTTTCCTGATTGCATTGTGGCAAAAACCCGATCGGCAAATCCTTTAGCAATGGCTTCATCTTTTGAGCCACTATATTGGACAACGGCACCGTACCAATCCGCTGGATCCTTTGGGAGATCACCAATCGACGCCTTGGCATATTGGGCGAGAAGCGCAGCACCCCCGCGGATGTTTTGAACCGGGTCATGCTTTAGCCGGTCAGATGGAAGTCCCAAGAGCTTTGCGGCATGATTCAAGGTATGGAGCGACGGGTCAAGAGAGGCGGTTTGCATCTGGATTTCACCTTTTGCGGTGACTGTAAGCACCCGATCGGCATCCGTTAAATGCATGATGCCGTACCCCCCTGAGGTGCTCGGTTTTCCATCGTGATGTTCCCAGCGCGTTTCGTTATACGCCACCGCCATTAACACATTTACAGGCACGTGGAATTCTTTCGCAGCAGAAACAAAAGCCTTTTGCAAGGTTTCATCCGCCCCATATTGGTGCGTGGTTTTACTGCTTGGCTTCGCTATCGATTCCCCTTGTTGGGCGGCTTGAGTCTTCGGCTGCGCCATCAATAAAAGCAGGGTAAGAGAAAGCATCATCAACCCCATGCGTTTCAGCAACGTGACCTTCATGATATTCCTCCTCGTTTAGAATATCAACCGTCACTGGCCTATCTATGCGGGTCTGGATGTTCTCACGGTTGAGTAATGATAACTTCCACCTTTATAAAAGGAATCCTTTTATATTACAAAAATCAGGATAATGGACCTGATTTTCATACATGCAAAGCGTAAAATTCCGGTTAAATGGCCCCAGGACGGAAAATCTATTGAGTCGAATGACCTATCCGTCTACCAAATACCGAAAGGCTAACGACGAAGCCATTCCTCGATCACCGCTGCCAATCCGCTTATGGCTAAAATATAAATCACCGGCTCGAAAACCGCTGATAGATACAAACTCCCCACATATAGGATGGCTGCACACCAAACACCGGTGCACCAGTGGCAACTCAATAATTCTCCAAAAAATCTCCGAAGACCCGTTCCTTTAACTAATATTACTTCAACGGTACTGCCATCAGGGTCTGTTTCCTCTTTCACCTCAAGGAAAGGCTTCCTAATAAAGGCCGTAATCCGGTCATAAACCAACAAATGGGTGAAGCGAAACGCAGCAAGCCCCAGAAGAAAAAAGTGAAACCATGCCATATACTTGCCTCCTCTACATTTTTCAAGCAGCCGCGCCCTTTTACCGCTATATCTTATTCGTCGAAAGTGAAACGTGATTTTTTCTTTTCTAAAAAAAGTAGCCGTGCATGAAGACATCTGTTACTGTGAATGATGGAGATGAAGGTGAGGGTGACGTTTTGAAAATCGGAAAATATTACATCAAGCTCAAAACATTTATAACCTTGTATATTAGCGCAACCGTCATTCTTTCATTATTAGCCACCGGCCTTTTATTCGGGGTTTATGAGACGCGCAACACGGAGAAGAATCTGGCCAATAAAGCGATGGATGTGGCGCAAATGACAAGCCGCTCCCCGACGATCATTGAAGCATTAGAGGGAAAACGCAAAGAGAGTGATATTCAAGCCTTAACGCAAAAAATGCAACGCGTCACTGGGGTACGCTTTATCGTCGTTATGGATATGCATCATATTCGTAAATCCCATCCCAATCCAAAGCAAATCGGCAAGCATTTCGTTGGTGGGGACGAGGACCGCGCCATGCATGGGCAATCTTATATTTCCCAAGCCCGGGGAACGCTCGGTGATTCACTGCGCGCCTTTGTTCCTATTTACAATGACAACGGTAAACAAATCGGTGTCGTATCGGTCGGCATCATGCTCAATCGTGTCTTAGAAGCGATTCATCATAGCCGGAATATTATCTATATCGGCATAAGCATCGGCCTCGTGATTGGCCTGCTGTCGGCGGTATTGATCGCCCGGAAAATTAAAGCGATTTTATTCGGGCTGGAACCGACGGAAATTTCCCGCATGTGGAAAGAGCGGGATGCGATGCTAAAAGCCGTTAAAGAGGCGATCCTTGCCATCAACCAAAACGCAGAGATTGTGGCAGCCAATGATGAAGCCCTCCGCATCTTTTCTCATGCCGGCATTAAAGAACATCCCATTGGAAAACGCGCTGAGGATGTGTTTCCGGATTTTCATCTTGAAGATGTGCTTAAAAACGGCAAAGCCCGGTATGACCATGAATTAAAAGTGGGAAACTTAGTACTCGTCACGAATCAAGTTCCCTTTACTGTTGAAAACGAAACGGTAGGTGCCGTCGCTACCTTTCGCGATAAAACCGAACTGAAACAACTTGCCGAGCAATTGACAGGTGTTAAACTCTATGCGGAAAGTTTACGGGCGCAAACCCATGAATTCATAAATCACTTACACGTTATTCTGGGTCTTTTACATCTAGGGGATAAGAACGAAGTCATCGCTTATATTCAGCGAATGACGAAGAGATATCAGATTGAAATCGGCACCGTATCAAAACTCATTAAAGACCCTGTTCTCGCTGGTTTTCTTTTAAGCAAAATGAGCATGGCTCGTGAACAAGCCATCGCGTTTAAGGTCATTGGTGATAAATCATTGCCTAAACCTCATGAGAAAGGATTAGCCGATGCCGCCGTCACCATCTTGGGCAATCTCATTGATAACGCCTTTGATGCTGTGAAGGAAGAAAAAGACAAGGTTATCTCGGTGACCATTGATTATACTAATGATACAGCGGTATTTATCGTCCATGATACGGGAAGAGGCCTTCCGGAAGCGTTGAAATGCCGACTATTTGAAAAAGGGGTTTCCACAAAAGGCAGCGGACGCGGCTATGGGCTAGCCATCGTAAAGCAACATGTTGACGAATGGGGCGGAACCATATCGGTGGCAACCGATATAACGGGCACAACCTTTAAGGTCACAATACCCTGGGAGTAGGTTGAAGTGATGATTAGCGTTTTAATTGTTGAAGACGACCCGATGGTGGCAAAAATTAATGAGCACTACCTTTCTCAATTGGATGGTTTTCGCTGCATCGGCGTGGCGAAAAACAGTCATGAGGCAGTAGATTTTTTGATTAACTATAGCGTCGATCTCCTTTTACTCGATATTTACATGCCCGGCCGTAACGGTTTAGAGCTGTTATCGTCTATACGAAAAAAGAACGAAAGCGTCGATATCATCATCATTTCGGCTGAAAGCGGCAAAGAAAGCATAAGAAAAGCGTTGCGTTTCGGCGTCGTCGACTACCTCATTAAACCTTTTACCTTTGAACGGTTTCGCGATGCCCTCCTCAAATACCAAAAAAAAATTTCTTTGCTAAATGCACATTCCCAACTCAGCCAAGATGAATTGGATCAATTGTTGCACCCTCCGGTGAATAAAAGGACAAGCCCAAAACCACTCCCAAAAGGGTTAACACGGGAAACGCTTCAACGCGTCGTCCACCACATTATCCAACGAAAAAAGGAACCCTTTACCACAGAAGCATTAGCGAAAGATGTAGGCATTTCGCGCATATCCATGCGGAAGTACCTGTCATTTTTATTGGATATCGGCTATCTTCATCTCGAATTAGAGTATAAGTCCAATGGTCGACCAGCCCACTTATATACACTAAAAAACCTCAAAGCGCTATCCCCTTATCTTGAGGCAGCGGACTAATCCGCTGCCATTTACTTTAGTTACTAAACCTTTTCTTTACTTACAAATCATCCATAAAGTGTTCAAAAAAATGTAACATATAAGACAAGAAAGCGTTATCATTTTGATTCATAACCATTTTCCATTTTTGACGATTACTGTAAGGAGTGGTCCAGTTGAAAAGACTGTTTAAGAATTTAACCTTCCAAGTCTTGACGGCCATCGTCATTGGTATTTTGCTTGGGATTTTTGCACCCGAGACCGCCAAGATGATGGAACCGCTCGGGACGATTTTTATCAATGCGGTTAAAATGATTATTGCCCCGATCATCTTTTTAACGATTGTCATCGGGATTGCGAAGATGGGCGATATGAAAAAGGTCGGTCGTGTTGGCGGCAAAGCCCTGCTTTATTTTGAAATCGTTACCACCATCGCCCTTGCCATCGGATTAATTATTGCCAATATCGTCAAACCCGGTCATGGGGTTGCCCTTGTTCAAAGCGATGCGGCGGCTGAGCAAATTGCCCAATATACAAAAGGCAGTGCTGAAATGGGATTCTTTGATTTCCTTTTCCACATTGTTCCGTCCAATGTGTTTGCGGCCTTTGCCAATGGGGAAATCATCCAAGTTGTCTTCTTTGCCGTACTTTTTGGTTTTGCGTTAGCTACTCTTGGAAAAGTTGGGGAACCTGTTGTCGATTTGTTTGATCGCCTTGCTGAAGTCTTTTATAAAATCATTAACATGATCATGAGAGTCGCTCCAATCGGCGCGTTCGGAGCCATCGCTTTCACCATTGGAAATTACGGGATTTCCTCACTCATTCCTTTGGCAAAATTAATGGCATCGGTCTATGCCACCATGATCATTTTTGTCTTTGTGATTTTAAACATCATTTGTAGGATGTATGGGTTCAGCCTTTGGAAATATTTAAAATATATTAAAGAAGAACTATTGATCGTTTTGGGTACCTCTTCTTCGGAATCTGTATTGCCGCGGATGATGGAACGGATGGAAGAACTCGGTTGCTCGAAATCGGTCACCGGGTTAGTCATTCCGACAGGGTATTCATTCAACCTTGACGGTACATCCATCTACCTATCCATGGCTGTGATCTTCTTAGCTCAAGTCAGCGATGTGCACTTAAGTATCGCACAACAGATTACGGTGATCGCCATCTTGATGCTGACATCGAAAGGTGCAGCAACCGTTACCGGTGGCGGATTTATCGTCTTAGCGTCAACGCTGAGCGCGATGCATGTCATCCCGATGGCAGGTCTTGCCCTGTTGCTAGGTGTCGACCGCTTTATGTCGGAAGCACGTGCCATCATCAATATGATCGGTAATGGAATTGCTGCCATTGTCGTTGCCAAAAGCGAGAAAGAATTTGACCCTAAACGACTGGAAGAAGCAACTTCCACGAAAGCGAAAGAAACCGCTACAGATTCATTGGCAAGTTAATGATCAGAGAGGTTGGCTCATAAAAATAGAGCCAACCTCGTTTTCTTTTATTTGAAACCATTTTTTGCTTGTCACACTTGTCATTCTTGACTATGATAAAGAAAACTCGGCTAAGCTCGAGGATTCAACGCTGCTTTTGCGCGTTTTCTTGGTTTGTTCTGCTAAATCATGAGCTGCCGTTTTCCATAATCTAGCGCGTCTGCGCATTTTCACGATTCTTCCTGCTGAGAAATGCGCATAAATGCCGTTTTTGCGCGTTTTCTATGCGTTTCTACCTTAAAATTGCGCATATACTTTACATCTTGAAATGGCATTGTTCCAACTTTGGATTGGCTGTCTTTGCCTGCTAAATAACAAACTTAAAACCCGCATATGTACGATACGCATAAACGCTTCTGTTGGTAAAAGAAAATGTGCGTTCACGTCGCTTTTTGCAGTCACAATTTTTATGTTTTTTTATGAGGAGGTGGGGCGATGAGCATTTATTCATTTTCTGCGACAACGATCACCGGAGAAAACCAGCCGCTTTCGATTTATAAGGGCAAGGTGTTGCTAATCGTGAATACGGCCAGTCGCTGTGGTTTTACGCCACAATATGCAGGCCTCCAAAAGCTTTATGAGAAATATCATCATGAAGGGTTTGAAGTGCTGGCTTTTCCTTGTAACCAATTCCTGCACCAAGAACCCGGAACAGAGCAAGACATCCAGGAATTTTGTCAAATGAACTATGGCGTGACATTTCCGCTCTTTGCCAAAATCGATGTGAGAGGAAAAAACGCCCACCCACTTTTTAAATACCTCACGGAACAAGCACCCGGTGCCTTTTTCAGCCCCATTAAATGGAACTTTACGAAGTTTCTGGTTGATCGTAAAGGGGCGGTCATCAGACGATTTGCACCGAGCACCCCTCCGGAAAAATTAGAAACGGATATAATAAAATTATTAGCCGAATGACTCGTGATTGTTTTTTCCATTTAAGAAGGCTATACTTTGAAGAAGAGGATAAAGTGGGTGTAAAAGATGTTCTTCCAATCGTGCGTCTTTTATTTTAAAAAACAACGCTTGGCGACCTCAGCCAATGCGTTTTTTTATTTTTCCCTTGGGAAACAATTATTTAAGAGGTGAACGTTTTGACCACTGCCCAAAAGAAGCATGGCTGGCTAGCCGCCTGGATCAGCCTGATCAGCAATTTTATTCTGACTGTTGTAAAAGTCGTCGTTGGATCGCTTTTCTCAAGTACGGCGCTCATTGCAGACGGTGTCCATAACGGGGGTGACTTTATCGCCTCCATCGCCACTATAAGCTCCATGAAGCTTGCCAATCAACCCGCCGATAAAGAACATCCATATGGCCACGGAAAAGCTGAAGATATTGCCACGGGCATCGTAAGCCTTATCCTCGCTTTTGCCGGTATTTATTTGATCTATGAATCGATGGTTGCTTTATTTCATCCGGCGAGTGAAGCCAGCCTTTGGGCCCTTTCTGCCGCATTAGTCTCTCTGTTATGGAAACTCGGCCTTTATCTTTATACCATTCGTGTCGGTAAAAGACTGGATAGCAAGAGCCTGATCGCTACAGCCTATGATCATTTGGCTGATGTTTGGGCATCACTGGCCGCTGTCATCGGCATCGGTTTTGCAAAGGTCGGCGATGTCTTTGATTTATCCTATGCGGTTTACGGTGACCCGATCGCTGGTATCATCGTTTCCCTTTTAATCTTAAAGGTCGCTTACGAAATGGGCATCCAAGCCATCAATGTGTTAATGGAAAGCAGTGTCTCCGAGGAGAAGCAAAAATTTTATCAGGACCTGATTTTATCCTTTCCCGAGGTGAAACGCATTGATTTGCTCCGAGCAAGAGAGCATGGCAATTATATTCTCATCGATATTCGCATAGGGGTGCGTGGAGACATGACGATACAAGAAGGCCATGACATCACTCGAAAAATCCGCGATGCGATCAAAAAAGAAGATCCAAAAGTCGAAGAAGTCCTGATTCACTTAAACCCGTGGTATCCAGGGGAAGGCCACTAAGAAAAAGGACACCAATCAGGGCAGATTACCTGCCTTGATCAGTGTCCTCACGAATTCTGTCTTGGACGATTTTTCTCTTTTTCAATAAAGAATTAATGAGGGAAAAACTTTATTTTTAAATCAATTAAAAACCTTGTCCATCCTATTAATGCTATGATAAAAATAATAACCCAAAATACTAAAATTCTTATAGATCTCGGAATAGACATCCAAATTTCTAGAATTTTCTTTGAAGTATTATCCATTACTTCATTTTTTTTATTGTTATCTTTATTTGTCATTCTATATCATCCTTAGGTGTTATCATATTCTGATTTACCCTTTAAGACTAAATACCAAGGAAGAACACAATTATTTTTGCTAGTTCACCAGCAACATCCGGTGGTAAACCTAAATGAACTAACCCAGAAGCAAAAGGTCCCTCTTGTTTATTCAGTTCTTCCAAAAAGTTAGCTATTTTATGAGAGTATTTTTCAATATATTTTGCTGTTTTAGGACTTGCCTTGGCAACCATTTTGCTTAACAGTGGTCCGCCATGGCGAAAAGCTGAAACAATTGCCTTTTTTTCTATACTAGTTATTGAATTATACGGCTGAATTTTATTTGAACCTTTTTTATACGCATGATCTATTACTTCTTGTTGCGTCTGGATTTTGTCAAATTGTTTGGTGCTTTTGCAGATACAGTGCTAGTAACGCTCCTAAATAAAAAGCCAGCAGCTAACAACGGCGGTACTGTTTTTTTAATAATCTTGTTCAAAATAATTCCCCCCTTGCCAGAATCTCTTAATATACCAAAAATATTTAGATTAATTTTACAATTAGGTTGAAAAAATTGTAAATAGGTATTTTGTCTTATAAAAAAAGGGATTATATGGAAATTTCCTCTATCGTGCAAGGGAGTATATAAAATGAATGGCACAAACAAAGAGGAATGTCGGAAAAAGTATGTTCAGTGCTAAAAAAATTAGAAAGGTACATTCCTATAGGCTAAAAAGAGTGAGATAACTTTCTTAGTCATTAGACAAATCCTGACCCGAATGTTTATACTTTCTTATCCCTTAAGAAAACTTGGCTCTACCAAGCCTTTTAGGTGTAGGCAGAGCCTTAATTGTCCTTATGCTGACCCGATTAAAGAGTCAAGCCAAGCCTTTTGGGCAAACAGCTCAGTCTTCATTCCCCTTATCCTGTTCTAAAAAATTTTCCTCCCAGTACAAAAAAGCGCCACATTTCAGGGTTCAAAACCCCATAAAATGTAACGCCATTTAATAAAAACCGTTTATCATTTTCATTCATGAAGGTGTTTTTCCGTTTCCTCTCCTAACGTCGTGCAAATCAGTTGGTCCTTATGAGGGGTATTTGCGCCTTCCAATTGAATGGTAGCATGTTTGATCTCAAACGTTTCAAGCACTGCGTTGATTTGATCGATGATGTGATGGGCATCTTTCATTTTGACATCATCGGAGACGACGACGTGACAGGTGAAAAACGTTTGCCGGCTTCCTAATTCCCAAAGATGAAGATCATGGACCCCTTGAACAGCATCAACCGTTTTAATTTGCTCGGCAATTTCTTGCAAATTGACATTGGTCGGTGCAGCTTGCATTAAAATGCGGAAGCTTTTTTTTATGATATTCCAAGCGCTCGCCGCTACAATCAATGCGATGACAACGCTAAGAATCGGGTCAACGATCTGCCAACCCGTAAAATAAATAATAATACCTGCTACAATGACGGCTGCAGATGCCCCGACATCCCCTATAACATGCAATAGAGCGGCACGAATGTTGAGATTCTCGCCTTCGCCATGAAGAGCGAAAATAATAATTAAGTTAACGATTAAGCCAATCCCTGCGCCGACAAACATCCCCCATCCCGTGACTTCCTGAGGATGAATGATCCGGCCGATCGCCGAGTAGACAATCCAAATGGTTATAATCACTAAAGTTAACCCGTTGATGGCTGCTGCCAAGATACCCGCTCGTTCATAGCCAAAAGTCATTCTTTCGTTTGCCGGTTTTTTCGCCTGAACCAAAGCGAACCATGATAGACCAATGGCCGCTACATCGGTCGCCATATGCCAAGCATCGGCAAGAAGCGCCAGACTGTTTGAGATAAAACCAAAAATGAGTTCAGCAATCAGGATGATAAGTGCGAGAAAAAAGGCTTGCTTCATTTTTCCTGCCGGTGCGTGCGTATGAAAAAGCCCTTCATGATCGTGATGATGTCCGTGGCCATGGTGATGATGTTCGTGTGCATGACCGTGGTCATGTCCGGAATGCCGGATGTGATGATGTGTATGTGACAAAAATGAACACCCCAACTTAACAAATGATATATGAATATATGTTCATATATTAAATTTTAGGTTCATCTCCAACCTTCGTCAAGTATTATTTGTTCATTAAATAAAGTCTAATCGTTCTTGGCATGACCACTTTTCAACTGCACGGACAGGCGTTTTCCATTTTATTGTTCGGCCCTTTGCTGGTATGATGATATTAGATCTATTCTTGGCGGTGTATAGAATGAAAGAAAGTTCTAAAAAAGATCTTTTAGACGAAGAGACACTTTTTCAGGTCTCACAAATATTTAAGGCTTTGTCTGACCCTACACGCATAAAAATCATGTATTTACTCCGAGATAAGGAATGCTCCGTGAAACAAATTGCCGAGACATTAGGATTATTACAATCCACCGTCTCCCATCAATTGCGGACGTTAAAAACTTTGCGTTTAGTGAAATTCCGGCGTGAAGGGACGATGATCTTCTATTCCGCTGATGACAAACATGTCTATGAAATCATGGGACCATCGAACATGCCCGGCACAAATAATCAGAACGGCTTTTTCCATTTTGCGCGTTAGATTCTGTCCAGCCTTTCGGACGCTTCGCCGCCTTAGTTACCCATATTCTGGCCTCAAAAAGAATATACATTTTACTCGTAAAAAAAAACCTTCCGCTTGCCATTCGCGGAAGGTGTTCTTTTCGCCCACTATTTTTTCAAAATCACGGTGACCTCCGAGCGGTTGTGAAACAACTGTTTTATACCGACAACCGTATAATGGGCCTCCAAGCTTTTGACGGCTTGATGAATTTTTTTCTCAACACCGGACTTGGGTAATTTTAATGTCAAAATGACGAGCCCACCCTCTTTTAGAAAACGGCCTGCCCGATTGATGATATCCACGGACTCAGCCGTATCCATTTTCATGTCGTTAACAATGACATCAAACTTTTTCTTTACATTTCTTTGGAAAAACTTTTGTGCCGTTTCACGATAATGGCGGACTTTAGGGTGTTTTTTTAGCGTTGGAGCAAGTTTCGCCGGGTCCACAGCGATGACTTCCAGATGGTGATTTAATAAAACGCGGGTCCAGCCTCCAGGTGCGGCACCCAGATCAAGCGCTAGCCCTTGTTTTGGCAGCTTTAAGTCAAAAACTTTAATCGCTTCGATAAGCTTAAACTCGGCGCGGCTGATTTGCCCCTTCTCATGGGCGAGGCGGTGTTTCCCGCCAGCCCAGTTACTGATATTGTCTTCCGCCAATGATAGCCCCAAAAAAGCCGTATCCTCGGTGATGACGATCGAGATTACCTGCACGGGGTCAGTCACATTTAGTTCGAAGCCTTGCGAACAAAAACCAGCCGCCACCGCTTCGTTAACCTCATACCCTTTTAATGGGAAGGCTGAATGAAAGATCCGCGTTTGGACAGAAAACGATTGCCCACGATCCATTAAAGGTATTAAAGGCTGGCAAGCTTCAGCAATTGATGCAAGACCATCGGAGTCACTGAGTTTCAATGCGATATGTATGGGGCAAATATGTTGCAAAAAGATGGGCTTATGGGTTTTTAAGCAATCCGACAATGTTTTAAAACCATCGCCCAGCGTCATGACCCCAACAGCCTCATCGATATAAAAATCAACCTTTGCTTCTTTATCGCATTGATGCAATTCTTTTAGACCTAGATGGCGGAATTCCGGTTTTACAGTAAAAATCATGCGGTTTGGATTTATTTCAAACAAAAGTAGACACCCTTTTCATTGGATCACTTTTCTCATTATAACTTTTTGAAACATCTTTTATAAAGACCCGATCGGACTAAGGGTGGAAGAACAGCGGTAAAAGCCAAAAATGATTCATATACGAAAATAGTTTACACATGTGAATCATTTTGCTAATATATATAAATGGTTTAATTTTAAGGAGCGGTCACGAATGACAAACAAAGGTCTGATGACATTTTTGTCACTTATCAGGGAAAGCAATAAAAGTGTTCGTAAGGCGTGGAACTTTAACATTTCCGGCCCGCAGCTGCATTTATTACATTTGCTTGAGACGAACGGCCACGTGAACATGTCGGATTTATCCGAGCATCTGGGCATCAGCCAAAGCGCAGCCACCGCATTGGCCAATCGGATGATTAAGGGGAATTACATTACGCGTGAACGGTCGGAGGAAGACCGCCGCGTGGTGAATCTTAAAATCACCGATGAGGGCCGTCAACTATTGGAAACATTTTCAGCTTCTCGTGACAAAGCCCTTGAAAAATACATCAGCAAACTCACCCCTGAGGAGCGAGCAGAATTTGTTCGACTCTGTCAAAAAATGCTGGAATAGCCTTTTCTAACAAAAATAAACCACTTCAGAGGAGATGAGCGTAAACATGTCGGTAAGTGCAACAACTCAAGACTATACAACAACCGAGGTTGAAAACAATCATCCGTCATTCAAAAGTATCTTTCAACAACCAAAAGCAGCCTGGGCTGTTGCCTTTGCCTGCGTTGTTGCCTTTATGGGTCTTGGACTGGTCGATCCGATTTTACCAGCTATCGGTAAACAATTAGGGGCAACCCACGCCCAAGTCAATTTGCTTTTTACCAGTTATATGGTTGTCACAGGTTTTATGATGTTAATCACTGGATGGCTCTCAAGCCGAATCGGCCCTAAATTGACCTTATTATTTGGACTCATTATCATTGTTATTTTTTCTGCGCTTGGTGGTTTCTCAACATCGATTGGTCAATTGGTCGGATACCGAGCCGGTTGGGGATTCGGCAATGCCCTGTTCATTTCGACCGCTCTCGCAGCGATTGTCAGTGTAGCAACTGGAGGAACAGCGGCTGCGATTATTCTTTATGAAGCGGCGCTTGGCCTCGGAATGTCTGTCGGACCGCTTCTCGGCGGCTGGCTTGGTGCCATTAATTGGAGTGATCCGTTTTTCGGTGTCGCCATCCTCATGGCCATTGGTTTCCTCGCCATTTTAATCTTGTTAAAAGACGTCAAGAAGCCTGAGCAAAAGAGCTCCATTCTTGATCCAATAAAGGCACTTAGTCATGGAGGGCTTCTTTCTATGGGTTTCATGGCCCTTCTTTATAACTTTGGTTTCTTTACCCTTTTTGCTTATTCCCCATATGTGCTCGGGTTAGACGAACATGGCATTGGCTACGTCTTCTTCTTCTGGGGCGTACTGCTTGCCATTACTTCCATTTTTCTTGCGCCTAAACTGGAAGAACGGTTTGGGACGAAAAAAACCATGTACATCGTGCTCTTTTTTATTGCGTTGACCCTTGCCGTAATGGGATTAAATATTGACCATCAAGCTGTTCTCATCGCTTGCGTTATTCTCATCGGCGGTTTTCTCGGCATTAACAATACCCTGGTCACGACAGCCGTCATGGAAGTGGCACCTGTTGAACGGTCGGTGGCATCGTCGGCTTACAGCTTTGTCCGTTTTGTCGGCGGAGCCGTTGCCCCCTGGCTTTCGACAAAATTGGCTGAATGGGTGAATGAATCGTTCCCTTATTACTTTGGTGCCTTTTGTGTGATTCTCAGCTTGCTGGTCTTCTTTTCCGGACGAAAATATATGGTGAATATTCGTTAGGCGATGAAGCGGTTCGGCTTGACCGACCGCTTTTCGACGTTTTCAAAACCCGTACCTATCTTAAGACGGCATCATCTTCCGTTAATTTTTTTGGCAGGTGTCTTCATATGTTCATGTCATCCACAGCGCGCGTCGCCAAAGATCGCTTTTATCCTTGGCTCGTTTTATCGACCACAAGCCTTGGGTCATTACTCGTCCTCCTTAACGTAGGGACATTAAATGTGGCTTTACCGGTCGTTACCCGGCATTTTCATACAACGGCGGATCTCAGCAGTTGGATTCTCCTATCCTACATGTTAGTGAATACCATTTTTATCCTGATATTTGGACGGGTTGCCGATGTATTTGGCCGGCAAAAATTGTACCTGATCGGTTTGTCCGTCTTTACAGCAGCCGCCCTCCTCATCGGCTTTTCTCCTAATGTGGGCGTTCTGATCACTTTAAGAATCCTTCAAGCCCTTGGCGGAGCACTTGTCATCACGAATACAACGGCACTTATTACGGATTCATTCCCTTCTAAATTACTGGGAACAGCACTCGGGATTAACGTGCTTGTCGCCTCTACCGCCCAATTGCTCGGGCCAGTGGTCGGCGGATTTTTAGCCTCTGCGCTTGGCTGGCGTTGGGTGTTTTGGTCGAGTGCACCATTTGGTCTAATCGGCCTATTGTGGGGACTTTTCACTTTGAAAAGAACCCGCACCACCAAAGCCCGTGAACGCATTGACTTTTTGGGTAGTCTGACCATCTTGCTTGCTTTAGGAGGTTTGATCACCGGTCTATCTGAAGGGAGCGTCCTTGGCTGGGGCAACCCACTTGTCGTCCTTGGCTTACTATTATTTGTTACAATGACGCCGCTTTTTATCATTATAGAAAAGTTTGCGGCATCACCGCTTCTGGATTTTTCCTTATTTAAAAAATGGTCGTATTCAGCAGCCAATGTCACGAACTTTCTCAATTTCTTTGCGCAAACGGCAGTCGTAGTGCTTTGCGCTCTCTATTTTCAACTCGTCTACCATGAAAGTTCGTTCCAATCCGGATTAAAAGTTTTACCGATTACGCTCGGGATGTTGATCATGTCTCCGGTTGCCGGTATATTGACGCGAAAATACAGTGCCCAAATTTTATCAACGATCGGCTTGGCCACTTCCTTTATCGGGTTACTCATTATCGTCATCGTCATTAGCCCATCTGTTGGTTATCCGCTCTACGGGATCGGTTTATTTTTGATAGGTTGCGGTGGCGGTTTGTTTTTGACACCGAATACGACGACCATTATGACAAGTGTCCCTCCCCATCGGCGCGGCATCGCAAATGGCGTTCGCTCCATGCTCGGGAATATGGGCCAAGTGACAAGCACCGCCATCTCATTGATGGTCGTAACGGTGGCGCTTCCGGACCATTTGAAAGATATCATTTACACTGGCACCACAACTGGTTTGACGCCATCCGACTTGCATTTCATCACTTCAGGGTTCCGATACGCCTTTCTCGTGTTAATGCTCGCACCTTTTCTCGGCATGTTTATTTCTTACTTCCGGAATGCAAAATAAAAAACTTGGCTCCACCAAGCCTTCTAGGCGAAGGCAGAGCCTTAGTTGCCCTTATGCTACCCAGAAAAAATTTTATACTTCTTACCCATAAACTTAAGCATGGGGTCCCTTTCAGCCCCATGCTTTTTATGTTTACTCTATTTTCTCATCAGAGACGAACCAGCTGCTTTTGCGATAAGCCATCGCCTCCATGACGGCAACCAATTCGCCTTCACTTTCCACCTTTATGCGATACCATGAGGTACGATGATTTCTTTTTTCTTCGGTGGCCACTGCCTGAAGCATCTTCCCCCGAAAAGCAGGGGCCATAAAATTGACAGTCGTTGACAACCCGACAGCGGTCCTTCCGTAAGAATTGCAAGCCGCCGCAAATACATAATCGGCAAGTGCAAAAATAATGGCACCATGCACCGTTCCATGGCTGTTCAGCATATGATCTTCAATCCGAACCTGAGCAGAAGCCGTTCCCGGACCTAATGCCGTCAGTTCAATCCCGAGAAACTTCGCATAAGGTTCGTTCTTAAACACGTCCATAATTTCCTGATAATGTTTTTTATGAAAAATCAACTCTTGGTCGTCACCGGACACGGCGAAACACCTCCTTCGCTAACACTTCGCCAAAGCCGGCTAATATCCTTCTAAGATAACCCAGCATTTTACAACGCGAAAAAACGATGAACCCATACTGCAATAAAACAGGTATTTTTTTGGCTCTATAATATTTGTTCGGGTATGAGAAAAATTCAGACAAAATCATACACGCAACCTCCTATATCCTTTAAACTTGAATTGTGCAGAAACAAGTTAAAGATAGGAGTTGCGTGTACATGAATTTTAACAAGATTTTACCTGGATTAAAAGACGCAGTAATTACTAGGGTAAAGAAGTTAATGGTGATTACCATTTACATAATCAGTTACCAAAAACGAAATGCTCTTAAAGTATTTTTCTAGCGTTTCCACACGGCGAACAGGGAGCACTTCAATGATTTCCTTTTTCTCGACATCAACAATAATGGTTTGGAATTTAGTCTTATTTGCGTCTCCCTTGAATTCATCAACCGCAATAACTCTAGGGAGCTGGCGACGAATGGGCATTCTCCGTATATCAGAGAGCCGAATTAGGCTTGATAAAGATAACTCGGAAAACGAGCAGCTTGTGTAAATGATTGCTCAGCTACATAACTCAAAGCCTATTGAGTTAATGAAACGGTGCGTCGTTGATAACGATCTACAAACTGAAAACGCTCATAAAATGTATGCCCACAGTCCATACACTTATAGCGTCGTTTCCGAAGTAATAACTCTACTGGTCGTTCTTCGATTAGCCGGCCTCGGATCCGTTGAACTCGATAACTGTGAACCTTATTGGTTTTCTTCTTGCATCCTGGGCACGATACTTTTCTGAGTTTTGTCCCTGACTCAACTACGAAGCCTTGTTCAGTTTGTTTTGCATGTTCAACCTCTACATTATTGTGTTGTTAAATAACTGGTTCTTTTTTATAATTGGATATGAATATCCCTACTTTTATTTTTATTTGAAGGTGATAATATGTTTCTTGATTTTATAATTCTTTTGGGGGTAGCAATCGCTGGTGGAATTGTTACAGTTATTGGATCAATTTTTCTCATGGGGAAAAAAATTTTAGAACCTAACAAAGCACTTCAACAAAAAATTAACAACCTTGAAAGTGAAATTGAAAATTTAAAAAAGAAATGACTTTCCCAAAATATTCGGAGTATAGGTAACGGCTAAATGATCCTTATAATCGCGCTTCCCCTTACGTTTACAATCGAAATTGGATTACTCACTAGAGAAAATCAAAAACCTTATTTCACGCCCTACGTGGTTACCCACAACGTTTCATCTTCTTAAAGCTCACAGTAATCAAACCATCTTTGTAAATGTAACACAATACATATTAAGTTACATCATAAAATGAAATGAAAACTTATATGTATAGGATAATTAGAAATCAGAACCCTTTTATTGCCTCCCAATGTAACTTATTGTATTTTAAACATACATAACATGTAACTTAACGCTGTCCAACAGTTGGAAGGCGCTATTAAATTTGAATACGGATTCATGGACGAAGAAAAACTCATGAAATTTGTGGAACCCATCCGTGACCTCGAGAGGATCGAAGCCATGAAAATTTGCCTGAAACCAATTTTTAAAAAGTGTTTTAACAGTTGGTAAACTATTTGGGTATATAAAAAAGCCTACCTTAATTTAAGAAAGGTAGACTTTCGATGAAAAATGAAGGATCTCTTACTTTTTAACAGGCTCTATATATAACGATGTGTTTACTTCATCATTATGATTTTTTGTATCGATAACCAAAATATAGGCTTTAATATTATATAGTTTCCCGTCTCTTTTAACACTTTCTGAGGTTGAAATACTTACAAATGAATAATTAGTTTTGATTGTGTTATGGTATTTCATGGTTCCATCCTCAAAATCAAAACCTTGTTTTTTGATGGTTTTATCTAATTTAAAGTCATCAATATTTAATGGTCTGTTGTTGACGGTAAACGATTTTATATCGTTTGCGTAATCATTTTCAATGATGCTTTTAACTTTTCCCAGACTATTCTTGTCAGCAATATTTTTATACTTTTGGGGCATTTGGGATACAGAGGCAGAGCCAAAAGCACAGTTGTAAATTCTTTGAGTTGGTTTCCATTCATAACCATTATTTTTAAAATCGAATATTGACGTTGATTTCTCCAATACTCCTACCGGGGTTTCTAATAAAAATCCGCCGGTATTAGGACGTTGTTCATAGTCGGAAAATTGTATTACACCACTTACATTGTAAGCATCGTAATCTATTGAAATACTATCAATTGGCTTACTTGAGTTTCCCGAATAGTCTATATAAGAGTTAGCCCCGCACCTCACATCAACATAATTAAACCAAGAATAAGCACCTAAACTATACCCACCGGGAAAAGAATTAGTATAGTATGCGTGATCCGCTGCGTGTGCTTCGTGTTGTAAAGAAAAGGCCGACATAGTAAGACACACTACCAAAACAAGTGCAAAGGTTCCTACTTTTTTAACCATTTTCTTCACCCTCTTTTCAAAGACTTTGATACTTTTTTGAAAATACCTATAATATTGGGAAATGTCAATAACTATTTGAACAATTAAGTCTTTTTTACCTAGGAAAATGGGAAAATAGGTCTAGTTATAGTTATGTTTAATATGATCTTGTCTTAAAAATCGGGGATAAACGAGTTTATTCAGGTAATAAAAACCTTAAAAAACTGGGAAATCGAAATTTTAAACAGCTTTGCCTTTGGCTATAACAACGGATCCCTAGAAGGACTCAGCAATCAAACAAAAGTGATTAAACGAAATGCCTTTGGATTTAAACGTTATGACCGTTTACGGTTACGTGTTTTATTACATCATTAGTTTAAATTAAACAATATTCCAGATGTTTAAGGAGTACGAGGTTTAGCTCCTACCCCAACATTTGACGTAGAACCATTTTTTTCATTGACAACTATCTAAAAAAAGCTGCCCATAAGGCAGCTTTTTCGTCAAATATCGTTTAATGAACACCGCGCATATGCCGTTGAATAACCGGGGCAATCGCAAAAAGCAATAAACCAAGAATGACTGCGACGGCGCCAATGATACTGAAGAAGGCAATCTCTGTGTCTGGGTTATATAACGGTGCAATTTGCGCATTCAAGGATTGTGCCGCCGCATCCGCCAACAGCCAGAGACTCATCATCTGTGAAGCAAAGGCCTTCGGTGCGAGTTTTGTTGTGGCTGACAATCCGACCGGCGAAAGGCAAAGTTCACCGATAACAACTAAGAAGAAGCTTGCTACAAGCCAGAGCGGGTTAACAAGTGTATGCGTGCCGTGTAACGCCGGAATGACCATGATTAAGTAAGACAGGCCGGCGAAAATCAGACCAAATGAAAATTTATGCGATGTGGATGGCTGGCGCTTTCCAAGTTTAACCCATAAGGCTGCAAACACCGGCGCAAAAATGATAATAAATACCGGGTTTAATGATTGGAACCAGGAGGAAGCAAGATGTATCCCCCAAATATCTAGCTGAGTCCGCTTATCCGCATAACTTGCCAAGATTACCGAGCCTTGTTCTTCAATAGCCCAGAACATGACTGCTGCGATAAATAGCGGAATGTAGGCAATAATACGAGAACGTTCATCTTTCGTCGTTTTCGGACTGCGATACATAACGACAAAATAACTGACCGGGATTAAGATGCCCAAAAAGCTGATAAAGTTGATAACATTATCAATGGTCAGCGTACCCGTTGCCTTCGCAATAAGAGCAAGGATGATGATCACAATCGCGATAGCGCTAAACAAAACAGTGACTCTTTTGCGCTCATTAGGAGCAAGCGGATTTTTGACCTCTTTTCCAGCGTCCCCTAAATACTTCCGTTCTGTTAGCACATAGATCAATAAACCTAAAGCCATACCAATGGCGGCGCTTCCAAAGCCAAGGTGATAATTGATTTTTTGTCCGAGCGTTCCAGCAACGTATGGCGACATAAAGGCACCCATGTTAATACTCATATAGAAGATGCTGAAACCCGAATCGCGCCGCGCATCCGTCGGGCTGTATAAAGTACCGACAATCGTCGAGATATTTGGTTTCATAAGTCCGGAACCCAAAATAATGAATACCATTGATACAAATAATGCCGTGACACCGCCAGGAAATGACAGTGCAATGTGGCCGCACATAATCAATACAGCGCCCCAGAAAACCGTGCGGCGGTTTCCAAGCAAACGGTCAGCAATCCAACCCCCGATAATACTCGACATAAAAACAAGTGCTCCATAAATGGACATAACAGCCATGGCTGTGCTATCTTTCAGCCCCAGTCCCCCGTTTGAGACTTGGTCATACATGTAATAGAGTAAAATGGCCCGCATGCCATAATAGGAAAAACGCTCCCAAAGCTCTGTAAAAAATAATGTAAATAGACCCTTTGGATGGCCAAAGAATCCCCGTTCAGGCTTGTCCTGAGTAAGGTTCTGAATTAAAGCCAATTTTCACTACTCCTTTTCTTATGTGAGATCTCAGATGTGGTTAAATTTTCTGATAAATAACACCGCAAAAATACGTTCCGTTTTCGGATGACCATTCAACGCAGGGAAATACCGATGGGCTTACGGTGATTCCATAACGGGGACAAAAAAGGATTCCGAGCGCGGGCTAAATGTTTTGACCGAGTAATCTGACAATAATAATAAAAAAAGACCACTAAAATCTTCGTACCAAGGGCTGTTTTGTGACCATCTCAGCAAAAAAATTCATTGGAGGCTATCCCTATTTTACCTCGAGCTATGGAGGATGTCCATTCATTCATAATTTTTTCTTATTGTCTTGCAATACAAAAAAGAAAATCAACTTATAACAAATAAATTGGTCAATGCAACCTATTCCACTTATGATCAAAATGAAACGGAGGTTTCTCGGTCTGAAATCCAAGAAACCCCGCGATCGTTTTTTATAAGCGATAGATGTTTGCGCACGTTTCACTAGTAGGTTCGTAAAAACAGTGTAATTTGAAGCGGCCGACGAGCGGTTGACCATACCATTGTTGTGGGCAATCCCCTTGAGGCCTAAAATACCAAAGGCTATACTTGGCCGGCCAATGCCGGAAACCGTTCACCACCTTTCTGGAAAGGCGTTTTTCCAGGGCCCGCGCTCTTTGGTAAAAGTAACCGTATAAGACGGCTTCAAAAGCATGCGGTTGAAAGATCATTTGCGGGATGGTTCGGATCCCTACAAAATCAGAGCAGTCCGCCCGAACCCGATTAATCCCGACATTACCGACGAGCAACTCCCCAAGTTGCCCTTCACCTTCCGCCTCGGCACGTAGCAGTCGCGCTAATAGATTAATATCCTTAGTAGTTGCTTGCACAACAGCCATATTTCCACCTCCCGATGTTTCCCTTGTATCATATTGTTTAAAAGGGCTCTTGTTGACACTGGATTAACATTCGAGGTGGAAAAATGATTTATTCAGAAGCAGAATGTTGTTGTTCCAATATTTTTTTATGTGACGGTAGAAAAATCACCGCAGCCATATTTAATAACGCAAAAATAAACATCGCCCAAAAGACATGATGGAGGCCATTGGCTAATACCTTTTGGATATAGCTAATGACGGAATCCGGTAAATGTTTGAGAACGTCGGCATTTAAGAGATCATTGAAATCCCCTTTAAGCTTTCGGCCTTCTGCGGCCTGTGAATGGATAGAATGCGTGATGGCATTATTAAAAATCGTGCCATAGACCGCCACCCCGACGGTTTGGCCCATGGAACGCATGAAGTTGGTGGAAGCCGTTGCAGCCCCGCGCATCCGCCACCCGACTGCCGCTTGCACAATGACGGTTGTCGGTGTTGTCGCATACCCCATGCCGAGGCCGATGACGACCATTAGCCCGACAAAATACCAATAGGGTGACTCAAGGGTAAGGGCAAGCAGCCAACACCCACCAGCCAAAATGAGAAAAGAACCTATCACGGCTGTGAACTTGGCGCCAATTTTATACATATAGCGGCCAGCAAACGTCGCCCCAATCGGCCAAGCAATCGACATGGGCATTAACGTCAAGCCTGAACTTGTTGCACTATGTCCGAGAATAACTTGAATCCACATCGGCAGGTAAACATTGACACCGATTAAAACAAAACTTGATAAAAATCCGATAAGATTGGATACGACGATGGTTGGAATGGTAAAAAGGGCTAAAGGCAGCATCGGCTCGCTCGTTTTTGATTCAATCAGAATAAAAACGATAACGAAAATAATGCTAATGGCAAAAAGGCTGATAATGATCGGTGAATCCCAGGCATACCCTTTTTGCCCGCCATTCAGCAATGCATAAAGCAATGCTGAAATCCCAACGGTAAAAACCAGCGCCCCAAGATAATCAATTTTTCTTTTCGCTTTATTTTCAAGCGTTTCATGGAAAAACACCAAAATGAGAACGAGTGAGATGACCCCAATTGGTAGATTAATATAAAAAATCCAGCGCCAAGATATTTGGTCAACAAAAAAACCACCGACAAGCGGTCCTAATAGACCAGCCACTCCCCAGACGGCACTAAAAAGGCCTTGCATTTTCGCGCGTTGTTCACCCGGGAACAAGTCCCCGATAATCGTAAAGGTGATCGGCATTACCGCACCGGCTCCGATCCCTTGAAAGGCTCGAAACCAAATGAGCTGATTCATGGTTTGCGAAGCCCCGGATAACATTGATCCAAGGACAAATAAAATAACGCCAAATATAAAAACTTTTTTCCTTCCAAACAAGTCGGCCAATTTTCCGTATATCGGCGTTGTGACAGCCGTTGTCAACGTGTAAATCGCAAACACCCAGCTGATTAAACTCAGCCCGCTTAAATCTTTCACAATTTCCGGCATGGCCGTACTGACGACTGTTACATCAATGGCAACAAGCAAAATGGCCACCAACATGGCCACGGTGACCATTTTTCGATTTGTTTCCTTAATCATATATTAACCTCTCTTTTTATTTTAATACCAAGATTACTTTTAGAAAGTATAGCGGAAAGACGCGTTTTGCACCAAAAAAATGCATCAATATAATCGTCATTTCTTGTTGGTCATGGCTAGGTTTCTGTATAATCCAATTAGTGTTGATAAAAGGAGTCCTTAGGGTATGATTCGTCGTTTTTTTTCTTATTATAAACCACATCGAAGGTTATTTTTCATTGACTTCACAAGTGCTGTGATTGTTGCCATTCTTGAACTTGCTTTTCCTGTTGCGGTACAGAGGTTTATTGATACATTGCTGCCCGGAGGCCATTGGCCGATGATTGTCGCCGTCAGCATTTTGTTGCTTATCGTCTATCTAACTAGCACCTTCTTGCAGTTTGTGGTTGGCTATCTCGGGCATAAACTCGGGATCAACATTGAAACCGACATGCGCCGAGAACTGTTTTACCACATCCAGCGCCAGTCGTTTCGCTTTTTTGATAATACAAAAACCGGGCACATCATGAGCCGAATCACGAATGACCTTTTTGATATTGGCGAGCTTGCACACCATGGTCCGGAAGATTTTTTTATTGCGGTCATGACCTTTATCGGCGCTTTCTGCATCATGATTAGCGTCAATGTGAAGCTTGCGCTTGTTGCGCTTTTCGTCGTTCCGTTTCTCATCTGGGTGATCGTTTTTTGCAACCTACGCATGAATAAAGCCTGGGACACGATGTATGAGAAAATCGGCGATGTCAACGCCCGAGTGGAAGACAGCGTCTCTGGCATTCGCGTTGTCCAATCGTTTACGAATGAAGAGTTTGAGAAAAAACGATTTAATAAGGATAACGGGAAATTCCGCATGGCCAAACTCAAAGCTTACAAAGTGATGGCCTTCACCGAGTCGAGCACGTATATGATGACGCGTTTTATGACACTTGTCGTTTTAGTATTCGGCGCATGGCTCACCTATCACCATCAGCTTTCTTACGGTGAACTCGTCAGCTTCGTTTTATATGTGAATGTACTCATCAAGCCAGTGGATAAAATCAGTGCCTTGTTGGAGCTCTATCCGAAGGGTATGGCTGGATTCAAGCGGTTTCTCGATATATTGGCGGTTGAACCTGACGTCCAAGATGAGCCCGGTGCCATCGATGTGAAGAACCTTGAAGGCCACATTGAATTTCATGATGTCTATTTTCAATATGAAGCCAATCACCCCGTTCTTAAAGGGATTGATTTGACGATTGAAGCCGGAAAAACGGTCGCCTTTGTCGGCCCATCTGGCGCGGGCAAAACCACGATTTGTTCCTTAATCCCACGCTTCTATGATGTTGATCGGGGATCGATCACCATTGATGGATTGGATATTCGGAAAATGACGAAGCGGTCGCTGCGGTCGCAAATCGGCATCGTCCAACAAGACGTTTTCCTGTTTACCGGGACGATTCGGGAAAATATCGCTTACGGAAAATTGGATGCCACCGAAGAAGAAATTCGGGAGGCTGCGCGACGTGCATATTTGGATGCTTTTATCGAATCACTCCCTGACGGTTATGATACGCAAATTGGTGAAAGAGGTCTGAAGCTATCCGGCGGTCAAAAACAGCGCCTGGCGATCGCCCGTACGTTTCTGAAAAACCCGCCGATTTTAATTTTGGATGAGGCCACCTCAGCACTTGATACGGAATCGGAGAAAATTATACAAACCGCTCTGAATGAATTATCGGCCAATCGAACGACACTCGTCATCGCCCACCGCTTGGCGACCATCAGAAACGCCGACCATATTATTGTTGTGACCGAAGACGGCATCGCTGAACAAGGAAGCTATGAGGAATTACTGGAACTTGGCGGCGTGTTTAGCAAACTGCATCATATCCAATATGAAAAAGCCATTGAAAGCCAGCTCAACCGCTAAAAGAAAACGTTTTGAAGAAACTCACCAAAAACAAGCTGATATTTGAGCTATTTATCAACAGGGGCATACTTTATTATCGTATGGGCGAAGAACAAGGGAAGTTTTTAATCATCGTTCAACGAGCGAAGGTCATGGTAAAAATTCACTTGGTCCATTGACGAGACATCTAATAAATAAGTGGTTCTTGAAGTTATCTCCAGTCAATTTTGCGTGACATTTTGTTTGGCTATTGGCCTCAAAATGTCGCGCTTTTTTTGCCAAAACAATGCCCGGGTATTCCTATTTTTCGTGATTCCGTATCATTTTCCCGGTCTCCTGCCTCTGTAATGATATGCTTTTTCAAATTGCATATCATTTGACTGACCAATCGACCTCAAAATGATATGCTTTTTTGGTTTTTGGTCGAAATTCAGCCCAGTTATTTCTATTTCCTATGATTGTATATCATTTGCGCGGCTCCCAGCTCATGAAATAATATGCTTTTTCGGATTGCGTATCATTTGGCTGATTGATCGACTTCCAAAATAATTTGCTTTTCTTGTTTTTGACCGAAATGAGACGCGTTATCCCCTTTACTAGCAACATCTTTTGCCAATGAACATACTCTTTGGGGTATAGTCAATTAGACATAATAGGAAGCAACGGATCGTTGTGTCATTTTATAATGTTTTCTTAGAATTCTATGGATTCGTTGTCTCTTATCATTATTGAATTGGCACCAATCCAACAGATTAGATACAGACAGTGGTCTGTCGGGAAAAAGGAGTTTAAAAGATTCTGCCATACGGAGAATGCCTTTTTCAAAGTTTTCCTTAAACCCGCACCTTTTACATATTAAATACCGCCCTTCAACATCTACCGAAAGCGAGCGGCACTGACCACATGAAATTCCTTTTTTCAAAGTGTCATAGGAATAGTCGGGAATATGCATTTTTAGGTAAAAGGAATTTTCATCATGCAGTCTAGCAAGCTGTCGGGCTTTCTCTATGAACGTTTCATCATAGACGGCAGATCCGAGCTTTTTTACAAAGGAATTTATTTGTGTTGGCAGGATGATGGAAAGGTGTTTATTGGCATTGAACAAGGTGAATTCCCCATTAACAAAAATAACTTTCGATATAACCGGAAGATAGAGGCCAAGGTGTTGCAAAAGCTGCCTGAATAAGTCTTCACTGCGTTGCAACGCCTGTAACGGATTTTTAATTTCCTTGCCAGTGACAGAAAACCGACGTTTTCCTTCAATATAGTATTCGCCTTCATAGTTTTTTACTTCGAAAAGATAGGCTTGATGCGGAGAAAGGAGGCAGGAATCAACTTGGAACGTGGAATTGTTCCATTTTAGAATCAGGTCTTTAAGATGGAGGTAAGATGAGGCTGGGGACTGGGCGATGAGCTGATCAAAATAGCACTCGCCTTCGAACCCTTTTTCGTCTGCGTGAAGTTGTTTTAATTCTGATTCTGTAAAGGGCATCCTCTCAAGAAGTAGCCAGCGAACCTGGAGGTTATAAGGAACGGATCTAGATTTTATATCCATACTTTCCCTCCCTATTTAAATTTTAAAAAAATAATAACAAAATATAAAATATGCGTCCAGAACACACCTTTGTAAACGCATCCAAAATGGAATAAATATTAAACTCAGCATATATTACTTTTTTTTCACTATGTTTGTCGATGGGTTCATTCGGGTAGTAGCAAATGTGGTTTTTTGGCTCAAACACCTCTTCTTTTCCGCCAATCCCTGATCAATTGATTCATGACCTCTGATACGATCAGCCCGATGGCGATGGCTAAAGACATAAAAAACACCTTGGCAGCCAATGACAACGCCACATTGTATTCGCTGATGACAAAATGGCGCATGGCGTCGTAAGCAAATCCCCCGGGAACGAGCGGAATGATACCGCAAACCGAAAAAATGATAACAGGGGTCCTATATTTTCTAGCAAAGACATGGCTGAGCACCGCTACCCAAAACGCACCCACAAATGTCGCGAAAATAATGTTTACCCCATGGTCCTTTAAAACATAATAAAACATCCAGCCAACCATTCCGGTAAACCCGCACTTTAGCAACGATTTTTTCGGGACGTTAAATATAATGCCAAAAGCTACGGAAGCTAAAAAGCTCGTTACGATTTGTTGTATCATCGACATACCCCTTTAGAAAAAAGCCAGTACCATCGCGATCCCGGTTCCGATCGCAAAAGCTGTCAAAAAAGCCTCGGCCCCTTTGGAAATGCCGCTTACCAAGTGACCTTCCATTAAATCCCTTATAGCATTGGTAATCAATAAACCGGGAACAAGCGACATCACTGAACCGATTGTAATCGTATCAAAGTGGATGCCCAATCCGCTTTGGGTAAATAGGTAAGCCAAGCAACCAATAATAAAAGAGGCAAGAAATTCAGCAAAAAAGTGGACCTTGATCCACCGGTTAAAATAGATAAAGGCAGCATGACCAATGCCGCCGGTGACAAAGGCCGGAGCAAAATCCCGCCAGATGCCGCCAAACATGATTAAAAAACAGCCGCTAGCAATCGCCGCGAATAAAATCTGCAACCAAACGGGAAAGGAATGGCTCATGGCTTCAATTCCTTTTAATTTACTGCGGGCTTCCGAAAGGCTCAACCTACCGGAACTAACCATTCGAGAAATTTGGTTAACGAGTACGACTTTCTGCAAGTCTGTCGTTCTCTCCTCGATGCGCACCATTCTTGTCGAATTCGATCCGTCAAAAGAAAAAATGATCGCTGTGGGAGTCACATAACTTTGCGGCAAACAACCCGTAAAAGCGATGCCCATGCGCGTCATCGTATCCTCCACGCGATAGGTTTCCGCTCCATTTTGCAACATAATTTTGCCCGCCAAGAGGCAGACATCCATTGCTTCATCCATATTGGCCATTCTTAAAAGATCTCCCTTTATGCGAATTTTCGTTTATAGCGTCGAAAACGGATCAAGTCGCGTTCGTTAAACCGCCTTGATTTTCATTATAAGAAAAAAAACAAGACAAGGACAGTCATAACAGACCATCCTTGTTTGTTTAATGCCAACGGAATTGCAGCGGTTGAAGGTTCGGGTCAATCGTCTTGAATTCATAATGGCGGGCTTTTAAAGCTTCTAACAAACTTGCTAGATACTTTGCCGTCTCTGGTTTATCATGGATTAAAATGACCGGGCTTTCCTTTTTATGACGAAATTGATCGACCTGCTTTAATGTATATGAAACATATCGTGCATCGTTAAAAGCCCAATCACGGCTGTCAATATTCCAATCCCACATAATGAACCCGGCCTCTGCCTCTGCTTTTCGATAATCCGGCGTCATATAGGGAACACTTCCGTAAGGCACACGAATTAACACGGTTTTAATACCGGTTATTTGCTGTAAGGTTTTCTGTGCTGTTTTCATTTCCGCCACGACGGTTTCCCTTGAATGATAAAATTTATTTTTATCATGCGTCACACCATGTAGTCCTAAACGAAATCCTTTTTTCGCTAAGTCTTTCAAAACGTTCGGATATTTTTTCATGTTCGGTTCAAGTAAAAAGAATGTCGCTGGAACGTGGTATTGAGTGAGGATCTGAGCGATTTTCGCAGTAGCCGTCGAGGGGCCATCATCAATGGTCAAATAGACGACATGATTTCCCTGTGGGCCTTGAAGTGAGGGCGTTTGAACTTTTGGTGCCTTCTTTGGTTTCTTTGTTTCAGACTTTCCTTTGTTATGACGCTCCAGGTTTCCCTTTTTACCTGTAACCAAAACTTTTTGTGGGTGTTCTTTGTAATATTGCTGAATAAGTGTGTTGAGCATCTTTTCTTTCTTTTCTTCCCAAATGAGCATATAGACTTCATCATTGCCGTCGAGATCATCATTCAAAATCGATGCTTGAGAGATAGCACTACTATTAAAGAATTTAAGATTCAAAGTTATGGAAACGATTATTGCCAATGATAAAAGTAAAAATCCGCTCCCCATCCTTCGAAAATGCCAACCGCGTTTCCGCATCCACGCCACTTCTCCCATATTTTTTAACAAATTATACCTAACTATTACATTACCATTACATATGTTACATTATATATTCAAATGTCTTTATCTTCAATACACTTCGAAAAAATATATGTGGAAAAATCTTTCATTTTCTGTCCATTCCAAAACCATACATTTAAGGAAGTTGCTCAAGTAACGTTCCATTTTTATAAAAATAGTAAACAAAACAGCTTCAAAGCGACCTGTTTTTTTATTTCCAAACTGGGGAAACGTGCTATTATATATAGGTATGCCACCACGGATCTAAATGTTCACATGCATGATAAGGGGGTTGAGAAAACGAGAGGAAGGAAAGGCCATTCATCATTATCAAGCGATGTTCAAAGTTTTGGTTTTTGATAAGCCAAGAGTCCATACAAGCAAGATCTTGGCCGTGGTTCGAAACCATCCCACGTAAAAAAACTAAGGAGCGATTATAATGAAACTGAAAACATTTGTTGTCAATGCGGTTTTGGCTGCATTGTACATTGCCGTCACCTTTTTGATTCAACCATTTGGTTTTACGAACATTCAATTTCGACTATCGGAAATCTTTAATCACATGGTCGTCTTTAATAAGAAATATTTCTTCGGCATTATCATTGGCGTCTTCCTTTCCAATCTGTTTTTCTCTCCAATGGTGGCGTATGATCTGATATTTGGTGTCGGACAATCCGCGATTGCTTTATTGATCACCATTATTTCGGCGAAATACATTAGAAGCTTATGGACGCGAATGGCCTTAAATACCGTTGTCTTTACAGTCAGCATGTGCTTCATCGCTTTGGAACTCCATCTCGCCTTGCATTTGCCGTTCCTCATTACCTGGCTGACGACGGCAATTGGTGAGTTTGTCGTCATGGCTGTCGGCGCGCCGATCATGATGGCCATCAATAAGAAAATACCCTTTGCAAGAATGATATAGAAAACAGGGCTCTGCCAAGCCTTTTAGGTGAAGGCAGGGCCTTCGTTGCACTTATATTGGTCTGAAACTTTCTTACCAGTATGAAAAAGGCTGCGCTTCGCAGTCTTTTTTTCGTTAAGAAAAACAAGTCGGCTGACCGGGCTTGCAAGCAGGATCGCCAAGACAAAACGCTCGCCATACTTGTGACAACAAAGTGATAAAACCACCCATGCATAGTTTCGGTTTTTACTGGACCATATTAAAACTAAAAATGGGTGGTGATGATATTGGACGTGGAAAGATGGGGTTATTTGATATTGTTAAGCGTCATCTTAGTTGCGGGTTTACTCATCCCATTTATTTGGTATAAATTCGTGAAAAACAGAAAATGGGGAACAAAATAATCGGAAATCAATTCGCGCACGTTGCGGCGAGTTGATTTTTTCTTTTTTGTCACTGTTTTTTTACACAACCGTTCGTATAATCCGTGAATTTGGAGACAACATAAAACCGATTCACTAGTCTGGACGAGAATAATCTTTGACATAGAGGAGAATGGATTATGATCACCAAGCGGCGCCTTGTGCGATTGAAAAATATACTCATGCTCCTGCTGCTCTTCGTGATGACCGGATGCAGCAAAAACTATATCGTTTTAGACCCTAAAGGACCGGTGGGGCATGCGGAATTAAGGTTGATCATCCTCTCGACGATCCTCATCGCCATCGTCTGCGTGCCAGTCATCTTGCTCATGCTCTATATCGTCTACCGTTACCGCGACACACCAGACAATAACGCCCCTTATGCACCAAACTGGGAGTCGAGCCGCCTTCTTGAAATCATCTGGTGGGGCGTTCCCATTATTATCGTTGCCATCCTCGGTTATCACACGACCAAAGGCATTTATGGATTGGTCAAGCCGCCGACGACGGATAAAACACCGATTACCATCCAGGTCACTTCTTTGGACTGGAAATGGCTGTTCCAATATCCGGACCAAAATATTGCTACCGTCAATCACGTGCGCATACCGACGGGTGTGCCCGTGCAGTTCGTTCTGACTTCCGATGCGCCGATGAATTCCTTCTGGGTCCCGCAGCTCGGCGGTCAAGAATATACCATGCCGGGCATGGCCATGCGATTATGGCTGCAAGCAGACCACCCCGGAAAATATTTTGGCACGGGAGCCAATTTTTCCGGAGAAGGGTTTGCTCACATGCGCTTTCCGGTCATTGCCGAATCCCAAGCTGATTTTAATCAATGGGTGAAAAAAGTAAAGAAAACTGCGCCGCCGATGACCCAAAGCGAATATGAAGCCATAAAAAATCCCGGATTGATCGATCAACGAACGTATTCTTCCTATCCGCCGAACAGCTTTGTCGAGACACTGATGAAAAATGGTCATCATCATACCGAACGGCGGAACGAAAATCATGATGTCCCATCCACCGGAACGCCTTAAAAGCTTGAAGGTTTAGGAAGGAGAAGCACTATGCAAACTCAACATTTCTTTATAGTCGGAGACCCGCTCATCCTTGGGGCGGATATTTCCATTATTCTAGTTTCCGCAGCGATTATTTTTGTTTTAACGTATTTCAAAAAATGGGGCTGGCTTTGGAGAGAATGGCTGACGACCGTTGATCACAAAAAAATCGGGATTATGTATTTTATATCTGCCCTCCTCATGCTTTTTCGGGGAGGCGTGGATGCCCTCCTCATGCGTTTGCAGCTGATGTTTCCGAACATGAATCTATTGGAATCGGAACATTATAATGAAATTTTTACAACGCACGGCACCATCATGATCCTTTTTATGGCGATGCCCTTGATTTTTGCGATGTTTAATATTGCCGTACCTCTTCAAATTGGGGCACGCGATGTCGCTTATCCCTTTTTAAATGCCGTGAGTTTCTGGTTGTTCTTCTTCGGGGCCTTGCTGTTGAATTTATCGTTTGTCATCGGTGGTTCACCGAATGCCAGTTGGTGGGGCTATCCCCCTCTATCGGAATTGACCTTTAACCCAGGACCAGGTGAAAACTTTTACATATTATCTATCCAAATTTCAGGGATCGGAAGTATTGCCACAGGTATTAACTTTCTCATCACCATTTTAAAAATGCGGGCGCCGGGCATGCGATTAATGGATATGCCGCTCTTTACCTGGTCGGTATTATCCTCTTGCATTGTGATCATCGCCGCTTTCCCGGTTCTGACCGTTGCCCTATTCTTGCTATTCATGGATCGGTTTGCCGGCGCCCATTTCTTCACCATGACGCATGGCGGTGATCCCATGATGTACGTGAACCTCTTTTGGATGTGGGGGCACCCTGAAGTGTATATTGTGGTTTTACCTGCCTTTGGCATCTTTTCCGAAGTGGTCAGCGTGTTTTCTAAAAAAGTGATTTTCGGTTATACCTCCATGGTCGTTTCACTGCTTTTAATTAGTGTTTATGCCTATTTCACGTGGGTTCACCATTTCTTTACTATGGGGGCAGGCGCTGATGTCAATACTTTCTTCTCCATTTCAACGATGCTGATTGCAATACCCACAGGGGTTAAAGTGTTCAACTGGCTTTTGACGATGTATCGGGGCCGGATTCGGATGACCGAACCGATGCTTTGGACGCTCGGGTTTATCGTCTGCTTTGTCGTCGGTGGTGCTACTGGGGTCATGCTGTCCGTTGCCCCTGCGGATTATCAGTACCATAACAGTTATTTTGTCGTCGCTCATTTTCATAACGTGTTAATCGGTGGAACGGTCTTTGGCATGTTCGCCGGCATGACCTATTGGTGGCCGAAGATTTTCGGTTTTAAGCTTAACCCAACTTTAGGAAAATGGGCCTTTTGGCTGTGGAATATCGGTTTTTACGTTTGCTTCATGCCGCAATATGCGCTTGGGTTCATGGGCATGACAAGAAGGATCTATACGTACCCGGATGATATGGGGTGGACGCCTTATAACGTGGTGTCGACGATTGGCGCTTTTATCATGGCACTCGGGTTTGTTTTTCAAGTTTGGCAAATCGTCTACAGCGCCAAACGCATGGATCGCGATGTGACCGGGGATCCGTGGGATGGCCATACTTTAGAATGGTCGACCACATCCCCTGCGCCTTACTATAATTTTGCCGTCATTCCGAAAGTGGAAGGGCGCGATGCTTTCTGGAAAGAAAAGAAAAAAAGGAGCCAGCCGGATTATAAGCCTGAGAAGCGAGAACTTAAACCGATCCATTTTCCTAAAAACTCAGGGATTCCTTTCATTATGGGTGTTTGCTTCTTTATTGCTGGCTTCGGGCTGACTTTTCACTGGGTATGGCTTGGGGTCATTGGGCTTATAGGTGTTGCCGCAACGCTTTATGCCCGCTCCTTCCAATATGATACGGAGTATGTCATTCCCGTTGAAGAAATTAAGAAAACCGAGGCGGCGCTTGGGAGGGATATATAGTGGCACACGCGGTTGAAACCGGAGTGAAGCATGAAGACCATGAATCGATCAAAATTGCCGGCTTTTGGATTTTCCTTGTCCAAGACGTTCTTTTATTCGCCACCCTTTTTGCGACCTATGTCGTGCTTAGAAATCATTACGCCGGTGGCCCGACGCCAAAAGAACTTTTCGATGTGCCCGGATTTGTTGCAGAAACCTTCATTCTCTTAACAAGCAGCTTCACAAGCGGTTTGGCGGCACTTCAACTCAATAAAAAAAGCGTCGGCGGGCTCATCACCTGGCTCGTCATCACCGGGGTTCTTGGCCTTGCCTTTTTGGGGTTTGAAATTAATGAGTTTACAAATATGGTTCAAGAAGGTGCAACGATCTCAACAAGTGCTTTCTTGTCGGCCTTTTTCACCCTAGTGGGAACCCACGGGGCTCACGTGACATTGGGTTTAGGGTGGATGCTCGGACTGATCATTCAGCTTGCCCGCCGCGGCATTACCCCGGTCACAAGCCGAAAAGTTTCCGTGCTCAGTTTATATTGGCATTTTCTCGATGCCGTGTGGATTTTCATTTTTACCGTTGTTTATCTGATAGGAGTGATGTGACGTGCACGACGACCATTCGGAAAAGCACCCCGGCTCAACGGTTTCGTATGTTATTGGCTTTCTCTTGTCCATCGTCTTGACGATTATTCCGCTTTACGTCGTCTTAAACCATAGCTTCAGCAATATGATTCTGGTCTATGTCATCATGATTATGGCCGTCTTACAATTTCTGATCCAGCTTGTGTTCTTTATGCATATCAGAGAAAGCGAAGAGCCGCACTACAATATTTTGGCCATCGCCCTTGGCATCATCTTCGTCTTTGCTATCGTTGCCGGCTCAGCATGGATCATGACCTTTAATTCGCAGGTCCAGTAAAATGAAAAGGAGGCCGCCATTATGTGGATGATTGTCGGTGTTTTCCTGGCACTTGCCATTTGGCATCTCTTTAAACTGTCGGTTGTTTCTTTATACGTTCTACTCTTTTTAGCGATCGTCGCCGGAGCCATTCCGATTTTGGCAAAGAGGACAAACCGTCGGGAACATGGCGGTTGACTTGGCATAACCAATGCGACACACAGTGTCTGGTCACCCACGAAAAATCCCTAGCCATAAACGGCTAGGGATTCGCACAACGAAGACCTTTTAAAAGCAGGAATACCCCGTAACCCCCCCCTAAGTGCTAGCGGGTGGTGGACGTTCAATGTCTTTCTAATAAACCGGCTTCTAAGTCGCGGATGGCCATCTCCCGCACCATATAATGTTTTTTCTTGCCTGTCGCTGTATACGGTAATTCATCAATAAAACGATAGTAGCGCGGCCGTTTATAGTCGGCAAGCATGGGGTGCTGGTTGCAGTATTGTTGCAAATCTTTGACTGTCAAATTAGGATCCTTCTTGACGATGTACGCCGCAACGGCTTCTCCTCTTAATGCATCAGGAACACCGACGACCACCGACTCCTCAACTCCGGGGTGCTGGTTAAGAATTTCTTCCACTTGGACGGGGTGAATGTTTTCACCTGATGAAACGATCATGTCATCTTTGCGGCCGACGATGGTAATAAACTCATTTTCATCCCATGTGCCCATATCGCCGATATAGATCCAGCCTTTATAGAAGACTTTTTTGCTTTCCTCTTCTTTATTGACATAAGCATAAGCGGTTTTGCCCGGTGCCTTGACAATGATTTCGCCGATTTCTTTTCCGTCCTTGGCGACAAAATCATCGGGCTCGGCTTTGCGGTCCGGATAGACTTTAACGACAGCGACCTCATCATCTGTACAAGCCCGCCCTGCCGTTCCGGACATTTCCGGCAAATCGTATGGACGGAGGAAAGTATTCCAAAATGCCTCTGATGTGCCGTACCCGTTAAAAATGTTCGGGGTTAACGTTTTTTGGAACCTTATGCAATCTTCTTTCTCCAACGGGGAACCCATCGTGACAATCCCTTTTAACCTAGACAAGTCTTCCGGTTTCTTTAATTGGGTGTTATAGAGCATTTTTAAAATCGCCGGAACGCCAATCAAAAATGTAATGCCGTATTGATTAACGTATTCAAGCACTTTTCTCGGATTGAATTGGCGAAGAATGACAACCTCCCCGCCCACATAAAGCGTCGGATTCGGACCGCCAGAATGAATGCCGCCGCGATGGAACCACGGACTCATGTTCATGGTTTTATCCATCGGGGTTAAAGGGAAGTGCATCGCCACATCATGTGCCGAAAAAATTTCATTTATGTTGTTTAAAGGCACACCTTTAGGTTTACCCGTCGTCCCGGAGGTGTACAGCCGGGTCACTTCATCATAAATGTGGGAAGGTCTGGGGATGTCCGGATTATCTTCAGAGCAATATTCAACATATTCGCGGTAGGTCACATGGTCGTCGGGAGCCTCTTCCGGATGGCCACTCATCTCAACCATGACCACTCGGCGTGGTTGATGTTGAGCAAGCGACAAGGCTTTAAGAGCCGTCTCTTTAATTTCCGCATCATAAATAAAAACTGTCGGCTGGCTGTCATCGATATGTAAAGCCATTTCTCCTGGGGAAAGGCGGAAGTTAATTGGGCAGTTGATCGCCCCGATTTTTTGCGGGGCAAGATAGGAAAAAACAAATTCGGGTGAATTAAAAAGGGCATACATAACGACATCGTTTTTCTTGACACCATCATCTAAAAGAGCATGACTCAGCCGATTCACTTCTTTATTCAGCGCCTCGTAGGTCCATGTTCTTCCGGTCGAGGGATCGGTTAACGCGGGGCGGTTGCGAAACCGGTGGACATTGCGTAAAAAGCCGTTAATATAGGTAAACTCATTTTCAAAAGTGTCTTTAAACATCGTGACGTCATAAGTCAATGCCATTGTCAATCGCCTCGATTACTAATGATTTTTACCTATGATACTTTCCAACAATTAAAGTGGCGTTTTGTCCGCCAAATCCAAATGAATTAGACATCGCTATGACCACATTTGCGGCCCGTGCCTGGTTAGGGACATAATCCAAGTCACATTCCGGATCGCTTTCTTCGTAATTGAGGGTTGGCGGCAGGATATTGTCGCGAATGGATAGAAGACATGTTATGAGTTCGGTGACCCCTCCCGCCCCCATCATATGGCCGGTGGCACCTTTCGTCGAACTGACCGGGAGTTTTTTGGCTCGTGTTTCCCCAAAAACCGCTTTAATCGCCAGTGTTTCCACACGATCGCCAAGCGGCGTCGACGTACCATGCGCATTAATGTAATGAATGTGTGAGGGCTCTAAACCAGCCGCTTCAATCGCCTTTTGCATACAACGGATTTCCCCGCGTCCATTTGGCTCAGGGGCCGTGACGTGATAGGCATCTGCGGTATTGGCATAACTCAGCAGTTCCCCATGTATTGGAGCGCCGCGTTTTTCTGCCGACTCTAGAGTTTCTAATACGATGGCACCGCCGCCTTCGCCGATCACAAAACCGTCACGATGACGTTCAAAAGGCCGACTGGCTTTTTCAGGGCAATCGTTTCGAGTGGAAAGCGCTTGAGCCGACGAAAGACCAGCTACCATAAAACCTGATAAAATGGATTCCGCGCCGACAGCGACAACAACGTCAGCTTGTCTAGTTTTTAATAACATGGAGGCTATCCCCACAGCATCCGCCCCCGAAGAACACGCCGTGCTGACCGTTAAGCTAGGGCCTAGGAAGTGATAGGCCATGGCGATTTGCGCTGCGGCGATATTGCTGAGAAACTTCGGGACGATATGCGGGCTCAGTCGAAAACGGCCGCTCCGGGTCAATTGCTCTTGAGCATCAGTCACAGTGGCAATGCCGCCAAGTGCAGTTCCAAGCACCACACCGATTCGCTCAGGCGCTATATTCGGTTGGCTTTCATCGATGGCTTCTTTCGCCGCCGCCAATGCAAACTGCATAAAAAGATCCGTGTTTCTCACTAATTTTTTCGGTAAAAAATCGGTAGGATGAAAATCTTTGACCTCCGCCGCAATTTTTACCGGCCATTCTGCGGGATCGAAGCGGGAAATAGTGGAAATGCCGGTCTTCCCGGAAAGCAAATTTTCCCAATAAGAGGAAACACCGATGCCAAGCGGCGTTACTGCCCCCATTCCCGTAACGACGATGCGTTGTTGGGTCATTTTCTTCATCTCCGTTGTTCTGGCATTTTTTCGTGTAATGCTCTCCATAGAGTAGGGTGGCTTTTTTGCAGATTAACCGGCCGTTTACGGTCGTTGACAAAAGCATGGGCCGTTCTACCGATGGCCGTCAACTCCCCTTTTTGATTATAAATTTGATACATGAACAATACTCTCGTTCTGGATAGCGATGCCAGTTTGGTGTGAATGGTGATTTTCTCCAGAGGGCGCACCATTTTCTTATATTCACAATCCGCTTTTAAACAAACCAGTGCTAAACCGCGCTCATGGAATGTCTCCATATAGGAAAACCCATACTTGTCCAAAAGCTTCATGTAAGCATCCGTAAACCATTCAAAGTTTTTGGCATAGTAAGTGATCCCTGCTGCATCGCCATCCGACCACGCCACCGTCCTTTCCATAATGTCGCTAAAACTCGTTTTAGACATGCTATTCACCTCCATTTTAAGCAACTTACCAGCCGCTTTCAAATATTATACCAATTCGTAACAATCTGTCATTAAGGGGTTGCTCCTATACTTTAAATAAAAGCCATCCGACAACTGTGTTTGTTTATAATGTAAAGGAAACTTGGCTCTGCCAAGCTTTTTCCAACTTAGAACCTTCGTGGCCCTTATAATGCCCCCCGAAAAAAGATTGCCTTTCTTACTAGTATAAAAAAAGCCCCCGGAAAAACTTCCGGAGAGCCTTAGTGGTTTGGGATTTTCCTTCTATTTTCCAATGAAATCTTGTGTCCAATAAGAACCGTATGAACCGCCTTTGACATACCCGACACCGATGGCCGTGTAGTTCGGGTTAAGGATATTCGCCCGGTGCCCTTCGCTGTTCATCCATGCTTGAACAACCTCTTCTGGAGTAGTTTGGCCGGCTGCAATATTTTCACCTGCCGTTGTATAGCTAATTCCATATTTTTTCATCATATCAAACGGCGAGCCGTAGGTTGGCGATTGGTGTGACAAATAATGATGATCACGCATATCCGCCGACTTATCCCGAGCCATTTTGGATAATTGCGGGTCAATGGCTAACGGCTTTAAACCACGTTTTGTCCGTTCTTGATTCGTTAATTCTACGACTTGCTTTTCAAAGGCATTAAGCGAATCACTAGATTCTGCAGCCGGTTGATCTTGTTGGCTCGGTTGTGCTTGTTGATGTTGGGCTGTCGATGGCACGGTATGAGGTTGATACGTTCGAACTTGGCTCATCAACTTATTCAGATCGGGAAAATACTTAGAAAACGAATAAAAGTCCGCAGGTTGAAAGAACGTTTTATAATAAACATAGGTTTTTACAGGAGTTTGGGCGTGAGCTTCATGGGTAAAAGCTAAAGGGAGGGCAATGATACCCGCGACAATGAACGTCATCCATTTTTTCATGATATCTCGATTCGCCTCCGTTTTTCGTTTTTAGTGCCTTTAGTGGCTACGTATATACTATTCGGAGTCGAAAAGATATCGTCGGGGGCCATTCATAGATTACCAGATTTTACGTGCCGCACTAATGAATACATCCCGATAGATCTGGGCCTTAAATATTCTTCTAAAACTTTTTACATTGTCAATTATCTCTTATATAGAAAACTTGGCTCTATCAAGCCTTTTAGGTGAAGGCAGAACCTTAGTTGCCTTTATGCTAGCCCGAAAAATAATATAATTTCTTATCAGTGCAAGCCTTTTGGACGAAGACAGAGCCCTTATACTGGCCTAAAAATGATAAACTTTCATACGGGTACGAAAAAAGAGCTGCCTTTTCTGCAGCCCTTACTACAAATGTTACTATCTCTTAAACCAATCAGCCTTCTCCATATTCAAAAATGGGATGGTCGTATCTACCAAACCTTCAACCCGATCCCGCGGGAGTGCTTCTCCAGCTAACCAATTCCTAAAATTAAACACTGTCGGATTTTGATCTCCACCAAGCGCCAACCACGCCTTTTGCTCCTGTGGAAAATAAGCCGCGGTGTGAATCGTCCCCGCCCAGCTGCCATAAAGCTTCGAGAAAACCCCTTGATGGGTATCGTTTAAAAGTTTAAAAGCTTGATTGGCGTTTAAATTCTGTTGTTGATGTTGCGCCATGATCGCCATTCTTTTTTGTGAATCAGCTAATTGATGACGGTTTTCCTCTGTCAATATCTTAAAGTGATTGGTGCACAAAAACCCTTCTCGGACGGCAACCTTTCTTGGTGAAGCTTCAACGATCCGCGGCGTTTGATCGCTATGGTCAAACAAAGTATAACCGAAAGAGCCGCGGTGAGGAATCTCTTTTAAAAACGACACTGCGTCATCCACATTGGCACAACATTCAAGCACCAATCGCCCAATCATGTAACACACAAAGCCATCACCGGGACGCCTGCGGTTCATAAAGGTATAACCCATCGTCAACCCTTTTTCATTTAACCCGTCACACCGTCCTGTGATTTTCTGACTCATACCAACCGTTGCCAGCCCGCCATCTGTTGGTTGGTAAAACACGAAGCGCCCATCGTAAGTTTTTGGATGGTAGTCATAATTGCGAATGAAAAAGTCTTCGCCAACATATATTGAGCAACCTGAACGCGGCACATTGACCCGATACCCGCCAAATTCAAGCAAGACGCGTTCCATCGGCCATTCCAACGCCTCTTGCAGGCCTAAAAATTCGTCCCAAACAAAGGGAGCCAAATGCTGAAAAACCTGCTTGGTTTCTTTTACATCAATCTTAAATTGTGGCTTTCGCACTTTCCATTGCTGTTCTCTGTTTTTCAACACGATGGAATGTTTCAGCCTGTTTCCTTGAAAAAAGCCAAAATCATAATGCGTCCCTCGAAAAGCGATCACATCTGCAAAGATTTTCTTCATCACATAGAACGTCCTTTGGAAAATAGATTTAGGAATAATCTTTGGTCGCAAATCGCGAATGGTACTTTAAAAACATAAACGGGACGCGTATCCTTTAAACATATCCCCACGCTAATCCAATCGAGAGGGCTTGTATTTTTAGCGGTCCCAAGACCAATATTGCCTATCCTTTTAGATCCGTATCGCGCACAACATTCGCTCTGGCAAATCTTCCAAACCGGAACAGCCATAGTCCCAGTGCCGTGACGGGGCGGAGCCACTTGGAAAAATAGCGAATGACGATGCCGGATAACACTCCGACGACCATTCCGCCGATGACATCCGTTGGCCAGTGCACCCCGCAATAAACGCGGGAGACCATTTCAATGATCGCTACCGCCAAAAAAGTTCGGGACACCCATTTGGACGTTCCTCCCCAAGCTCCGGCAGCAAAGGCAAAGCTTCCCGATGTATGATCACTTGGAAAAGAAGCGTCGGCCGCATGAGGAATGAGCTGATGGTAATCCCCTGGAGGCAAAACGACAAACGGTCTTTGTCTGTACCAAATGTGTGAGATGAGGACATTGACTAATAAGGCAAGCACACCGGCAAAAAAGGAAACGACTAATTGATGGCGCTTTTTTTCTTCACGCCTAGGCAAAGCAAACCATGCGGCAATAAAAAGCGCGGCGTAAATTTCCAATCCGTATTTCGAGAAAAAAGCCATTATTGCATCGATCCAATGTACATGGCCGGATAAATCGTTAATAAAATGATAGAGTGTGATGTCAAAATGGTTCATAGCAGCCTCCGTAATAAATAGTTCCCGTAATGAATAGACGCATAAAAATAATTTATGGTTCAGATCGGCCGGCCGCACTTTTGTTGTATAGGCGAACAAACACCGTTTGTGATGCCTTTTTCGGAGTTAAGACAAACTTTTTCAGAACCGGTCCGACCAAATCGGTACCTTTCCTCTTTCCAGCCATCCGTTCTTCCATATTCTTCGCCTTCACATCGGAAATCGTGACGTGGTAATCTACACCACACGCCAACTTCATCGTTACTTCTTGGTCTTCATTGGTGATGGTTGATTGAACCATGGGTAACACGGCCGCATTTTCCGTTACTTTCCCACTAGATGAAAGTGTAACCAAATAATGTTTATACTTCTCCCCATCAACAATTTTAAACCTAATAGGACATGATGTGAAACGCACTGGTAAAGACTTTTTTATCATTGCGCCTGGTTTGATATTTTCCCTTGTCCCATCCGCACCCGTGCCACAGCTGCACAATAAAATTACTAAAAAGACAGCCGCTAACCTTTTCATGGGTAAAACTCCTTTATGGTTTTTCGTGATTTATAGACTTTTTATAGGGGCGAATGGTTTCATCGGAATACAAACATCATGAGCGGTCACCTTATATTAAATTAAGAGCGAAGCATCCAGGGTTTTCTAAATGAACATCGTCTTCATTTATGCTTTTAACTTACTTATACGCGTCGGGAATCCAACAATGAAAGTTTTGAATTGGCCAAAGTTAAACCATTCCCACTATAGAAAAAAGGCCCGCGCGACGGCGAGCTCTTTTCTTTGTATTTTTAGCTAAACCTATTGGTGTTGGGCCATAGCTTCGGCTCTTGTTCTTTGTATCGTGCCAAATGGGTGTTCTGGCGGAGCATAAATGGAATATAGTTTCAAAGGAATATTCCCTGTGTTAGTCACATTGTGCCACGTCCCCGCGGGGACCATAATGGCGCTATTTTCGTACACATTTTCTACAAAATCAAGTTGGTCACGGCTCTTTCCCATTTGTACAATGCCTTGCCCTTGTTCAATGCGGATGAACTGATCAGTCTCTGGATGCACTTCCAAACCAATATCGGCGCCAACATCGATGCTCATCAAGGTCACTTGTAAATGTTTCCCTGTCCATATTGCCGTCCGATAGTTTTGATTGTATTTGGCTGCTTGTTCGATATTTATTACGAACGGTCTTCCCCCGTAATCTTTCCATTCCCATTGAGGTCTTGTAGCCCATTCGTATTGCGGGTTACCGTAAGCATATGTTTGTCCGCCCCACCCATTCTGCTGTAAGGGCCAATAATAAGGACCAGCTACTCCCTGCCGCAATTGATGATAGGGAAAAGCGTTATTCGCATACACCATGTCCACGCTCCTTCGTTTTTATTGTTTTATTCTATGTGACCGCCCATAAAAACGTGAAAGGAGCTGGTTCATCAAGCAAGGGAGCTTGTCTGAAAATCGTTACGTGGTAAATTCTACTCTCCCGCATCTTTTGCGCAAAGAGTCATCAACCGCAAAAGTGATGAAAAAGCGTCATGCCTCGGAAGTAATCGGGGGTTTGAATGTCGGACAATCCCACCAATTCAATCCTAAACAAAACTTGGCTCTGTTTAAAAAACGGGGTTAACCGGCTTTTTTGCACGTTTTCTTCGCTCGTTATGCTTGATCATCCCGCACACATCACAGTTTTCGGCCTCTGGGTTTCCAAATTATGGAGCGTCTGCTCATTTTCCACACGCTTGAGCCTTAAAAATTCGCATAAATCGGGTTTATGCTCATTTTCGGTGGCGGATCGGCCTGAAATTGCGCATATGTCCCAGTTTTTTACAGTGGTTGGACCCTAATTGCCGGTGGGGCTTAGATCCAAGCAGACTTAGGTTTCTTTTTTCCTTCTTTGAATCATCAATCGGGCTATTTCTTTCGCATATGGGTGTGGTTCTTTTTGTAATTCGTCAATGATGTTCTGGTAATCCGTTTCATTCCGATTCTGGCTTAATTTATAGGCCGCTTGGACTTCCTGTATTTTAATTTTAAAGCCGACAATGCCCACGATTTGTTTTTTTGTTTGCGAAGAAAGATTTTCCCATAAAACGGGATGCTCACGATGTGCTTCGTATTTTTGCAACAGCAATTTCAGATCCTCTTCTAATTCTTCTTCGCTCATAATGCTTGCCGTCCCATACACATGGACCGCTTGGTAATTCCATGTCGGCACATTTTCATGACTGTACCAGGACGACGAAATATAAGCGTGCGGACCTTGATAGATAACGAGAACATTATCACGACTAGTCTCAAACGTTTTCCACTGGGGGTTGGCAATCGCTATATGGCCGGTAATAAAGTAATCGTCTCCTTTTTTATGCAGTTCCAAAGGCAAATGGGTGGCGATGGGCTTACCTTCATTCGTTGTAATGACCGTGCCAAAAGCATTTTTTTGAATAAAATCCCAAACTTCATGAATATCTGTGACCGCAAAATATTTTGGGACGTACATCTTGATCCGCCTTTCAGGAAGAAGTCCGTTTGTTCCTCATCGGCCATAGAGAAGCGATGATCTTAGCGCCCTACTCTTCATCATCACGAAACAGCTCTTCCAAAAACTTGTCTCTCCGATTGAGAAACAATTTTGTCAATTGATAAGGTTCCGTATCCTCATAGTTGATGCTCGCGATGGGGGCAGAATCAAAGCTATATATGTTGGCATTTGGGTATCCTAGCAAAATGGGCGAGTGTGTGGCGATAATAAATTGAGCATTTTTTTCGCTCACTAATTGATGAATAATCCTTAAAAATGTCAGTTGACGGGCTGGTGACAATGCGGCCTCAGGTTCATCCAAGAGGTAGATGCCCTTTCCCCCAAAACGGTTTAAAAACAGAGATAAAAAGGACTCTCCGTGGGATTGTTGATGTAATGATTTGCCGCCGTAACCCTGATAATCAAACTTAGGATCATCCTTCGCCAATTGGTCAAGATAGGTGGCAAAATGATAAAAACTTTCCGCCCTTAAGAAAAACCCTTGTGTTATTTTTGGCATCCACGATAGACGGATGAAGTCCCCTAATGCCGCATCAGATGAATCCACCTCATGGGCATGATTTCGTCCGCCTCCTGCCGTATTAAACCCACATTGATACGCGATCGCCTCAAGCAAAGTGGATTTTCCCGTCCCATTTTCCCCAACGAAAAAGGTGACTGGGTGATCGATTGGCAATGATTCCAGTTCTCTGATCGCCGCTATTGTAAAAGGGTAGGTTTGAAAATCAGTAATTTTCTCTTTAAGTAACGTGACGCGTCGCAAAAACATATTCCATCCCCGCTCCTGTTGGTCGATATCTCAAATCCCTAGACCCCATTTTATTTCCGCAAAATTTTCTCCATCGCTTTTCCCCTAGCCAACTCATCAATGAGTTTGTCCAAGTAACGAATTTCCCGCATGATTGGTTCTTCGATGTCTTCCACTCGAACGCCGCAAACAACGCCTTTGATCAAAGCCCGTGCAGGATTCAATTGGGGAGCTTCCACAAAGAACGTCTCAAAGTCGGTCTGTTTTTCAAGATGTTCTTCAAGCTCTTCCTGGCTATACCCCGTCAACCAGCGAATGATTTGATCGACTTCCGATTTTGTCCGCCCTTTTCTCTCTGCTTTCGCAATATAATGGGGATAGACGCTTGCGACGCTCATTGAATAAATCCGATGTTTAGACATATTATCCTCCTGATTTTTTGTTACCTATCATAATTATTGATACGTATTCCTTAAAGCTGGAATATACTTCTTGAATGTTTGGAATTCGCCCCGTTTTCACCGTTAAATAGTCACGCATAAATCGGTCAAACAAAGCGGAATTTGTCAGATTCCCGAAGCTTTTTTCCATCGGATACCAGTATTCCCTGTACAGTTCCGCTTGCTCTTTCGGCTCCAGTTTCATCAAAACGAAGTTTCGGATCAAATCGGCTTGCGACAGATCAAGCCCCGTTGAGTTAAGACTTTCAAAAATCAACTGTGGATTATCATGGTCACGATCCAACGAAATATCTACAATAATCAACTTGGAGATTCCCTTGTACAGCTTGTTCAGATCGATACCACTGTTTTTGATGGATTCCGCAAAAAAATTGTAGTTCTCGTACACTCTCGGGGAGTATTCTTCGGGGAGTGTTTTGTCTAAAATCAAGTTGATCAGCGTGTCCTTATCGCTCTCCGTCAAGATGAGTTTGTGATACAGTTCCCCCTCTTCTTCGCTGTTGACCAGATAGTAATTCATGATCTTCTTTTTCGTAATATCCAAGGATTGTCCGCTTTCCTCGATGGCTTTGCCCAACGCAAGCAACAGTAACGTCAACGTGGTCAATCGTTGCTGTCCATCAATGACGAGCAGTTGCGGAACGGATGATACTTGATATAGCCCTTGTTCGATATAGACAATCGAGCCAACAAAGTGCCCCTTGATCTTTTCGTCTTCCGCCGCTCTGACAATATCGTTCCAAAGCTGGCGACACTGCTTTATCGTCCAGCTATATTTTCGCTGATAAATCGGGATGATGAATTGTTTTGTGCCTTGCATGAACTTCAATAAATTCGTTTCTACCGCCTTCACTCGACCCTCTCCTCATAAAAGAACTCCTTATTTCGGATATCCGCCCCCGATTTCCTTTGGGGATAATCGTGGATGAACGACATTCACTAATTCTTTATTAATTCTTCGGTTTCAGAAATCAGTTCCCGAAGGAATTCCACGGCTTTCTTTGTGCTTTTCTGATCCGAGGAAAGCAACGTTATGATGTTGTCTATCCTTTGCTTGTAATTACGGGGTTTGGCACGAAACCCTTCAATCATCCGAACCGCTTTTTTCTCATTGATGCAGTATTCTTCATTGATTGCAAAGATCACCTGATTCAAACAGGAAATCGAGCGGAAGACATGACCCGCGACGTAGGAAATGTCGTCCTTATCCACGTTATTCTCGGCGAACATCAAAGAAAAAGAGGCTTCAAACAAGAAAAAGCCCATGATCGCATCTTTGACCGCCTCGGGGTAAGGCACCGTCTTCGCTTTTAATTTGGCAATTTGTTCCGTTGGGTCGGACAGGATTTGACAGATGGCGATTTCCCCCATGTACATGACATTGAGATAAGCGTGCGGGTGACCCGTCTGGTAATGGGCCGAAACATTTCCTTGCAAGCATTCATCGATCACTTTGGCTACCCGATTGATGTCACGGAACAAAAAGTCAACATGATACCCTTGAACCACCAGCCAGCCGCCACCATTGACCCAGGGTCCCCATTGCCCTAGAGAAGTGATCAAATGTTCTCTGTGTTGATCATCGAGTCTTGTCGCGATTTCGCTCACTGCTTTGATATCAAAACCTGCTAATTCATCGTAATAAATGCCAATATCGATATCGGAAGTCGCGTGATTTGTGCCCCTTGCTCTTGAACCTCCCAAAACGACACCCACAATGCCAGGTATTCCATTGAGTTCATGGCTTATTTGATCAATTACCTTTTGTACGGTCACGAAATGCTCAACTCCTTTACTTCGCTTTCTGCATATCATTTTATCACAAACCAGAACAGAAAATTGGCGTCCTTTCCCCTTCCCCCTTTCGCAAACCAACCGCAGGAGTCCGATCAACCCATTTTGAATTTCCTACTATGTCAAGAGAAAATAATTCATGTCCATCCCACTTTAGCCCCACCAAAGCCTCTCTCGCCTACAGCCACAAGGGTTTTCGGCATTTGAGGAACCAGTTGGTACAAAATGCCAGGAAAATAAAAAGTGTCCGTCCATTTGGAAGAAATTAGGGAATCAGGGGGAAGGGTCAAGGGAAATGGAACGTTGGGAAATGTCCAGGGAAATAATTTGAGTGAACAAATGGAGAAGCTCAATCGGAACATAGCGGGATGGGGTATATTGGGAAATTGCTTGATATACCAATGTTCTTTCCTTTCCCCTTTCCCCTGTACCACTTTCAACAAAAGAAAAAGCCAAGCATGGATCAGGGCAACCCCCTAACCACGCTCGGCTTCTTGGACATTTTTTATTGTCCCTGGACAGTTTTTATTACCCCAAGACGGGATTTATTAGCTGTCTACATATTAGGGGTAAGTTAAAAAGTGATAGTTTATAAGTACGGATTGTTAAGAACTTTTTTGCCTTCCTTCTCTTCCTCAAGTAAGAAATTTAAATAATCTCCAATTTGCTTAAAATCCATTTCAGGCTTAAAACCTTTTGAATCATCCAAATGCCTCGTGTTCATCAATCTATCAAAAGTAGCTTCACATGTTCTACGTGGAAATTTCCCTAAAGAAGAATCAAAAAAACTTTTGTGGCAAGAATAATGATGTGTATGAATAAAGTCTTTCCAAGTATCTCTAAGTTCCTCATCTGATTTAATATCAATAATTTCAATTTCTTCAAGTGACCGATTCTCTACTTCTCCCCAAGCTTCTTTAAGCAATGCAATAGCAGAAACATCTGTTTTTGGGGCACTGTATCCAAAGATCGTAAACATATATGCCCTTTCCAAATAGTATCGAGTCAAGTTCCAATTATCTCTTATGAATATGTCATTCGAGTAATCCTTTTCTCTGATAGGATATAATAATTTGGAGGGTTTAAATGCTTTTCTACAAACTGGACATCTATTTTGAATAAGACCTGCACGTTTATGTTCTAGACACAAGCCTACATAAACGTTTCCATGTAGGAATGCTAGCTTAGGTAAATTATCTGTTATTTGTCGAACTCTCGTGTAAGCTTGTAACAACAATGGATCCCAATTAAAAGTAGCTATCAAATCTTTCTTTGTTAAACTAAGTATCAAAAAATCGTACACAGTAGGTTCATCAGGTATTACAAAATTAAAGAAATAGTCATAGATACGTTTTTCTAACTCAATAGCAATTGGTTCACATTCAGGACGGCTTTTTAATTCTGAATAAATATCTTCTAAGTTTTTGCTTTTTGTCTGTAAATTAGCCCTTTTAATTGTTTCAGTCATATTTAATTTTTCAATGAATCCTTCCATGACCGAGGTTCGCTTATTATATTTATCTCCGTTTGGAATGGCAGCAACACTCGCTCCAGCACCCAACAAAACAACATGGGGGCGATTTTTCATTATAGCTTCATACTCGTCAGACTTCATTATTGTCCTCCGATATGTAAAATTTTGTAGAACAAAAAATACCAGCTATCCCCAAATGGATTTCTTCGCAGTTTCACTTATAATGTCAACTAATACTTCTCGGAAAGATTCCGCAATGGGAGCTCCTACTTTGGCAAGTAACTTCTTGAATCTTGTCGCGGCTACAGTTGTCTTCGGTGTATCCTTTATGATTTCGTCAATACTTTTTGCGAGAAGTTCCCTTTCATCATCAGTTAATTCATTAATTTCAGATGCTAGCTCTTGTGCGGCTTCAATTTTCATCTTTGTCCAAGGATAAGGCTGACCACAATTATGACAAAATTTTGGAAGTTTATACCTACTACCACCTATTATGACTACTGCGTCAGAATGGTAATCACCTCGAATATGAGTATTACAAGATGGGCATTTTGTTATTGTTTCTGCTCCACATTCTGTGCAAAAATTTTCGTTATATTGGGGATAAGTTCCTGCAGAATCATTTACAACATGGCCGTTTAAACATATTTGAGCAAAATCGAAATACCCCACATTGATCCTCCCAAATATGAGAAATAAATATAAATTATTCACAACGGGAATTATTTGACTGCAATATTTTAAATTTCAACGTTATATTCATTGCTGTTTTTCACTTTTAATAACAGTCTGACGGCTTCTTGAGAATATTTGTTCATTTCCGACTTTCCAATTTTGATTGTAACATGATATTTATTGTCGGATGCCTTTATGTTTATACCTTTTTCCAATTTAATCTGATTAATCAACTTATCTGCACCATGCCAACTGGGGTAGCCAAGTAACTCGCCAACTTGCGTTAAAGTATAAGGATATTGAATATTGATATGGCTTGGATCATCTAACAAAGCCACTCCATACAATCTGGGAAGTTCTTTATCTTCACTTATTACCTTTTCAATCACTTCGAAATCAACATCTACACTTCGTCTTGGAATATCACTTCTAACTAATTTGTAAGTTCGTGCCAGTAAAGCCCTGAGTAATTTAGGGTGAACATTATCAACTGCTTTATTTGCTGAAAAAGCTTCAAATACCCAATCATAATTTTTAGCTTCTATATATTTCACTCGTATTTCTTTCCCATTCACAACAAATATTTTTTCTTTTTGAGGTCTGGAATTCCCAGACAGATTCTTGTTATAAGCCAAGAAGTAGATATTTGGGATCAATTCTCCTTCATTCGAAAGAATTTCATCAATATCGGAAAGTATATTAAGAATGTTTTTATCATTCCCACCATAACCGACAAATAATAATGGGTGCTCAGCAAAAAAAGTAAGTAATTTAGCACTTAAATATTTCTTTTTTGTCATAAAAATATCGTAGTCCTCTTTATTAAAAACCAAATCAATGTAATTAGTGATACAACCATGAATTTTATATATTTCCCCAATTGACATGGTATCTGGTTTTAATATCTGCTGGCCAATAATCGGTTGATAATCAACAAAAACTTTTTCTAAAAAAGTATCATAGTTGGTTGTTATAATTGCATGAGGTTGAATATTCCTCAATAGCTCGATCTCTCTCTTATATTCTTCATTTTGAATTTCATTTACATCATTAGGAGTAATTTCTTCAAAAATACGTTTAATTTTATATTTTATGTAAGATGATTTTGGTACATGAGATTGAAATAGTTCTTCAGGGAATAAATCTTTATTTGCCCAAGCCCAGTCACGATAATATTTAGTAAATTCAGTTCCTATCTCTTCTAACTTGTACTGATCTTGAAGATAAAACCCTACCTCATTAGGAATTAATGGGCAATGTTTCTGTAGAGCTTCTAATAATCCAATCCAACTTGGACCATTAAAATATCTTTGTGACAAACCTGACCCGATGAATAAAATGGGTTGCGTCCCCATCTCTTTTAAGCAATCCTTTATATCTTCACTAACTTCGAGAATATAATCTTGATAATTCATTGTACCCATCTCAATCCTTTTCTCATAATCAATAAATGTTTACCTGTTAATTGGCAATAACTAGAGATTTATTTAAATACTCTTGCCAATAATTGTCCTCATCCCCTACGATTTCATGAAGCCAGAAGTACATCATTATTAATTCAAGATATTGCTTATTACCTTTTATGAAGGGTCTGTTCGAAATCCTTTTGTAAAGTGAATTCAGATTAAATAAATTATTTTTCTGCTTGTAATCATAATCATACTTTCGCCATTTACTGTTGCTTTTCTTTCGATGACTGACTGGCCATTGATCTTCATTGTCTGAAAAACGATGAGTCCAATCCTTACAAAAACCAATTATATCAACCTTATATTTCTGCCATGTCGCTTCAACCCATTGATCGATTTCTTCTGAAAAAGATAACTGGTAGGCCGATTTTGTTTGTTGAACTTGAATTTGATGATAATCCTTAATAAACAAAAATAGCATTTCTGTTTGATCCTTCAAAAAAGGATTCTTATTAATCAAATGAGCGTAGCAATCATATGAAATGCTCCTAAATTCGCTATCCAAATAATAAAGATAGAAGAGGTCGTCCTTTTTTAAGTAATTAATGATCGAGTGATTCACTTTTTTACCGTATTCATCATAATTATTGAGCAACCATTCCTGAATGTCCGAATCATGTTGACTGATGGTTTTTCTAAACTTTTCGAGCCGCTCATTATTTAATACCGTTCGCTCATTTAATTTTGAAACGTCGAGGTACTGATTAAAATATTCAAATACATAATTGACGCATATTTTCATGTTTTCCATTCGATCTTTTAAACTGAACTCGTTCAATTGATCTTCTTTTTTACGCCGAGCGATATATTCTTCTATTGTGAGCATAATTCACCTTCATTCAATATCAAAATGTTGAACGCCTTCTTTTTCATTTATTTTTAAAGCTCCCGTTCAGAATTGAACTGGAGCTTTCTTGTATTAGGTTTCGTCCGTTTTTTTAACCAATCTTATTGTTGGCTCGGGCTCTTTATAATTAAGAGTTCCTTTTTCAAGATTGCACAACATTTCGATGTATTCTTGTGGTACAGATATTTCTTGAACTAATTGCAGTTCATTTTTAATCTTTTTCTCCAACAACAACAAAATACTTTTCTTTAAAACAACAGGTTCCTGTAAAGGAACGACATCATCGAGAGGTTCTTTGGTTCTCATTTTCTTCATTGACATTTGCTTTACCAAAGATGTGTATTTGCTTTCATCAATCAGTTTCAAGTCTAAGCACCTGCGTAACATAGCGGCGATGGATACATTCCAATATTTTTTTAATTCTACAAAATGAAGCAATGATGTAGAAGTCACTGTCTTGGCAAATGCCTCTGCTGGCATCAAAAATGCCGAAGCAAACCGATTTGCCTGGTTCTCCATATTTTTAAACTCAGTCCGACTAAGAACATCTTGGTTATCTATATCCTTGTGCATCAAAATGTGGCCTAATTCATGAGCACCATCAAACTGTCTTCTAAATGCTGATTTATCGTTACCAAGAAAAATGAAAGGCCTGCCTTGTCGTTGTTGGCAAAAAGCATCGACCTTCTCATTATCAGTATCAACAGAAAAGACCATGATCCCATTTTTCTCTAATAAGTGAACAATATTTGCAATAGGTCTATCCCCAAGTTCCCAGTGTTTACGAACTTGATAAGCTAACTGTTCAATTGAATCATTATCCCATTCTGAATTAAAATACTGGGAAGTATCTGGCAAATTTAGCTCTGGAAACTCAATATATTCTGATAAATATTCGTAGATATACCCAGCTAATAAAGTTTTGTGAAACTGAATCTCCTTACTTTTCTTTGATGCAGTTGCATTTGCACGGAAAAACGTGTTTCCAACAAATTGTTCTTTAAAGTCTCGATAAAAGAAGCTCTTTGGGAATTTAAGCGTATTGATTATCGCCATCATTGTTTCTGGTTTAGGTGTATGCTCTCCAAGTTCAAATTGAGATATTGCTTGCTTAGAAACATTAATTTTTTCTGCAAGCTCACTAATAGTCAAGCCGCGTACCAAGCGTGCCTCCCTTAGCCTCTTTGGATTGAACTTTGGTTCATGTTTTACACTCATATGAAATTACTCCTAATCTAAGGTGTTGTTCTATGATGAAGTTTTATTTTTCAATTTAATAACAATATCGCTATCTTCTTGTGGTACTTTAAGGCGTGGTTCAATATCATCAACTTTGTAGCTGTTTAAAGGAATAATGTCTTGAGAATTGAGTGTAATGTAATTTGAAATATCTTCTTTATATATCCAATCTTCTTGATCAGGTCTTAAAGCACCCTCGAAAATCATGTCACTATCCCGATCATAACTTACTATGATTCCAAAAGGATGATAATCTGGCCCGAGAGACAATGACGGTTGGTAAACTGAATCCTCCAACAATTCGTTTGCAGGAGCCCCAAGCTCCAAGAGGCGGTCGAAATTCGAAGAAGCAAAATCACCACGGTATCTGCACGGATTGTAAATATATTTGTTTTTTGGTAATTTTGAAACCAAGATAAATATGTTTCTCACAGTATCATGGATAACAATGTATGGATGTAGACCAGCCTGTTTCTTAATAACCTTCATCTGTGTATGTGGATTGCTTAAGATCATTTTTTCAACATGAGTATTGACACAATCGTACTGTAAACGAGGAGCATAAGTATTTGTTGTGAATGTAGGAAGCAAAGCTTTTATTGTTTGATATTCTTTCTTCCCCTCCTGGATTCCCTTTACTATCAGACTCCTTTGCTCATCCAAAAGCATACACTTTTCAAGAATCTCTCTCATTCGAACACCCCCATATCTATGTAGACAATTTCATTATTTACCCAATTGTTATTTTTGTCAAGTAATATGGAAAATAATCTTTGAAATATAAAGTTTTTGAGCTTCATTTAAAAAGTTTGTCTAACACCCAAGTTAATTTGCTTACGACCGCTCCAACTCTTCCGAAAAGGTATCTTTTCGGAAATGTGTGATAAATAAAATAAAAAATGCCCCACAATACAAGTTGTGGGGCAGATCATATACTATTTAACCCAGCCTTCTCAACGCAATAATTCGTTTTGCTTTTCTAAGCAACTTGAACCATTCAGGTTCTTCGGCAGGTCTTAGAATTTTTTGGGACGTATTCCCTTTCTTCCCTTTGTAGCTTTTGAAGATTTCTTCTCGATCCATACTGAATACCTCTGTTGGCTATATTCCTCAAACGCATTACTGTGATAAAACCTTTATGGAATATCAAACTTACAAGCCGACTATTTGATGAGTCGCGTATCGGTTAGCGACAGACTAACAAACCGACCATTTATCAGCCGCATGTCGGTCAGCGACAAAACTTACCTCACCCATTATTATAACCAATGTTAATTGACGAAAATGTTGCTCAATCCATATTGGCGTGCATCAAAGCGATTTATTCCCAAATGAGACAAGGCAACTATGATAGATTAACCAGGAAGCTCGTCTCATCCGCACATGAATTGCTAATCCCGCTGGTTCAGAAATTGTTGCGTTCTCGAACCCTGGACACCCCCTGATTATGCTTTGTCGGCATCCATTGAAACTGTCCAGTTTTTTGGATCCGCTAGCGTTTTGCATAGCCGACCGCAACCTGGATAATTGATTCAGATTGGTACGGGGGTCGGTGATATCTGTATCGCATAACGTATGGATAAGTTCCAGCAGTCTTTTTTCGTACTGATTTTCATACCGCTCCAGCAACGCCTCCACATATTCTCCCAAAACATGATCGTCCCAATGGGGACACAGTTCTTCAAAGAACAACGTCGCCAAAGAGCGAAAATGGTGTGGAACATCAACCCCCGTTGACGCTTGGATAACTTGAAACTCAGCGGATGATTGAGGTTCAAAAAAAGCAGACATGACGTTGCCAATTTGATCATTGAGCATCTTACCATCAACCAAGGGAACTGGCGGATAGCCCCTTAAAACATCGCCGCCCTTGTCCAATTCAAAATGTTCGACACGGCAATTCACCCCGAACAGGGAAAACAGCCTGAGAAAAAAGACGGACAGGTCTTCTGCAATCAAGAAATTTTTGTTCTGATCTTCACTGCAAATCGTTCCCATTATCATGACTGTATTTCGATCGCCGTTCGAACACAGAACATCACGGACGTAACGACTATGAATGGTATCCAACGGACGAAAATCTGATATCAGTTTAATGCCCGATATTATCAGCTTATATCTGGTTTGTTCCATTCCACAAACAAGATCCCTTTCCTTGATTTTAGAAGCCCATTAAACTGGCAGTCATTTTGATGTGCCCACATATTTCACAAACTGATTGATCTCTGGCACAAAGGTGTATCCATGGAGTTTCAGTTCACGTTTCATATCTTGGACATCCAGAAAAATATCGTCCGCCAATTCCTCCAACGACTGATAGTGACCATTGTTCAGCTCTGTATTGATAAACTGAACCCTTCTTTCAACGGGGAAGCGATAGAACTGATGACCATACATGTTTTATAACCCCCCTTTACGATTTTTACCTGTTCATTCATTTTAAGCAGTATTCATCCAGAATCTACGGCGATTCGGTTCTATGATGTCTGAGCTTTATCGTATTAAAGCACGAACATGAACAGGCAGATACTGAAAGGGGGGTTAAACCTTCACGGAACCATGGAATGAGGGCTTCCCTTCTGCTAACTCAACCTCATTCCTTTTTTCCAAATTTATTGATATACATGTTCCGATCCGCCTCCTCAAACAATTGCTCCATGTTCCCTTTGGACGAATGGGAATAAGCGTATCCATAGGACATCTTCATCGGCCAATCCCTGTTATTGTAGCCATTTATGGCTTCATCCATTTTTTCAACCAGCTTTTTTACTTCCGATAAATCCATTTCGATGACCAGGATGGCAAACTCGTCGCCGCCAATTCTTGAAACAAGCACTTTTTCCGACTGAAAATTCATCAGTATTTTGGCGGCTTCCTTAATCAGTCGATCCCCTTCCCTGTGTCCGAAGTGATCATTCACCGTTTTCAATTCGTCCAGGTCGCATAGGATGATTGCCATAGGAACGTCTACTTCTTTATCGTATCTTTTCAATAATCTCTCAAAATAATCCCTGCTATAAGCCCCCGTCAAAGCGTCATGCGAGATCCGATACTCCAGATCTTTCTGGAGCTGGATCCACCCATCGATGTTTCGGAGAATACCATGAATTGCAACGAGCTCACCCTTCTCATAAACAGGCGTGGCCACCTCTTCAAACCACCGTTCCCGTCCATTTTCATCCATCCAACATTGAATGATGGGCTTGTCATAGTCGAAATCCCCACTCCATTTTTTCTGGATGATGTCACGGAAATCAGGGTGCAAATGACGGTAAATGTGTTCGGGATGCTCATAACACAGTTGTACCGAGCCTCTGCCGAAATACTGCTCCAAGGCCCCATTGACAAACAACACTTGCGGCTTTGGTTTGATGCGGCAGTAGTAAATGATATCCCTTGACTGCATCACGATCTCTTTTAACTTCGATGTTTCGAAATGATGGGCGGCTGTTTCTTTATCCATTTCCTGAACCTCCTGAATTATGAAGGGTTGTAAATACCGACCCTTCGTCAGTCTCCCGCCATGTCTTCGAGACCGAGCACTTTATCCACGATTTGCTCAATCACTACCTTGCCGCCTTGCCTGTAACCGACAATAACCCGCCCCCCATCGAGGATGGCAAAGGGCTCACCGTCTTCCACCTCATGCAGTTGCTCCAGCACCGTTTGCTTGATTTTTTCCCTCAGTTCCTCCGATACCTTAATCTTAAAAATGATCATTTCCCTTCCCTCCCAATCCACCATGTTCAATCCCTAAAACAGCAACGACTTGAAAAAAGAGCCGATCTCGATGCCAGCACAAAGCATGAGCAAACACGCCAACATTTCCATGCAGACATCTTGAAGCCAATGTTTATCCTGCAGATTCCCCATCATCTTTTTCATTTGCAATCACCCCTTTCAGACCTAATCCTGTTTCAAAGAAAACACAATTAAAAACGCCCAGTCTTTCGACTGAGCGTTGAATTGGAATTTTATGTTTATTTTTGCGAATTGAACACTCACCCATTTTCCATCTTCCCTTAATGAGTAACCTGTGAGTAGATTTAATCTTATCAAATCTCTTCCAGCTTCTCAACGAAAATCAAATCGCGTTTCCTGGAAAACTCCATTGGAGCATGTTCCTTGCGAATGCCCGCTTTCCTGAGCACTTTCCACTCCTGCAACGGTTCGCCTTGCCGTTTCAACTCCTCCATGGCCCAGTGAATTTTTCGCAACCGATACTGTTCTTCGCTCTCGACTGTTCGCTCAAGGTATTTCTTCGTTTTGGGCAGATGATTCATATGTTTTTCCAGCAAGGCCGTAACACCAGCAATGGTCCCAATTCTGCCCACCGTCAGTCTTTTGGGCTTTCCGTCGGATTCCAAAATTCGACTTACGGCATGCTGAACTTTCGCCAACACTTCAAGGTCTCGTTGATTCCAATCGACTCTAATGTTCCTGGTCTTCTTTTGGGCAGGCTCAGGAGAATGCTCATTGAGCCAAATCCGATCCTTGCGATACAAACGGGCGTACAGAGCGAGATTCAGTTTTCGAAGCTCGGTTTTGGAGAAATTCGGATGCTGTTGTTGAAGGGAAAGCCACTCGGTTCGATCCCGTTCCCGCTCCAGATCCCGCCGTCCATCCTTCACTTCCTTTCCCCTGATGTGCTTTTTAACGGTCATGGGATCCGCATGAAGCCTTCGGCCAATTTCTCGCAAACTTAAACCCTCGTTAGCCAGCCGCAGGCATTCGCGTTCCCAAACCTCCCCGTATTGTTTAACCCTGGATATTTTGTTCGGGTCACTTTCTCCAGCCCGCCTTGTATAAACGAAACCGCAGGAACATGAAAAAGTACCAATCACTCCCTTGTTTTTTTCACAGGTGCTTACGGTTAAATCGGTAATCACCTTTTGTTGATAATGCTCCGCCGCGGGATTCAGACAAATCCATGGTCCATCCCCAAACGGCTTGTACTGCTCATCCTGATAAAACATTTCCTCAAGCGAGATGCCCAAAAAATTTATCAAAAGCAAGTGTCGCAAGGGATGGAAGGATCGCCGATGTTTTCTGACCATCGACGCAAGCCAATTGCTTTCTCCCCGCAAGCTGGACTGCAACCGCTCCAAAAATTCCTCTCCATAATAACGAACAAAATCCTGGCGAAGTCTGGTTTGATCCACTTTCCCGCTGATAAAAGAAGCATAATGTTTTTGCCGAAGCTTGGCTTCAAAGTGCCTCTGGAACCAATCGAGCGGACGATGGGGAAAACGTTGCGTGAGCAAGGCTTCAATGCCGTTGCCAATGGAACGGTAATGCGAAAGCAGTTCCGAATCCGTTATGTACGCAACCTGATTCAATGGACAGTTTTCTTCTGTCGGTTCCGCAAACACATGTTTGTTCGTTTGCCGCAGGGCAACCTTGCTGTCGTTTAGCCACGTTCCATGTTTGACGCACACATCCCAGCCAGGAATTTGATGCATTCGGTGCCAATACAATTCTCCATGCCGAGCCAAATCTTCCTGAAAGCAAATGGGGCAATACCGAAAATGCGTTGCGGAACGAATTGAACTGGCCATCACCCCCGCACGGGTATAAACGCTGTTGCCGCTTCCGCCGACCATCGCCAAAAATACTGCTTCTGCTTGTTGCGGAGGAAGAAACGCGGAGTAAAAAGGATACATGGTATGCTCCATGACCAATCGATCCGCCGTTATTTTGGAACCGACAGGAAGCCGAGCAACCAACGCCCCGATATGAGACGGCAAATCCACGGAAGCCAGAACGTTGTTCTTGCCAAACAAATCCTGAAGCAGGTTCTTGGGACTTGGATCTCCTGTCCGCTTACGATAACGGGCACAAACGGAATATAGGAGCTCGTCGGGATAGGGGGTAGGAAAAAACACCAGCACCCGCCATCACCCCGCACACCACTTGTCGAGCCGTATGACGCCTGCCTGTTTCAGGGCATCATAAGCGGTCATCCCCTCTTCCTTTCCCTTTTTCACGATCAACCGCAAGTCACGTTCGTCTTCCGCAGGGTTTACCTTCCCGCCCTGTCTGTCCTGTTTCTTTTGAATCGATAATTGAAAAGCCGCCTTGACGACTTCATTGACATCGGAAGCATTCGGTTGCTCGGTTAAAACGGTTTTCACCAGTTCTGAAGCCTGTCGTTCGGAAATCCCCAATAACTGAAGCCTGATAATTGCTTCGTCTTTCACCCGCACAATTTGTTCTTGCCTCGATTCAGTTCGTTTTCGTGCCTCCTGGACAAAAGTTTGCACATCGATTTGAATTCGCTCCCTTTGAATAAATTCTTCCACATCGGGAACGACAATGTCCTCATAATCCAGCAACTGTGTCCTACGGCCATTTCTTAACGCGTCAAGCATCGGACGAATGATCCTCAATTGCTCGTTAGCCACTTTGCGAATCAGACTGGTAGTAATTCTTTCCTTTCCCGTGACGATCGCCCGAACCTGAACCGTTGTAAATAACTTAACCGCCACGTCGGGAATCCCTTGCGTCTCCTCGTACATGACGTCGGACAATTCCTGTGTCAGCCCCTCCACGTGCCTTGTCCACTGATACTGCCACAATCCTGACAGAAACAATGCCCAGTTTTCATCTTTTTTCAAACGATCCCACAGAAAACTGCCATAACCGCTTAAGCTTCGTCGTGCCTGGCGAAATTCCGAGGTGAGCACCTTCAAACTTTTCGGTGTGCCCACGAGCAGGACAGGGATTTGGGCGGTGTTGATCAGGGTCGTGAAAAAATTGAGCACTTGGGCGGAACCGCCGCTTCTGGCGAGACTTAAATGTTGAATCTCGTCCACTACCAAGATTCCTGTTCCCATGTTTTGCAACAGTCGGGACAAAATCGGGATCATCACGTTCGTTGACCATTTTCCGTTTCCGTACCTCTCCAGATACTGCGTTCCCAAAAGCGTATCGATGGCGGAAAACAATTGCAAGCATAAAGCCTTTAGGCTCCCGTCATATGGGGCCTCCAAACGAATATGCGTGACCTGGTATCTGGGAAAGTCTTGTCCCTGATACTCGGAATGAACGATTACTTGCGGGAAGAGAGCAAGGATTCTGTTCAGCGAGCTGGTTTTCCCCGAACCCGAAATGCCAATCAACGCCATGCTTTTGGCAGTCGAATGCGGCTGATAAACATTGCCCCTATGCCCTGCGTCCTCGGTTTGGGATAATCGCCTGATGACGCACGGCGAAAGCGGATTGCGTTCCGCATATCCGCCCCGAATCATTGACGAAATCGCATCATAAAGCACCAGATGTTGTTCCAGAGGCTGAAAGTATTGGGAAAACCGTTGCGGGATCAGGTGAATGCGAAGATGCGGTTCCAACTGTCTTTCCAACGAATCCATCGGCGGATAACTGGACAATGCTTCGATCACCTGTTCAGGCGATAAAATGTCTGGCAACGCCTCGATCCATGGATTGCCCGCAAAATCTGGAATGACCTGCTTGTGATACTCCGCAACAACCGCTTCCGTTCCGTTTGGCAATCTAACGATCTCCACAAAACGCATCCTCCTGTTTTTGCTTCAATAATCCAAAATAGCTTCGTTCGTCTTGTTCCTCCTCATTCCGCTGTACCACACGTTCACTTGCTGAAGATCTCACCAACGAAAAACTTTCCTGTTTTCGGTTTCGTTCTTTCTCTTGCCGCCTGTTCTCTCGAATGTCCCTCAGTTTTTGAGATTTGGACATAGGAATGGATTCTGCATGGGTTTTCTTCCTGGCTTCTACGACAATCGCCTCAATTTCCGCCGCCAGCGTTATTCGCTCCCGCAATTCCAGGTCTTGCGATGTCGCCTGATTATATTTCTCCCATGCAAGCAGGTAGTTCACGTCTTCCAGACTTAGATTGCGATACCGAGCCTGGGACTCCAGCAAATTGCACACATCGTACGATGTTCGGCCTAACCGCAAAAATATCTGGCTGACATTCCGCGGGTCGAAAGAAACAACCAACTTTCGTGTGCCATGTGTGCGAGCATGAACAAACCATTTTTCCTTCAACGCTGTAGGACAACTGTAATACATGCCTTGGAAACGGATGCCGCCAGGCGTCACCGTCGCTTCCGCCGTCGGCAACAGATTGAAACGCAAAACATCTTCCGACACCCTGCGGAGCCTTCCCGAACGGTGCTGGATGCCAAAGTTCCAAAGTTGAATGGGAATTGGCTGAACATCTTGTGCAATCTGTTCAGCATCCCGCTGGTATCCTGTCAAATAATGTCGATTATTGTAGTACAACACACATTTAATGAGGATTTGCGTGAACTCTGGGATGGTAAGTGTGGCGTTCAGCCGATAATCTTTGGCTCCCCGCTCCTGAAAGTCCTCTTGAATTGCTCCAGGCAAAAACGGTTTTACATGCGTTTGAATGAGGTCAAAATGTTTTTCCACCACTGCTTTCCAGTCGGGGCGATACGGGGAAGTGTTTTTCACCGCAATTTGCAAATGCTCGATGATGGACAACGCCTTGTCGGAAAGCAGTTCTCCTCTGTCCGCCAAAATCGATTCAGGCAAATACACGCATGGCCAATCTTCTTCACGGATCTCAATCCCAAATTGACGGCACCATTCCACCTTCGATTCGCACGCATGTTTCAACGCCATCATCGCTCCTTGCCAGCTTGGACCCTCCAGCCCAACGTATAGACCCGCAATCATTCGGCTGTACCCGTCCATCACCAGGTACAGCACAGGACGCCCAATAATTTTTGTGCGGTCAAATGAACTGACCAAATAAACATCGGCAACCGTTGCATCGATTTGATAGACGGATCCTGGACCAAACACATCCTGCTGAGTGGAACCCAAAACGGGGCGGTACCGTTGATGGAACTTTTTTGCACTCTCCCGCAAGGAGATTTCTTTTTTCAAATCCCGCCATTTGCGAAACCAGTATCGGAACTGTGAAAACGAAGGAATCGCCGTGCCGCTTTCCATGACGGGAAGCTCGACTCCGTTGTCCAGTTTGCGAACCTCTGAGCAATATTCCTTCAACATTTGTTCATACGCCCAGCGGAGGGAGGGGCGATTGGCTTTATAGTAATATTTGTCCAGAGCAATCCGAAAAATCTTTTTGACCTCTTCGCTCACATTCATTTCCCCGTAGATGGAATCAAACTTTTTGGGCCTGCCCCGTTTCCTTGCCGTCTGCTTCCGTTCTTTTCCCCTCCCGCCGCGGTTGGCAAAATCGGGCAATACCGCCAGCTTGGTTTTGCCTCGGCTCCAATATCTTTTGAGGATTCTCCCAATCTGCTTTTCCGACAATCCAAACCTCTCCGCCGCCTGGCGAATGAGCTTCGACCGTTCGGCTGAAACAAAGATTTGCGGTTCAAAATCTTTCGAAGCAATCGCCTGAACAATTTGCCAATCCTTATCCCACTTCTCTTTTTCCTTGGCAGACATCATTTGCGGATCAACAAAGCAAGCCCAAGGATCGGATTCTTCCATTACGATCAAGCCTTGTTCAATGCCGTATTGAATTTCCTCCAGCCAACGGCTTTTTGGAAATTCCCTGCCTTGAATGTCGATGACAAAGCATGCTTTTTGTTCCGCATCGATCCAAAGGATGCGTTCAAGCCGCTGGTCACCGACATAGCGGATGACCGTGTTAACGCACAGCTCCAAATCTCCTCTCCCCTCCCTGAAGCATATTGACCTTTAGCCCAAGATCCTTGGGTGTCGCAGACAACTGAATGTCTGCATCCATGTTGATCTGGATGAGTCGGGAAGCGATCAAGTACCTGAACACCAGGAGACCTGTTCCCGCCTCTTCTTTCATCTCCCTTTCAAAGGAAGCCAGGATGGTACGGATCCTTTGGTCAGAGGACAACAGTTTCTCTTGTAGAATCGAGGCGTATTCTTGAATTTGCGTTGAGGAAAAACCGTAATCCTCGACATTCAAGGCAGACAACACCCATTCAATATTGCGGCTCCGTTGAACGGGAATTTCGTGCTGGGTCACAACGGCAAAATCCACATGGCGTTCCTCCCAATACCGCCGCTGAATTTCCAATCTCTCCAATGTCGCCTTTTTCTCCAATTCGGCGGCATCTTTGATGGCACGGGCATACTGGATTTCCCTGCCTTGTTGATCCCTTGCCGTCATCACAAACGTTGTGGTGATCACATGCGGCACTTCCGTTTTGGGATCCTTCAGCCGCTTTAAGAGCGACTCGTCCATTTGATCCACGATGGTTTCCACATCCAGGAGTGGAAACTGTTCCTTGATGTCAAATATCGATTCATCCCATTCCAGCAGGTAAAAGTATCGAAGTTGTGTGTCGGTGAGCAGATGCACCACACGGTTGCACTTTCTTGAAAACACACGGCTAGCTCTGCCGCGACTGGGAATATCCATTACCGTCAGCCAAGGGCGGTAGTTTTCACGTTCACCTTGCCCCCGACCCTCCGCCAAAAATCGTTTCAGTTTTGCTTCTGTCCAATCTGAACTTCTTGCCACTTGCTTCACCTCCATTGCCAGAAAAGAAAAAGTGCCATGAGTTCGCATTTAGACAACAGCATCCGTTTTTTTGAAACGGCACTGTGCCTGCAACAACTCATGGCACTTTCACTTTAAATAAGGTAAGATTGTATGGTTTCAGGGAATCAGATTTGCAACCCGTCAACCGCTCTTTGCTTATCTTCCGCACTGGAATTGACGTAGAATCGATATACAAGATCGACGGAACTATGCCCTGTCAAGAGGCAAACCGTCTTTGGATCAACGCCGCTTTTGATCAATTGGGAACAAAAAGTGTGGCGAGCCGCATGGGGATTTATTTTCTCGGACAATTGGGCTTTCCTGCTGTATTTGTCCAGGATTTTGTTTATTGCCAATCGCGTAAGAGGCCCCCGCTGTCCAATGAGCAGTTTGTTCGAATCCGTGTGTGGACGCACATTTAAATATTCCTTAACCGCATTCACCGTTGCGGCATTCAGGTTCACTTTTCGCGACTTGTTCCCTTTGCCGTTGCGAATGAGGATATAGCTGTAATTGTTCTTGCCGTTACGTTCTGTCAGAACAATGTCATCCAGTTCGATATTCACTAACTCCGAACATCTGATTCCCGTTCCAAAAAGTAAGTAGTAAATGCAAATATCTCGTTTGTTGTTTTCCGCTTCAATCGTTCTTTTCAACCGATACAAATCTGTTTTTTCAACGACTTTAATTTCCCGATCTAGCTCAGTGGTATGTTTCATTAACACTTTGTTCAATTGAATTTCCTCTTTACAAACACCTGTATTCACCAAAAAACGCTGAAACAAAACAATGCTTTTCAGTTTCCGATTAATGCTTGTCGGTTTGAGTTTTTTGTGCAAGTTCAGATGTTGTCGGTACTCTCGCACATCGGTTTCCGTAATGGTGTCGCTCTCGTATCCCAATGTATCCTTAAGCCAAGATTGAAATTGCCTAATGTCTGTCAAATACGCTTCCACTGTTAGCGAACTCTTTCCTTCCCGCGTCAATTCTTCGCGAAATTGATCCAGGTACAAATTCCTCTCCCCTTCTTTGCCAGACAACAAAAAAAGTGCTGTTTCAAATGGGCAACGTTCCGCTTTTTTTTTAAGCTGAAACATCATCCACATGAAAAAGCACTTTTTTAATGGTTATGTGATTAAAATAATTGTATTGGACATTTCTCGTCTTTTCAAGTATTAGCCCAAATTTTGGCCATATCGAACCTGACAAATAACTTGACTACATAATTATTGATTATGTGGAGAGTAAAGATCATTTTCCCGTTCACCTTAATAATTTAGGGGCATTTAAGAACGAAAAATCTCGCCACATAACTTAATTACGCCATTTTTAGTAATGGAATGCACAAAATACAGACTCCCCTCATCGCTCATCCCTTAACCTGCCAAGAAGCTCCTGTTTCTCCTTTTCCAGTTCACGCCAATCGTGGATATCGACTGCTTCAGGGTGTGCATCCATTTCTTGCTCGGTCATATTGGAAAATAGGGTATAGAATGAACCTCTGAATTTTTTCTCAAATTCGGCAATTTGCTTATAAACATCGTCAAGGCTGGTCAATTGTCTGTTCCCTTGCTCTTTTCAATTGAGCAACCCATTGTAGTTGGAAAGCAACTTCTGGTTTTTTCCATGCCCCAAGCATAAAGCGTGGAATTTTCTGATTGTACTTTTCCCCGACCGTCTCTAGGCCACGTTCGATATTTTTGTAAATAATAGTGCGGGAAACACTGAGGTAATCAGCCGCCTCCGAAATATTGACCAGCTCTGATTCATGATAGACATATTGCAAACTCCCAGCATCAGTAGAACCGTAAAACCAAGAGTCAAAAAGCAGTTTGGCTTCAATCAAATCCAGTTGTTGCTGTAGGATCCGTTCTATGTAAGTCAGCATTTTCTTAAGGGATAAAACATAGTTCTCCTCATACATGAAGTCTGGATCTACTCTGAGCTGTACATTTGTTGGCTTTATATATTCTATCTGAGGATATGTCTCAGCCATCACCATCGCATAGGAGTATAGCAAGAAGGTTTTTTCTTTTTGTAAAAGAAGTGCGTTTTGTTCTTCAAAAGCTTGGGTGATTATATTTTCTGTTAATCTTAAAATATCCAAATCCACCCCTCTCCTTTCACTCTTATTTTATTGTTAAGTTAACAGATTTTCAATTCTGCAAAAAATTTCATTTGCATGCAAAAACAAACAAACGAGAACCTTCCCATTTTAAGAAAAAGGGGATTCTCGTTTGTTAAATGATTGACTTTATTTTCCCGCATCTAATGTATGGTTTCGGGTTATTTTTTTGAGAGATTATCTTCTAATTTCGATAGCAGATGAATCACTTGATCTGAAGCTTGTTCAAGTTGATTTAAGGCTTCTTCAGCACCATGAATATTTCCTCTCTCATAATTCTCTACTGCTATTTTTGCGTAATGATGAACTAGCTTATGAGGCTCTTCTAATTCCTGATATGCAGAATTTTCTTTTACAAATGGAGGCAAATCTCCGTAATACCATTTGCCAAGCCTGCAAGCCTCATAGGAAATAACTTGATTTGAATCGATTGTTTGAATTCCTAACAACATGTTATAGATTTTCCACTTCCAAATAAGATGGTCTGTTTTGGCTACCCGAACCAAATCATTCGAATTGAGTTTTACATTAATTCCAAAGAAGGAATTTCGATATTCATCCATTTTGATACTCAAATCGTAGATAATCTTTGCAGTTTCTTTTGCGACTTCTCGGGTGTGAATACTATGATCGTGAATAACAGAATTTCGTTCTGTAATCTCCGTAATCACAGCAGACTGTTCTTCGGTCATTGCCGCAATTTGAGATGTAGAATGGCTAATCTCTTTCATCGTTGAAACAATCTGTGCGATCACTTCCCTGGCATGCTGTGCACCCGCTACAGTCTTTCCAACAAGTTCGCCCGTTTGCTTTATCTGTTGAATGACCTTGGCGGATACATGACGCAAAGAGTTCATATTTGAAGTAATCTGATTGATTTGTTCCTTTGTATGTTCGGCTAATTTTCGAACCTCTGACGCAACAACAGAAAAACCCCTTCCTTGCTCACCAGCACGAGCCGCTTCGATGCTTGCATTTAAAGCAAGCAAATTGGTTTGATCTGCAATTTCCTTTATGATTTTAACGACTTGTTGAATATGTCCAATTTCATTGTCGAGTTGGTTGACTTGTTCGACTACTTGATAATAGACATCTCCAACCCGACTAATATCATCCAAAGCTTCATCGATCTCCACTTTACTTTGATCAGCGGATCGCACTGCTTCATCGGTTCCTTCAGCTACTCTTACAGCATGATTGGCAACTTCTTGAATCGAAGCACTCATCTGTTCTGTAGCCGCCGTCACACTATAACTTTCCTCCATCTGCTTGTCCATCGACATAATCAATTGTTTCGTTGTGTCTAATCGGGTCGTATGGTTAAGTAAATCTGAAACACCAAATAAGAAAGATTTCAAGGTTTCTTCCATGTACACTTCAACGATAAGTTGTTGATCATAGGCCGCTAGTTTTTGTACGGCAAGAACCATCTGCATCATTTGGTGGGGATTTTGGTACAACTTTTCCATCAGGATTGATGTCATGAGATGGATTAACAAATGATGAGCAGAAATGAAATGTTCTGCCGTCAAATGAATACGGCTATGGACTTGACCGATTACGATTCTTGTCATAATGTATTCATGATTGATATCTGCATGAAGAAACTGGTCTAAGTACCTCTCCATTGTTTGTCGCAGTCGATCTATAGTGGAATGTTCAAGGATAATTTGCTTCAAATGATCAACAGACTGGAGTTTTTCGTAAAATTGATGTATAATCTCAGCTTTATATGGATTTAGAATTCGAGCGGATTCCCTAACATGATTTAACGTGTCTTGATTGATGCTCAAAAACATTAATTTCTCTTTGGCTCGTTCTTCAATCTGAGATATGTCTGTTGAATGAGAAAAGCTCATATATTCCTTCCACGTTTTTGTTTTTTTGATAAAAATGCCCATTATAATTCCTCTCCCCTCCAAATATAAGCCCTTTGTTGTAGTTCTTTATTCCCCATTTCAAATGTCGTATCATATCGATTCTTATCTAAACCATAGGAAATTACTACAATCATACTATATATGCACACATCGCTTGTCAATTGTAATTGTGATACAGCATTTCCTCCAAATTGCAAAAAGGGATTTTGACTGTTGTGAGGAAAGGAGCAGTATTGGGGGTATTTCACATATGTAGAATCGCACCCAAAAGGGTGCTTATAGTTCAAAGGAATTACGCCGACTGATTCAGCCGCTTGAACATCCCGACCATAATTCGGCGAAGTTCCTGGGCTTTTTCATCCAGCCGCTCAAACGTTTGTTTATCAATGTAGCCCTTTCTGAAAGCCCTTTCAATCCAATAGCGGGTCTCGTTAGCCGATCCGAATGCGATCCCCAAATGGTACCGCTCACGCCCTGCATACTGCCCGCCATTCGATTCAGCGATGTTTGCACCGATGCTCGTGACACATCGTATGAGCTGATCCACCAACCGATACTTTTCGTCTTGCGGGAAATTTTTTACGATCTCGTCGATTTCGTCTTCCAAGGCAATCGCTTTTTGGTACAATGTCAATGTTTTAAAATCTTTCATGAATAAATTCCTCACCACCTCCGCCGCTATACTTCGGTTGGTAATGAACCTAAAATTCCTCCACATCAATCCGTACTGAATCCAAATCCTTTAACCGTTCAAGCATAAGCTCTTTCCTCGTCATCAACTCTTGATACCTGCTTTTCAGCATTTTCGACAAGCTCCTTATGACCGAGCCATAGTATATTTCCTCATCATCAAAATGGGCTTCAAATCGAGTTACTTCATGTTGCATCGAATGTTTTCGAGAATCTGGATATTTATGGACAGTGTAAAAACATATGAGTTTCCTGTCTTCCGTCAAAAACAACTCGTTGAATTCCTCTGTTTCTTCACCATTGGCATTGCCCGAATATTCAAGTGAGGAATTGATCAAAAACCCCTTTAGCAATTCTCCGTCCGATCGGTAAAAATATTCCCTTTGCTCCATTCGCGTCCCGAACATTGACGCCTTTTTAAAAATGGGTTCAAATGTCAGGACGTTTTTGGCGATTTCAAATACCTGCTCTATCATCCCTTCACCTGTTTTCTGATTCTCCCTTGTTAATCTTTTCAATTCCGTTTCTGCAAATTGAATATCTGACACCAGACTTCGAAGTTCATTCAACATGCACTCACGTTCCTTTCGATTTGAGATTTAAACAGGGCTTCACGTTGAAATTGCTTGTTCAGCCCTCCCCCTGTTTTGCCTGTCTCTGGATTCATTGTATATATTAAATAGAAGGAAATTGTCGCCTGACAGGCAACATAAGAGGAGGCAACAGATGGGTAAATTAGACGCTAATCTGAAACAAAAAATCAAAGAACTAGCCTTTTCCGATGATTTTCTTCAGAAAAACAAGAAATATTCTGCAATCTATGAAAACCAAACTGAGGGCACAACTGTATTTGGGCACAGTTTGAGCAGTTATCAATTAAGTGCCATCCAATCAAGACTCAGGACTGCACAGAACACCTTATCCCTGGGCAAATATATACGAAAATTAGCCGCTGATAAGGGACGGTTCCATTACAATGAGGCGTTTTTTGGACAGGCTCAAATCACCCGCCAATACTGGTCAAAACTGCTCAACGATAAATATGAAAGACCTTCGAAAGAGGTTATTTTGCGTATTGCCATTCTTTTCAGATGCGACTTGAAACAAACACATGAACTGTTGGCGAAAGCTGGGTATACCTTTTCCGATTGCGATCTAAGGGATCAGATTGTTTTGGGTTGCATCGAATTGGGCGTCTACGATTTCGCGGACATTGAAGAGTTGCTGGAAGATGAGGGATTAAAATCTCTTTTTTCATAAATCATTTTGCAAAACTATACCAAATCAATTAATAAAAATGCCCCCTATCTCTTTCGAGAAACAGGACAGATCAACACCGATATTCAGGGACTTGCCCGCACCATCTTCTCGTCAAACACAAATAATAGACTTTATTATGTTTGCAAAATCCCCAAGAATATTCATTATTGTTGAAAAAACATTATCTCCAAGTTCGGCTTCTTCGAAGCCTGATTGCAATGCAATACCCATAAGTTGGGCGTTCCTTACGAACGCCGTAGTCACCCAAAGGGTGACTATGAACTATAAGACCAAAACGATCTTGCTTTTTGGAATTATTCAATTTCCAAAGTGAATAACAACTTGTTGACAATCGACTTTATCACGGTAAATCACTAAAGTGATTTTGCTATAGCAAAATTAAAAAGCGAAGCTTTTTTTGCCCCGCTTAAAAAGGAATGTCGTCAAAATTATCTGCTTTTGGCGGATCTTCAATGTTTCTTGTTGGAGGGAAAACTCTCAAGGCATATTCTTTGCCAAAAAACGTTTCAATTTTTTCTTTCGTAATTTTGCCGACGTTGCTCATTCCATGTTGAAGAAGATTTGTGACGACCTGTTCCGCTTCCGCCAAAATGTTATCTGTATACCGTGGAATTTGGTAAAAATTGATGAACTTATGCCCTTTTCTCCCTCCATGAATCCCTTTTGCAATCTCCCAAAGTTCATCCGAAAGTTCTGTGTGCGGGATTTTGATGAGGAGACCGATTAAAGCCAACATATTGATTGCTCTTGTTATCGTAGACCTCTCATAAAGATCCCCCAACCTATTCTTAAGCTCAGTGGAAGAAACAAAGAAAACCGCTTCTCCGTTGCAACGAAACTTTGGATAAATATGCTCCTTCCCCCAAGAGTTTAGCAAAATCAACAGCGGAACAAAGCCTTTTGTATAATCATAAAGTATCGGTTGTCTCTGTTTTATTCGAGCTATCCCATCCTGAAGCAAATCTAAATTATATTCATACTTTTGATTCTCCTGGAGACTCCATTCATCGTGAAGTTCCAGGATATGAAACAGTTTGGCCAGTTCTTGACGAGCTTTGATAAAGCTGTCAGCAACATGCGTTCCAATCCCTATCCCTTCCACTGTTTCAATAAAATCAAAAATATTGAATCCAATCGTCCGTCCATTTGGCCGCTTGGTGAAATACCGATAAACGCCTTTTTGATCTTTTGAAATCCATGCTACATTTTTCGACACCAATTGACATGGAAAAAATATGTTTTCTTCGCCAGGAATATTGGCATAAATTCTGCCAAACAGGTTGTTTTGTAACGCAAACTGTTCAAATTGCTGAGTTGTGATATTCAAATCGTGTAATCTTGAATCCAATGTCCGTTTAACGAAATTATGGATTTTCCCTGTTTCCAACAAATGTTGATGAATGATCTCTTTCACTACCTTGTTTGCCTTTCGATATGATACCAAAACCCCTGTCTCTAATATCTGATCCTCTCTTCTCTTCAGTTTATATACTTCAATTGCGAACTCTTTCCCCCTAAACCCCTGCATTCGCAATTCGCGTTTGCCTTTATTCAATCGGACTATTTTTTGTTTAAGCAATTGTTTCGGTGTTCCTTTTGGTTCAAAAATTTCGTCTATACTTTTCATTCTTTATTACCCCCAATATTGTCTTTACAATACGAGGATAATAATTTTGACCGTGGGTCAATAGGTATAAAACGTCGAACCAGGTTGGACACATTAGAGATTGACAGCACCATAACGACTTGCTTCTTTGCCCTCCCCCCTGTCGCACATGTCCGACATGTACCGACAAAAAAATGCGACTTGTTCCGATTAAGTCGCACAAAAACTGCATATGATCTAAAAACCATAAAATCTACCAAAAGTCCTACGGTGTGATGTCAAGAGTTAAAAACAAGTGAATTGGAAATTCTTTTGGCCATATGTCATAAAAAAGGGTGCACTAAACCAAACCTCCAGTATATTGTAAATAACTGGAAGTAAACGAGACCAAGGTTATCGATGAAGGTTACCTCATCGCGTCACCTTCTTTTTCGGCGCATAAATTTGACCGTTGCGGAGCAGCGCATCGATCAGGCGCACCAGTTTTCTTGCCGTTAAGACGAGGGCGCGTTTGTGTGAGTGCTTCTGCACTTCACGATACTTCTTTTGGTAAAAGGCGCGGTATTCAGGTTCGTGTCGCCGGACCAGATTGGCAGCCTCAACCAGGTAATACCGGAGATAACGATTGCCTGTACGCGCAAGCATTTTGTCATCCGCCTCATAGTCACCCGATTGGTGACGCGGCCAAAACAATCCTGCAAATTTGGCGATTGCGGCTTGGTTCTCAAAGCGTTCAATGTCGCCAATTTCGGCGAGAATACCGGCGCAACTCACCGGGCCTAATCCCGGAATGGTTTCGAG
>NZ_KE387196.1:32582-81006 GCF_000430685.1 Tuberibacillus calidus DSM 17572 | reverse complement strand
AATCGATATCAAACGATGCGTTGGACTTAAATGAAACCGCCGTATACGGAACCGTACGTACGGTGGTGTGAGAGGTCGGGGGTTAGTCACCCCCTCCTACTCGATTGCCTTACCTGGTATAAAAAATGACCAGGCCTATGCCCGGTCGAAAATCCTTTATTTTGGTGTTTCCACTTGCCATTTCTTCAAGTTTGGGTTCTTTTTTTGGACAACCGTATTTGGAAAAATAAATGTCCATGGTTTGCTCGTGTTCGCCTTAACGGTTAAGTTATCGAGCTTGAAAACCCCTTTTGCTACCACGTCACCGTCAGCGTCAATGAATTGAAGTGGGAGCTGTTTCAGTGTCACATGTTTGCCGCTGCCGTTCCGTATGAGAAGCGTGACGTATAGATCCCCATTATCTTGCGTTTTGGCTTGAATGCCCAACAAATTGATTTCCCCAGGTTTTGGGACTTCCAATTGATTGACCATCTCTTGTAAATGGGCTTTAGCTTCTGATGAAAGGTTTTGTTCCCAACTGTCATCAAGATCGAGCTGATGTTTGGGCTTCAATTCGAAGGCAATCTTCCAATCTTCTTTTGGCAGTTTTTGAACAAAAAGTTCCGTTGGACTGAAATGGAACCGCCAAGGACGGCTGCTGTTCGGTGGAAGTTCACCGATCACCGAAAGGTCCATCGTTTTTCTGCCAAGAATCTCTCCTTGGGATGACAGCAAGAGTAGGGTAGTTTGCCCAATTTGAATAGACTGGGATAAAGAACTTCTGATGAATGCCGTGACGACAATCCCATCTTCTTGCGGCGCCCAGTCGAGTCCGTAGATGGAAATTTGGTTAGGTGCGAGTGGCGGACATTGATTATTTTTGAACATGAAAACATAACGTTCTTCAGGTTTAATATTCCAACTAGGATGGAAGGAAAGCTTTGTTTTAATGGTTTGGTTCTCATGAATTGTATTTTTTCTCATGTTTGTGCGCTCATTTTTCATCGCGATTTTCTCCCTCGTCCAATCCCCAATTGGTTTCAACATATTTCGTAAGTTGAATGGCGATCATTTTTTCGATGGTTTCAAAAGTCTCTTTGAAAACATAGAAACCTTCTTTTTCGTACATGATTATCGGATCCGTTTGTCCGTAACCGCGCAGCCCAATGCCTTCTTTCAATTCTTCCATTTTTTCAAGGTGGTTCATCCATTGATCATCAATCGTGGTAAGAAGGATGAATTTCAAGAATTGTTGGAACGACTCATCTTCAGCCTTCATTTCAAGCCGTGTTTTGTATTCATGGAGCCGGTCTGAAACAAGATCTTGAATGTCACTGACATCGAGCATTTTTTCATTAATACTTCCGAAGTGGGCAATGACCCGGTTTAATTCTTTCTGAAGCGCGTCGAGGTCCCAATTTTCGGGAATGACGTGTTCAGGGCAATGCGCTTCAATGACCCGCTTCGCTTCATTTTCAACCATTGGGTAGACAATCTCCAGCATATTATCTTTAAATAAGATGTTGTCACGCACTTCGTAAATGACATTACGCTGCTCACTGACGACATTGTCAAGCTTCAGCGTGTATTCACGAATGGAGAAATTACTGCCTTCACAGATTTTTTGTGTTTTATCAAAGAAATCATGAATCCAAGTGTTTAAGATTTTCCCCTTCTCGTCGGTTTTTATCGATTGACGTTTCTTTTCAAGGTCATCTTCAGCAAATCGCTTGACGAGTTCATCTTCGAGGGATAGGAAAAATTGGCTCGAACCGGGATCGCCTTGTCTTCCGGCGCGCCCCTTAAGCTGATTGTCAATGCGGCGGCTTTCATGACGTTCCGTGCCAATAACATGTAGACCGCCAAGTTCGGCCACCCCTTCACCGAGTAATATATCCGTACCGCGTCCGGCCATGTTGGTAGAAATCGTGATTTGTCCCTTTTGACCAGCGAGGGCGATCATCTGTGACTCCTGCTCCACACTTTTCGCGTTTAGGAGCTGATAAGGCAAATGCGCTTGATCCAAATATTCGGCGAGGATTTCCGACTGTTGAATGGAAGTTGTTCCGATCAGAACAGGCTGTCCTTTTTCATGGCGCCGTTTAACCTCTTCGGTTACCGCTTTATATTTTTGTTTTACAGTTAAATAGACTTGATCGGGCAAGTCTTGGCGGATGACTGGTCGGTTGGTTGGAATCTGAATGACATCCATCCCGTAAATGGTTTGAAACTCTTTTTCCTCGGTTTTGGCCGTTCCGGTCATGCCGGATAGAATCGGATATCTTCGGAAATAGTTTTGTATGGTAATAGAAGCTTGTGTTTTATTCTCGTCGGTGAGCTTCAGCCCTTCCTTAGCTTCAATGGCCTGATGAAGCCCGTTGCTTAAGCTGCGCCCATCCATAATCCGGCCAGTAAAAGCGTCCACAAGATGGACTTCGCCGTCCCTTACGATGTAGTCGACATCGCGCTTAAACATCACTTCAGCACGCAAGGACTGAATCAGATAATGATAAAGTGTTTGATGCTCAATATCATAAAGGTTCTCAATACCAAACGCTTCCTCAACTAAAGTAATGCCTTCATCAGTTAAACTGACCGCCTTCGTTTCAGGATCGTAAGTGAAGTGCTTTTCGTTCTCCATTCCTTTAACGATTTGTGCGGTAATGTAAAATAAGTCTTTGCTGACAGTCGACTTTCTGGCTAAAATTAACGGCGTTTTTGCTTCATCTATCAAAACGCTGTCAATTTCGTCCAGAATGGCATAGTACAGCGGCCGTTGGACACGTTGATCTTTCGATTGGGCGATGTTATCCCTTAAATAATCAAATCCAAATTCATTCCCGACACCGTATGTAATGTCAGCCATATAGGCTTTCTTTTTGTCTTCGGGAGTCATTTCCGGTATGTTCAAACCGACGCTTAGTCCCAAGAATTCATGCACTTGACCGATCAAATCGTGGTCCCGTTTGGCAAGATAGTCGTTCACCGTTATGACATGGACCCCTTTACCTTCCAACGCGCGTAGATAACTTGGAAGTGAGGCAACAAGCGTTTTTCCTTCCCCAGTGGCCATCTCGGCGATATTTCCCTCGAATAAGGCGAGCCCGCCCATGAGTTGAACATCGTAATGCCTAAGGCCCAAAACCCGCTTCGAAGCTTCGCGGACAACGGCAAAGGCTTCCGGAATAAGGTCTTCCAAGCGGCAGCCTTCCTTCATTTGTTCCTTAAATTGGATGGTTTTGTTTCTCAGTTCTTCATCGGTAAGCCGAGAAATGGCAGCTTCCATTTCATTGATTTCTGCAACAATTCTTTTATACTTTTTTAACGTTTTCTGTTGAACATCGATTTTCATTTTATTTAAAAGCGGAATCATAAAATTCTCTCCTTGGATTTGAAAAAGGCTACCCCAAGTATAGCATAGAGTGAACCCCCATTCGATAATCTTTTTCACTCAAGGATTGGGTAAAATGGTATTTTTCATTTTTTAAAGAGAACTAGATTTATCCTTTAAAATCTGGTAGTTTATTTAAGAGATTAGAAGGGGGACATTATGAAAACAACACATTTTTTACATGGATCTTTTAAAGGGATTATGTTAGCCGGCGCTCTGATACTGATTTTTGCCCTTGTCCCGAAACAAAGCCATGCTACTTCATATGATTATGCCCAGGAGGCAGTGGATTTTCTAACGAGCCATAATATTATGGAAGGAAACAGCCGCGGTGATTTCATGCTCGATAAGCATGTGACGCGGGAAGAATTTGCCGCTTTTATTGTCAGATCTCTTAATCTATCAACCACTAACACTGGGAAAACTTTCTCCGATGTGCCACAGAGCCGCTGGTCCTATGACGAAGTGTCTGCGGCGGCAGCAGCAGGAATTATTAAGGGTTACAACAACGGGACGTTCGATCCCGACGGTGAAATTTCGAGACAAGATATGGCGCTGATGATCGATCGCATGCTCCGATACAAAAAAGTTCCAGAAAAGACGGGAACGGTTAATTTCACAGATAAAGATCAAATCCTTAAATCAGATGAATACGATCAGGCGATATCGAATGTCGTTGGTTGGGGAATTATTCAAGGTGACCCTGCCGGCACTTTTCGCCCAACAGATCATGCGATCCGTGCGGAAGCGGCAAAAGTCATTTATCTCGCCTACCAAGTCATTGATCGTGCCACATCGGAAAATCAACAAAAGCAAACAAAAATTATTAAAACCGTATATAACATCACCCTAAATGATGCTTTAACAAAACAAATGGCGGCAATTCCGCGAACCGATTTGTATACGAAATATATTGCTAGAGATGCCTTTGATATTGATGACAAAGGCCGGTGGATCATCACTTATGATACGAAGAATAAAGGATTATATCCGGTAAGAAACGGCCCGGGAAGCAATTACCCTATCATTGGTTATTTAAAACATGATGATCAAGTTTATTACGGCGGCCAAACGGTTACCGATGCCAATGGGTTAAGATGGTACAAGATTACCGGATGGATGATTCCGCTTCAGTCTGATGTCTTAAAATATCTGGATCCGAATCACTTCTCGGCGGATTACAACGAATATTACCAATTCATCAAATTATCCCAGAGCGCATCCATTAATGCCGATGAAGTGAATCAGAAGATTTTGGCAGGTAAAGGCATCTTGGCTGGGAAAGCTCAATCTTTCATTGATGCCGGAAAGCAATATAATATTAATGAACTTTACTTGATTTCACACGCTTTACTGGAAACAGGCAATGGCACTTCCGATTTGTCTAAGGGCGTTCATCTTAAAATCCAAGATAATGGGACAGTGACGATCGCCGAGACAGGGAAGCCATATGATGTCACGGTATACAACATGTATGGTTACGGGGCGAAGGATAGCGATCCTTTGCTTGGAGGCGCGACATTTGCTTATGAACATGGTTGGACAACACCAGAGAAAGCAATAATTGGCGGTGCGCAGTTAATTGCCCAAAACTATATAAATAAGGGACAGGATACCCTGTATAAAATGCGGTGGAATCCGGATAGCCCTGGCACCCACCAATACGCTACAGACATCGGCTGGGCCGTAAAACAGGTGAATAACCTAAAAAAACTTTACGACATGCTTGATTTTTATACATTAGTCTTTGATGTGCCTGTTTATAAATGAAGTGAAAGATACCGCATCCCGATGGAGGTATAAGAAGTCGGCGATGCGGTATTTTAATGGATGATCCTTTCTCATTTTTGGCTACGTCTGAAGGCAATGTTATAAATGCGGCTGTTTTCGACATATACTGAGTTTGATGTGTTTTTCTTTTGCGACCAAGATTAGGAAATATCAGAAATTGACATGACATAATGTTACATCTTTCAGCATTGTTTTCAATGTGGTATATTTAAAAGTAAAAAAGCTATTCATAAATGCAATTAATAAGTTGGTGGTTCAATGCCTTTTCCGAAAGTAAACATTTTAGGCATAGATTTTGACAACGTGACGATGTGTCAAATGATCGAGCAATTAAAAAAACATATAAAAAATGAAGATAAAGTGTTCGTTGTAACAGGCAATCCGGAAATCATTATGTACGCCTTGCGTCATCCGCGATACAAAGAAATCTTATCTCAATCCGACTATATCACTCCAGACGGGATTGGCATTGTTAAAGCATCGAAGTTGCTCAAGCAGCCCATCAGCGAAAGAGTGACGGGTGTGGATACGGTGCTAAATTTATTGGAAGTAGCGAATGAGGAAGAACTAAAAGTGTATCTTTTAGGCGCAAAGGATGAGGTATTGGAACGAGCCAAAAATTACATAAAGAAAAGATTTCCTGACTTAAAGCTTGTTGGCTGTCATCACGGCTACATCGATTTAAATGACAAGGAAGTTATTAATGAAGTGAAGTCTGCCAAACCAGACCTTATTTTCGTTGGCATGGGTTTTCCACGTCAAGAAGAGTGGATTTATCAAAACTTCCATCATTTCGATAAAGGCATTTTTATAGGGGTGGGCGGAACCATCGATATATTGGCAGGTGTGGCCAAAAGGGCCCCGGAGAGCTGGCAAAGGCTTAGCGCCGAGTGGCTGTACCGATTTCTGCAGAAACCAACTAGAGGGAAGCGCATGATTGCTCTTCCTTTGTTTGCGTATCACGTCATCCGGCAGAAAGTTAAAGGTAAGTCATAATGAAACAAAGTTTTCTAAAAGGCGCCTTCTTCATTACCGCCGCAACGTTTCTTTCAAAGGTTTTAGGGAGTTTATTCCGCATCCCTTTACAAAACATTGCCGGTGATGAAGTGCTCGGTATTTTTACCCTTGTTTTCCCTATTTATATGGTTATTTTGACATTGTCCGTAGCTGGGATACCGCTTGCCATTTCCAAGCTCATCTCAGAAGCGCTGGCAAAAAACGAGTTGGACAGTATAACAAATATATACAGAACATCAACGGTTTTAACTTTTTCATTTGGTTTGATCGGTTTTATCTTTTTGAACGTGTTTTCGGTTCCGCTATCCGCTGTTCTCGGCGGGCGTTCGTCTTTATGGTCGATTATTATGGTGTCTTTCACATTGCTTGTGGCACCGTATATGTCCGTCTACCGCGGGTTTTTTCAAGGGTTCAACGATATGCGCCCCACGGCTTTTTCTCAAGTTATTGAACAATTTGTTCGCGTGGCATTCATATTAATCTTGGCTTATGTCTTTGTAAATAAAGGCTTCCCTTCCTCCAAGATTGCTGCAGGGGTTATGGGAAGTTCAGTGATCGGCGCGCTTAGCTCACTGGTTTATCTGCGCTGGCATTATGCCCGTTTTATTGGGAAAAGGTCCGAGTTTGGAGAAAAGCGATACACATACGATTTTCAGCAATTTAAAAGTGGGGTAATAAAAATCCTTAGGCTGTCAATACCAATTGCCGTTGGATCGTTAATGATGGCTTTACTTAATTTGGTGGATTCGCTGTCGATACCGACGGCTTTAAAAGTATACGGATTAAGTCATATAAGCGATTGGTACGGCGTGTATGGACGCGGACTTGCGCTTGTCCAAATTGCGACGGTGTTTTCGACATCGCTTGTTTTGCCAATGGTTCCCGCCATTAGCGCTTCCATTGCGCTAAAAAACCATGCAAAAAATATACAACTTATAGAAAAAGCCCGCGGGCTGAATGTGATGATTTCTTGGCCGGCGGCTATTGGTGTGATGTGTCTGGCGATGCCACTAAACATGGCTTTGTTTGGCGATTTAAGGGGGAGCAGTATTATTGCCCTGCTTGGTTTCACATCATTCTTTAATGCAGTGGCGGTGCTTGATACCGGGATTTTGGCCGGAATGAATTTGCAAATTCAATCGGCAAAAATCATATTGCTCGCCGCGGTTTTAAAAGCCGCATTAAACTTTCTGTTTGTTTCGGTATGGGGATTAATAGGTGCGGCATTATCCACCCTCATCATTTTTTGTTTAATTTCTTTCTTTAACTTATATCTCATAAGGGGAAAGTACCCGGTTTCGATGTTGACAAAATCAAAAATTATCTATATTGGAGCCGGCTTGGTAATGGGAATGGTGGTTGGCATCCCGACTTATTATTTTCATGTTGCCACATGGTCAAGAATGTTTTCGCTAGTATACGTATTACTTACGGCGTTCGTTGGAGCCGGTGTTTATCTTGGTATCATTTTGATATTTATGGGCGCCAGTCAACTGCGCAAGCTCCCGCTAATCGGTGTGATGTTTGAAAAAGTTGTTCGAAAATGAATCCGAAAAGAGGGTTTCGATGAAATTAGTCATTTCGGGTTATTATGGCTTTGGCAATGCCGGTGATGAAGCGATTCTTTATTCGATTATAAAAGGTTTTCAAAGTCATGATAAAAACATAGATTTTATTGTATTGTCCAATCAACCCGAAAGAACGAAAAAAGAATTAAACGTTGATGCTGTGAATCGTTGGAACTATAAAAAAATATGGGAAGCGCTAAAGATTTCCGATGGGTTAATTTCAGGGGGCGGAAGTCTCTTGCAAGATGAAACGGGTTGGAAGAGTGTGCCATATTATACAGGCATCATGGCAATGGCATGGTTTCAAAGGAAGCCATTTATTGTTTTTTCACAAGGTATCGGTCCGATTCGTCATGCCTACATCCGGCGGCTTGCTGCGTTTATCATCTCCAAAGCGCGTTATATTTCAGTAAGGGATGAGGCGTCGAAAAAAACATTGCGCCAAATGGGTATCAAACAAAAGATCGATGTCATCCCGGATCCTGTCCTCGCGATGGGCGGCCATTTTTCTCCCGAAATCGATGAGGAAAAAAACAGAAAGACCATTGCCGTTTCGATTCGTCAATGGCCGAGCCAGCAAGATTATTTGGATAAAATAGTTAGGGTTTTGCAAAAATGCGAAGCCATGGGATACTCTGTCGTGTTTGTGCCGATGCATGAAGGAGAAGACTTCACTATTTCTCTTCAGGCGGCCGAGCGGTTATCAGACAGTGCGACGGTCATTTCGCCGACTTTAACCTTTCGCAACAAAATGGCAATCATTCAAAAATGTGGTGTGGTCCTTGGCATGCGCCTCCATGCATTGATCTTTGCGGCGGCAGGCGGCATCCCCTATGTTGCCCTGTCTTATGACCCTAAAGTAGAAGCGATGGCAAAGCTCTGTCATCAACCGCTAATTGGTACGGTCCATGATCACTGGCGGGAGGATCAATTGCTCGAACTTTTAGTAGAACAGATGGAAAAGAGGGATGAGGTGAAGAAAGAATTGCAGACGATTCTCGCTCCCCTCACCGATCAATATGATGCGGCCGTCCGGAATGCTATTAATGCCATCTTGTAACTCCCGTATTGTAAAGAAATAGTTATTCTTATGAAATAGCATTTGGACAGGTATTGAGTTATAATGGTACAGGATTTTATTTTGATGTTAAAAAAAGGAGTTCTTTCGTATGATTAACTTCGCCATTATCGGATGCGGTCATATCGCAAAAAAGCACGCTGAACAAATTGCCGCAACAGAAGAGGCCAATCTTATCGCTGTTTGTGATAAGATTCCGGAAGCGATGGTGCCTTTCACCGAACAATATCATGTTGAAGCGTATCAAGACTATGATGAAATGTTAAAAGATTGTCGCATTGATGTTATTTGTATATGCACGCCAAGCGGTCTTCATGCTCCTTTAGCCGTTAAAGCTGCACAGGCGAAAAAACATGTGATTGTTGAAAAACCGATTGCGTTAACCCTTGAGGATGCGGATTTAATTATAAAAGCTTGTAAAGAAAATGGTGTGAAATTATCGGTGGTTCATCCCAACCGATTCCGTCCGGCCATCATGAAGCTAAAGCAAGCCATGGATGAGGGCAGGTTTGGTAAATTAAGCCACGCTAATGCAACCGTGCGCTGGAATCGAAACCAAGCCTACTATGATCAAGCGCCATGGCGGGGGACAAAAGCGTTAGATGGCGGCGTACTTATGAATCAGGCGATCCACAACCTTGACCTCTTGTTATGGATTGTAGGGGATATTGAAGAAGTCTACAGCATGCAAGCAACGCGTTTGCGAAATATTGAAGCGGAGGACGTTTCCGTCGGAGTGGTTCGTTTTAAAAACGGTGCACTTGGTGTCATCGAGGCGGCGACAACCATTTATCCCAAAAATTTCGAAGAGTCCTTTAGTGTTTTTGGTGAATCAGGTACAGTTAAAATAAGCGGACGCACTGCGAATAATATAGCGCATTGGGATATTGAGTCGATGAGTGTCGAAGAAACGCAAGCAATCATTAAGGAAATAGAAAATGATCCCTTTGGGCAACCTGGGCACAAATGGATTATTCAAGATATGGTTAATGCTATAAAAGAAGACAGGGAACCAATTGTGTCAGGTGTTGATGGGAAGAATGCCTTAGCTTTGGTTCTCGCACTTTACGAATCTGCTGAAAGAAATCAACCTGTTAAATTGGGTTGAATAGGAGGATATCATTGATGGGTGTTTATGAGGAACTGTTAAACAAAATTGAATCGAAACAAGCAACAGTTGGTGTTGTTGGTTTGGGCTATGTGGGCCTGCCACTAGCAGTTGAAAAGGCCAAAGCAGGCTTTAAAGTCATCGGTTTTGATGTGCAAGAAGAAAAAGTGAAGTTGGTCAATGAAGGCGTCAACTACATTGGTGACGTTATTAATGAAGAGCTATCCGAACTCGTAAAAACAAAGAGGTTGACGGCAACAACGGATTATTCCTTTATCAAGGATGTTGACGCGGTGGCTATTTGTGTGCCGACACCTTTGGATATTTATCAACAACCCGATACATCCTATGTCGAAAACTCCGCAAGTGAAATTGCGAAATATCTCCACAAAGGCATGCTTGTTGTTTTGGAAAGCACGACCTACCCGGGGACTACGGAGGAAATTGTTAAGCCTAAATTGGAATCTACCGGTCTAGTTTGCGGGGAGGATTTCTTCCTTGCCTATTCCCCAGAACGCGTTGACCCCGGTAATAAACAATTTAAAACAAAAAATACCCCGAAAGTGGTCGGAGGCGTCACGAAAAAATGTACCAAGGTAGCAGCAAAGCTCTATTCAAGCGTGCTTGAAAGTGATGTATATGAGGTGTCTTCTCCAGCCGTAGCCGAGATGGAAAAAATCCATGAAAATACATTTAGGCATATCAATATTGCTTTAGCCAATGAAATGGCCATTCTTTGCAATAAAATGGGTATTGATGTTTGGGAAGTTATTGATGCGGCTGCAACCAAGCCTTATGGATTTATGCCTTTCTATCCCGGTCCCGGACTTGGCGGCCACTGCATTCCGATTGACCCATTCTACTTAACGTGGAAAGCCCGCGAATATAACTACCATACCCGTTTAATTGAACTTTCCGGCGAGATCAATAATAGTATGCCTGAGTTCGTTGTGAACCGCTGCATGCAAATACTGAATGAAGAGAAAAAACCGCTGAACGGTTCTAAAGTGTTGGTTCTCGGTGTCGCTTATAAAAGAGATATTGACGATGTTCGTGAATCGCCAATATTGGACATTCTAACATTGTTAAGCAATGCTGGAGCCGAATGGGTTGTTGCGGATCCTTATGTCAAAACCTTTAAGTTGAACGGTCAATTAGTTGAAACATGTGCACTGACACAGGAGGCTGTCGAAAGCGCAGACTTGGTTTTGATCGGTACGGATCATTCTGATTTTGACTATGATATGGTTCAAAAATATGCAAAAGTTATTTTTGATACAAGAAACGCCATACCTAGAGGAAAAGTAGTATCCAAAAAATATCACCGTTTATAATTACAGGTGTTTTTAATGCGTATTAACAATTATTTGTTAGATATAGGAAAAGTTATGAGCGGCATGGTTTTGGTAAACATTTTGACCGTCATTACCCTTCCGATCATTACCCGAATCTACAGCCCGGAGGCTTACGGAAGCTATCAAGCCATGCTCGCTCTCATATTAACGCTCGGTGCGGTTTCCACTTTACGGTACGAAATGTCCATTGTGCTGCCGAAAAAGGATATCTCGGCAACTTCCATAGTAAGGTTATCCGTTTATATCTTGCTTGGAGTAACTTTCCTCTACTACATTTTGACGTTGTTTTTTCATAACGAAATCGCGAAGTATTTTCATGCACCGGAATATGCGGCTTGGCTGTTGCCGTTGCTCATTTTTCTCACAGCCATTAAACCGATTTATTTGTCCTGGTATTCCCGCACAAGACAGTATGGATTGGTTTCCAAGAATAATGTATGGGAACAATTGATCAACAGGCCATTAATGATTTTATTCGGATGGCTCAGTCCATCAGTTTTTTCATTAATAGCCGCATATATGTTGAGCAAGATCTTTACGACCATTAATTTAGTTACGAGATCAAAAATTGACATTACGAAATTCAAGAAAAAGTTATTGGGCCATTATATGAAAGAATATAAAAAGTTTCCTTTGTTTTTGACGCCGGCGACATTTGCCAACACCCTTGCGGCGCAAGCGCCGATGTTATTATTGGGCTTGTTTTTTAACGCGGCTGTAGTAGGTTATTATTCCGTCGTTCAAAGGTTAGTCAATATGCCGATGTCGTTGATGCAGCAATCGATGAGCCAGGTGTATTATGAACGGGCAGCGAAGGAGCTGAATGAAAAAGGCAACGCGGCGTCGATTACGCTTAAGACGATTGCGGCTTTAAGCGGTTTGGCGGTTGTCGGTGCGATTTTCCTCTATTTCCTAGGAAATCCGATCATCAAAATCTTTTTAGGAAAGAATTTTCATGAAGCGGCGACTTATTTGGTTCTGCTCATTCCATGGTTTGTTTTTCGTTTTATTAAAGCGCCGATTAATTATTGGGAACTGATTAACAGACAAGAAATGACATTGGGTCTTCACTTTTTTCAATTGGCTTTAATCGCGGCTATTTTCTGGATTTTCCACAGCAACGCGAGAGAAACCATTTTGGCTTTTTCTCTGGCGATGGGGGCGTATTACCTCATTAACATCATGTTCATTGTTTTTCATTGTTTAAAAGTATTAATAGGAAAGAAAACGGCTTAATCCATTGCGCAATTTTTGAGGTGAGAACCATGGTTTCCTTATTATTTGTACTTGATTTTATCGTGATCGCTGCACTGGCTTTATATATCACTCACAAAGCAAATATTAATCTTTTCGTCCCAACGATACCGAGCATCTTTATTTGGTGTTATTTGGCGTTTGCGTATATCGGAATTTTGCCGCTCTATTTCTTTTGGAACGCACAGCGCGTTGCGGCCGGTGTCAATGATCAAAACCAAATTTTGCTTATGTGGGTCATTTCCAGTGGTTCTCTCTTAATTATTGCCCTCACATTCCTTTTTATCAGAAAGGTTCTGAAAGTTGACTTTTTGAACAGCTATAAGGAAATGTATGATCCTCATGAAAAAACGAGTGGTAAAGTAAAACTTTTTTCCGTCATCATTTTCCTGGCAAGCGTTGCTGTGACCGCTTTATACATCTCTAAAATTCAAACCGTGCCACTACTTGCCCAATTGCACGGTGCCTCAGCTGATGCTTTGGCGAAAGCGAGGAGCGCGGCGACGAATGAGTTGGAAGGGGATTTGCATTGGTATAGATTATTCTATTCCTCAATCCCTCTCTTTTTAAGTTTCTATGCCTTCGCAGAGTTCTTGAGGAAACGAAGCGTATTTAATACCCTATTTTTCTTACTGGTGTTTGCGTTTACTTCGTTTACTTCCTTGATGACGACGCAAAAGGCGCCTATTGTGTGGTATGTGATCGGTTTGGTCATTGTGTATCTCATTACAATGAAGAAAACCGTCAATATAAGGGTGGCGATGCTCATTGGTGTTGCAGCGGTCGCTATTCTTACGGTCTTGTACCGCACGATTATGGGGCTTGGTGAAAGACCTCTGTCACAAGTGCTAGAGGCCATTGCCAGCCGCGCATTCACCGGACAAATCGCACCAGCTTATTTTTACTTAAAAATGTTTCCGGATTATCATCCCTTTTTGTTCTTTCAATCGTTTCCGAATCCGAAAGGCATCTTTCCATGGGATCATTATCGCTTGACCGTTGAAGTGATGAATTTTATTCACCCCGATCAACATGATGTTGTCCGTTCGGCACCGACCGTTTTTTGGGGTGAGATGTACGCGAATTTCGGGTTTGGCGGCATCGTTTTATCTTCGATCATCGTGGCTTTCGTCCTTTATTTGCTGCAGGTTATCATCTTTAAATTGAAGTTTAATTCGATTACGATTGGTTTTTGTACCTGGATGATTATTACAATGAAGGATTTAGCCATTACAAGCTTCAGTAACTATCTATTTAACATTGCGATTGTGACCATTATAATATTGACAATGATTATGATGGCCCTAAATGATAATTTGAAAACATTTTTGAAAAAGCTGCAGTCTACTGTGACACAGTATTTATAAGAGGTTAACTTATGAGGGTTCTATCAATTGTCTTAAACAATTTCAAAAATGACTCAAGGGTATTGAAAGAGTGTATCAGTTTGAAAAAGGCCGGCTATGAAATATCGGTCTGCGCGCTTCACGAAGGCGATCTCCCGGAGGAAGAAATTATCGAAGGGATTCCTGTCCGGCGGATTAAGCTGTCAACGAGGAAATATTCCAAGAGTCTTCCCATGCAAATGGTAAAATATATGGAGTTGCGCTCAAAGATCGTTAAACTGTATCGAAATAAAGTCGATATTATTCATTGCAACGATATTTTGCCATTGCCGATTGCCGTTTCACTAAAGAGGAAGTCAAAGCGTGATGTAAAAATTGTCTACGATGCCCATGAATTTCAAACGGAAACGCAAAAATTACAGGGCAAACAAACGAGAAAGACATTAATTTATCTTCTCGAGAAAAATCTGATTAAAAAGGTGGACAAAGTCATCACTGTCAGTGACGGCATTGCCGAAGAATACGCCAAGCGCTATCACATACCCAAGCCGGCATTGGTATTGAATTGCCCTTATTACGATGATCCAAGGAAAGAAAATCGGTTTCGAGAAAAATTTGATATAAAAGAGGACCAAAAAATTTTATTATATCAGGGGGCGCTTACAGAGGGTAGAGGACTTAAAAAATTGATGGAAGCTTTTCGACGATTGAATCGCACCGATCTCGCCCTCGTCTTTATGGGCTATGGTGCATTGCAAAAAGATATCGAATTGGCTGCCAATGAAACGAAGAATATTTATTTTCATCCGGCTGTCGCCCCAAATGAGATTCTTTCGTATACCGTTTCAGCGGATGTAGGGATTTGTCTCATTGAAAACAGCTGTTTAAATTATTATTATTGCCTTCCGAATAAGTTGTTTGAATACGCGATGGCAGGACTTCCGGTGGTTGCCAGCAACTTGCCAGAAATAAAGCGGATTGTTGAAACCTATCAATGTGGCGTGATTTCCGAATCGCTGACTGTAGAAGGATTCTCACAGACCATACAGAGGTTGTTGGACACCGATATGGTCGCGTATTCAGTAAACGCAAAAAAAATGGCCAAAACCTATAATTGGGAAACTCAAGAGAAGGTACTGTTAGACGTTTATCGGGATTTAGAATCTAATCAAAGTGAGGTGGCTGTACAATGAGTTCTGGGGATAAAATTGAAATGAGTTGGAGCCATTACATCATGAAGTATAAATACTGGATTTTGGTTATTGTATTACTTCCGCTGATTTTTGCCGGCTACTCCTATTTTAATGAAAAGAATGCCCCAAAGACTTATGCGGCTTCGACGCAACTTGATATTGGGAGCTTTGACAATACCTTAACAACGACGAATTACAGTAAATATATGTTAACGACACAGTTCCTTCAAAACCTGATTCAAGAAGAAAATTTAAACATCAGCGATGAAGCATTAAAATCCGAATTGGTCGTTACACCTAATGACGAAAATTTGTTGACCGTTAAGTTAACCGGAAAAAACGAACAAGAAGTGAATAAACAAATCCATGCGGTCGTTGATTATTTCTTGAAATTAAGAAATCAAGAATATGACAACAAGGTTAAGCTTGTCAAAGAGTCCATTGACCGGCTTGACCAGCAGGAACCGTCTTCCTTGAGCGCATATGATACAGAAAAACTGAGATATGATTTAAAGGAAAAATTGTTAAACTGGCATAAGGCGCAAACGGTTGAGCCGATTGTCGTGAACCTTCAAGGCCAAAGCCCGCTGGTCAAGGCCGTCATGTCTTATATTCTCGGTTTTGGACTGCTCTTTGTGATTGCGATGATCCTTTTATTAGGTAAGAATACAAAGCGTAAGGAAACGAACGAGTAAGTCATGATGGGATTGTATTCTTTAGGGAAAAACAGTATTGTATAAAAAAAGTCAAGTTCAGCAATGATTGGACGAATAAAACGGAGGAACTATCATGAATATTCCAATGTTAGATCTCACTCAACAATATCAAACTTTAAAGGAAGATATTAATAAAGCACTTGATAAAGTGATGTCATCTGCCCGGTTCATTCTCGGACCTAATGTTAAGCAACTTGAGGAAAGTGTGGCCAAATACAGCCGCGTATCGTATGGTGTGGGCGTTGCCAGCGGCAGTGACGCGCTACATATTTCCTTGGAAGCTTGTGGTATAAAAGAAGGCGATGAAGTAATTGTTCCCGCATTTACTTTCTTTGCCACCGCTGGTGCCGTTGCCCGTGCTGGCGCCACACCTGTCTTTGCCGACATCGATCCTGTGACCTTTAACATTGATCCGAAAAGCATTGAAAAATTGATCACCGACAAGACAAAGGCCATCATTCCCGTTCACCTCTATGGTCAGATGGCGGATATGAAAGCCATTAAAGACATTGCGGACAAACATCATCTTTATATCATTGAAGATGCGGCGCAAGCGATTGGGGCAGAATTCGAAGGGAAGCGCGCAGGTGAGATCGGTGCCACCGCTTGTTACAGCTTTTTCCCAACGAAAAACCTTGGGGCCTACGGTGACGCCGGTATGATTGTGACCAACAGTGAAGAATTAGCGGAAAGATCAAGAGTTTTAAGAGCCCATGGTAGCAAGCCGAAATATTATCACCATGTTCTGGGTTACAACAGCCGTTTGGATGAAATGCAAGCCGCCATCCTCAATGTTAAACTTGAGCATTTAAATAAATGGAACGAAATGAGAAGAAAGAACGCCGCGTATTATACTGAATTGCTCAATAAGGAACTCGGTGATCGCGTCATCACACCTGTAGAGGTAGAGAATCGCTATCATGTCTATCATCAATATACCATTAGGGTAAAGGATCGAGATCAATTACAGCAATTTTTGAAAGACAACGGTGTAGCAACGATGATTTATTATCCAAAACCACTTCACTTACAGCCTGTGTTCAGCGATCTCGGATATAAGGAAGGCGATCTTCCGGAGTCGGAAAAAGCTTGCAAGGAAGCGTTGTCTTTACCTATGTTTCCTGAACTGAGTAAGGAACAGCAAGAATACATCGTCAGCAAAATTAAAGAATTTTACCAATAAATATCCATTGATTGATAATGGATCAGCCCGTGATCGAATAATCGCGGGCCTTTCTGTGTAAGACCACACAAACTATGGGAAATGAGGAGGGTTCCCTTTGAAGGTTAGAAAGGCGATCATCCCGGCGGCGGGTCTTGGAACCCGATTTTTGCCTGCAACAAAGGCCCAACCTAAAGAAATGCTTCCGATTGTGGATAAACCGACAATACAATATATTGTTGAAGAGGCGGTTGCATCCGGTATTGAAGACATTATCATCATCAGCGGAAGAGGAAAAAGGGCCATCGAGGATCATTTTGACGTATCTTATGAACTCGAAGAAGTTTTATTAAAGAAGGAGAAGTTTGACCTTCTGGAAAATATCCGGTCGATTTCGAACTTGGCGAATATCTACTATATCCGTCAGAAAGAACCGCTTGGACTAGGCCATGCTGTTTTCTGTGCCAATCGCTTTATCGGGAACGAACCCTTTGCGGTCTTACTCGGTGATGATATTGTGAGGGCGGATAAGCCCTGCTTAAAACAATTAATAGAGGTTTTTGAAAGCTACGAATCATCTGTCGTTGGTGTTCAGCAAGTACCACCTGAACAGGTGACGCAATACGGTATCATTGATCCCGGAACGAAAAAGGAAGACAGTGTTTTTACCATTAAGTCTGTTGTTGAAAAACCTTCATTGGAAGAAGCACCATCCACCTATGCGATTATGGGTCGCTATATTCTTACCCCTAACATATTCGATATTTTGGCTCATTTGGAGCCTGGTTCCGGCAATGAAATCCAATTAACCGATGCGATTCAACAACTGACTCACAGCCAAGATGTGCTCGGATATGAATTCACGGGTGACCGTTATGATGTGGGAAGTAAGTTTGGCTTTATTAAAGCCACAGTGGATTTTGCACTATCACGAGAAGATTTACGCGAACAAACAAGAGCCTATTTAGAGCAAATTTTAGCTTTAAAGTAAACTAAACTCTCAGGGAGATGTATTATGAAAATATCGATAGTTGGAACTGGATATGTCGGCTTGGTGACAGGTGTTTGCTTATCCGAAATTGGGCACCATGTCACATGCATCGATGTCGATGAAGAAAAGATCGCCAAACTTAAAGCGGGAATTCCGACGATCTATGAACCCGGATTAAAAGAGTTAATGTTAAAAAATATGAATGAAGGCCGATTGTTTTTTACCGCAAATAAGACAGAAGGTTACCGTGACGCTGATGTCATTTATATTGCTGTTGGTACCCCTCAAGCCGTGGATGGCTCGGCTGATTTAACGTATGTCAAAACAGCTGCGCAAGATATCGCAAACTCGATTGTCAAGGATACGGTCGTGGTGATTAAAAGCACCGTTCCAGTTGGGACAAATCACTATATTGGTGAATACATTCAAAACCGCTTGGCAAATGGTATAAAGGTCAAAATGGTATCGAATCCCGAATTTTTAAGGGAAGGAACAGCGGTGAAGGATATGTTTCACTCCGACCGTATTGTGATTGGTGCCGATGACCCACAAGCTGCGGAGTTGGTGGAAAAAATTTATGCATCGATGGATACAGAGATTTTCAAAACCGATATTTGCAGCGCTGAGATGATCAAATACGCCTCGAATGCCTTCCTAGCTACTAAAATTAGCTTTATAAATGAGATTGCCAATATTTGTGAAGGGCTGGGCGCTAATATCGATGATGTCGCTAAAGGCATGGGAATGGATCACAGAATCGGTCCGCATTTTTTGCGCGCGGGTATTGGCTATGGCGGATCATGTTTTCCAAAAGACACAAGCGCCCTTCTTAAAATCGCCCGAAGTGTCAATTGTGCGTTCAATTTGCTTGAATCTGTAATGGAGACCAATTACAAACAGCAATTGCGTCTCATTGAAAAAGCTGAAGAACGGTTCGCAAGCCTTGAAGGGTTGAACATTGCCATGCTAGGACTTGCTTTTAAACCGGATACAGATGATGTCAGAGAATCACCGGCTATACCAATCGGAAGAAGGTTAGTTGAGAAAGGCGCTGTGGTCAGAGCCTTTGACCCTCTTGCTATTGATAATGCCAAGCGCGTACTCCCGGAGCGCATTCAATTTACGACATCGATTGAAGAGGCTTTGATGGGAGCAGATGCTGCTTTTATTATTACAGATTGGAAAATCATCAAAGAAATTGACTGGGAAAAAATGCGGACCATGATGAAGTCCCCAGTCATTTTTGACGGGCGCAATACCTATTCTTTGTCAGATATGAGAGGCTTGCAAATAGAGTATTACTCAATAGGTAGACCAAGTGTTCAATCACTCAAGTGAGCTTCGAAAATATATATCATTGGGGGTTCACGATGAAGGTATGTCACCTGACGTCGGTTCATAAATATTCAGATACAAGAATTTTTGTTAAGGAATGTGCATCCCTTTCAACCCAGTATGAAACCCATTTGATTGCTCCTGAAGCTCCGGAAACAGTCATAAATGGCGTTTATATACATGGAGTAAACAAGGATGGCGGAAACCGTTTGAAACGAATGACATCAACAGTCAAAAAGGTCTATCACAAGTCATTGGACATTAATGCCGATGTTTACCATTTTCATGACCCTGAGTTAATGCCGGTTGGATGGTTACTGAAACGAAAAGGAAAAAAAGTCATCTATGATGTTCATGAAGATGTGCCGAAACAAGTTTTATCCAAGCACTGGATTCCACAACCTTTGAAAAAACCTGTTTCATGGGTGGTCAAAAAGGTGGAAAAAATCGTTTCGAGCCGTTTGGATGCGATTGTCACTGCCACCCCGGATATCTCACAACGGTTTCGTCAATATAATCCAAATACGGTGACCGTTCAGAACTTCCCTTTATTTGCTGAATGGGAAGGTCAAGTTTCACACAGAGCCGATACCGAAAGTCAAACGATTAATCTCGTCTATGTTGGAAGCATCACGCGGCCGCGAGGCATCGTGGAAATGGTTAAAGTGATGGAGGAAATTAATAAGAGGACGGACAAGCGGATTGAACTACTTTTAGGCGGTAAATTCAGCCCTTCAGAGTTGCAAAATGACGTTTCAAAATTGGGCGGCTGGCAATATGTCAATTTTCTCGGATGGTTAAGCAGGGAACAGGTTAAAGAAGTCTTAAGCCGGTCACATATCGGTTTGGTTCTGATTCACCCCGAACCCCGATACATGGTTTCCTACCCCGTCAAGCTGTTCGAGTACATGTCAGCTGGGATTCCGGTTGTTGCGTCTGATTTTCCGCTTTGGCGAAGCATCATCGAAGACAGTCATTGTGGGATTGTTGTTGATCCATTAAATATCGAGAATATCACCCAAGGCATCTTGCAAATTATAAATGATGAAGACCTTGCTTTAGAAATGTCAAAAAGCGGACAAGCAGCCGTAAAAGCAAAATATAACTGGGATACGGAGGCCGAAAAACTTTTAAGTCTGTATAGGCATATCAGCGGTCAAAAAGTAGAGCCTTTATCCGAACAAAATTAGAAGTGGGGATGAATGATGGAGCCAATTTCAAAAGGAATTAATGTTATAATTGAGGAAAATGTGTCATTTGGCAAGAATGTCGTGATCGGTCATAATGTTATTATTTACGCCGGAACAAAGATCGGCGATAATGTCGTTATTCAGGATAACGTGGTGATTGGCAAACAACCTTCTAGAGCGAAAAATTCGATTTTGTCAGATGCCGGTCAACTGCCACCAGCAGTCATCGGCTCGGGGTGCACGATTGGCACATCCTCCATTATTTATGCCAATGCCACGCTCGGCGATGATGTCTTTGTCGCTGATCTGGCCACGATTCGTGAAAGAGTGACCATTGGTCATGGCACGATTGTTGGTAGAGGAGTTGCTATTGAAAACGATTGTACCGTCGGTGTAAAATCTAAATTAGAAACGAATTGTTATATTACAGCATATTCGAATTTAGGTGACCACGTCTTTATCGCACCATGTGTCGTCACGACGAATGATAATTATATGGCTCGTTCAAAAGAACGATTTAAGCATTTTAAAGGTGTGACGGTTAAAGACGGGGGCAGGATCGGTGCGAATGCCACGATTCTTCCTGGGAAAGTTATTCATGAAGAAGGTGCTGTCGCAGCCGGTAGCTTGGTAACCAAAGATGTGAAAAGCAAAGAATTGGTACTGGGCTCTCCTGCTAAATTTTATAAAGAAGTTCCGGAAAGCCAACTTCTTAAAAATCAATAATCTAAAATATGCTGGCACTTTAAGTAATGCCAGCATTTCTTTCAATCAGGTATTTATTTGGGGTGAATACGCTTGAGTTTTTCCAATAACCATCAAACCGGCCAGGGACAACCCTTAGTTTCAATTATAACACCGTCATACAATTCATCAAGGTTTATAAAGGAGTCCATAGACTCCGTACGGAATCAGACATACGAGAATTGGGAAATGATTATTGTTGATGATTGTTCAACGGACAATTCCCAAGAGATTATCCAAGAGATGATGAAGATAGAGCCCAGAATACGTTTTGTGTCAACAGAGGTAAACAGTGGAGCGGCTCGTGCGAGAAATATTGCGCTAGGTATGGCTAAGGGGAAGTATGTCGCTTTTCTCGACAGCGATGATCTTTGGATGCCTGATAAACTGGAAAAACAAGTTTCCTATATGCAGGAACATGATGTCGCGTTCACTTTCACAAAATATATGGTCATCGACCAAAACGGACATGATAAACATAAAGTGATCAACATTCCATCAAAAATTGATTATAAGGGTCTACTGAAAAATACGATTATCGGCTGTCTGACCGTCATGCTTGACATTGAAAAGATCGGTCCAGTTCGAATGCCGGAAATTCGCACCCGTCAGGACTTTGCCTTATGGCTGTCTATTTTGAAGAAGGGTTATGTCGCCTATGGTATTCCTGAGGTTTTAGCCAAGTATAGAGTCGTTAAAGGCTCGATTTCAAGCAATAAATTGAAGGTGGCAAAAAGAAACTGGGAGATTTATCGACGAATAGAAAATTTGAGTTTTTTCTATGCAGCTTGGTGCTTTCTCAATTATGTTTTTCATGCAGTTAAGAAGCGGATTTAGAGTATATTGTAGGGGATAAGGTAAATCGGGATTAAAAGGGGTTACAAGAGCATGGCGGTGACGCGCGTAGGTAAAAGAAAGAAGGCAAAAAGAAGGCGAATCATAAAAACCATTGTCTTTATATTCATAACAATATTATTAGTAGTGGGCGGGTATTCCGCTTATGCCTTTTTAAATATATATAAAGCTGCTAAGGAATCTTACCACCCTTTAGCACGCGGTTCCCAGTCCAAATACAGGGACAGCGAAGTCACGATAGGTGAAAACCCGATCTCCATACTATTGATCGGGGTTGAAGATTACTCATCAGGCGGTAAAAACGGCCGTGCCGATACCTTAATCGTCGTGACGCTGAATCCCCATACACACCGTATGACAATGACAAGCATCCCGCGGGACTCCCGTGTCCCGATCACAAGCAGGGGCGGGGAGCCTGATAAAATCAATTCCGCTTATGCCTATGGCGGTGTCCAAGGGACTGTTGATACCGTTGAAAACTTGCTGGAAATCCCTATTGATTACTATATAAAGATTGGCTTTAACGGTTTCACAAGAGCCATAAACGAAATCGGCGGTGTGGATGTGAACGTTCCGTTTTCGTTCAGTGAAAAAGATATTTATCACCATAACCGACCGATTTATTTTAAAAAAGGCATGATGCACTTGAACGGTGAACAAGCCTTAGCCTATGTGCGAATGAGAAAGAGTGATCCACGAGGAGATTTCGGCAGGAATGACCGGCAACGTCAGGTCATTAAAGCGGCTATTAATAAGGCCGTCAGTGCCCATACCTTATTTAAAGTGGATGAAATAGCTAATATCATTGGCGAAAGTGTGGAAACCAATCTTAAACCCAAGGAATTGTATTCTTTGGAGTGGGTATACTCTAGCATAAAGCCGGAAAACATTGCATCCATTAGGCTGGATGATAAGGGCAAAGGGGAATATATCGGCTCCATTTGGTATTTCTTACTGGATGATGCCGGTGTGCAAGAAGTGACCCAGCAACTTAAACAGGAACTCGAGTTAACCGAATAATTTTGGTGTTGTTTTGGTTCATGGCTAGGCTAGATATCAGAAGTTACGGCATAAGGATGTTTCCGTTTAAAGCGCTTAAGTTGAAAGTGAAACGCTAAGAATGAAAAACTCCATTTCCATTTAATAAATAATAAGAAAAACCGCTCCATTATGAGCGGTTTTTTGATCCTTGTACGGCGATTTTTTTAACGGCTTCCACAAGCGGTTTTTTCTTTTGGATCGATCCGAATAGCTCAGAAGTAAATCGAATCATAATCGCAGCTAATACAAGAATGATTAAAGAACCCCAGAGAACCGATCGCGAGAAAATAATTGCGGCAATACCGAAGATGGCACTAATACCATAAATAATAAAGACGGTCGTACGATGACTGAAACCCATTCTCATTAAACAGTGGTGTAAATGCATGCGGTCAGGTGTTGAGATTTTTTGACCTTTAGCAATCCTTCTGATAATGGCAAATGACGTATCAAAAATCGGCACAGCCAAAACAATAATCGGAATAACGACAGAAAAGAAGGTTAAGCTTTTGAATAAACCCAGAATAGAGATGACAGCCAACGTATAACCTATGAACATTGAACCGGCATCACCCATGAAAATTTTTGCTGGATGAATATTAAAGAACAGGAAACCGATCGTTCCACCAAGCAAAATGACGCATAAACCGATGGCAACCGCCTGTCCGTTAATGATACCCATGATCAGCGTAGCCCCTAAGGCAATGGATGATACCCCAGCGGCTAAGCCGTCCAAGCCATCGATCAAATTGATGGCATTGGTGATACCGACAATCCACAAAATCGTTAGTGGATAAGCCCAAAAACCAAAATCAATTTGACCTAGATACGGGACTCGGATGAAGTTGACGGTGATTCCGGAACTGACAACTATAACTGCTGCAATGATTTGTATAAGCAGCTTATATTTTGGAGATAATGAATATTTATCATCAACAATGCCTGTAATCAAAATCAGTAAAACACCAATAATGAATGCGGGCATAAACTGTAATTTAGGATACAAAAAAAGATAACCGGCAAAAAAGCCAATGGCGATGGCGACACCGCCCAAATATGGCATTACTTTCTGATGGATTTTCCGATCTTCGTTTGGCCTGTCAACCACATTAAATCTAAATGCTAATTTTTTCATGAAGGGTGTCATGATGATTGTTACGACCATTGCAACGAGGAAAGCAATGGTGTAATCATTCAGAAAACCCATGTCTTCACCTTCCTAAGATTCACTTTAATTATAAGGATTGTTTTTTTTTACGTGAATTATGTTGATTAGTTTTTCCCAATGAATCATCATCTTTTTTCATGATAATACTTTAACGAATAATTGTACATCATTTTTTTTTACGTTGATGGACAAACATATTGGCAGCTCAGGTTTTATACGACATCTACTTCAAGGAATGTTTCCCCTAATTCAGTGATCGAACAAGCCCCATTACAGAGGTTCGTCATCCATCCAGTAAATATGTCGGCTTCATCCGTGCGAACGGCGATTTCAATTGTTACAATGTCCGTAAAAGTTGCATTTTGTGTCAAATAAGGCGTCTCTCTCAAAGCGTTTTCAATGGTCCCATATAACGAATAATCAATTTTTATGGCGAATACTTTCATGGCTAGGCGTTCAACAATGCCTGAAGCGCTAATGGCCGCCGAGGCCGTTTTAGAATATGCCCGGATCAAGCCGCCAGCACCAAGTTTAATGCCGCCGAAATAACGGGTCACAACAATCAGCGTGTCGCGAAGATTTTTCTTTTTGATGACCTCAAGAATCGGTACACCTGCCGTACCCGCTGGCTCCCCATTGTCACTCGCCTTTTGTATCCCGGAATCTTCCCCGACGACATAAGCATAACAATTATGGTTAGCTTTCCAATGTTCTTTAGATATGGCTTCAATAGCGGATCGCGCTTCTTCTTCGGATGAAATCCTGCGAACATGTCCGATAAATCTTGATTTTTGAATGGTTATTTCCACCATTGTTGGTTTTTTTACTGTATAATAAGGGTATGTCATCGTCTTCCTCCTTAGCCTTCTTTCCTAATCATAAATGGGGAAACGATGACGTTCAAATGTTTTGGATGTAGGGACACAACGGAAAAATTTCGAGATCATACAGATCGCCGGATGTGCCAATAAAAATACATTTTCTTATTTGGACTAAAGACCTCGGAAAAAAGTTTCACAAATGCCTTCATCAAGCAGGCCATACATAAAAATAGAGACGAAGCCCTATGAAAAATAGGTACATTCGGACTGCCTGGTTTGGGATGAAATGCGTTACAGTAAGGTGGGGAAGTTTATGTTAACCAACACGGAACGCTTGAGGCTGGATGTGAAAAGGTTGGATGAGATCCTGAATACGATGATCGAGACTGTAAACAAAAGCAAGGAGCAGATTTTCGAAATCAGTGAACAGTCACATAACGAGTTAACGCAGTTATCCCAGGAACTTGAAGATGTGAAGCGAAAAGTGGCGGATACTATCCAACTTTATGATCGACTGGAACAGCGGGCGAAGTTAGCAAGAACCCGCCTTGCGGAAGTGAGTAAACATTTTCAAAAATACAGCGAAAATGAAATTCGTATCGCTTATGAAAAAGCCAATGAAATTCAAATCCAGTTATCCCTTGTGGAACAAAAAGAAGTCCAACTCAGGGAACGTCGCGATGACCTTGAACGGCGGCTGAGAAATTTAAAAGAAACCGTTGTTAAAGCTGAAAAATTAGCAGGACAAACAACTGTTGTATTGAATTATTTAAATGGGGATTTAAAGAAGATGGGGGAACTCATCCAAGACGCGAAACAAAAGCAGGCATTCGGGTTTCGAATTATTGAAGCTCAAGAAGAGGAACGCCGGCGCATTTCAAGGGAAATTCACGACGGCCCCGCCCAAATGCTTGCTCACGTGCTGCTAAGTTCGGAAATTTTGGACCGAGTCTGCCGCGAAAAAGGCCCGGAAGCATCTGCAAAAGAAATCCAAAAGTTTCGGGAGATGATCCGATCGGCGCTTTACGAAGTCCGCCGTATCATCTATGATTTGCGCCCGATGTCACTGGACGATTTGGGACTTGTACCGACTTTGGACAAATATCTCGAACGATTAAAGGAGCAGTACCCGGCGATCGAACTGACGTTTAAAACGCTCGGTGATGAAAAGCGGCTCCCGCAAAAAATGGAAGCGGCGATTTTCCGCCTCGTTCAAGAAGCCGTACAAAACGCTTGCCGGCATGCCCATCCTAAATTGGTTCAGGTGATTTTGGAGTTCCGTCGCCAAGCGGTTATCCTTGTCGTAAAAGATGATGGCATCGGTTTTGATCCGGAACAGCACAACGAAGGTTCTTTCGGCTTGCTCGGAATGAAAGAAAGGACCGAAGTCTTGGAGGGGAAAATGACGATTTCTTCAGGGCCAAACCGTGGAACAACCATTTTTATTCAAATTCCCATTCTCAAGGAGGAACTGGTTTGATGACAAATCGGCGGAGAATCACCAGAATTGCACTCATTGATGACCATCGTCTTTTTCGCGAAGGTATACGGCGCATTTTGGAAATGGAAGAAGATTTTGAAGTGGTCGCCGAAGCAGACGACGGCGAAGAAGTCGAGAAAATTGTCTCTGACATTCATCCGGATGTCGTTTTAATGGATATTAACATGCCGGGACTAAATGGTGTGGAAGCGACGAGGCGGCTCGTCATCCAGCATCCCGATGTGAAAGTCATTATTTTATCCATTCATGATGATGAAAATTACGTGACCCACTCCTTAAAGTCGGGTGCATACGGATATCTATTGAAAGAAATGGATGCGGATGCCTTAATTAAAGCGGTCAAAGTGGTTGCTGAAGGCGGCGCTTATATACATCCGAAGGTTACCGTCAATCTGATTAATGAATATCGTCGGTTGGCCACGTCTGGAGCAAGGCGTGTCTCATCCGGTTTTCGTGATATCGAATACCGCAAACCGCTTCATTTATTAACTCGGCGCGAATGCGAAGTGTTGCAACTGATGGCGGATGGAAAAAGCAACCGCGCGATCGGCGATATTCTTTTCATTAGCGAAAAAACCGTGAAAAACCACGTCAGCAACATCCTGCAAAAAATGAATGTCGAAGACCGCACGCAAGCGGTTGTTGAAGCGATAAAAAAAGGCTGGGTGCACGTTGGGTGAGAGCTGCCGGTTGGTTTTCCATGCGGCCAGCTTTCACAACTAGGAGTTTGTTTAATGTTGGCTGGCAAACCAAATTGCAATTAGCGGGCCCGAGAAACTTTTTTAAGTTGCGTATGACCGCAGGTATGGGCGTTGCATTTCAGAGGCGAAAAGCTTGAGAAATGTAACGCCTTTTTAGATTGCGTATCATTTCAGCAACCAGAAGCAGGTAAAGTGTAACGCTTTTTCGGATTGCATATTATTTCGACGAGCGGATCGGCCCAAAATGTAACGCTTTTTGATCAAACAGGCAATATTTTACCATTTATTAGGCGGCCGGTACCGATTACGTATCATTAAAGGCCAGACATTTTCCCATTTTTCTTTGCGAAGCTAAGTTAGATGCACAAGCTGCGGGGATTGTGTAAAATATAGAAAAGTGAGAAAAAGGAGGCTTTTTATGGGCAACATGGCGTTGGTTTCCGACAGCTATTCCTATCAACCAAAAACGGTCATCGACAAATTCAATGTCGAGAACGTCCCTATAAGTATCATTTTTGGCAAAGAAACCTACTCTGGGTACCTTGGAGCCGTGATTGGGACACAAGTTGGCGAGAGAACGGACAGCCTCGCCTGGTATGTCAAATGAGTCATGATGAAAAACGTAAGGCTGCCTCTTTTAGCAACCTTTCTCTCCAAACCTTTTTATGGGGCCGCAAACTCCTCATCGAAGAATGCCACCCTTTTCCCATCAAAGAAATCCGCAAGCGAATTTCCCAAAATTTGATTAGCGTAGAACCGGGCATTGATATTTCGAAAGGCATCCCCGTCTGTAACCGCTGTGGCAATTCGGATCCAGAGCGTTTTGGTGCCTATTCATGCGCGCGCTGTCAACATCATTGTCATTACTGCCGAGCATGTCTCTTGATGGGGGTGGTAAAAACCTGTTCCGAACTTCTGACATGGTCAGGCCCACCGCCGCGCCTTCCAAAGCCCGAGACCGTCATCATTCATTGGGACGGCACGCTCTCACCCCTTCAGCGCCGAGCTTCGGACGCGTTAAAAGCGGCCCTCCTCGGCGGACGGGATTTTCTGATTTGGGCGGTTACCGGTGCAGGTAAGACCGAAATCTTTTATGAAACATTGGGTGAAGCTTTACGTCAAGGCTTACGTGTCGGCATCGTCTCGCCGCGGGTGGATGTCGTTCTTGAATTGTCCGCGCGCATGAAACCGGTATTTGCAGACGTGCCTGCCATAACGCTATATGGAGACAGCCCAGACACCTATGCCGATGTCCCGCTCATTTTTTCCACCATTCACCAACTGCTCCGCTTTCATCAGCACTTTGACGTTTTTTTCATCGATGAAGTCGATGCTTTTCCTTTCCACCATAACCCGCTTTTGGAAAAAGCGCTACACCGTGCCGGGAAACCCGGTTACCTCCGTTTTTACTTAACTGCCACGCCAGATGAGCGTCTGAAAAAACTTTTTCTCACAAAAAAACTCGACGGAATAAAAATTCCTCGCCGCTTTCATGGTCACCCGCTTCCGGAACCTCGCTTTCAGTGGATCGGCGCTTGGCAAAAGCGTGTGGCTTGTGGGCGCATTCCCGTCCCATTGAAACGCTGGGTAGAAAGGCGGCTGGCTCTTGGTCATCCCGGTTTCGTTTTTGTTCCCACCATTGAGGTGGCCGAGCGCTTAGGGCATCTGTTAAAAACGGTCGATCCCGCCATCGATTACGCTCATTCAGAGGATCCCCGTCGTCATGAAAAAGTGGCTGCTTTTCGCAAAGGCAACCTTCCGATTTTAGTCACGACAACGATTCTCGAAAGGGGGGTGACGATTCCAAAGTTGGATGTCGCCGTTCTCGGGGCTGACGAGGCCATTTTTGATGAGCGAGCCCTTGTGCAAATCGGCGGGCGGGTTGGTCGATCTGCGGACCATCCGGATGGCGATCTCGTGTTTTTCCACCAAGGGTTGACGGTTGCCATGCTGAAAGCGCTCCGCCACATTCGGGCGATGAATCGCGAGGCGAAGGACATTGAAAAATCCTAACGAATTGTACAATCGCAGACAGGGGTTGGTAAAAAGAAGGATGGTGCCAGCAAGGTGTAAAAGGACTGAATGGTTTCTGGGGACATCGCTTTAGGAAGGGCGCGCATTCCCGGTATCCGGTGAAAATTCGATGGCTTCAAGATGTGAAACAAGGCGAAAAAAGAAGGATGTAAGCGTGAGCCAATGCCTTCGCTTAGGGAGAAACACGCGCTATCGGGAGGAACTTGGTCCGACGGCTTCAACATGTCACACGTTGCAAAGAAAAAGGGGGATGAAAGCGTAAACCAGCCCAGAAGTCAGCTAGGCTCTGGCAGCATTTAAACGATGCAAAGAAAAAGGGGGATAAAAACATGAGCCAATGCCTTTGGTGCGGGAATACCTATTTCCCGCCGCTTCGCTGGGCGAAGCTTTTCAGCTTTCAGGAGCAGCGCGGTTTTTGCGGACGCTGCCGGTCAAAATTACATCGGCTTGAAGGGCCAGATCTCTGTGCCAAATGCGGGCGTGATCTGAAACAACTCCCAGAGGCTTTTGTTTCCGGAGAGGTTTGCACGGACTGCCGAAAGTGGCAGTCGACCGATGACCCCCTTCTGTGGAACCGCAGCCTTTTTTCCTACAATGCTTTCATGCGCGAGGTCATGACCCGTTTCAAGTTTCGCGGTGACGCTATTCTCATCGAAGCTTTCCATGACGAATGGCAGGCGTTGTATAAAAAATATTTCAAAGGCTGCATACCCGTTCCGATTCCGCTCAGCGCAGAGCGCCTAGCCGAGCGCCATTTCAATCAGGCGGAACTACTGGCAAACTGTCTGCCCGTTCCTCCCGCGCCTCTTTTAATCCGCCCGAAGCACACAGAAAAACAAAGCAAAAAATCACGGAGCGAGCGCCTCTCTTCCGGAGAGAATCCTTTTGCCTTGTCAGAGGACGCTTCCATGTATACCGGAAAGCGGTTTGTCATTATCGATGACATTTATACAACCGGAACAACGGTGCGCCATGCCGCCCACGCGTTAAGTACCCTGTGGCCCGCCGCCGTTTATTCGATGTGTTTAGCACGCTAAATTTTTAAAATTTTTAGTGAGACTCCAGGCGGCAGATATCAATCTTCTTGAAATATCGCAAGTTTTTGTCGATATTTTAATTAGAATTGGGATGGAAACAAGGAATCAAGAACTGAGAAAAAACGGAAAGGTTTTTTGCTAGAAGCGTCGTCCATTAAATGAATGTATGCTCAATAGATAAAACAGGCCGGTACTTTTTGAAGATGGGAAGACCATCGTGTTGGGTTGCCAAGAACGACAACTGGGCCGGTCATGGAATGGAGGTTATCAATGTGGCTGAATTAGCGAACTGCGAGCAATGCGGCAAAGTGTTTGTAAAAGTTGCACGAGCCATTTGCCCGACCTGCTACCGCGAAAACGAACAGAAATTCGAGACGGTTTGGCACTATATTCGCCAGCAAAAAAACCGGGAAGCCACGGTGTATCAAGTTCACGAGGCAACGGGTGTTGAGGAAAAACTGATTTTTCAATGGGTGCGGGAAGGACGGTTAAAGGTGAAGGATTTTGTCAATCTCGCTTACCCGTGTCAGAGCTGCGGTGCGATGATTCAGAGCGGGATGCTTTGCGACGCCTGCGCCAATCAGTTGAAAAAAGAAATCGCTGCACTGAGCGATGAAGAAGATCAGGATAAATTTAGAACGAAAACTTATCATATGCGTTAAATGATATGATCCATTAAACATCTGTGGGGAAATGTCGATATAATGGATAGTGTATTTGTTGAGTACGAGCAAATTTCGATCCAGAAATGGGATGTTCCTAAAAGAGATATAGATGTAGCCGTTGGGCCTTAGATTTTTGAGACCCAATCAAGCGTAGTTTCGACCGAATTGGACTGCAAAATCAATGCATCCCAAAAGGTGAGCCATCGGTCACCGCCACCTAAAACCTAACACCTTTTACTCATAAAACGGCATAAGACACATGCTGAATATAAACATCACGGCGAAAGCCTCCTGACGCCGATTTAAATCAATCATCTTCGTACGATTAAATTCCTAAAAGAGGTGAAACGGATGAAAATCAACCAAACGCAAGGCTTCCATCCGATTAATTCCTATAAAAATCAACTCCGGCAGCGTCCGGAGCCGGCCGCTTCTGAAAAGAACCACAAGCACGATGTGGTGGACATATCCCATGAAGCGCTCCAGATGCAAGGCACTGCTCCTGGACAAGTGGGACCAGCATCCACTCGCCAAGCTGCGGTTGCCCGAGCTGAGAAAGTGAATGCCGTCAAAACCCAAATTGAAGCCGGCCAATATCAGATCAACCACAAGGCTGTCGCAGAAAAAATGATCACTTTTTGGAAAAAAGTCGGAGGACGTGAGTAGCCGTGATCGACGCGATCGTAACGAAAATTGAAGAAATGATCGACATCCACGGTACATTAAATGAGCTGGCACGGAAGAAAACGCAAGCGATTATTCAAGGCGATATGAAAACCCTTGATCACATTGTGAATCAAGAGGAAGCCGCCACCCAAAAGCTCGCGCAGTTGGAAGATGAACGCGTGCGACTTGTCCAAGATTTCACAAAAGACACGGGCGGCGGCACCACCTTCACCGAACTGATTGAGCAGGCGCCGGAAAGCGAACGTGAAAAGCTGCAACACTTGCAGGCTCGGCTTGCGGAAAACGTTTTTGATCTCAAACACCAAAATGACCTAAATCAAGACTTATTAAAACAGTCCCTCGAGTGGGTGCGCGTGAATGTGAATTTATTCAATCCGAAACCGCAAAACCCGAATTACACCAATCCAAAAGCGCAACAAAAATTGCCGGGTGAGCCGAGAGCTACGCGTTTTGACAGTCGCGCTTAAGTCTTAGGAGGTTCCCGTATGACATCGACATTTACGAGTTTGGAGACAATGCGAAGAGCGCTTTTTACATCGCAATTATCGATACAGACGACCGGACATAATATCGCCAACGCCGGAACGGACGGTTATTCGCGGCAACGCGTTAATTTGGAGACGACGCTGCCGTATCCTTCGGTCGGTTTCAACCGCCCGCAAATCCCAGGGCAAATCGGCACCGGCGTGCAAGCGAGCACGATTGAGCGGATTCGCGACAGCTTTGTCGACACCCAGGTGCGTCAGGAAATGACGAAAACCGGCTACTGGTCGGCGAGAAGCGATGCGTTAAGCCAAATGGAAGATATCATGAACGAGCCGACCGACCAAAGCTTATCAACGGTTATCGACCAATTTTGGCAATCGCTCCAAGATCTTGCGAGCAATCCGGATAATAATTCCGGCGCACGCTCCGTCGTCCGTCAACGCGGCATCGCCGTCGCGGAAACCTTTCATTATTTGTCGAGTTCGTTAGCCAAAGTTCAAGATAATTTAAAAACGGAAATCGGTGTGAACATCGATAAAGTGAATGGCCTGATCAGGCAAATCAATGATATCAATAAGCAAATCGCGGAAGTCGAGCCAAACGGTTATTCCCCGAATGACCTCTATGACAAACGGGATCAGTTAGTCGATGAGCTTTCCCAATATGTCAATGTCAAGGTGATTCAGGAGAAAACCGGCGGCAATGCACCGGCGACGGCAGCAGGTACATACACCATTCAATTGATCGCTCGAAATGATGCGGGTGTGTCAAGTGTTTTTACACTCGTTGACGGGAAAAATTTACGAGTCAACCCTATGAAAGTAGATTTCAGCGGGACAAGTCCCTCTTTAACCATTGATGGGAAGATCGTCACAGAAACCGGCGGGAATATCCAAGGCTTGATGGAAAGCTATACCGTCGATTACCCGAACATGCTTGACCGCTTAAATCAAATGGCTTATCAATTGGTCACAGAGTTTAATAAAGTCCACGAACAAGGCGATGGCATTGATCCGGATGGCACAGGAACCATTCCGACGGGTATCGACTTTTTCACGCCGTTAGCCAGTGCAGATAATGCCGCAAGCTTAATCAGCGTCAGCCAAGACATTATGGATTCGGTGAACAATATCGCTGCAGCCGGCAAAGGCATGGGCTCCGGCGATAATACCAATGCGCAAGCGCTGGCGGATGTTTTAGACAATACGTCCATGACTTTTGCAATGAAAAACGGTGACACATATAAAGGAACACTCAAAAGCTTTTTGGAAAGTACGATCGGGGAAATGGGTGTCAATGCCCAGTCAGCGAATCGCATGAAAACGAACAGTCAAACGCTGCAAGACACTGCCGAACAACGCCGGCAATCCATCAGCGGCGTCTCGATCGATGAGGAAATGACAAACCTCATCCAATTTCAACATACTTACAGTGCAGCAGCGCGCATGACGAGTATTATTAATGAAATGCTAGATACGATCATCCGGCTCGGACAATAAGAGAAAGGAGTGAGTCATGATGCGGGTGACGCAAGGCATGATATCAAGAGATCTACTAAGGCAACTGAACAATACCAACAGCCGACTTTATGATTTACAACAACAACTTGTCACGGGAAAAAAGATTACGAAACCATCGCAAGACCCGGTCATTGCCTCGCTAGGCATCGCCTACCGAACCGAAGTGGCCCAAATCAATCAATACAGCCGCAACATGGATGAAGTGCATAACTGGACGGATAACTCCGAATCGGCGCTAGATCAAGCCAACAGCGTCCTGCAACGCATTCGCGAGCTGACCGTCGAAGCGAGCAATGACACGTATACGGACGATCAAAGAAAAGACATCCAAAAGGAAGTCAGTCAGTTAAAAGAACAGCTCGTAAACATCGTCAATACAAAAGTAGCCGGCAAATACATTTTTAACGGCACGAACACATCCACTCCTCCGGTTGCCATCGATGCCTCGGGCAATGTGACGACCGCATATAACGCGAATGCGGTACAGATTGAAGTGAACAATGGCATTAAAATCCCAGTCAATGTCAACCCGAATGATGCTTTCCCGCCATCGCTATTCGCCGACATTCAGGATTTGGAATCAGCATTGACCACGACGCCATCCGACGGGAAGCAAATTGGATCGTTCTTAGATAAAATCGATCAGCATATTGATGAGGTCGTCGGCGCCCGGGCGGAACTCGGTGCCCGCATGAACCGCGTCGACATGATCGACAACCGCATCGGTGCGCAAAAGCAAATCGCCGAAACGATGATGGCGAATAACGAAGACGCCCAATTTGAACAAGTCCTCGTTGACTACCAGACGCAACTCAGCGTGCAGCGCGCGGCGCTTGCCGTCGGCTCGAAAATCATTCAACCGACACTCGTTGACTTTTTAAGTTAAAAAAGCGGTCTCTCGGGTGGACCGCTTTTTCCTTATGTTAAGAAACTAGGATGTTCTTACGCGAAGGTTATAAGTAAAAGGGGGGAGTGCCTCATGCAGATGCCACACTTGGAGATGCATTCGGTGTTCGGCCGGATCGGTCTGTCCACCCGAAACGCGCAATTAGAGATACAAACTGCCAAAGCCGATTTGTCCATCGAGCAGCCGAAAGCTGAGATGCAGATTGAACGAACACCGGCACAAATTCATATTGACCAGAAGGAAGCTTGGAATAACCTGAATTTAAAATCGGCGTTTGTCCGCATTCGCGAAGCCGCTGAAGCCGGCAGGCAAGCGGTGATCGACGGCATTGCCCGGCGCGTCGATGAAGGCAATGAGCTGATGGCGATTGAAGCAGGCGGCAATCCGATCGCTGAACAGGCGAAGCGTGACAGCCTCATCACAATGAGCTTTGACACCGGCCACACGCCGCCGTTTCTGGCCGTGAAAATCAGCGCTGATCCCGCGCTTTTGAATATCCTTTGGCAGACGCATGCGCCGATCATTCAATCCACGACGCACGCCCCCGAGATGACTTACCATCCGGGCAAGGTCAATATCTATATGGAACAATATCCTTCTTTGACAATACAAGTCGTCGGCGGCCAAGTCGATCGGCGAGTTTAACCGAAACGGAGTGACCACCATGAAGATCGCCACCAAATATTTTGGAAAAATGGACATAACGGAAAGCGATGTGATTCGTTTTTCGCATGGCATTCCCGGTTTCCCCGAAGAAAAGGCCTTTATTTTTCTTCCGTTGACGGAAGATTCCCCGTTTACGGTCATGCAATCAGTCATGACCCCAGGTCTAGCCTTCATCACGACGTCCCCGTTTCTCTTTTTTCCGGATTACAGCATTGACATCAATGAACAAACGGTTGAGCAATTGGCGTTTGCATCGGCCAGCGACGCGACGGTCTATGTCATTTTGACCATAAAAGAACCGTTTCAAGCATCGACCGCCAATTTGGCTGCCCCGGTGCTCGTCAATCACGCCAAGCAGCTTGGCAAACAAGTCGTTTTGGAGAAAACCATTTATACGGTGACGGAACCGTTATTCGGAAAAACGGACGAAAAAGGAGGGATTCCACATGCTCGTTCTCACGCGCAAGAAAAATGAATCCCTCATCATCGGTGATAACATCGAGATCGAAATCCTCTCCATTGATGGCGAGCAAGTCAAAATCGGCATCAAAGCGCCAAGAGATGTCGACATCCACCGGAAAGAAGTTTACCTAGCTATCCAAAAAGCCAATAGTGATGCCGCTCAGCAACCGATATCTTTCGCGGCACTCGACCAACTGAAAGATTTCAAAAAATAGGGTGATTAGACCCTATTTTTTTGTAAAAAACTATTAAACACAAAAAAAATAAGCCGATATAAATGGTGTAACCGGTTTTCCGGATGACCGGCCGGCTCCGGAAAACGCACCACATGGATGTGGGAATCAATTTATGTTCAAGGAGGAAAAAAGCAATGATTATCAACCACAACATTGCGGCGTTGAACACGATCCGCCAACTCAGCGTCAACGCCACCAACACGCAAAAAGCATTGGAAAAACTGTCATCCGGTCTCCGCATTAACAGCGCTGCCGATGACGCTGCAGGCCTTGCCATTTCCGAAAAAATGCGCGGCCAAATTCGCGGCCTCGACATGGCGCAAAAGAACGCCCAAGATGGCATCAGCTTGATCCAAACCGCTGAAGGCGCTTTGAACGAAACTCACAGCATTCTACAACGTATGCGTGAATTAGCTGTTCAGGCTTCTAACGGTACAACCACTGATTCAGATCGTCAAGCTCTTCAAGACGAGTTGAATCAATTGACTTCAGAAATTAACCGTATCGGTAATACTACTGAATTCAATACTCAGAAGTTATTAAATGGTGGGATTGGGTCAACTGATGGTGCTAAAATTACAGCTGCAACAAGTGCTGTTGTAAATGGTGGAACTCATTGGGAAGCTGCTGATATTACTAAGGCAACTGGCACTATTAAAGTAGACGGTACCACATTTGATATATCTAATGTATTAAATCAATCTTGGACTAAGAATGAGAAAAATATTGATAATTTTATAAATGAACTTAATAATGTCACTGCTGGTGGAGTAAAATTATCAGATGTTGTTAAGATTGAAAATGATGGTGGGGCAGTTAAATTTACTGCTAAGTCTGAAGGGGCAACCAGCTCAATCCAACTTTCAGTAAATGACGACAGCGCAGCGAAAATGTTAGGTTATGCAAATGCTGAAACATTAAATGCAGTAGGCGAAGTTCATGGCACACCAACAACCATGGAACGTCATGGTATTGAAGCAAGTAAAGGACTTGATTCAGTAGAGTCTAACCCAACAATTGCAGCTAATTCTACTTTTACTGTACAAGTTGGCTCTGAGAGCGCAGTTACAGTAACATTAAAAAATGCTAAGACATACGATACAAAAAATGCTGATCCAAATGTAGCTCAAGCAGCTATGGAAGATTTAGTTAAAGATTTAAATGCTGCATTACAAGATGCAGGATTAAGTGATAAAGTAACTGCATCACTATCTGCAGATAACAAAGTTCAATTTATATCTGAAACTGGTAAAGATATAGTAATTGCTGATGGAGCAAATACACCACTAGTAGGACAGTTAGGCTTTTCTGGCTCTGAAACTGTAAAAAATGTTCAACAAGTTGTAGGACCAGGTGCACAAGGCTCTGGATTTTCTACAAGCTTCCAAATTGGTGCAAATACTGGTCAATCAATGTCATTGACAATTGATGACATGCGTGCTGCTGCTCTTGGCATCACAGGTAACGCAGGTCAACAAGGGTTTACATCATCTAATAGTGTAACAAATGGCACAAATGACATTAAAACTGAAGCAGCTTTAAATATCTCTACTAAAGATCGTGCTTCAGCAGCTATTGATGTACTTGATAGTGCTATTGAAAAGGTATCAAGTGAACGTGCAAAACTTGGTGCTGTTCAAAACCGTCTGGAACACACGATCAACAACTTGGGTACAGCTTCACAGAACTTAACCGCTGCGGAATCTCGTATTCGTGACGTTGATTATGCTTTAGCCGCCTAAGCGGTGACAAGCACAGTCGTCCTGACTGGTAACGGTCAGAGATTATGATCGGGTGAATTGCTGGAAAACCCTTAGAGCCTTTCATACGACAGCATAGCCGGAAACGGCAAGTGCGAGCGTTTGGAAAAATGAAAGGATTGGGCAATCAGCAGCCAAGCTCCTGTGACGAAAGTCTGGAGAAGGTTCAACGACCAGGATATACCGCCTAAAGCAGATAGCCATGGCGATGAAATCCGTAGGTGAAAAAAGCTTAAACTCTGAAGCTTTCCGATCCGAAGTGCCCGACCCCTAACAGGTTAAGCTGAGGGTGAAGATATGGTCTTGTCAATCATGAAAGTGATTGTGGCACGATGGCCAAAGAAATGGCAGAGTTCACTAAGAACAATATCCTTAACCAAGCAGCACAAGCAATGTTGGCTCAAGCAAATAGTCTTCCACAAGGAGTTTTGCAACTTCTTAAGTAGGATTATTTGCAGGGCGTCCGGCGGGGTAACCGGCCGGATCATGACCGGGTGAATTGCTGGAAAATCCTTAGAGCCCTTTATGCGACAACGGAGCCGGAAACGGCAGACGTAACCGCTTGAAAAATAAAGGGATTGGACAATCAGCAGCCAAGCTCCTGTGATGAAAGTCTGGAGAAGGTCCAACGACTAGGATAAACCACCTAAAGCTGATAGCTATGGTGATGAAATCCGTAGGGCGGAAAAAAACGCTCGAAGTGCCCGGCCCCATTGTCATATGGGTGAAGATATAGTCTGTTCCGATCTCGAAAGAATCGGTGGCGAAGCAAGCCAATCAATTGCCGCAAGGCGTTCTTCAACTCTTGCGTTAATAATCAAGTGATTTTTGAGAAAGGGACTCTTAATCTTACGAGAGTCCTTTTCTTTTGCTTTGTGAGGTGTAATACATGCTTTTTTATTGTGAAGCCAAACATGAGGACTTAGCTATATTTGATGTACATGATTTAAAAGATTTGGAGAAGCTCTGGAACTTGAAATTGGATGAAGAGTGGGATAAAAATGATCCTCGAAGTTTAATCGTATTAAAAGGATTAAAAAGAGTGAAGTATAGAGGACCTCGTGAAGGTTTTTGGTACGACTTACCAGACTATTTTTGGAATGAGTTCATGTTTCAAAGTGAAGAAAGTTTTAGAGGCAGAGATTGGCCGGATGGACCTTCTCTAATCATTAGACTCTATGGATTTTACAAAGGTGAAAGTGAATGGGATTTTATCCAATATAAAGTTGATCTGGGGGACAAAAGATAATGTTAGACAACCTTATACACAGAATAAATAATTATTCTGGACCATTTCGTATTACTGTACATGATGTGGGACATGGAAATTGGAATGAAATCCAATTTGGAGATACAAGAATCTTTTTTGATATTGGTGCTCAAATGGGGTGGGGGAATTTAAGAGTTCAGCAAATAATTAACAATGTTAATATTGAACCAGATGATGAAATATATATATTTCTTAGTCACTGGGATATTGATCATTATCATTCAATTTTACAATTGGAGGGTACACAGCAACTCGAACAAATAAGGGCCTTCTTCGCACCATCAAATGAGCATAAAACAGCAACAGTGAATCGTGTCATAAATATATTGAGCAGTGCAGGAATTCCCTTTTATCCTATTGAATTTACCAATAAAAGGAACCGCCATAATAAAGAAATAGAGCTTAATCTAGAACAATATTGCTTAGGACGTTTAAAAATTTATCGTTCAACCAAAACACCATCCAAAAACCTAAATAGTATTGTAATGCATTTTGAAACCGAAAATAATAATGTCTTATTTACCGGTGATCAAAAATATGAAAAGCTTTATTCGTATGTTGTAAATCACAGCAATAAAAACAAACCATATATTTTTATCTTGCCACATCATGGAGGCTATGCCGGGAAATTTAAGAAAGATGATTGGGAAACGGTTAATTTCAGTGATATCATTATTTCTTATCACAAACGTAATCGATATGGTCACCCATTTCAAAGCCATATTACAACTGCAAATAGTTTATTAAAAGACTCTAACACAATCATTGAAACAAATGGAACAGGAAGTAAATTTTTTATTATTTAAAAGTCCTCTGTTATGAGTTATTCAAGGACACACCTAATACGTTTGAGAACATAGTTTAACTTCTACCATGATATCGTTCCACTGCAACATTCTTGCTGAAACTTCCTCTGATCATCCACGTAAAGTAAAGTACGCTATAGAAGCTAAAGTCTTAAGAAATTTTCAGTATGAATTCAATGATAAAAATAAGAATGTTAAATCTAGAAATAATGCCGATTTCTAAATTATTGCGATAGAATTTCATTTATTAGAAACAACGAAATTCAATGAATACTCGGGGTAAATATACTCAGTAATCCTTAACCGAAATTACACAGTGATTAATTTGATGAGTTCTTGTTCTATTTTCAGAACATCTGGGAAAATTAATTTTACTCCTTTTCGCTGAAGCGCAAGAACTTTTTTCGCCTTTTTAACAATTTTCCTTTCAAAAACACCTTCAATTTTAACAGGTAAGCCTGACTTAGAATCAATATATTCGTTTTTTATATAACGGGGAATGATAGGGCACATATTCTGAATCAAAAATGCTTTCTCGTGTCCTAGAACTTTTCCGAAAACAATTGTGTCACATATACCGTAACGTTGAATTTTTTTCTGATATATGGATTTAAATTTTTCAATTTGCGATGATATGGGAATAAGCCAATAGATGGATGTTTTTTCTTCATATATTGCATAAAAACAGGGGCGATCATGGACTGTTCCTGAACTTGTTTCTCTATTTGCCATCAGTTTATTGTCCGGAAAATCGATAAAATAATCATCATTAATGAAATAAAAATTCCCCATTTTCATTTTTCTCACTAACCCCTTACAAAATAAGGCTCTACCCAATTCGGATAGAGCCTCTCGAAGCATTTGAACTCGACCATTTATGAGTCGCATATCGAGGAGCGACAGACATTTGAACTCGACCATTTATGAGTCGCATATCGAGGAGCGACAGACATTTGATCATTTGTAACTAAATTTTACAGCACCACATTTTAAAAAACAATGGGTTTTAAAAAATTTTTTTGGATGCTGTAACAAATAGTTACATCTGTAGTTTATCTTTTTTCACAGAAAAAATTCATAAAATTTTATGGGCTATTCCTTTTTAAGTTAAAAAAAGGAAATACGATATTTTTGTCGAAATATTAAATTAGTTTATTACGTTTTTTTAACAGAATTTCCGAAAGAAGTCTCCCACCTCAAGGAACGTAAAGGGCGACAGCCCAGTGAGTAGGCGGGAGATGAATTTCGGTTGGCTTTAGCCAAAGGTTTCGATAAAATCAGTCTTAGATAAATAAAAGGATTGATATATCAATGAAATTGGACAGTAATAATCATTCAGTGTTCTTATTACATTACCATCTTGTAATAGTCGTGAAGTACCGCAGAGAGGTATTCACCGATGAAATATCTGATTTTGCAAAAGATATGTTTATTGAGATTGGAAACGGATATAACATCACTTTGATAGAATGGAATCACGATAAAGATCATGTCCATATTCTTTTCAAAGCACACCCTAATTCAGAATTATCGAAGTTCATCAATGCTTATAAAAGTGCAAGTTCTCGACTAATCAAGAAAAACTTTCCTCATATCCGAAATAAACTTTGGAAAGAGATGTTTTGGTCAAGAAGTTTTTGCCTGCTTACAACTGGTGGAGCACCAATAGATATCATAAGAAAATACATTGAAAATCAAGGTCAGAAGTGAGGTGATTGGATATGACCAAGCAAAACAAAGCTTTCAAATTCCGTTTATATCCAAATAATGAACAGGAAAAACAATTCGCCAAAACCTTTGGCTGTGTTCGGTTTGTTTACAATAAAATGCTGGCTGAACGCAAAGAAACCTATGAAAAATTCAAAGATAACAAAGAAATACTTAAAAAACAAAAGTTTCCTACACCAGCCAAATACAAAAAAGAATTCTCATTCCTTAAAGAAGTGGATTCCCTTGCTTTAGCAAATGCCCAAATCAACCTGCAAAAGGCTTATAAAAACTTCTTCGAAGGCCGTGCGGAATTTCCTAAGTTCAAAATTGAGGACTTGAACATGCAAGGAATGTCCCAAGCCCTCCATTTTGGGAAAAGTGTTCATGATAACGGTTGGGGCATGTTTACGACTTTCCTAGAGTACAAACTAAAAGAGCAAGGAAAACAACTTATCAAAATAGATAAATGGTTTCCTTCGACTAAAAAGTGTTCTTGTTGCGGTAAAGAACAAGATATGCCGTTATCTGAACGTGTGTATAAATGTTCCTGTGGTCTAGTATTGGACAGAGACCACAATTCAGCGATCAATATCAAAAATGAAGGATTACGTTTATTGACGTTAGCCTAAAAACATCAACTCCTGGAACGGGAGGGTTCGCTCGGTTCATTTCCTGTCATGAGACGGGATTACCCGAGAAGCCCCGACTTCAATCAAACCGTAAGGTTGAAGTGGTGGGTAGTTCACTAAGAAAGAAAAGCTAAGACTAGGATGGCCAATACTGCGATAATAAATACCTCTAAATTAATATCGTCTTGTAAAAGTGGTAAGACTTACTGATACATACATACATTTACCCAAAGCCACAATGAATATACATTTGAAGGAGCTGATTCGAATGGCCACAAAAAGCTTCATCCTTAAAATGAAAACAAAAAATAACCCGCAGCTGCGGCTTTCGCTATGGAAGACGCATGAATTGTTTAACTTTGGGGTGGCTTATTACATGGATCTCTTGTCACTTTTTCGGCAAAAGGATCTCTATATGCACAATGATGAGGATCCGGACCACCCCGTTGTGTTAAAGAAAGAAGAAATCCAAGAGCGATTATGGATGAAAGTTCGCGAAACGCAACAAAAGAATGGGTTTCACGGCGAGGTTTCCAAAGATGAGGTGTTAGAAACGCTGCGCGCTCTGTATGAAGAGCTTGTTCCCAGCGCCGTCGGTAAGAGTGGGGAAGCGAACCAAATTTCTAACAAGTACTTATACCCCTTAACGGACCCGGCTAGTCAAAGTGGCAAGGGGACGGCTAATTCGGGTCGAAAACCGCGTTGGAAGAAGTTAAAGGAAGCAGGAGACCCGTCTTGGAAAGATGCATATGAAAAATGGGAAAAAGAACGGCAAGAGGACCCGAAACTAAAAATATTAGCCGCTCTACAGTCATTCGGTTTGATTCCGCTGTTTCGTCCATTTACCGAAAATGACCACAAAGCCGTCATTTCCGTCAAGTGGATGCCGAAATCTAAAAACCAAAGTGTTCGCAAATTTGATAAGGATATGTTTAATCAAGCCATTGAAAGATTCCTCTCATGGGAAAGTTGGAACGAGAAGGTGGCTGAAGATTACGAGAAAACCGTATCAATTTATGAATCATTACAAAAAGAATTGAAGGGAATAAGCACTAAGGCTTTTGAGATAATGGAACGTGTGGAAAAAGCGTATGAAGCCCATTTGCGCGAAATCACTTTCAGTAACAGCACTTACCGAATCGGCAACAGGGCGATTCGCGGCTGGACGGAAATCGTAAAAAAATGGATGAAGCTTGACCCTAGCGCACCCCAAGGCAACTATTTAGACGTCGTAAAAGACTACCAGAGACGTCATCCGCGTGAAAGCGGTGATTTTAAGCTCTTTGAATTGCTCAGCCGTCCCGAAAATCAAGCTGCCTGGCGAGAATATCCCGAATTTTTGCCGCTCTATGTCAAATATCGACATGCCGAACAACGCATGAAAACCGCCAAAAAACAAGCTACCTTTACATTATGCGATCCCATCCGACATCCTTTATGGGTGCGTTATGAAGAACGAAGCGGCACGAACTTGAACAAGTACCGCCTAATTATGAATGAGAAGGAAAAAGTAGTGCAATTCGATCGCCTCATTTGCCTAAATGCAGATGGTCACTATGAAGAACAGGAAGATGTAACGGTGCCCCTCGCTCCTTCCCAGCAATTTGATGATCAAATCAAATTTTCTTCAGAAGATACGGGAAAAGGAAAACACAACTTTTCTTACTATCATAAAGGGATCAATTATGAATTAAAGGGGACACTTGGCGGGGCGCGTATACAGTTTGATCGTGAACATCTCTTGCGGAGGCAGGGCGTAAAAGCTGGAAATGTCGGGCGCATTTTCTTAAACGTGACGCTGAATATCGAACCAATGCAGCCATTTTCGCGTTCCGGGAACCTACAGACATCCGTTGGGAAAGCCTTGAAAGTATATGTTGATGGTTATCCGAAAGTCGTCAATTTTAAACCAAAGGAGCTCACCGAGCATATTAAAGAAAGCGAAAAAAATACGCTCACTCTAGGTGTTGAGTCACTTCCAACCGGGCTGCGGGTCATGAGCGTGGATCTCGGACAACGGCAAGCGGCCGCCATTTCCATTTTCGAAGTCGTCTCAGAGAAACCGGATGATAACAAGTTATTCTATCCGGTTAAGGACACGGATTTATTTGCCGTTCATCGGACGAGTTTTAACATAAAACTCCCGGGAGAAAAACGGACAGAAAGAAGAATGTTGGAACAGCAAAAGCGTGACCAAGCCATCCGTGACTTAAGCCGGAAACTCAAATTCTTGAAAAATGTGTTGAACATGCAAAAGCTTGAAAAAACCGATGAAAGAGAAAAACGCGTCAATCGTTGGATCAAGGACAGGGAACGGGAAGAAGAGAATCCGGTCTATGTTCAGGAATTTGAAATGATAAGTAAAGTGTTGTACAGTCCGCACTCGGTATGGGTGGACCAACTTAAAAGCATTCATCGCAAGTTAGAAGAACAATTGGGAAAGGAAATTTCGAAATGGCGTCAATCAATTAGCCAAGGTCGTCAAGGCGTCTACGGTATCTCTCTAAAAAACATAGAGGATATTGAAAAAACACGGAGGTTATTGTTCCGTTGGTCAATGCGACCGGAAAATCCAGGTGAAGTGAAGCAGCTGCAACCCGGTGAGCGGTTTGCCATTGATCAGCAAAACCATTTGAACCATCTGAAAGACGATCGCATCAAAAAACTGGCTAATCAAATCGTGATGACGGCTCTTGGTTATCGCTACGATGGAAAACGGAAGAAATGGATCGCAAAACATCCGGCTTGTCAATTAGTCTTATTTGAAGATTTATCCCGATATGCCTTTTATGACGAACGTTCGCGCCTTGAAAATCGCAACCTGATGCGTTGGTCGCGGCGGGAAATTCCGAAACAAGTCGCCCAAATTGGTGGATTGTACGGACTTTTAGTGGGAGAAGTCGGTGCCCAATATAGCTCGCGCTTTCATGCCAAATCCGGAGCGCCGGGCATACGTTGCCGCGTGGTGAAGGAGCACGAGCTGTATATTACAGAAGGTGGTCAAAAGGTAAGAAATCAAAAGTTTTTGGACAGTCTTGTTGAAAATAACATTATTGAACCCGACGACGCACGGCGATTGGAGCCTGGTGACCTCATCCGTGATCAAGGCGGTGATAAATTTGCCACTTTAGACGAACGGGGTGAACTTGTCATCACCCATGCTGATATCAATGCTGCACAAAATTTACAAAAACGTTTTTGGACACGCACCCACGGCCTCTATAGGATCCGTTGTGAAAGTCGGGAAATAAAAGACGCGGTTGTCCTCGTTCCGTCAGATAAAGATCAAAAAGAAAAAATGGAAAACTTGTTCGGCATTGGTTATTTACAACCATTCAAACAAGAAAACGATGTATATAAATGGGTGAAGGGGGAAAAAATAAAAGGTAAAAAAACCTCCTCCCAATCGGATGATAAGGAATTAGTTTCAGAGATTTTGCAGGAAGCTTCCGTTATGGCCGATGAGCTAAAAGGTAACAGGAAAACATTATTCCGTGACCCAAGCGGATATGTCTTTCCAAAAGACCGCTGGTATACCGGCGGGCGTTATTTTGGGACATTGGAGCATTTGCTAAAAAGAAAATTGGCTGAACGACGGTTATTCGACGGGGGGAGTTCCAGGAGAGGATTGTTTAATGGAACCGATTCCAATACGAATGTTGAATGAGATTCAATATTGTGAACGCCTCTTTCATCTCATGCATGTACAAGGATTATTTGAAGAAAGTGCCGATACGGTCGAAGGTAAAGCCCAACACGAACGCGCTGAAAAAAGGCGACGCCCTGGTCAAATGGCCCCGGATGAACTCTGGGGCCAAGCCCCCTTAAGCCTACGCTTGGGGGATGAACAATATAAGATTACGGGTGTCTTAGATACGATTAAACATGAAGATGGGCAATGGGTACCGGTTGAGGCCAAACATAGTCATGCTCCGGACGGGTCAAATACCTTTCATTTTAAGGAATACGAACTGGACGGCTCCGCCTGGCCAAATGACCAAATTCAATTATGCGCCCAAGGACTATTATTGCGTGCAAACGGATACCCGTGCACATACGGGTATCTTTTTTATAGGGGGAATCGAAAGAAGGTTAAAATTCTGTTTTCCGAAGCGTTGGTTGCCGCAACATTGGAGTGCATCAATCGGGCACACGAACTTACCCAAATACCGGAAAAGATGCCTAAACCGCTATTAGATTCACAGAAATGCTTTCGTTGTTCATTAAATTATATTTGCCTGCCTGATGAAACAAATTACTTGCAAGGGACGAGTTCCAATGTACGTAAAATTGTCCCCCAACGCATTGATGGCGGTGTTTTATATGTATCCGAACCGGGAGCCCGTCTTGGGAAATCTGGTGAAGAATTGATCATACAGTTACCCGACGGCTCGAAAAAGGGCATTCCAATTAAAGATCTCGTTCATGTTTCTTTATTCGGAAATGTCCAATGTTCAGAGCAATTACTTCAGACGTTAATGTTTTCCAACATTACGGTTAGTCATTTAACCACTCACGGTACGTTAATTGGCATGACTTCACCGCTGGTTTCGAAAAATATTTTTACGCGTAGGAAACAATTTCTTAAGTTTACTAACCAAGAATATTCGTTAAGTTTGGCAAAAAAGATAGTGTACGCGAAGATTCGCAATCAACGCACGTTGCTGCGAAGGAATCTCCCGTCGAATACACAAAATGTTTTAGATGAGTTGAAGCGATTGAGTGAGAAAGTGGAAAATGTCGATTCGCTCGATGCATTGCTGGGTATTGAGGGGATGGCGGCTAAGGCATATTTTTCGGCGTTTCCTTCCTTGCTCAAGACTGACAGCCCTATAGATTTTGCCATGAACGGACGTAAGCGTCGCCCGCCTAAGGATCCTGTCAACGCTTTACTTTCCCTTGGATATACTTTGCTCGTTCGTGATATTTATGCAGCTTGTGCTTCTTCAGGCCTTGATCCGATGTACGGTTTTTACCATCGCCCTGAAGCCGGACGCCCGGCACTTGTTTTAGACATGATGGAACCTTTCCGACCCATTATCGTTGACAGTGTGGTGCTTAGGGCCGTGAATACTAGAGAAATTACGCTTAAAGATTTTTATATTGGAAAAGACAGCTGCTTGCTTAAGAAAAGCGGACGCGATACCTTTTTCGGCATCTATGAACGGCGCATGCACGATACGATTACGGATCCGATTTTCGGATATAAAATCAGTTATCGACGGATTCTTGACTTACATATGAGGATGCTAGCGAGATTCGTTGACGGTGAATTGCCCGAATACCGACCTCTGATGCCGAGGTAAAATCTAGGCTATTCGATGGTGATGAATCACAAAATGTTTGAAGAATGATTGAAACTTTTATACGAAGGGGTTCCGTATGCCAAAAAAATATGTTTTGGTTTCATATGACATTTCCGATGATAAACGCTGGAGAAAAGTTTATAAAACCATGAAGGGTTATGGGGAACACATTCAATACTCTGTATTCCTTTGCCAGTTAAGTGAGCTTCAAGAGGCAAAATTAAAAGCGGCCTTGGAAGATATTGTTCATCACCAAGATGACCAAGTTATGTTTGTACATATTGGACCGGTTAACGATATCCAACTTGATAAGAGAATTTCGACTGTTGGCAGAGATTATATACCACTTGATTTGAAAAATTTGATATTCTGATAATAATCGGGGCTCCAAAAAAGATCTTGTTCCGTTGCGAGCCGTTTAACTGTGTTGGCTAGTGAAAACCGGATATGATGACAATACATAACAGATATATCGAAAAGCCGAAAGATTACAGTATAGGAAGAATACCGGGCAGTTTATGTAGCCATAAGAATTTTAAGTGAGATGACACTTGAGTGATAGCTAAATTGGTGATATTGATTTTTAAACAAACGGAAATCATAAAAAGCTTAGTTAAAAAATTTAACTTTAATTTTTTGAATATCTTGTATAAACCGATGGGCATATTATATAATAAAAAACAGAAAAAGGCGTTCTAGGATCGCCTTTGTTCCGGGTTTTGTGCCACGAGTTGAAAGCTCATCCCCCGGATATATTCTGTATTCTCTTCATTTGAACCGTTATCGAGCACCTCTATAGGTCATTTTGACCGGGAGGTGCTCGAAACGTCATTTGGCAGGAGTTTTTGTCATGTTTTCTACTGTTACATTCCAATTTTTAAAAACACAAATTGACCTTCAAGAATTACCTGCTCGAATACTAACCCAAAACCCCTTAT